>CACIJH010000042.1 GCA_902586905.1 uncultured Bacteroidota bacterium | reverse complement strand
TTATCGCATTGTTCTCTGATTGCCTTCATATAGTCTTTGGACGGAACGATAAACCCTGCACCACCTTGGACTGTCTCTAGTATGACTGCAGCAGTTTTGGTATTGATTTTTTCAATATCGTCAAAGTCATTAAACTGTATATAAGACGTCCCAGGGATCAGGGGTCGATAAGCTCTTTTTCGCTCTTCATACCCCATCACGCTCATGGCTCCTTGCGTATTGCCATGATAGGCATTATTGGCAGCGATAATATTTTGCCTGCCAGTTGCTCTTTTCGCAAGCTTAAGTGCGCCCTCAATTCCCTCAGTTCCAGAGTTTGTGAGATAGGTACATGAGAGTTTTTTGGGTAAGTGATCCGCCAACAGTTTGACCAGTTGAACTGGTTCGTTTTGCACAAATTCACCATACACCATCACGTGGAGGTATTTTCTCATTTGAGAACGAACTGCACGAATCACTTTGGGATGACAATGTCCCAGGGTACAAGCAGAAACACCTGCTACAAAATCGAGATACTTTTTATTGTTTTTATCGATGATATAACTGCCACGCGCCTTCTTTATTTCAAGCCCAATGGGTTGCGCTGTTGTTTGCGCTTGATGAGTAAAGAAAAAATCTCGTATTGTTTGACTCATCTTATTTTTGTTTTAATTCAGGCATGATTTTGCTCATTTTTGATGGCGTTTGATTTTCCTTTGTCACTTCATCAATCAACAAATCATTTTTTGATAAAATCATTTCATCCCCACGCCAATAAAAACCTGGTAGTTTCTGTTCATTGAGTGGCAGTTCTTCGATTGGATAAACGGCCCCATCAGGTCTCGTTAAAAAAGATATAGACTGAATTTGATTGTCTTCCATCTGAAGTCGCATGGCACTGCTAATGGCCTTATCGATTCCAATTAAATCTTGCGTGGTGTCGTCATACAAATAATACAACATTTCAGCATTTTTATCAATATCAATTGTCTTTAGCTCATTGTCTTCAAAATTGCCAAGCAAATAAATACCTTTCATTTGATTAAATTGAAGGGGATTGAGGGAATCTTGCTCAGCAACGACAGCATTGTTAAAAATCTTAAGTGAATCAATCGCATTCGTCGTTGAGTCTGTCAACAGATGAATCAAATCACCACCTATCTGTGTTTTTGCAGACCACAAAACAGGATTTCTCTTTGTCATATCACTGGCAGACAAAAGCTGTGATTCTCGATCGCCAATAGGGTAGCGCAGCAGTTGAATAAGTCCTGATTTTTGATCTACATGTATAGAATCAGAAACCCCACTTAGGTTTGTTTTGTAAATGCGAACCCCATAATAGCCTGTGAGTATTCTATTCTCTGCCGGACCTGTAGCCAAGAGTGTATCGGCGTGGATATACAGGGAGTCTTTATCCACCAGTTTTACTGCAATCGGATTTTGGGTTACAATCGCCGAATCCTTGTCTTTAAATACTTCTCCATACTCTCCACGAATGACATTATTGCCAATGGTATCAGTGATTTGCACGTTTCTAGCTGCTGCTGCATACTGAATATGATCATCGAAATAAATGCTATCCCCTTTGATATTTCTCAGATTGTAGTCAACAGTTGCTCGGTTTTGGAAATACCCTTTTTTGAGATTGGAGTCAAAAAAACCTCGATGACAAAACACATCATAGTCCTCTCCGTTGATTGTTGTTGCCCCATAAAAATAAGCATGACGAACGTCAGTGTAATAATCCATTCGCTGCGAAAAAATAGTGAAAGAGGGGTCTGTGACAACGACGTCGGAGATGAATTCATATTTTTTATCATCAACAACATAAGTACCAGATTGACTGCGAATTACTGTTTCTTCACTTGTGATTTCCCCTGTGGTTTGGTAATATGCTTCTTGTTTTCGTCGATCAAAAAAAAGCGAATCTGTTCGCAAGACAGACTCATTATTTTCAAGTTTTACTTTGCGTTTGGCAATGGCGAGTTTTGTTGTTCCACTATACTCAATATATTCACTGTTTAGCTCCAAGCTGTCTCCTTGTTT
>CACIJH010000041.1 GCA_902586905.1 uncultured Bacteroidota bacterium | reverse complement strand
GATTTCAATCTATAAACTATAACCAAATAGATAGGCGTTTTTATTTATATGTCCCAAATAATTACTCGGCAAATAATCCAATTCCAATTTTATTTAATTTTCATGGAGGGGGTGGAGATCCAGTCACTTATATGAACTATACAAGTGACATGCGAGGACTTGCTGAAGAAAACAATTTTATATTGATTTATCCGGAGGCGACTACTGACCCAAGTACCGGAAGTATTTCATGGATTGATAAAGCTACAAACGGTACTCCAAGGGATGAAACGAATTTTATTGATGCAATAATTAATTTAATTAGTAGAGATTATTCTGTTGACTCAGATAGAATATACGCATGTGGTTATTCTGAAGGAGGAATATTTTCATATGAGCTTGCTTGTAGATTAAACAATAAAATAGCTGGAATAGCATCTGTATCAGGAAGTATGCTGTCAGAATCTGAAAGGTCTAATTTAGGGTTTTCAAGTTGTTCCCCTCAGCATCCAACTGCAATAATGCTAATCCCTGGGACTGATGACACTAATGCCCACTCACTATATCAGGGCTGTTGTCTAGGCTGGGGATTAGATTCATACTATTTGTCAGCCAACGAAATTACGGAGTACTGGACGAATTTTAATTCAACAGATAATATTCCGTCCGTTTCAGATGTGACTAATACAAATACTTTGGATGGAAGTACAATTCAAAGAAAAATTTGGTTGAACGGGGATGGTGGTGTTGAAGTACAAGAATTGAAGGTAATTGGTGGAGCACATGACTGGCCTGGAACATCTGGGAATATGGATATAGAAGCCAACAATGAAATTTGGCAATTTTTATCAAAATTTGATAAAAATGGAATGATTAACAATTTGAATATTGAAGATTTTCATAAATCTGTTTTAGTAACCCCTAATCCATTTAATAACTTTTTTAAAGTAAAAGGGGCTGAAAATGATTTGATCGAACTTTATGATTTGTTTGGACGAAAAATCGAATGTAAAATAAATGATGACATTTTTAATACTGAAAACTTAAAAAGGGGAGTTTATTTTTTGATTATGAAAGAAAAAAATATTTCGGTCAAATTAGTTAAATCTTAGGCTTTAAGGAGTATTATTTTTGATGATTTTTTGAATATCCTCCCCAAAATAGTTCGACTTCACTCCTATTGGCTCCACTTTTTATTCTCAAGAATAACTCTTTATTTATGGGAATACTTATTTAATTATATTTTAGTTTTGTTAACAACGCTAATTAAAATTCCGAAACTGAATGTATAAAACAATATTTGAGATTACCAAAATGGATTGTCCGTCCGAGGAAAATCTAATCCGAATGAAATTGGAAGGTATTTCAAGTATTGCGAATTTGGTTTTTGACATACCAAATCGAAAATTGACCGTCTTTTACAACGGAGAAATTGATAAAATCGAAAAGTCCGTTTTCGAACTGAATTTAGGGGGAAAGAAAATCTCGACTGAACAAACCGACAAAACAGAGTTTAGTGAAAATTCAAATCAGAAAAAACTACTCTGGACAGTTCTCGGAATAAATTTCACTTTTTTCCTAATCGAAATGACAACTGGAATAATCTCAAAATCAATGGGATTAGTTGCCGACAGTTTGGATATGCTTGCCGACAGCTTTGTATACGGAATTAGTTTGTTTGCGGTTGGCGGAACTTTGACAAGAAAAAAACAAATTGCAAAACTCGCTGGATATTTTCAAATAACACTTGCAATTATTGGATTTATAGAAGTATTGAGAAGATTTTTTGGAGATGAAAAACTTCCCGACTTTTGGACAATGATTATTATTTCGATTTTTGCACTTATTGCAAACGGAATTTGTCTATATATTTTACAAAACTCAAAAAGTAAAAAAGAAGCTCATATGAAAGCAAGTATGATTTTCACTTCTAACGATGTGATTATTAATTTAGGAATAATAGTGGCTGGGCTTTTGGTAAATTGGCTGAATTCAAGCAAACCTGATTTGATTATCGGAACAATCGTTTTTGTATTGGTAATTCAAGGAGCATTTCGAATACTAAAGTTGAGTAAATAAAAATTAAATACTAAT
>CACIJH010000040.1 GCA_902586905.1 uncultured Bacteroidota bacterium | reverse complement strand
TTCTGGGGTTGCTTGTTTGGCGACTACTGCATCGTCGGCACCAAAGGTAGGGGCGGTATGGACAATCCCTGTACCGTCATCAGTGGTGACAAAGTCACCTGCAATCACTCGGAAAGCATGTTCTGGGTTGTTGTGTGGCAGGGGTGCATCTGACCACAATTGCTTGTATCGAATGCCAACGAGCGCAGCACCTTTGACTTCATCAGTGATGAGGTAAGGGATGTTTTTTCCTTTCTTGTCGTAAGACAGCAAGTCATCATTGGCTTCGACTTGTTGAAAGACTTTTGCAAACACCTTTGATACCAAATCTTTTGCGAGTAGCACACGTATGGGGAGATGGGTATAACGATTAAAAGTGGAAACGACCACATAGTCGATTGAGGGCCCAACAGTGAGGGCGGTATTGGATGGCAAGGTCCAAGGGGTGGTTGTCCATGCCAATATATGCAGTGGGGTTTCGTCTTGAAGTTGAGGGGGCAGTGTTTCGTTGAGGGTTTCAAATTGCGCAGTGACTGTTGTGTCTGTTACATCTTGATAACAGCCGGGTTGATTGAGCTCGTGTGAAGACAATCCTGTTCCTGCTTTTGGGGAATAGGGTTGGATGGTGTATCCTTTATAAATGAGTTTTTTGTCATAGAGTTGTTTGAGCAACCACCACACCGACTCCATATACTTGGAGGTATAGGTAACGTATGGCTCGTCCATATCCACCCAGTACCCCATTTGTTTGGTCAAATCGCTCCAGACATCTGTGTATCGCATCACTGCTTCACGGCAGGCGGCATTGTATTCATCGATGCTGATGGTCTTTCCGATATCTTCTTTGGTGATGCCGAGTTCTTTTTCAACACCCAGCTCAACGGGTAGGCCATGGGTGTCCCATCCTGCTTTGCGATTGACTTGAAAACCTTTTTGGGTTTTATAGCGACAAAAAATATCTTTTATGGCACGTCCCATCACATGGTGAATCCCTGGTAAGCCATTGGCAGAAGGAGGGCCTTCATAAAAAATAAAAGGGGGTCCTCCTTCTCTAGTACTCACACTCGCTTCGAATGTCAGCTCTCTTTCCCAATAGCGTTGGATATCCTTGGAAACCGATACGAGATCTAAATTTTTATACGACGGAAAAGCCATAGTTTGTAATAAGTTGCGAAAGTAACCAATTTCCCTAAAAGTTGAGGGCTTTTGGACCTAGAACCTGTACTGTAAACGCAGGCGTAAACTACGTCCAGGTGCAGAGATACCCGACGCAAATTCTTTGTAATGCACATCGAATAGATTGTGGAGGTCTGCACCTACTTTGGTTGTTGCATTGATGTTGTAGGTCAAACGCAGATCAAAGCGATGCCATGATGGTGTTCCAGCATATTCGATTTCACCAGTGGTGTCAGAACGACCGATGATGGGTGTTTCTTCCAATCCATCTTCACCACCACTACTGTAGTCTTTGGGGTGTTTTTTTCCTGCAAAAACAAAGGAGAGCTGCCCCTGCAAGCGATCTTTTTTGAGTGACAAAAACTGCGTGCCTTGCCAAGGGAGAATGGATGCAACGGGGATTTTATCTTTTCGTGTTTCACCGTGGGTGTAATTGATATGACCACTATAGTTGACGATTTTGCTCAGCTTTGCTTGCCATTGCAAATTAGCGCCACGTAGGGTTGCTTCTCCTACGTTTGTATTTGCCCAAGTTTCCAATTCATCTCCTGAATGGGTGATGGTGGCAAAACTATCAGACGACAGATCAAAGGGCAACATATAGGGTTGACGAGCGATGTAGTTCGACAAAATCGTATAGAACAGGTTGGCCTGTACAAAAGATACTCGCTGATCAAAATATCGAGTAATACCCAAATCAGCTGTGTAGGCATATTCTGGTCTTAGCTCAGGATTGGGCACAGTGAGTTTCCCTTGTTTTTCACGTATTTTACCCATATCGTCGATATTGGGTGCACGAAAACCACTTGCCAACACCGACCGAAGTTCCCATTGATCATTCGGACGATAAACATAGCCAAAAGACATATTGAGGGCATTGCTTTTGTTGGTTGTTTTACCCAAGCGACTGTCGACGAGTGCTTGCTCGCTCCACTC
>CACIJH010000039.1 GCA_902586905.1 uncultured Bacteroidota bacterium | reverse complement strand
ATTTGCATCATCTGCTGTGGCAGTTACGCTAACTGTATTTTTAACCCCTCCTGCATCTATGGCTGCTTGCGTGACAGCAAACGTAGCTGTGAAGGTGACTTCCTCTCCAACCAGTAATGTTGATACACTTGTATTTGGATCAGACGTGAAGGTAGTGTTTGCATCTGTTGAGCTTGTAAAGACAGGATCAGTTGTCAAGACAAGACCCTGATCGCCTAAGTCTTTTAACGTATCAACAATCGTTAGCGTGTTAAGATCTGAGTTACCAGTGTTTTTAACTTTAATCGTATAGGTAATCACATCGCCAACTGCAAAAACTCCTGAGTCTGGGGATGCCGTTTTGGTTACAATAATCGATGCAGACTGAGATAAGCTTGTGACTGTATCTCCACTGCTGGCTGTAACATCATCTGTACCACTTGGGCTATCTCCTGTGGCAACAATAGCGTTTACTACGCTTCCCGTGTTAAAGGCAGCTTCTTCTATGACATAGAACCCAGTGAGAGTAACAGACTCTCCAACTTCTAATGTCACAAGCTCCCAAGGCGTGTCATCTGTTGATGAGTGACCTCCCGGTGAAGTCAAGTACAAGGACGTTCCATCACCTGAAGTCATTGTGTCAACAAGCTCAATGTCAGTCACTGGTACCTCTCCTGTGTTGGTTACTGTTACTGTATACTCGATCAGGTCACCAACGCCTGACTCGCCGTCTCCATCATCAATCAACTGATCCTGCTTTGTAACGGTAATCGATGCAAACAAGTCCGTATCTACAACCGTTGGATCCTGATCTGAAGTCATGTCATTTGGATCATCACTAATCGCTGTGATATCATCTGTGCCGTTTGGCGTGTCTCCAGTAACTGTTACTACGTTACTTATGCTTCCTGTTAGCGCTGCAGGTGAACCAATCGTATAATATGGCGTGTAGGTCTGAACAGCACCCGGAGCCAGACTCGCAATCGTCCACTGATTGGTCGGATCACTTGTCATCACAAGATCATTACCCGCTCCATCTGTAAGCGCATCAACAACAGCCAAGTCCGTAAGCTTCACATTACCCGTGTTCGTAATCGTGATGGTGTAATAAATTCTATCATCTTCACGAACCACTCGGTTACCTTCATCAGCACTACCAACATGATCAACAGTTGCTGTCTTAGTCACTGTTAGTGCTGGTGAAGCTGCGATAAGTGTTTCTTCTGTAAAAGCACTAGATGTTAACTCATCCGTTCCTGAATAACCAACAGCAGATACCGTATTGACAACTCCCCCTGCATCAACCATCGCCTGATCAATCGTAAGTAACGCTTCAAAAGTAACTACCTCCGAAGCAGCCAATGTGTTAGAGAAACTATCTGCTGGCGGATCTGATCCATCCAAGCTTGAACCTGTATAAGATATTGCATTGGTTGGTGTGGTAAATGCTGTGCCATCTAAGTCCTTCACAACATCTGTAATCGATACTCCTGTAAGAGTTGTATTCCCATCGTTGGTAAGTGTAATTGTGTATAGTATTGTCTCACCTACATCAAGAACATTATTAGCGCCACTACTAACTGTTGTAGTTTCCTTTTCAACCAAGATCGATGGGATCGGTGCAATGTCCACAACGGCCTCGTTACTTGTTACACTTAGTGTGGCATCAGTGCCTGATAGTGGGGTAGCTGCTGTTGCAATCGCTGTGTTGATCACCTTACCACTGCTGGCTGCTGTGTCATCTATGATGTACCATGCAACATAGGTAGCCGACTCGCCCGGTAGTAACGTCTGATCCTGTGTCCATAGATCAACACCTGCTGGTGAGTCATTATTTGTATTGTCCTCTACGTTAGCTGCAGACGATCCTAAGCGTAACTCATCCGATAGATCTACATCTGTAAGGGTTACATTACCTGTGTTCGTTACTGTAACTGTGTACTGGATTACATCGCCTACTCCATTTTTAGTGTCGCCATTGTCATCCACACTTGCCGTCTTAACAACACTCATTGCAGCCGTGCGTGGAATAAGATCCTCAGTGGCACTATCCGTACTGTCTGTTACATCATTACCTTCTGGATCCTTAGACGTTACACTCGCTGTGTTCGATACACCTCCTGCATTAACCGCCTGCTGGGTGATGACAAACGTCGCATTATAAGTCACCGACTCGTCTACATCCAAGATGCCATCAAACGTGCCAGTGCCTCCATAAGTAGGTCCGCTTGTGAGCGTTAAGCCAACGCCCGCTGAGTCTAATATCGTGTCACTTACTGTAACACCTGTTAGCGTGGTGTTACCTGTGT
>CACIJH010000038.1 GCA_902586905.1 uncultured Bacteroidota bacterium | reverse complement strand
CGAATTAAATCTAACTATTTCGGGCAGAAGTCGACTGTTTTGCTAAAAAGCTATCTTCCAGAATAAATTATTATTCCCGGAAATAATTTGTGGAGAATAGGGGAGTGAAATCGAACTATTTTAATTGTGATTTGCGTAAACTTTAAATTCTTAATAATAGAAAAGTTGGTTTTGTTTTTGAGTTTCTTTAACCTAACTACTTCCGTCATAAATAAACTAAAAAATCAAGGACCTTGAGATTTAATTCAAATTAATATAAGTTTTAATTCCATTGTCAAAATTCTTCAATGTTTTAGCCCATTTACCAGAGTAAATAGTTATACAATACACAATAGACAGTAAATGAATTCAATAGCCGGATCTAAAGATTATGCAAATGTGTTGCCCAGCATCAATTTTGGGTTCGAAAAAAAAAATCCCAATGGTTAACTTTTTGTTCACCTTCAGGACGTCTTTGCGCAACAATTTGTTAAATTTTTAATAAAAATGTATAATCATTGTCTTTATATACAAGTCTTTTATTTGTAGTAAATAATTTAACATGAAAAAACTTTATTTACTTCTAATTGCGCTGTTTGTTGTTGCGGCAATGTCTGCACAAGAACAGCTAAACGATTCCTTAGCAATCACTACCTTAGATGAAGTGGTTGTTGAAAGTTATTTTGGTGGGTTATCAAAAGCCCTCAAACAACAAAAAAATAGTTTGAACATAACCAATGTAGTGACTGCAGATCAAGCGGGAAAATATCCTGATGATAATATCGGAGATGCAATCAAGCGAATATCGGGGATTAGCGTCCAAAATGACCAAGGGGAGGCGCGTAACATTGTCATGCGTGGATTTGGTACACAGCTCAACTCGGTTACTCTAAACGGTGACCGCCTTCCGTCTGCAGAAGGTGATAATCGAAACATTCAGTTGGATCTTATCCCCACAAACATGATTGAGTCTATTGTGGTGAAAAAATCTTTAACCCCCGATATGGAAGGAGATGCCATTGGAGGTTCAGTAAATTTAATTACACGTTCTAATCCCAGTGAATTTCGTGCATCTGCTACGATTTCTGGCGGAGGAAACCCTATACGTGATGGCGGATACAACTCAAACTTTGCTTTGGTTGTTGCAGATCAATTATCAGACAAATTTAGTTATACGCTTAGTTCTACCATTCAAACCCGGGACTATGGTTCAGACAACGTTGAATTTGCATGGAATGATCCGGCAGATTGGGATGATATTGATAAATCAGAAATTGAAGAGATGGATATTCGTCGCTATGATGTAAAGCGTACACGTCGATCGGTTTCTTTAAATCTAGATTACAGCATAAACGCTAGTAATTCATTATTCTTCAAGTCTATTTATAACCATCGTGATGACTGGGAAAATCGATTCCGCTGGAGAGCGCAATACGAGGATCAAGAGCTTAATGTGCGCAAACAGACCAAAGGAGGTATCGATAACGACGAAAACAAAGGGCGTCGTTTAGAAGACCAACGCCTTGAAAAGTATAGCCTTGGTGGTGAACACCAAGCTGGAAACTTATCGATAGATTGGAAAGTTTCTACTGCTGTGGCAAGCGAGCACCGCCCTGATGAACGCTATACTCGCTACGAATATAAAGAGATTCCTTACAATGGCAATTCACCATGGGATATCACGGATCCCGAGCGTCCATATTTAAATTTTGCGGACGATTCTTGGAATGACGACACTAATTACAAGTATAAAAAAACTGAAGAAGCACAAAAATTTACAGAAGAAAAAAACAACCAGTTTAAAATCAATTTTGAATTGCCTTATGGCCAATCTGCTTCCTTGAAGTTTGGTGCCAAATACAAAGATCAGTCCAAATCACGCGATGACATTTGGTTTGAGCACGATATGGGATTAGGGAATCTACATACGGTGCCTACGTTTGCTGCCGATATCGACAGCTACGAGCCAGGAGCGAAATATGTGATTGGAAACTTTATGGACGCTCGGTATTTGGGAGGTTTAGCTCTTGGTGGTGTGAACGGGCCTAACTTTGACAGCTATGTCATGGACGAATTTGCTGGTGCCAACTACAACGCTGATGAAACAATAACAGCAGGTTACGTGATGACAACAAACAATATTTGAGATTACCAAAATGGATTGGCCCAAATACGGTAGTTGTTGCTGGTGTTCGAGTGGAAAATACTGACCTGAGCTATGTGGGTCAAATCTTTGATGAGGAGACTGGAGAGACGCCAGATGATATTACCGAAACTACCGGATCTAAAGATTATTCAAATGTGTTGCCCAGCATCAATATAAGACACAATTTGTCGAATGATTTTAATCTAACGCTCGCCTATTCTAAATCTTTGGCGCGCCCTGACTACTACGACTTGGTGCCATATCAATACTCCAATTCTGATGACAATGAGGTTGAATTTGGAAATTCTGACCTTGAAGCAACTGCTGCTAACAATTTTGATATCATGGCAGAAAAGTATATCGGAAATACAGGTATTCTTTCAGGTGGGCTGTTCTACAAATCTATTGACAATTGGATTTATACCTATTCAGCAGATGGATATACCTATAATGGTGTTTCTGATTATGAGTTTACTCAAAAAAGAAATGGGAAAAACGCGACTGTGTTTGGCTTTGAAGTCGCTCTTCAAAAACAACTTTCAGACAACCTCAACTTGGCAGCAAATTACACCTTTACAGACTCTGATACTGACAGTGTTGAAGGAAGAACGGATGTGCCATTGGTTGGTGCAGTTGAAAACATCTATAACGTTTCTTTGGCTTATGAAGCTGGCAAAATCTTTGTAAGAGCTTCCTATAATTATGCAGGCGAGCAGCTTGACGAGCTCGGAGGGGACTCATGGGAAGATCGCTTCTATGATGAGCAAAAGTTCCTCGATTT
>CACIJH010000037.1 GCA_902586905.1 uncultured Bacteroidota bacterium | reverse complement strand
ATTGAGTGTGTGATGCCCTGTTTGTGGGTTATCCACCTTAATTCCATCAATCAATAGAAGAACTTGATCAAATCCACCGCCGCGAATATAGATGTCAGATTGCACATCTTGCGCTCCTCGACTTCGAAGCTCGATCCCAGGAACATTGTCTAATACATCGACCAAAGTTGTTGCTCCACTCTCAACGATCTCTTCGGCAGTAATGGTTACAACCGATCGGGATTGCTGATTTAATGAGAGCTCAATTCGAGGTGATGAGACAATAACTTCATCAAGAACTGTCTCTTGCGCAGTCAGATGGAATTGTGATATCAAAAAAAGGAAAAAGACATAAATCAAGATATGAATATGACTTTGTCGTATACTCTGATCGTTAACCTCTTTCATGTCATTCAATTTCATCTTTAAAAGATAGGGTATTCGATTGTGACGATAAGTCACTAATCTGCCAATAGCACAATTTTGTTTTGTTGCATTTCGACAGTTCCGCCGTTTGGTAACTCCAAAAATGTTTCCTCGCCTTGTTGTTTGAAATGGTGGGCTGTCTCTTCTGGAAGAGAAATTTTACCTCCAATTTTTACAGTTCCAGGGTTTAGAATTGAAACAATCGGTGCATGATTATCAAGGACTTGAAACGCACCATTTGCGCCAGGAACAGCAACAGAGTTCACTTCTCCGCTGAATAGTGTAGCCTCAGGACTAACAACTTCTAAAATCATAATGATTAAGATTCTTTGGCTTCGGCGAGCATTTTCTCACCAGCTTCAATGGCTTCTTCAATGGTACCTTTGAGGTTAAAGGCAGCCTCTGGCAGGTGATCGAGCTCACCATCCATAATCATATTAAATCCTTTGATGGTGTCTTTGATATCGACCAATACACCAGGAATACCAGTAAATTGTTCTGCAACATGGAACGGCTGTGAAAGGAATCGCTGCACTCGACGTGCTCTTGCAACCGCAAGTTTGTCTTCCTCCGATAGTTCTTCCATACCAAGAATGGCAATGATGTCTTGCAACTCTTTGTATCGCTGAAGTAATTCTTTTACTCTCTGTGCACAGTTGTAGTGCTCATCCCCAAGGATTTCAGGCGTTAAGATTCTGGAAGTCGAATCGAGTGGATCTACTGCTGGGTAAATCCCAAGCTCTGCAATTTTACGCGATAATACAGTGGTGGCATCCAAGTGAGCAAAAGTTGTTGCTGGTGCAGGGTCAGTCAGGTCATCAGCAGGTACATATACTGCTTGTACTGATGTAATCGATCCTTTTTTGGTAGAGGTAATTCGTTCTTGCATCGCACCCATTTCGGTTGCTAGGGTTGGTTGATATCCCACTGCAGATGGCATACGGCCTAAAAGTGCAGACACCTCAGAACCAGCTTGGGTAAATCGGAAGATGTTGTCCACAAAGAAAAGAACGTCTTTCCCCTGTCCATCACCTGCACCATCACGGAAATATTCTGCAACAGTAAGTCCCGAAAGTGCCACACGAGCACGTGCTCCTGGGGGTTCGTTCATTTGACCAAAGACAAATGTTGCTTTTGATTCTTTGAGTGCCTCTTGATCGATTTTACTCAAGTCCCATCCACCTTTTTCCATAGATTCCATAAACTCGTCTCCATATTTGATAATACCAGATTCGAGCATTTCACGAAGAAGGTCATTTCCTTCGCGTGTACGTTCGCCAACACCAGCAAATACAGACAATCCTCCATGCCCTTTGGCGATGTTGTTGATAAGTTCTTGGATCAATACTGTTTTTCCAACTCCTGCACCACCAAATAATCCAATTTTTCCTCCTTTGGCATAAGGCTCAATCAAGTCAATGACTTTGATACCTGTAAAAAGAACTTCTGTTGAAGTTGATAATTGATCAAAATCGGGTGCATTTCGGTGAATTGGCAGTCCATCTTTTTTTGTTTTAGGAAGGTTTCCAATGCCATCAATCGCATCGCCAATAACGTTGAACAGTCTTCCGTTGACTGCCTCACCAATTGGCATTTGGATTGGGTTTCCTGTCGCAACAACATCAGCGCCACGCTGCAACCCATCTGTTGAGTCCATGGAAATGGTTCGAACTTGGTCCTCACCAATGTGCGACTGCACTTCCAACACGAGCTGACTACCATCATCTTTACTGATTTCGAGTGAATCATAGATGTCTGGAAGTGGAGCTAACGAGGTATCGAATGATACATCAACAACAGGGCCAATAATTTGGGCGACTTTACCTTTTACTTGAGCCATAGAATATATAAATATGTTTGCCTAAAACTTGTTTTATTGGCTGCAAATATAAGGCAAAAACTGTGATTTTATTGATTGATTTATAAACAAAAAAAGGGCGCAAAACAGCGCCCTTTTACTACAATATTTAGATTGTGTTTTTATGGATTAAAGGTAAGTGATGTGTAGAACATCTGACCAATCATACCTGACCCAACCAGACTCACATAATCATCACCTCCGATATTTGTCCCACCAACTTTTAGGACAGAATTTAATTTATTAAGGGTAAAGGATACCTGAGCATCAATAACTGTATTGGCTGCAATTGTTTCATCAATAAAACTTGCTTGGTATTCGTACTCACTATTTGAGCGTAATGAAACATTAAACCCAATATTGTCATTAAGATTTTGTCCAACTACTGAAACTTTAAATCTGTGCTTAGGTGTATTGAACGATGGCTCGAATAAAGAATATTCAGAACTTGGGGTATAGTCAAGATCATTGTATTCATATGACATATTCATGCCAATTTTATTTGTCAGCGCTTGATTAACTGCAACACTCACACCATATGAGCTCACTTCCTCATCAACATTACCGTCAATGGAAAATGGGAATAAGTCTTGATTAGATATAGCTGTACTAACATCTTGACCTCCATACTGTAGAGGAACCAATACATCCTGAGTTGCAATAAAGTTG
>CACIJH010000036.1 GCA_902586905.1 uncultured Bacteroidota bacterium | reverse complement strand
TGTTGGACCATCATAATTCGCAACGGAAGATGTCATGACTTCTCCTACCTTAGCTTTCAACACTGGTACATTCACTCGCAATGCAAAGCCATCGTCAGTGCGATAAAGATTTTTGAGCAAAAACAGTCTTGTAACCTCATCGCTTACAAAACGACTGAGTCTTTGATTGGCATCCCTTCGCGATTTGGGGGTGTGGGTATGCAAATCCATCAAACCCTCCAAAATATGATCGTGGTGAGGTGGATAGTCTTTGGGAGCAATATCAGCAATGATGAGCCTTTCGACTTTCGCTGTATGCGTGGTTGCAAAGTGCATTGCCAATTTACCTCCCATCGAATGACCTAATAGGACAACACTTGCGAGTTGGTGGTGTTGACAATAGGCTGTTAAATCCTCTGCCATGTGGGCATATGAAAATGCATCGCTGTGAAAACTTCTGCCGTGATTTCGCAAGTCGATCAGGTGTACCTCAAAATGCGCTGCCCACAACTTGCTCATGGTACGCCAATTGTCCGACATCCCCAAAAAACCATGTAAAACCAACAAAGGCTTTCCTGATCCTAGAATTTGACTGTGAAGCAAGCTCATGTGAGTTTGGCTCGATATTGATTGATCACATTTTCGAGTCCAAAATACAAGGATTCACATATGAGAGCATGACCAATAGATACTTCCAATAGATTGGGGATATGCTGATGAAAGTATGCAATGTTTTCCAAATTCAGGTCATGTCCAGCATTGAGACCAATTTCGAGTTCATTTGCTCGTGTTGCTGCTTCAACATAAGGTGCAATGGCAGTTTCTGGGTTTTTGGAAAATCCACTTGCATAGGCCTCTGTGTAGAGTTCAATGCGATCTGTACCAGTTGCTTTGGCACCATCTACTTGCTTTGGGTCAGGGTCGAGAAAAATAGACGTTCGGAGGCCATTGTTTTTGCATTCTTGAATGACTTCTGTCAAAAATGATTGATACTTGATGGTGTCCCAACCTGCATTGGAAGTAATAGCATCCTCTGCATCGGGAACAAATGTGACTTGATCGGGTTTGACAGCCAATACAAGTTCAATAAATTTAGGGATAGGGTTTCCCTCAATATTGAGTTCGGTTTTTACCACCTTTTTAAGATCGTGTGCATCTTGATAACGAATGTGTCGCTCATCAGGACGAGGATGTATCGTAATTCCTTGCGCACCAAATCCTTCGATATCTTGGGCTGTTTGAATCAGGTTTGGCATATCACCTCCACGAGCATTTCGCAAGGTGGCAATCTTATTGACATTCACACTTAAGCTGGTCATTTTCTTTTTTTTAGCAAAAATACATCGAATAGAGCGGTTTGTCCACTTTTTTCGTTATTTTGGCTATAGTTATGCAAGAAATTCCTGTTTATCAAAACCTTTCAAAACTTTCGCTTCGCAAAAGAAAGGTCGATTTTTTGTTGACAGAGCTCACACAACTCCTAGAAGCTAGTGGTGTAGAAATCACAAGTCTTCAGCTTGAACGTCAACATGAGGAATGGATTGATATACTGCTGACTGTTGATGCACAAGACCTCAAGCATCTTCTCCCTACACTTCGTCGTTTTGGTTATGAAGTTATAAGCAAACACAAAGAAGACGATTTAGAAGATAAATTACAGGAGCATGCCTCATATTTAGACAAATACCTTTCGATGTAGTCGCCCATGAAAATTGCTGTGTACAGCTCCCTTCAAAATGAAGCTTGCCAACAAACTGTTCGTTACCTTTTAGAGGCTGCACAGTCAATGAACATCAATGTGAGTTGTCATGAAACGATATGTCAATCGCTTCAAAATGATTCGTTGCGATCCTTCACTTCAAACAAAGATCTCGGCAAGGACATCGATATGTTTTTTTCGGTCGGAGGTGATGGCACACTCCTGCGCTGTTTAGAATTGATTCGTGACACACAAATTCCTGTGATTGGTATTAATACCGGTCGTCTTGGCTTTTTGGCCACCCTACAGGCTGATGATATCCAAGTTGCATTGCAGGCATTTTTAGATGAAAAATACACTGTTGAGAAGCGCAGCTTACTCACAGTCGATGTACAAGGCATATCGGATGAGATTGCAGCTTTCCCATTGGCACTAAACGAAGTTGGGGTCAGTCGAAAAAATACAACTTCAATGATCACTGTTCATACCAAAATCAATGGTGAATCGCTCAACTCATACTGGGCAGATGGTTTTATTGTTTCTACGCCTACAGGCTCAACTGGTTATTCTTTGAGCAATGGCGGGCCAATCATCGACCCAAATAGCAAATCGCTGGTTCTCACGCCAATTGCGCCTCACAATCTGAACGCACGTCCACTAGTGATTTCAGAAGATGATGTTGTAGAACTCAGTGTTAGCAGTCGTGAAGATGCACATTTGCTGTCGTTAGACTCTCGCATTCATACCATCCCAACAGGGCACCCAATACGAATTCAAAAAGCAGCATTTCCACTCCAATTGGCACGTCTCCATGATGACAGTTATTTCAAAACCCTTCGCAACAAACTTCATTGGGGGAAGGACCAACGCAATTGAGCAATAAATGCAAATCTTGAATCGTTTAGCATATGTAATCCTTGCACAGTGTTGAGAGTCTTTTATTTATGTTTACTTGCCCCCCTGATATTGTGTCATGCGCAATATCGTGAAGCTGGGTTATTCATTGGCGGGACGAAATACATTGGAGAGATTGGTAAAACAGACTTTATTAGTCCATCATTTAAAACCCCATCTGCTACCCTGCTCTATAAAAGTAATTTTTCACCGCGATTGGCTTTGCGTTTTGAACTTGGCTTAAGTGTAATAAAAGGAACAGACTCATTGTCGGCAGAGCCCTTGAGAAAAGAGCGTGCTTACAACTTTACAAATTCAATCACTCACACATCAGCCATTTTGGAGGTCAATTATTTTAAAATGGATCTGTCGGATTTTCAAACCTCCTGGTCGCCTTATATGTTTGCTGGTTTGAGCTACTTAAAATTCAGAGACTTATATTATGCCACAAACGAGCAAACTGCGAGCTATCAAGCCAATGATTTTTCACTTGCAATTCCCATGGGAGTAGGAATCAAAACAAGTTTGGGTATGAGTTTTGTACTAGGATTTGAAATCAAAGCACTTTATACCTTTAGTGATAATCTGGATGGAAGTTTTCCTACATTTGTGGACGAAATTGATCAAAAGCCAGCTTTTGCAAGTAATGTAAGTAGCGATTGGGTGGTCTTTACTGGTTTTTCACTCACCTACTCCTTTGGTCGTGGCTGGTTTATAGAAGGTCTTTTATGACAGCAATTAATATTGATATCGAAAGATTACCGCGGCACATTGCCATCATCATGGATGGGAATGGTCGTTGGGCAAAGCGTCGCAATCAACCACGTGTATTTGGACACCGACAAGGCGCAAAATCGGTTCGCAAAGTTGTAGAAGCAGCTGCAAGATTGGGCATCAACAACCTGACACTGTATGCCTTTTCAACAGAAAACTGGAATCGCCCAAAACAAGAAATCAAGACCCTGATGAAGTTACTTGTCAATGCACTAAAAAACGAACTTGGGTTGATGATG
>CACIJH010000035.1 GCA_902586905.1 uncultured Bacteroidota bacterium | reverse complement strand
AATTGTAAAATTTCCCATAGCAGTTGACCTGTCCCCACTTGCTGTATTTGTTGCTGATTGAATCCCTGAAGCATTTTCATTGAAATGAAACTGTGCTACTAAACTTGTACTACACAAAAGGGCTAAAAAGAAAACTAAATTTTTCATTGTAAATAATTGTTGGTTAATGAATTATGAAGATAATAAAAAAAGAAACTCATTGTGATTGAAATTAAGGCTTCGTTATGTTACTTGATGTTAATCTTCTTTTTACGTTAATAACTACATTATAAACTCGGCATATCAGCCTCTTTTAGTTCCGCTACTTCTAATCCTCTTAAATAGGTTAACGATACGTTTAAACTTGAATGCCCCATTGCTCTTTGTAGCTTGTGTATTGAGCCTGTACGTTTAAAGATTTCTATCGCCCCTGTGTGTCTAAATGAGTAGAGCGTAATGTCTTTATCAAGCTCAGGATTAAGCGCCTTAAAACGCTTCCAAACACCATTAAAATAGCTTCTATTATATGGCTCAATATTCCCCGAAAATATGTTGTGATTTCTATCGCCAACACTAAGCTCTTTACGCACATATTCAGGCACAGGAACGACACGATTACGCTTTGACTTCACTCGGCTTCCTGAAAGTGTGATATACGATAAATCATCACTAAAATCACCCCATCTGAGCAGCCTTATTTCATGATGAGGTCTAAGTAAACATCCATAGGTTAGTAAAGCACATATATAGAGGTTACTATTGTGTGTTTTAATGCGTTCTAAGAGGTCTTTTAAGTCGCTTATAGGCTTGTGTAACACTTCTTCCTGTTTGCGTGTTTTAAGCGTTGATTTCTCAATAGTAAATCCATTGTTGTGTAGGTAGTTTACAAGCACATTTAAGTGTCTTCTTGTTGTGTTGTAAGAGGTGTTATTATTGTACTTAAGCGGTATGCTATTTAAGAACTGCTTGCTTATGCTACCTTTCAAGATAAGTTCCTGCCTTAGAAGCGATGCAATAGACTCAAGTGCTTTTCTATACATAGCAGATAATGGTTCACTAAGTTTAGATTCAATAAGACTATCAAACAGCTCAACACCCTTAAGTGGCTTTTCAAAAGAATAATCATTACTCACTAAATAATCATACACCTCTTTAGCAAGCAATGTAGTCTTTGAGTGTCTTAGTTTGGATGGGTATGAGTTAGGTGCAAGTGATGAACCTATGCGCTTACCATTAAACAACCTATAACGCTTGTTGTTTAGGAAGAAATCTATGAAGTATTTACCGTTAGAGTGTTTGCGAATATTGGGGTATGATAGACTGTGTTTTGGCATTTATATGGCACTTTAGTTATTCATGATTTATTTAATCACTTTAACTAATTGACCATCAGGGGTATGCTCTTTTATGCTGTATAAGGACCAACTGATTATGAGTCAGCTACTCTAACCAACTGAGCTATAGGACCTGAGTTGTAAGTAAATTGCAAAAATAATGCTTTATCTGTGTTTTTTGCCAATGGTTTGGCAACTACTTCAATTTAATATAGCTCAAAAAGATTTGTTCCGAACTACACAAAAACGTAGGCTTACAACCAAATGATGGTTGTAGGTGAATTAGTGCCTAGCTACCTCTTCCTACTTTTCGAACACCAGAAGATTTTTGTTTGTTGTTTTTATTCGTCATTTTGTTTTTCCCCCCTTTTTTACCAGGTGAGTTTTTTTGTCTACTATTTCCAAAAAATTTGCTTGACATATCGTGTTATTTTTTTGTGCTACTTATTTGTTTCTTCTGTACTAGTCTTTTCAGCGTCTGACAGTTCGCGCTGATAAACATATCCCTTTTTAACTTTTCCGTCAACGATCATCAGATCAACTGCTCGACTAACAGTGGATACAGAGTCTTCGTCTTTTCCATAGGTAACCAATAAACCCGAAGTAACCCAATTTTCATTAGGCTTGTCGTCATATTTTACATCAGCTGACATAGACCAAACGATTTCCCATTTCGCAATAGGGTTTGCTTCAAGAAACTGTTCGCCTAACTCCAAATGCTGTTGAGGACTCTCAATCGTCATTCCGTTTGGCGCGTAAAGGACAACATCGTCGTGCTCTAAATTGTATACCGCTTGTAAGTCTTTAGCGTTATATGCATCAAAATATGCTTTTACAACCTCTGTAGAACTTACATCTCCACTTGTGATTTCTAAAGTGGTTCCATCGGAGTTTTCATAACCTATAACTGTGGCGGTTGGGGTTGGAGTTGAGCATCCAACAATAATAAATAAGAGGAATAATTTCTTCATTGTTTTGTTTTTACTACCACTAATGTAAAGAATTTAATTAAACACTATATTTGAAAACCGAAAAACAAACAAATGGAAAAAAATATCTCAAAAGTAAGAGCCCATGATGCCATTGTGGGCGTGTTGTATTTGGTAAGTGTTGGATTAACTTTCTATACTGTCAATTTGGATTTCTTATGGATTGCTGTAGCTGTTGGAGGACTTCAAATTATAAGTCCAGTAACTAAGTTTTGTCCTGTTTATTTTATCCTAAATAAACTCATGCCCAACACAGATCCTATGCAGAATGGCAGATAGTGTTTATAGCACATCTGTTGTTTAGTGTTGCATCACTGCTCAGGGGATAACTTGTTGATAAGAAGTGTTTATTTAACATTAAATTCTTAAATGCTTAACGTCTTACATTTAAAATTGTCATGTAAAATTCATGTACAATGGAACGATTAGATTTAGAGCATTTTAAAATCTGTTTGATAAACAACCATTCTTTGCAAGATAAAATTGACGGCCTTATTCAAGAGTCTTTTGAAGACTATTGTCACAGGAAGAATATCATCTACAATGACAAAGATTTAAAAATGGAGGATTTCAAAGAGGCTTATTCACTATCCATCAACTATCTTTTTAAAGAGGTTCACGAGTGGTAGAATAACCCTTGGTCTTATTGCGGCTTACTGTGCTGTGGCTTCGTATAGAATGATTGCACTCAGTACCAGATAAGCAAATGCTGGTAATATATCTGAAATATTGTCTCTGACTTTGATGCGAACACCTATTGCAACCAACATCATCACGCT
Organism: uncultured Bacteroidota bacterium; assembly: GCA_902586905.1. Taxonomy (GTDB): domain Bacteria; phylum Bacteroidota; class Bacteroidia; order Flavobacteriales; family Flavobacteriaceae; genus UBA724. Next base: position 681 of record CACIJH010000035.1, on the reverse strand, counting down.
CAAAAAAGAAGATGACAACAAAAGCATAATGTTCGACTCAAGTCCAAAAAGCAACGTTGCTCCTCCAATGAGCTGACAGCTTGCAATTGCCTTTCGCTCCTTCTTCAGGTTCCAACGCTCAAACTCGGACTTCATGCGCTTGGATATAAAAGAGTTGATCCCATACGCAACAAAAGATAGGCCTGTAAAAAGAGCCAGAATCAAAAAATAATCTACCATCTATATAACGCCATAGTGAAACAACGCAATAAACAGCGACATCAGTAAAAACACCAAAGAAGGCAGGCGTTGTATCAATGGGTTTTTGACCCGAATATGAGAGAGCTGCGCAGCAAACATAAAAACAGCCATAGATATCGCTGCGTAAGGCGTAAGCTCCTCATAGCAAATCCCTGTCAGCAACAACGTTGAAGTCGCAATTTTGGATGCACCTACAAAGTTTCTAAACACATCAGAATAACCAAACTGCTGAAACTCTTTGATCACGTTGTGATATCTAAATACCCAGACGATCAAAACCGAAACAGCAACAACAACTTGAAATAATAATGAAATATACTCCATAACTCTATGTTTTGTTTAAAGTTACAAAAATCAAAAGAACATATCACATTCGTAAAAAATTAGTTGTCACCCAGATATGATTTTTGAACAAAGAAGAAAAAATGTGCTCAAAAACAT
>CACIJH010000034.1 GCA_902586905.1 uncultured Bacteroidota bacterium | reverse complement strand
CAAGCAAGCTCTGGATTAATGATGAATTTTTTTACTTCAGAAATTATTTCTTCAACGGCTTCGCTTTTGAATGTTCTTTTGTCTTTAGGGGGTCTTTTCGATATAAATTTTGTAAAGCGAGCGTTGTCATAAATTGAAAAACCAGTTGCTGGAATCAAAGATACTCCAAGGGCTAATTTTGAGTTGTTTATAAGAAATCTTCTTCGATTCATTTTTAATTTTTTTTTATTATTTCTAGATTTATAAAATTAATAATTTCGTGTAATTATTATCAATCAATAATTGCTGCATTATGACTGCAATTTAAATTTTCAACTTTAAATTATTATTGCATAAAAAAATAACTTATAACGAACTAAATTGTACTAAAAATAACGATATCTCCCTCAAAATAGTTTGATTTCACTACCCTGACCGCCACAAATTATATTCTAAAATAAAATTTATTTTAAAAAATATTTTTTAAAAATTAAACCTAAGTTTTAGATTTCAATTTTTAAATTGATCAGTATTACTCAATGAATAAGGAACACTTTCTCGATTTGCAGCCCAATTTTTGTTGGGCTTATCGCTCATACTGAAATCAATTTGTCCACCTGATTGAATAGAATTAAATTTTATAAAGCTCTTATCCCAAATTTCACCATTCAATGTTGCTGAGTTGATATACACATTTTCTTTACTGTTATTTGGTGCTGAAATCTGAAATTTGTTTCCATTCGCTAAGCTAAGTTCTACTTTTTTAAACAAGGGACTTCCAATAACATATTGATCTACTGCTGGAGTGACTGGATAAAAACCCATAGCACTAAAAACATACCAAGCCGATGTTTGCCCATTATCCTCATCACCACAATATCCATCTGGGGTTGGAGCATACAGTTTTGTTAGCACATCTCTAATTCTATACTGTGTCTTGTATGCTTTATTTGCATAATTGTACAAATAAATCATATGTTGAATCGGTTGGTTGCCATGAGCATAATTTCCCATGTTTACGATTTGCATTTCACGAATTTCGTGGATTGTAAAACCGTAATATGAATCATCAAACTTTGGTGGCATATCAAATACTTCATCAAGTTTTGAAGTAAAAGCATCACCTCCACCCATGAGCTCAATCAAACCCTCAATGTCATGAAACACTGACCAAGTGTAGTGCAAACTATTCCCCTCAGTGAAAGCATCTCCCCATTTAAGAGGGTTGAAAGGAGATTGAAAATCCCCTTCTTTGTTCTTTCCACGCATCCACTTGGTGTCAGCATCAAAAAGATTCTTGTAATTATAAGATTTATTAAAATACGTATTTGCCAATTCTTCTTTACCCATTTTCTGAGCCATTTTAGCTACTGTAAAATCTGCATATGCATACTCAAGTGTTCTTGCTGCATTTTCATTGATTCCTACGTTATATGGAACATATCCAAGATCGTTGTAATACTCAACTCCTTCTCTACCAACAGAGTTAATAACATTGCCATTGGATTTTGGTCTGTTTTTGGAAGTGGTCGCATTTTTGAGCATGGCTTCAAACAATATCTCAACATCTTTTATATGCACACCTTTTAAATATGCGTCTGAAATAATCGGAGAGGAATTCGAACCAATCATTACATTTCTATGCCCAGGGCTTGCCCACTCCGGAAGCCATCCAGACTCCTTGTAAGTATTGGCTAAGCCTTCCATAATTTGTGAATTTAGCTCAGGGTACATCAAATTGAAAAAAGGGAATACAGCTCTGAATGTGTCCCAAAAACCATTGTCTGTAAACATATATCCTGGCAATACTTTTCCATTGTATGGGCTGTAATGAACTATCTTTTGCTCTTTATCGATTTCAAAGAATTTTCTGGGGAATAATAACAATCGATATAAACAAGAATAGAATGTTTTTATATGATCTAAATTATCATCATAAATTTTTATTCGACTCAACTCCTTTTCCCAAGCATTTCTGGCTTCATTTTTTGTGGTCTCAAAACTATTTTTACCAATTTCTCGAGTCAGATTAAGTTGAGCTTGTTCCAGACTTATAAATGATGAAGCAACTTTCACTTCTACTTCTTCATCGTCAAAAGTTTGAAATCCAATGATAGCTCCAACATGATCCCCAATATTTTTGGTAGAGTTTGTATTTAAACTCCAATCATCACCCCAAGTATGGGTCACTTCAAAATCTTTACTGAACTCAAGAACAAAATAATTATGAAAATTTTCAGGTACACCTCCATTATTGTACCTACTGTAACCAATGATTTTCTTTTGCTTAGGCAAAATTTTTACCATTGATCCTTTGCTAAAAGCATCTAACAAAATAAATGATTTGTCAGAGTCAGGAAATGTAAATTTAAAATGAGCAGCCCTTTCTGATGGAGAAACTTCAACAGTAGAGTCGTAGTCAGCCAAATATACCTTGTAATGATAGGGTTTTACAGTCTCGGCTTTGTGAGAAAACCAAGATGCTCGTTCATCCTCCTGGAACTTTAAATCTCCAGTAACAGCCATTAACGAAAAGGCAGCATAGTCATTTAACCAAGGGCTGGGCTGGTGGGTTTGTTTTATGCCAAGTATTTTATTATCATCGTATTTATAGGTCCATCCATCACCCATTTTTGCTGTCATAGGAGTCCAAAAGTTCATGCCCCAGGGGGTAGCAATTGCAGGATATGTGTTACCATTTGAAAGCTCAAAAGTTGAGTCAGTACCCATTAAAGGATTAACATAATCAACTAAGTAATGATTATCATTACTCAAATAATTGAGTTGTGTATTGTTTTGGCTAAAACAAAAAAATGAACAAATTGAAATGATAGTTAAAATTTTAATACCCATATCTTCTCTAAAATAATTCGACTTCACTCCCCTAACAACAACCCGAGTCAGGATTGCAACTTAAACCATTTGCAGTGACACGCACACGAGGTTTTTCCTGTGGCACACCGCATTGGTCGGGAGCCAAGCAAGCCGTCTGGGTATTGATAAGCTGAAACACAATTCCATCAAAAGCCAATTCATATCGTCCAACGGTGCTTTGTTGGTATTCCACTTCCACTTCCATATTTGAACAGTCTAACTGTTTTTCTGCCAACTGCAATATGTCTAAAACAGTACGAGGATTTAGGCGATGATCGACATCAGAAGCTACCCAAAGTTGTAGGTTGATTTTATTTTCATGACGCAACGTACCACCACAATCGATGTAGTTGCGCGTTACATTCCCAACTTCCGTAATATGAAAATGTGCGGGTACAAATTCGCCATTTGGGAGTTGAAATTTTAGCTTGTCCAGTTTATCAAGAGTTTGTTTAAGTACAGATAGTTGCATGGCATTTTTTTATAAAGTTATTGAATAGTTTTAGAAACAAAATGCGAATATCTTTTTATTTATAACCTCCCATTTCTAGCTCCTCCGAAACAGCTTTGAGATTCGTTCAAAAAAGGGCTGATTTAAATAAAATCGACCAACAACAATGGCAGAAGTAATGATGATTATATTTTTGATGATGTATTGCCCTTCTAGCGTGGGGAGTAGAACATTAGAGTTTTGAAACGTAACGGATGGCAGTAGTACTAAAGGCATAAAAGTTCCACTCATTTGCAAAAACAAAAATAGCATAGCGTAGAAAGTGGTTTTTTTTGCTAGAAAAAATAAACCAATCAACATTTCCCAATAGCCAATGACAATAACCCAGTCCTCAGGACTTAAAAATGGCATCCAATACACGGTGTCGATAATCAACCCTTGCGCTGGAGAAAGTTCAATCACTTTTAAAAGCCCAAACCAAAAAAAAATGACAAATAAAGGAATGCGAATCAGATAATCATTTGTGTTAAATCGATACATATTTAAAAATTAAACATATATGAGCTACATCGCTAAAGAGCAATATAGCTCATATCTAATTGATTACTTTGTTAGCTTGAGCCAAACACCTGCAATGACCATCGTGGCAAATGTTATTATAAAAACTACAGCAGCAGGCTCTGGAGTGCTTGATATTGGCAAACCATCTGCAACTGTATAGCCAGTAAAGTCTATAATACTACTTGCCCATGATGATAGCTCTACACCATCCTCTTGCAATGCAGATAGTCTGTAAGACTGTGAAAACTGCAGATTTCGAAGAAATGAGAAAACAGTATAACCATAAAAGGTAGTGCATAGCCCAAAAATCGTAACTAAAACTTTACCAAATTTGTTGGATTGGTTTTCTCTCTGATAGCGTATCAATCTAAATGTTATAAAAATTAAACCTGTGAAGGTTAACAAATAAACTCCGTTAGAGATTAACGCTAGTTGGGTACTGTTAAAAATTTCAACTTCATTCATAATGATTGTTTATTGATTAAGTATACTACAATATATGAAATTTTAAAATAGTTATATACTTTACTTATTAAAATTAACTATTGAACAAAATCAGATTAAATGGCGTAATTATTGTAAATTTAGGTCGTGCAAGTCATTAGCCTTAGAGACTACAGAAGCGAAGAAACTTGGAACGTTTGGACCCATTTCTCAGGCCTTATTTTGTCAATGATTGGGATCCCTTTTTTATTCTATTTTGACAATCACAACACAGCCCTGAGTACATTCTCAATCCTATTATTCTCTTTTGGTTTACTGTTTGTATATTCATCATCATCTATTTATCATTATGTACAAAATGCTAAACTCAAAAAGAGATTTCAAGTGCTTGACCACATCAGTATATATTACCTCATTTTGGGCTCATACGCACCTGTATGCCTCATAACTCTATATGACTCCTCGGGCAT
>CACIJH010000033.1 GCA_902586905.1 uncultured Bacteroidota bacterium | reverse complement strand
AGCATCAGAGATAAAACCCTAGATATTCTCGGCAATACTAGCTTGCACGACCTCAATCAGAAGACCTAACTTATACATCTTCGGGATGATCCTTATTATAGTTTACTTAGATTCTTTTGCTGATCGCTCACATAAAGCAGTGCATTGTATGCATTGACAACACCACCTGTTTGAGATAATTCACTCATAGTAGTTTTTTCCCTGTCATAACCAAACTGTAACTCATAATCTATTTTGACAACAGATGTCATGAGAGCTTTCCGAATAGCCTCAGGCGATAGTTTTGGGTAATAGGATAGGAGGATGGCAGCAACTCCTGAAACGGCTGGCGCAGCCATTGAGGTACCACTCAAGGCTTCGTACTTATCGCTCGGTACAGGCGCATAAATGATCGCTCCTGGGGCAAATAAATCAACATTCTCCTTCCCATAATTTGAAAAAGGTGCGACCATGAGGGGGTTTTTTACAGGTCCAATTGCCCCAACGGTGATAAAGTTGGAAGAAACCTCTGGTTCGTTGTTTAAACGATCACTGGGATAGCTATAAACGCTATCAATATCAACACCATCATTCCCTGCTGCGTTAACCAAAAGAACTCCTTTTGATGCTGCATATACAATTGCCTCTCTGACTTTGTCACAGTGTGGCGAAAAATCCTTTCCAAAACTCATATTGATAATCTGGGCACCATTGTCTGCAGCGTATCGGATGGACAAGGCAACATCCTTATCGTATTCATCCCCTTCGTTTGGCACTGCTCGCAAGCACATAATCTCTGCAGTTGAAGCGATGCCATCCACACCAATATCATTGTTACGAGTGGCAGCGATGATACCTGCAACGTGTGTTCCATGCAGTTCATCGTCGCTTTTTGGGATTACATTTCCATCGCCATAAAAACGTTGCGAAAAGTTGTCTATGTCATCGCCTGTTGTGCGAGCATTCCACCCGAGTTGATTGGCTTGTTTGACTTCTTTTTCATAGTGATAGATGTTGCTTATTAGGTTTTTTTTAATCAGAGGGAGAGAGTCCTGAATCCCATCTTTTTGAATCATTTCAGCATATTTTTCGATTGCGAGATCTCTGTTTTCAAAAGCAGTTCCTATTTTTAAGAGACGTATCAATTCGTACTGATCACCAGTTGAATCACCAAGGAAGTTCCACCCATTTACATCGTCGATATAACCATTATTATCATCATCAACGCCATTGTCAGGTATTTCATCGTCATTGACCCAGATGGATTCTTTAAGGTCCTCGTGTGTGATATCAATGCCAGTATCAATGACAGCAACGACAACTGTTTTTCCTTTTTTGTCTTTCAGCAGTTCCTCGTAGGTTTTATGAACACTCATACCAGGAAAATTTTCTGAATTGATATCTGCATGTTGCCATTGATTGACATTTTCCCAATCAACGACCTCTGTCGATGGGGTTGTGAGTTGTTCGATCGCAGTGCCAGTAAATTGTAGGGTGCTACACGAAGTTGAGAAAAGGGCGATGAGTCCACTGAAGAGAAGTGTTGATTTTTTCATTCGGTGTATTTAATTTTCAGTAAAGATAAACGATGTTTTAAGAACATATATCAGTAATTTTGACTAAACTAAGAGAAAATGAACAAAATTTTTAAACCTTTATGTTGTTAAGGCTATTAACTACAGCAAGATAAATAAAGATTGGGATATGGATTATATGTTGATTGCCAGAACAAGGAACAACCATTTAAAATAGAACCTTTAAAATAAGAGTATGAATTATGCAGTAATATCTGTAGAGGCTTTAGAAAACTATAATCTTCTTTTAACTTTTAAGACAGGAGAAAAGAAAATTTATGATATGAAGCCACATCTTGACGGAGGAATTTTTGAAGAATTAAAAGACAAAAATCTTTTTAGAAAAGTTAGAGTGAGCTTTGATACCATTGAATGGGAAAACGGAGCAGACTTTGACCCTGAAGTATTATATCAAGATAGCATACTTGAAAAAGTGGAATAAAAACTACTGGCAACAAAAGATATAAGTAATAGACTAGTGCCTCGCCTACGACTCATACCGAAGCCGTTACTCAATATAAACACAAATTAAACTTGATTATTTTGAAAGTATTACACTTGTCAAATTACTGAGTTGAAACAATGGACAAATGGGTTTTGTAAGAAAAAAAAGGGCTGTATATTTGCACCCACTGGAGAAATGGCAGAGTGGTCGAATGCGGCGGTCTTGAAAACCGTTGAGGGTCACACCTCCGGGGGTTCGAATCCCTCTTTCTCCGCAAAAGAAAACCAAGTGCAGTAACACTTGGTTTTTTTATGAGGCAAACTGAAGCTTACTTCATGTTTGAATTATGAAAAAACCAAATACTTTCTGAAAGAAAGTTGGTTTTTATGCTTGCCCAGGATACCCATAAAGGTTCACGTAGTAATCCCATTCTCTTCGCTGGGGAAACTATATACTTTCTGAAAGAAAGTTGGTTTTTATGCTTGCCCAGGATGCCCATAAGGGTTCACGTAGTAATCCCATTCTCTTCGCTTATAAACCAAGTGCTTTTGCACCTGTTTTTTTTTGAGATAAACTGGTTTACTTCATGTTTGAATTATGACTAACTTTACTTGAAATCATATATGCAAAATACATACGACATATTTCTCCTGATTGGGGCTGGTGTTTTTGCTGGCTTTGTCAACACTATTGCTGGGGGTGGTTCGCTGCTCACGCTGCCGCTGTTGATATTTATGGGCCTTCCCCCAGCAGTTGCAAATGGTACAAATCGTATTGCCATTGCTGTTTCTTCCTTATCTGCTAACATCGGCTATGCCTCTAAGAATATAAAAACCTATCCCTTTAGCATCTACTTGGGTATTGCTGCAATTTTTGGAGCCATCCTAGGTGCCAGGATCGCTATTGAAATCGATGGGGCTATTTTTAATCGGATACTTGCCATCATAATGATTGTGGTGGTGCTGATTATGGTTTTTAAACCTAAAATGGCCGATCATATATCCCAAGAAAGAACCTCTGGCAAATATCTTTTTTTCAGTTTGAACGCATTCTTTTTTATTGGTATTTATGGCGGATTTATGAATGCAGGCATTGGATTTATCATCATGTTGTTTCTAAACATCTTTAACAAAATCAACCTCGTTCGAGTAAATGCAGTCAAAGTTGGTGTGGTTTTTATCTACACCATTGCTGCTTTGGTCACCTTTGCTATCAGTGGAAATGTCAACTGGCTTTATGGTTTGATCTTGGCTGTTGGCACTTCAGTCGGTGCTTGGACAGCCTCACGATTTTCTGTCGATAAAGGAGAAGGCTTTATCAAACTTGTAATGATTGTCATGGTGCTTTTGATGGCAGTAAAACTCTGGCTTTTTTAATAGCCAACGTATTCCACAATTTCCAAACCATAACCTGCCAAGCCAACACGTTTGATTTGATCACTATTGGAGAGTAAGGCCAACTTCTGAATGTTTAATTGGTGTAGAATTTGTGCACCAATCCCAAAGTCTTTTTCATCCATGTTTGACAGTGAATCTTTTGCTGTTTCTGTGGCAATACCACTTAAAAATTCAACAGATTTAATATTATCTATATTATTGATAAACAGCAAACAAGAGTATTTGTTATTAACCAATTGTTTAAATATATCATCCAACTCATCATCATCGTTTCCTCGGAGGGTTTGCATGATATTTTGTGTCATATTTAAGGACTGGATACGCGTGAGTACCTTATCCTTTTCAGTCCATTCCCCTTTGGTTAAAGCGATATGAATTTGTTGATTGGTTTTCTGCCGAAAAGCTTTGAGTTGAAAAGTTCCATACTTGGTTTGCACAGTATCGTCTTTAACGATTTCAATTAGGCTGTCAAACCTCATTCGATAAGCGACTAGAGATTCGATTGAAACCAATTTTAACTTCAACTGATCAGCAAGCACACGAAGCTCAGGCAGTCTTGCCATGGAGCCATCTGCATTCATAATTTCTACAATCACTCCTGCTGGCTTAAAACCAGCAAGGCGTGCAAAGTCAATCGCTGCTTCTGTATGGCCTGTTCGTCGTAGCACTCCACCTTCTTTGGCAGTGAGTGGAAACACATGTCCTGGACGAATAAAATCGTCTGGTTTTGCTTGGTCATGAATCAAGTGTTTGACTGTCTTCGATCGGTCGGAGGCTGAAATACCAGAAGTTACGCCATTTCCCTTTAAGTCCACTGAAACCGTAAAGGCTGTTCTCATGGGATCAGTATTGTTGTGCACCATAGGGTAGAGATCAAGTTTACTGCAATACGATTCAGTGATGGGTGTACATATCAATCCTCGTCCATGTTGTGCCATAAAATTAATCATTTCAGGTGTTACGCATTCTGCTGCTGCAACAAAATCACCCTCATTCTCTCTGTTTTCATCATCAACAACGATGATAATCTTGCCCTTTTTTATGTCAGCAATGGCATCTTCAATAGCATCAAACCGAATGGAAACAGACATCTGTTAGTTTTTGGCAAATATACGTTTAACAGAAGTAGCTTGGCGAATAAATGCACGCCAAAACGTGATTAATTTTGCAGTTAAATTGCTAAACCCAAACATCCCTTTGTCTTCTCTTGCACGCTTGATCATGACAAGCGACAGTACAAACAACACTATGGTAGGGGAGGTTGTCCCTACAAAAGGGGAAATACTACCATCTTCAGCAGTGTTTTTAAAGAAGGTAGCGCCAAAATGATAGCCTAAAAAAATCAGCAATGCCAAAACCATTGGAAGCCCAAAACCACCTTTGCGAATCAAAGCCCCAAGGGGTGCACCAATCAAAAACATCAGAAGTACAGAGAATGCAATGATAAATTTGTCATAATACCA
>CACIJH010000032.1 GCA_902586905.1 uncultured Bacteroidota bacterium | reverse complement strand
CTGCTCGATTTTTTAATGCTTTTGCAGCAGTGTTGTTGAGCTTTGCCAATCCGTTTTTGAAGTTTTTAGGAATCATCATGGTCATTGCTGCGAGTTTGAGTCTGCTTGTCATTTTTACATTTATGTTTGGCATAGGTCTGCATGAGATATTTGATATTTATTTGGGCAATCCTTTCTGGCCCGAAATGGATATCATGCATGCTGGGGTTTCTGTTTGGCAAACAGTTTTTGTTGGGTTGATTATCGTCGCTGTACCAGTGATTTATGTCTTTTTAATCGGTCGATTTTTAGTGACAAAAAACCCAATTGGAAGAACTGCAACACATCTCATTTTACTTGGGGTTTGGTGGTTTGCAGTGCTGCTCACGATTGTGATGGGTTTGAGCTTTGCAGATGGTTTTACGAACTTTCTATAGCAGCCAGATAACGTTCTGCATCTAGTGCAGCCATACACCCTGTACCTGCAGCAGTAACAGCTTGACGATATTCTTTGTCTTGCACATCACCTGAAGCAAAAACACCTGGATAGTTGGTTTTTGTCGATTTTCCTTCTGTTATCAAATAGCCAGCGTCATCCATTTCGAGTTGGTCTTTAAAAATATCTGTATTGGGTTTATGACCAATCGCGATAAAAAGTCCAGTAATAGGAATCTCTTCTTTTTCACCTGTTTGATTATTGACAATACGTAGACCTTCCACAACTTGATCGCCCAGCACCTCATCGATTTCGCTATTGTATCGCAAATCGATATTCTCTTTGGCATTGACACGATGTTGCATGGCTTTGGAAGCACGCATATGATCTTTGCGAACAAGCATAGTCACTTTTTTACAGATGTTTGCCAAATAGGTCGCTTCTTCTGCAGCAGTATCTCCCCCACCGACAATGGCGACTTCTTGTCCTTTATAAAAGAATCCATCACATACTGCACAGGCAGAAACACCTCCCCCACGAAGTCGCTGTTCGCTAGGTAAACCGAGATACTTGGCAGATGCGCCTGTCGCGATAATGATGGTTTTGGTTTCCAACACCTTATCGTTGTCGATGGTAACTTTGTGTGTTCCCCCAACTTCTTTAGACAATTCAACACCAGTTGCCATACCAATGTGAACTTCAGTCCCAAAACGCTCTGCTTGTTTTTGCAAATCTACCATCATCGCAGGGCCATCAACACCCTCTGGATAACCTGGGAAATTATCAACCTCTGTTGTTGTAGTAAGCTGTCCACCTGGCTCCATTCCTGTGTACAAAACAGGTTGCAGATCAGCTCTTGCAGCATAGATCGCTGCTGTGTATCCAGCTGGTCCTGAACCGATGATCAGTGTTTTTAACGTTGAACTTTCTGTGCTCATTGTCATATTTTTTTTCAAAATTAAAACAATGCAGCACAGTGCCACAACAAACATTCAAAAAGTTATAAGCAATTTTGTCTGTGATGTTAATTTGATGATTAGGCTAGTTGATTATTGCCTAATTTAGTGGTTTCTTAAATGAAAGTTTTTGCTTGATAACGCATGATGACTGATTCACAAAACGGCATTGTATATTATAAAAACTCCAAAAACATAGGCGACGATATACAAACCTATGCTGCTTGGCAATTAGTGGAGAATGCAGTGTTCTGCGATCGTGAACAGCTTCATCAGTATCAAACCCCCACAAAGCTGTTGTGCAATGGTTGGTTTATGAACAATGGAGCCAATTGGCCTCCTGCTTCACATATAGATTCGCTGTTTATTTCATTTCACATTTCGAGTAGTTGTCAAAATGAAATGACTCGTCCAGCCTCTATTGCTTACTTTCAGCAGTATCAACCTGTTGGATGTAGAGATATACACACACAACAGTTATTGGAAAAGCACAAAGTTTCGTCCTACCTATCAGGATGTTTGACCTTGACTTTACCTCATTACAAGGGAGATCGAAACGATGAGATTCTTTTTGTTGATGTGATGCGAAAAAACTACACCTCATCCTACAGAAGCGCAATTGTCAACAAGCTGATACCCAAAACATATAAAAATCAGGTGCAAAACCTCACTCATTTTTCAAATGATTTAAAAGACAAAAGCATCGAACAACGAATGAATGATGTAGAAAATCTATTGGAACGATACAAAAAGGCAAAAGTTGTGTTCACCTCACTGATTCATTGTGCGCTTCCCTGTATTGCGATGGGAACACCTGTCGTGTTTATCGATGCAGGTTTTAATAACAATGCTGCAAAGAGAGATCGCTTTGGTGGCATTTTGGACTTGTTTCCCAATGTCGTTGATGTCTCATTGCCTTTCGGAAAACGAACGTTGCTACATCGACTGATGCGTGTTTCTGGGTTATATCTCTTATCATTAAAGAAATTAAAACCCCTAGACGAGAAATTGTTTCGTCTCATTCCAAACCAATCGAATCCCCAAAAAATCGCCAAAAAAATGAAGGAATCCATACAACACTTTTTTTCAAATACCTAGTTATGTTATCAGTTGTGATCTGCACATATAATCGAAGTGATATCCTGGCAATTTGTTTGCAAACGATTGCAAAATTTTATCCAAAAACATTTGAAGTTGAAGTCATTGTTGTCAATAACAATTCAAGTGATAACACCCCTACTACCCTATTAGATTTTTCAAATACATATGCTTGGCTAAGCATTATTGATGAGTCACAACAGGGCTTAAGCCATGCTAGAAATGCTGGTTATCAATCTGCAAAACACGATTGGGTACTCTACCTTGACGATGATGCTAAAATTGATCAGCATTTGTTTGATCGATTGTTTACACACATCAAATCATCGACCTACAAGTGCGTGGGTGGGTTGTATTTGCCTTGGTATAAGACCAAAAAACCAAAGTGGTTTCGTGACCAATGGGCTAGCAATCAACTGAAATACAGTGATGTTCAGCCCTTACAATCAAATGAGTTTGCAAGTGGCGGGGTGTTTTTGATTCACAAAGATCTTCTTGTTGCACATGAGGGTTTTAATCCCAAATATGGGATGCATGGCACGCACAGATGGTATGGCGAGGAAACTGAATTGCAACAAAGGATTCGAAAAACTGGTGATCAAATCGCCTACGATCCGAAGATGATTATCTATCACTTGGTTCCCTCACACAAGATGCGTCTGAGTTGGCAATTAAGATCATCATTTCAGATGGGGAAAACATTTTTACAAACTGCTGGATACCCACATAATATTCTAAGTGGCTTCGTTGCACTTTGTATTGGAGTTGTGCAAATCATTTTATTTGTACCAATGTTTTTACCATTACTGTTGAAGCAGGGTTATTATATTCAAAATTATATCATTGATGTTCTGAAAAAACCCTTAAAGTGGTTTGGTGCATTTGTATCAACAGTGACCAAATCATTTCAAATTGCAGATTGAGGGAAAACATTCTTATATAAGGTTTGTTAATGCAACATTAACTTTTATATTTGCAGACCAATTTTCGGGGTGTAGCGTAGCCCGGTTATCGCGCCTGCTTTGGGAGCAGGAGGTCGCAGGTTCGAATCCTGCCACCCCGACAAAATTGATCCTTACGGGATGTGGCGCAGCCTGGTAGCGCACACGCATGGGGTGCGTGGGGTCGCAGGTTCAAATCCTGTCATCCCGACAACATGATGCCTAACTTTGTCAGAGTTAGGTTTTTTTGTTTCTTTGAGGGATATGAAAACAAAGCATTTATTTTTTATTTCGCTTCTGCAAGTATTCGTTGCTTGTGGACAGACAGATGTTAACATTTCCGTTCCAGATCAAACAAATTACTCCTTAGAATTGGTAGTCCCCAATCTCGAAATACCTTGGGGCATCGCTTACCTTCCTGACAACAGTTTGTTGATTACTGAAAAACAAGGGAAACTCATTCATTTTAAAAATGGAAAGAAAACAAGTATTCAAAATGTACCCAACACCTATGTCAGAGGGCAAGGAGGGTTGATGGGAATCGCAACCCATCCTGATTTTGAGGAGAACAACATCATATATTTCACTCAATCATCTTCTGTAGAATCTGAAGAATCTGGTGGAAATACTGCACTCTATCGTGCTGTTTTACAAGACAATGCTTTACAAGATGTTATGCTATTGTACAAAGCCAAACCAAACACTAAAAAAGGAACTCATTTTGGCTCTCGAATTGTGTTTGACAACGATGGATATTTATTCTTCACAATTGGAGACAGAGGCAAAAGAGATGAAAATCCACAAGATCTAAGCAGAGATGGTGGGAAAGTATATCGCTTAATGGAAAATGGCGATATCCCTACTGACAACCCTTTTGTTGACGTGAAGGATGCCAAAACTGCTGTGTTTTCCTATGGCCATCGAAACCCACAAGGAATGACCAAACACCCTGTTACAGGAGAGATATGGACACATGAACATGGTCCGAGAGGGGGTGATGAAATCAATATCGTTCAAGCAGGAAAAAACTATGGCTGGCCATCGATCACCTATGGGAAAAATTACTCTGGCACTACCATCACCAAAGACAAAGCGCTGCCTGGCATGGAACAACCTTTATACTATTGGATTCCATCGATTGCTCCTTCCGGAATGGCTTTTGTTCACAATTCGAAATACGCAGATTGGGAAGGGAATTTGGTCGTTGGATCACTGAAATTCAATTACCTAGAACGCTTAGTTATCGAGAACAACAGTGTCGTTTTTAGAGAAAAAATAGCTACTGACATCGGTCGTGTTCGTGATGTGATTCTTGGCGCAGATGGATTTCTTTATCTTGCTGTTGAAAATAAAGGGATTTATAAAATCGTTCCGAAAGGATGAAAACAACACTGCTGTTTTTCTTTTTATCATCAATCGCTTTTGCACAACAAAGTCTTGAAGAAAGCTATGAACGTGGTAAGTTATTGTATGATGATTTTTGTGTTCGTTGTCATCTGCCAAATGGACTTGGGGAATATGGTCTTGTACCTCCCCTAGCCAGCGCTGATTTTTTAGAGGATATTAAAGCCACTGTTCATAGTATTAAATATGGCATCCATGGGCCAATCATTGTGAATGGTGTAGAATACAATGGATCAATGTCTCCCATGGGTTTGGATGATGATGAAGTTGCAGATGTCACAAATTTTATTGTAAACAGTTGGGGCAACACTTCAGATGTTATGATTGATGAGCAATACGTTAAAAAAGTGAGTGAGCTAAAATTATGATCATAGGTGTTTGTGGTGGATCTGGCTCTGGCAAAACAACTTTGGTTGAAGCTGCTTTTAATCATTTGACAGCTGATACAATTTGTCGAGTATCACAAGATTCTTATTATAAAAATAATGACACCCTTGGCTTTGAGGAAAGATGCCAATTAAACTACGACCACCCCAACGCCATAGATTATGACTTGTTTATTTCACAAATCAAACAGCTGCAAGAAGGGAAATCAGTTCATGCACCCGTCTATTCGTACAGTGATCATTTGCGTACAGATCAATTCATAAAAATCACTCCAAAACCAGTCGTATTGGTCGAAGGGATATTGATTTTTGCACATACACCACTTCGAGAGCTGTTCACGCATACTATTTTTATCGATGCTGATGATGAAACACGTTTACGTAGAAGGACTGCTAGGGATATTCAAACTAGAGGTCGAACAGTCGATGAAGTCAACCAACGATTTAGAGAGACGATATTACCAATGCACAATGCACATATTGAACCCTTCAAAAGTGAGTCTGATTATGTTTTCGGCAACAACGAGGATGATCTGTCAAGATTGGGTTCTTTTTGTAAATTGGTCAGTAAATTAATCAAGTGAACCTAAAAGAGATTCGAAATTCACGCTGGTTCAAGCTAGGCACAAATATCTATTTGCTGGTCAGTGTATTTTTTAT
>CACIJH010000031.1 GCA_902586905.1 uncultured Bacteroidota bacterium | reverse complement strand
GGCAAGCATTTCCTCAGAGATTTTTTGCATCCTTGCCTCAGTGTAACGCATTGCTGCAGGACTATCCCCATCGACAGAGCCAAAATTTCCCTGCCCATCAACCAACAGGTAACGCAAGCTCCATGACTGCGCCATACGAACCATGGTGTCATATACTGAGCTATCGCCGTGAGGGTGATACTTTCCGAGCACTTCACCAACAATACGTGCTGACTTTTTATAAGAACTATTTGCACGAACACCCAAATCATGCATGCCGTACAGAACACGACGGTGAACAGGCTTCATACCATCACGAACATCAGGCAATGCACGCGATACGATGACAGACATTGAATAGTCAATGTATGCCGACTTCATTTCATCCTCTATGTTGATAGGGATTAGCTTTTCTTCAATAGACATAAGAAACTATGTGTTATTTTGTTTTTTTAGGTACTGCTAATGTACTCATTCAATGTGTATTTCCCTGTTGATATTTTGATGTTTTTAAACAATTTTATCAACAGATTCCTTAATAAAATGGTTGAATTTTTATTCATATTTCCATTGTTTTTATGTAATTTTTTTGTCTATTAGCATAATTAAGATTTAATTGTAAGTTCGAAAAAGGAAATTTAGTATGGATGATAACTTTTCTCCGCGTGTAAAAGACGTAATCAGCTACAGTAAAGAAGAGGCGCTTCGATTGGGGCATGACTTTATTGGGACAGAGCATTTGATGCTTGGCATCTTAAGAGATGGCAGTGGCAAAGCCATCAACATCTTGAGCTCTTTAGAAATTGATTTAGACTATTTGAGAAGAAAAGTTGAAATATTAAGTCCTGCCAATTCTGCGCAAAACCAGATGGCCAACAACAAAAAAAACCTACACCTCACACGTCAAGCAGAACGCGCATTGAAGACAACCTTTCTCGAGGCAAAACTCTTTCAAAATCCATCGATCAATACAGCGCATCTATTGCTTTGCATTTTGCGAAATGAAAATGACCCAACAACCAAACTGCTACACAAGCTGCAAATTGATTATGAAACTGTTAAAGATCAGTTTAAATTGATATCTGCTGACGAAAGCGATGAAGTGATGGATATCTCTATGTCCTCACCTATGTCTGAAGAACCTGAAGATGATGCAAGTCCAAAAAAATCAAATCCATTTGGCACATCAGAATCGAAATCAAGTAAAAAATCAAGTACCCCTGTTCTAGACAATTTTGGTAGAAACCTCACTGCTCTTGCAACAAGCAACAAGCTCGACCCAGTAATTGGTCGTACTAAAGAAATTGAGCGTGTTTCTCAAATTTTAAGTCGTCGCAAAAAAAACAACCCTTTGCTGATTGGAGAGCCAGGAGTCGGCAAATCAGCAATTGCAGAAGGCCTAGCCTTGCGCATTACACAAAAGAAAGTCGCACGTGTGCTGTACAATAAACGAGTGGTTACTCTTGATTTGGCTAGTCTTGTTGCAGGAACAAAGTATAGAGGCCAGTTTGAAGAGCGAATGAAAGCTGTAATGAATGAGTTAGAAAAAAATGAGAATATCATTCTTTTTATTGATGAAATTCACACGATTGTAGGAGCTGGTGGAGCAACTGGTAGTCTCGATGCATCGAATATGTTTAAACCAGCACTTGCACGAGGAGAAATTCAATGTATTGGTGCCACTACTCTCGATGAGTATCGCCAGCACATTGAAAAAGATGGCGCACTCGAACGAAGATTTCAAAAGGTAATCGTCGAACCAACCTCAGTAGATGAAACCATTGAAATACTGCAAAACATTAAAGACAAGTACGAAAGCCATCACAATGTCAATTACACTGATGAAGCACTCATCGCATGTGTAAAACTCACAAATCGTTATATGTCAGATCGTTTTTTACCAGACAAAGCGATTGATGCATTGGATGAAGCTGGATCGAGGGTCTATATCAACAATATGGATGTTCCACAAGAAATTGTTGATCTCGAAGAAAAGCTTGAGAGTGTTCGAGAAGAAAAGAACAGCGTTGTTAAAAAACAGAAATACGAAGAAGCAGCCAAACTTCGTGACGACGAAAAACGCATCGAAAAGGAACTGTTACTAGCCCAAGAAGAGTGGCAAGAAACGCAAAAAGAAAATCGAGTGACTGTCAACGAATCAGATATTGCAGATGTGGTGTCGATGATGACAGGCATTCCCGTCAATCGTGTTGCCGAATCGGAAGGTATTCGTTTGAACAACCTCGCAGACCAAATCAAAGAAAAAATTATTGGTCAAGACCAGGTTGTTGAAAAGGTCGTACGTGCAATTCAAAGAAATCGTGCAGGGTTGAAAAACCCCAAGAAACCAATTGGTTCATTTATCTTTTTAGGTCAAACTGGCGTTGGTAAAACACAATTGGCAAAAGTTCTAACAACAACTTTGTTTGATACCCCAGATGCGCTCATTCGTATCGACATGAGTGAATACATGGAGAAATTTGCTATTTCACGACTGATTGGTGCGCCTCCAGGTTATGTAGGCTATGAAGAGGGAGGACAACTGACCGAGAAGGTGAGAAGAAAACCCTATGCTGTTGTTCTTCTGGATGAAATCGAAAAAGCACATCCTGATGTCTTTAACATGCTTCTTCAAATTTTAGATGATGGCTTTATTACTGATTCTCTCGGCAGACGAGTTGACTTTAGAAATACGATCATCATCATGACATCGAACATTGGTGCTCGCCAGGTAAAAGACTTTGGGTTAGGTGTTGGATTTGGCACTGCTGCGATCAAAGCACAAGCTGATAATCATACAAAAAGTGTGATCAAAAATGCATTAAAGAAAACCTTTGCACCTGAATTTTTGAATCGAATTGATGATGTTGTCATTTTCAATTCACTTGAAAAAAGTCATATTGCAAAAATCATCAAGATCGAGCTAAAAGATTTAGAATCGAGAATAAATGAACTTGGATTCTCTCTCAGTTTAACTAAAAAAGCGATGGAATTTTTAAACGATAAAGGCTTTGATGCAGCGTTTGGTGCTCGCCCTTTGAGTCGTGCAATTCAAAAGTATATTGAGGACGTACTCGCAGAGGAAATTGTAAAAAGTAAAATTCCAGAAGGTGCTTTGCTTCAATTTGATTGGGATGGCAAAAGTGAAAACCTCAGCTTTTCGCTTTCACATGAAAAAAATACTGCTAAATCTTAAATTTAATTCTTTTCTCTGTTATTATTTTTTTCAAAATCATAGCATTTCGACTTTAAAATTTGATATTTTTGCGCTTTGCTAAGCAAATGTGTCCCTTCCTTTGCTTATACAGGGTTTAAATTATGATAGTAGCAAAATTTGGTGGAACTTCAGTTGCTGATAGTATCTGCATCTCTCGGGTACTCGAAATAGTTCAAAACAATTCAAAAAAACAAATTGTAGTCGTTTCTGCTTTTGGAGGTATTACCAATATGATTCAAGAGTCGGCAGCCTTGGCAGCCAATGGGGATTTAAAATACCAAGAGATTTTATTGGAGATCGAAAAACGACATTTAAGTTGCGTTAAGGAACTCATTCCAATCAAGACGCAAAGTAAAGTGCTGAGTCAAATCAAACAACAACTCAATGCGTTGGGAACTCTTCATGAGGGAGTGTATTTGTTAAAAGAACTTTCTCCTACAACAAAAGATCATATGTTGGGATTTGGTGAGCTCCTCTCCTATTTCATCATCGCAAAAGCTGCAGAAGTTCAAAAATTGGATGTTGGTTTAAAAAACGCGAGGGATCTAATTTTTACGAGTGAAGACTTGGGTAAAAATATGGTCGATTACCCCAAAACATTCGAGTCGATACGTTCGTATTTCAAAACAATAGAACATCGCATCACCATCGTTCCAGGGTTTGTCGCTAGCGATTTAAATGGCGTTCCTACCACACTTGGTCGTGGTGGATCAGATTTGACTGCTGCCCTGTTTGCAAGTGCATTAGACGCTGACCAACTTGAAATTTGGACAGACGTGAGTGGGATGTTTACAGCGCATCCAAAATATGTGAAACAAGCACGTGCAATCAAACAACTCTCCTATCATGAGGCCATGGAATTGTCACATTTTGGAGCAAAAGTGATATACCCACCAACGCTCCAGCCTGTTGCTGAAAAAAATATCCCAGTAGTTGTTAAAAATACTTTCCAGCCCAATGAGCCAGGAACATTCATTAGCAACAAGAGTGCTTCGAATGGAGAGGTAGTTCGTGGAATCAGCTATATCGAAAACATTGCTTTACTCACACTTGAAGGAAGTGGGATGATAGGTATCCCTGGATACTCAAAAAAGTTACTATCAACGCTGGCAAAGGCAAAAATCAATGTCATCATGATGACACAGGCCTCATCAGAGCATTCGATTTGTATTGGTATTGAAAATGACCTAGCTACACAAGCCAAAAAATTGATAGAAAAAGATTTTGATTATGAAATCGAAACACAACGAATCAATCCGATTTCTGTAGAAAACAACCTCTCTATCATTGCTCTTGTGGGCGAAAAAATGAAGAGTTTTCAAGGAATCAGTGGAAAAATGTTCAGCGCTCTCGGGCGAAACAATGTCAATGTGAAGGCCATTGCACAAGGAGCTTCAGAAAGAAATATTACTGCCGTGATAGACTCTACCAACACAAAGCAGGCATTGAATATTTTACATGAGGCTTTTTTCGAAGAAGATATCAAACAAATCAACTTGTTTATCACTGGGGTTGGTAATGTAGGAAGTAAGCTTATCGAGCAGCTGAACAGTCAAAAAGAATATCTCCAAAACCAGTTGAGATTGAATATCAAAGTATCTGGTATTTCAAACTCGAGAAAAATGCTAATCGATGCCAATGGCATAGACTTAGACCATTGGGATGAACTTCTAGATATAGGCGAAAAAGCTGATCCAAGTACATTTTTTGATCATATCAAAAATCTCAATCTTCGCAACTCGATTTTTGTAGATAACACTGCCAACGAAGATATTGCGCATACTTATCCACCCTTTTTAAAATCGAGTATTTCAGTCGTCACATGTAATAAAATTGCTGCAGCTGAAACTTATGAATACTACAGCCATCTCAAACAACTGGCGCGAACTTACAATGCTCCTTATTTATTTGAAACAAATGTTGGTGCTGGCCTTCCGATTATCGACACCTTAAATCATTTAATCACTTCTGGTGATAAAGTGCATACCATACAGGCGATACTGTCGGGAAGTTTGAACTTTGTGTTTAACGAGTTTAATGATAAAACCACCTTTAGAGAAGTGGTACAACAGGCAATGGATGCTGGTTTTACTGAACCTGATCCAAAAATAGATTTGAGTGGTGTGGATGTTGCTCGAAAAATTTTGATTCTCGCGCGAGAAAGTGGCTTACAAATGGAGCTCTCAGATATTGAAAATGAGTCCTTTTTACCACAAGAGTGTTTGGATACAAAAGACAATGAAAGCTTTTTGTCATCTTTGGATGATCACAACGATCATTTTAAAAGTCTATTCAGTTCGGCTGCGTCAAAAAATTGTCGCCTGAAATATGTTGCTGAGCTTGTTGATGGCAAAGCCAAGGTTGGCTTAAAAGAAATACCAAATGGACACGATTTCTACAATTTATCGGGTAGTGATAATATCGTATTATTCTACACAGATCGATATAAAGACCAACCTCTGATTGTCAAGGGTGCTGGTGCTGGTGGAGAGGTCACTGCTTCAGGAATATTCGCTGATATTATAAGAATAGCAAAACGCTAGATATGAATCATGTTTCTGTATTTGCCCCTGCCAGTGTAGCCAATATATCATGTGGCTTCGATGTATTGGGCGTTTGCCTAGACAATATAGGAGACACCCTTCATATTCAAGAAACATCTAAACCTGGAATTGCTATCACAGAAATCATCGGTCAGGATTTACCCCTAGACCCAAAAAAAAATGTAGCTAGCGTAGCT
>CACIJH010000030.1 GCA_902586905.1 uncultured Bacteroidota bacterium | reverse complement strand
TTTGAATCACTGCCCGAAGGCGTGAGTTGGTTTCTGGATTGGGTCCACCATCTCTGACAGACATCGCAATGTCTTTTCCAATGCGCGTGAAGGTTTTGGCCATTGCCGACCAACGCTTCATTTTTCTTGCTTTGCGAAACTCAAACGCTCTTCCCATGACTGCAAAGATAAAAAAGCCCTGCAAGTTTATGCAAGTACAACAATATGAGGTGTTGTGCTAATTGTTGAGAAATCAATTGGTTAGAATTACATGTCACCAGTGTATTTGTTGACATCCCCTGATCCAAATATGCGCACATCTTTTTCGCTTGGGGTCCCTTTGTATTCAACGTCACCAGAACCAAAGACTTTGGCATGTAAACTGCTGTTGGCAACCACCACAGCATCTCCCGACCCTGTGCAAGATACCTCTGTTTGGTTTGATTCTAGGCTTCCTCCATCAAAGTCACCACTTCCTGTAACCTGTGCATGAAGCTCGTTTGTTGACCCCGATAGTGTCAGGTCGCCAGAGCCTGTAACTTAAGCTTTTGCTGTAGAGGTTTGGATTGCCAAATCAATATCTCCAGAACCAATAAGCTCAGTTTCAAATGCTGTTGTCTCAATTTTGTCTTCTGTATAAATGTCTCCAGAACCAATTAAACTTACTCCTGAGATATCTTCGAATGGAACAGTGATATGTATCCCTTTCATTGTTCGAACACTTATGTTGTCTGTGATGTCTAAAACCAAGGTGTTCTTTTTCACTTTGATTTCAATCCATTCATGTAGGTTTTCATCGGTTTGCACTGAAATTTCGCCTTCCTTTCCTCGAACAAGCTTTACATCCATAAAGCCCACTGATTTGATATGGTCGTATGCAGATGTTGCGATTGTTTCAGTGGTAAGATTCCCATTGCCAGTCACTTTTTTATGCTTCAAATATTGGGCATGTCCAATCGAAATTAAAAATAGTGATAAGATAATAACGAATGATTTGATTAACGATTTCATAAGTAAGGTTTTAGGTTAATAAAAGGTTTGTAATCAAATGGCTATTCAGGACGGCTTCAATTGATAAAGGTCATTGTGGTTTAGCAGACTTGGATAGCTCATCAACAAATGTAATTAATTTTAGAATGCAAAGACTGTGAAAAAAAACTGAAAGTATTTCCCAGTTAAAATCTTATTTTTTCAAACCCTGCAAGGAGTTTTGGAGAACGTCATCACACTGAAAGCGAAGGTGTTTAGGCAGTTTGTTATGTCTTGGTAACGCCACAATATAGCGATCATTGTTGCTGGCATACACATGCTTGTAGATTGGTTTTTTGTTGAGACGAAGACCATCAACAAGTTGAAAAATAAACTCATCATGATGGATTAAATCTGCACTCCCCAAATGAAAAATCCCCCATAAATTTCGATTGACAATATAGTGCAGTTGTTGGGTAACAAAATCATCTGTTGTGAGATTCATAACTGTATTTGGAAAAATCTCATAAGGGATTTGTTCCTCAATCGCATTTTTAAGCTCTAAAACTCTTGGTGTATTTGCGCCAAACACCATTGGCAAACGTGCAATTGCCCAACTAAAAGGGGGCATTCGCATCACCTTGTTTTCGATTTTGATTTTAAGAAGACCATAGGTGCTCTCTGAATAGGTCTTATCGTGTTCATAACTGGGGTAATGCCAAAAACCATCAAAGACATTGGCAGATGATAAAAAAATGAGTTTTGATTCGTGTTTGGTGCTAAAATCTATAATCAAATCATGCGCAATAAACTGCTCTTCAGCATCGCCACGAAGGCATGAAATGATAATGTCTGGCTTAACTTTTCTTAAAATTTTTAAAGGAGAATCCTCTCGATAGTCATAATGATAATACCTCTTATTGCTTTCAAATTTAGTTTGATTGCAGTAGGTGCCATAAACGTCCATGTATGGATGCAACTCTTTGAAGAGTGCACGACCCAAAAAACCACTACCACCAAAAAGCAATACGCGTTTCATGATGCATGGTAAAAAGGAAGTGAGGTAATTGTAGCCAGGATCGATTTATTTCGAATGACGACCTGTATATTGTTTCCGACAACTGCATGCTGTCGCTCAACATAGCCCATACCAATTCCCTTTTCAAGAGATGGTGATTGCGTGCCGGACGTTACTGTACCTATATTGTTTCCAGCAACATCTGTCAAAGAGTAACCTTGTCTTGGAATCCCACGTTCGTTGAGGACAAACCCAACTCTTTTTGTATTTGTGCCTGCTGCTTTCTGTTTCTCGATGATGTCTTTGCTGACAAAATCTTTGGAAAATGCAGTACACCAACGCAAGCCAGCAGCAATAGGAGAGGTGCTATCACCAATGTCATTTCCATACAAACAATAACCCATTTCAATTCGAAGGGTGTTTCGAGCAGCCAAACCACATGGTTCTGCACCATTGTTGAGTAGAGAATTCCAAATTTTTTCTACATCTGCATTGGGAATATAGAGTTCATAACCACCTGAACCTGTGTAGCCTGTTGCAGAAATCAAGACATTTTCCACCCCAGCAACTGTGTCATGTATGAAGCTGTAAAAAGGGATTTTTGCAACACTAGCTTCTGTGAGTGTAGCCAGTATCGAAGTCGCTTTTGGACCTTGCAGGGCCAACAAACTCCACTGATCAGACTGGTTTTCAAGTGTTGCTCCGAACATCTTGTTATGGGTCACCAACCAATTCCAATCTTTTTCAATATTTGCTGCATTGACAACAAACATATAACGCTGCTCATCGATTCGATAAACGATTAAATCATCGACAATACCTCCTTTTGCATTAGGCATATAGCCATATTGGGCTTGTCCGATATCCAAATGTTCAACATCATTACTAAATACATGTTGAATAAGGGGAACAGCCTGAGGCCCACTGATCAAAAACTCTCCCATATGTGAAACATCAAAAAGCCCAGCATGCTCACGAACAGCATGGTGCTCGCGAACAACGCTTGTGTATTGCACAGGCATTTCAAACCCAGCGAATGGAATTATCTTGGCTTGAAGTGCCAAGTGACATGTATGAAGTGATGTTTTTCTCATTTGGATTTTTTCAAAAATAGGGGGATTTTGCTTATTTTGGACAAAATGTTAATAATGTTTAGATTTTCAATTGCATTCGTTTTTTTGACGACTTTTATTCTTCACTCGCAGCAAAAGGAACCACCAACTCTTGACCCCAGTTTTCATAAAGAACGCAGGCAAATGGTACTAGAGCAACTACCTCCGAATAGCATTTCGGTGATTTTTTCTGCCCCAATCCGAAACAGAGCCAACGATGTTGATCACCCATATCATCAAAACCCAAATTTTTATTACCTCACAGGATTCCAAGAAGCACATGCAGCACTTGTTTTACTCGGTACGCCTATGGATGTTGAAGGTACGTCTGTGCAAGAAATTCTCTTTGTTCGTGACCAAGACCCCTACTATGCACTTTGGGAAGGTGATATCAAAGGACCAGAGGCAACGCAAAAAGAATATGCAATTGATAAGGTGCTGAGTACCACCAAGTTTAAGTCCTTCTTGTCTTCTCTACAGGGGATAAATAACATCAATCATTTTCCATTTTTTGATGATGTTCGTGATCACCCGAGAAATGAAAATGACCTGTTTTCTCTTCTTGCTACTTTTAAAGGCTATATCTCTGAGCAATCCGAACTATCTACACCCGAAGACAACTCACTCACAATAGATCAAGAGTATTTTCCAGAAGTTATTGGGTCATTGCGAGAAATCAAAACAGCAAAAGAAATTGAAATACTCAAACAGGCTGTGGCAATGTCAGCCATTGGGCAAGTTGAGGTGATGAAAGCCATTCATCCAAACATATCCGAGCGTGAACTGCAAGGGATACACGAATTTATCTTTAAAAAATATGGCGCAAAGCATGTAGGCTACCCCTCAATCGTTGGGGCAGGTGCACATGGATGTGTACTTCACTATACTGCAAACACTGCCGATCAGGTAGGTAATCAGCTTGTTTTGATGGATGTAGGAGCCGAGTTTCAAAACTACACAGCAGATGTAACTCGAACCATTCCAGCCAATGGAAAATTCACCAAAGAGCAGGCTGAGATTTACAACCTTGTATTGGCAGCGCAAAATGCAGGGATAGAAGCCTCGGTTGTTGGGGCTTCATTTTCTGCCCCTCATCGCGTCGCTCGATCGGTTATCCAACAGGGGTTGATTGACCTTGGAATTATCGACTCTGAAAAAGAAGTTCGCACCTATTTTCCTCATGGAACATCTCATTATATCGGTCTAGATGTACATGATCCTGGTACCTATGGACCTCTTCGAGCCAACTCTGTCATCACTGTTGAACCTGGGATTTATATCCCTCCAAATAGTCCATGCGATCCAAAATGGTGGGGGATAGCCATTCGTATCGAGGATGACATATTGATTACGAAAGAGGGACCTGTAAATCTATCTGCAGCTGCACCAAGAGAAATTGAAAAGATCGAGGCAATCACTGCACAAAGTAGTCCTCTAGATCAGTTTGTACTGCCGTCACTTGACAGCGTTGTCGATTAAATATTCTTTGAGTTCACGATAAGAAGAAATAGGTGTTTTTTCAGGAACACGATCTAATATTTCTTCGATTTGTGGAGGGATATTGACCTTCGTTTTGATCGCTTTTTCAACGACATCCAAAAACTTGACAGGATGTGCAGTCTCTAAAAATACGCCATAATAATCTGGATTGTTCTCAAAGTATTTTTGCAAGCCCAAGTATCCTATAGCTCCATGGGGATCTGCTACATAACTAAAATTTTCATAGATCTCTTGCATTGCTTTATGTGTTTCTTTGTCAGAGAAATAGTAAGACGAGCAAACATTTTTTAGGCGATATAAGTCTTGGTTAAAGAGCTTGTTGATTCGATCAAAATTACTTGGGTTTCCAACATCCATTGCATTTGAAATGGTTTGCACAGAGGGTTGAGGATCATATATGCCACTTTCCATATACCTGGGAAATGTATTGTTTTGATTTGTGCTAGCGATAAAATGCGAAACGGGAAGCCCTAATTCTTTGGCAATAAACCCAGCACATATATTCCCAAAATTTCCACTTGGAACAGAAAACACAATTGGGTTTTTCACCTTTCGTTTCATCAACTCTTGCACTGCGAAGAAGTAGTAAAACGATTGGGGTAGCCATCTTGCAACATTGATTGAATTAGCAGAAGTCAAATTTCGGTGGGGTTTTAATGTCTCGTCGAGAAATGCAGTTTTAACCATTTCTTGACAATCATCAAAAACACCATCAACTTCTATTGCAGTGATATTCTGACCTTGCGTAGTGAGCTGAAGCTCTTGTATATGACTAACCTTTCCCTTTGGGTATAAAATCACCACCTCAACTCCGGATACACCCAAAAAACCACTTGCAACTGCACCGCCTGTATCACCTGAAGTCGCAACGAGTACAGTAATTTTTTCATCAGAATTTTGATTGAAATAGCCTAGGCAACGCGCCATAAAACGACCACCAACATCTTTGAAAGCCATTGTTGGTCCATGAAAGAGTTCAAGCGTGGCAATATTTTGACTGAGTTCAACGATAGGAAAGTCAAAACACAAAGTGTCTTCAACAATTTTTTGTAATTCATCATTGGGAATCTCACCACCAACAAACTGCTCGATGGCATGTAAGGCAATTTCATGATGACTCATTTGCAGGAAATTGTCCCAAAATGAGTCACTGAGTCCGTCGATTTGTTGTGGAAAATAAAGACCTCGATCTGGTGCAAGTCCAAATCGTACTGCCTTTTCAAAACCAACTGCCTTAGCGTTGTTATTCAGACTAAAATATTGCATTTTAATTACAGAATTTTTACACCTTTATTATTGATTGAACTGATGTATGTGTTGTAGGGAACTTCAATTTTGTCATAAACTTTCTGCATGGCCAATCCCACATTTTTTGCTGTAGTCATACCTTTTGATAGGGCAAATACAGATGGCCCAGAACCTGAGATTCCAGTTCCCAATGCACCTGCTTCGTTCGCTGCCTTTTTGAGTTCACCAAATCCAGGAATGAGCATGGAACGTACTGGTTCGACGATATGATCGACCAGTGATCGACGAATCAACTCATAATCTTCTTTAAATAATCCAGTGACCAATGCACCCAGGTTTGCTGTTTGTGCCACTGCTTGTTTGAGATGTAGTTTGTCGAGCAAAACAGCACGCGCATCAGCAGTTTTAATTTCAATTTCTGGATGGATGATCGTGACAACCAATTCCAGTGGCGAATTGAGGGTAACAACGTCTAGTGGATTGAGGCTTCGTACAAGAG
>CACIJH010000029.1 GCA_902586905.1 uncultured Bacteroidota bacterium | reverse complement strand
TCAGCTGCTTGATAACTGTATACTTTCCTCTCGTGTCTTGTCACATAAAAATTATTATAGCCTGATGCCTCATAAAAACTTATTCTAGCTTTTCTAATTAATGGGTCTAGAATAGGAATTTTAAGCTCCATTGCAGCATCTATTCTACTTGAATTACCCGCACCATTTATAGATTGCCACTTTACAACAGGCATTTTTGCCATACCATGGTTATCAGTTGTGGCAAGAAAATTCGTTGGAC
Source organism: uncultured Bacteroidota bacterium (assembly GCA_902586905.1). Classification (GTDB taxonomy): domain Bacteria; phylum Bacteroidota; class Bacteroidia; order Flavobacteriales; family Flavobacteriaceae; genus UBA724. The sequence continues at coordinate 9,729 of CACIJH010000029.1, read as the reverse complement.
TATCTAAATGATGAAGAGTTATTCCATTAAATGTGTCAAAATCAGAAGGTTCATAGATAACTGTATCCCAACGATCCTCAACCTCTATTGTTAAGACATCTTTAAATTCAAATTCATCATCAATTGCATTTGTGGCTTTAAGCCCTAAGGAGTGAGTGCCCAAAGGAAGTCCTGCATCTTCAGCGATTGATACTTTTCCCGAAGGCTCTTCAACGCTAAATGAACTTGAAAAATCAATTACTTCACCTAATTCAGTATCACTATTTACAAGTGATGCTGGGAAAATAACTTCCCATTTAGTTGGATTCATTCCAGTCACTTCAGGAGCTGAAGTTGTGTATGCAGTATTTGGCGACAAAACTGTTTTGGTTAGTGGTGTCGATCCATCTTGCTGAAACATTTCAATTGTTGGAGATTCCCCTACATTCACAGTAAGAACATTGGGAGCCGTTACCACTCCAGCATTAGTTGTTATTTCAACACTCAAACTATTAGGTCCTGAAACAGCTCCTTTCACTTTTGAAATTTTTCCCGTAGAAGAGTTAATTTCAAAACCGGCAGGTGGATCTATTAGCTTGTAAGTTGCAGATGTGATCTGATCTGTTCCAGAAGTGTCTGTATATGAAATAGTTGCCATCACACCCTGCTCAAATATACCTGCCTCTACTTCATTTTTATCAATAACGACTTCTAAAGGAACATCTAAGATGATAAGCTCAAATGCGTTTTCATATACTGCCATGCCATTGGTGTTTACAAGACCTACATCGACAGAAAAAGTACCTGTACTGATCGTGTTATTGATGTTGCCGTAAGAAATAATACCACTCTCACGATCAATTGTAAATGCAGCTTGTGCAAAATTACTTTGAGAAGGAGATGATGTTTTTAAAATACGAAAACCATAAGGGGTTTCAAGGTCGCTAGTCGTTGGATTAGCACTTTGAATACTGCCCAGTGATGGATATGCTGTTAATTTTTCATAAACTAAAGATGTTGAGTCTGCATCAATTAACTGTGGTTCGTATAATTCAACTGTTTCTTCGTCATCACAGCTCAAAACAATAAATAAAGTTGATATAATAATTGAAAATAAAATTTTTGAAATTTTCATGATTTAATCATTTAGTAGTTCGTTATTATTTATTTCAAGTAGTGGTATGTCAAGAAACATAACCTCAGACTCGACGTCATTCAAAAGTACATCTACTGATGCCTTGAAATTTGGATTGTTATTATGTCTATTTATAGTATTTTCTAGAAAATAAGCATACCCCCTTCTTCTGTTATTGTATGAGTCATGACCCTCGCCAAGCAGCTCAAAACGATACTCATCCATGATGGCATCTCTAAAACTATCTTTATCAGCCAGATATCCTGCATGAGGCGTTTGGCCAGAACGATCTAAAACTTCAGTAACATAGCCCAATTGCTCTCCATTTTCCAGCTCATTTGAAATTTCAGCGAGCATTAAAAGTAAATCAGCATATCTGTAAACAATTAAATTTTGGCTGTTAAATTGATTTGTATGAGTTCTGTCTTTTTCAGCATGTTTAAATAAATATGGATGTGCATTTCCAAAACTTCTCCTTGTTGAATTGGTTGGATACGTACGATGTGGATTACCCTCCTCATCACAACCACCACACCTTTGGGTGTAATCAGATATATAGGTAGCATCCAAGCGTGGGTCTGTGGGGTAATGTGCAACATGGTAATCGTAAACACTTGCAGATACATAAAACCAACCAAATGCTTGTCCTGCTTTATATCTCCAAGGCGTATAGTTCCTCCCCATTTGGGAATTCGTTGCATCTTGACTATTCTGAAGTTCAAAAATAGACTCCTCTGAATTTTCATTTGTTCCGTCAAACAAGGATGCATAATCAGCTACTAGAGAATAATCTCCGGACGTATATATATCTTTGGCTTCTGCATATGCTAAATTCCAATAATCCATCTCGGATAAGCTGGCATCATGCAATTCTGGATTTGTTGCAATATGCATGTAAACCTTTGCCAAAAGCATCTGAGTAGCATGCGCTTTTGGAAACCCAACACCAGCAGATCCATTTAACAGAGATTTGGCTTTCTTTGCATCTTCAATAATAAGTTTAAAAACTTCTTTCGTTGGAGTTTTTACCCTATGAATATCATCATAAGTTGAAAGAGTTGTCCAGACTGGAATATCACCCCAAAGCCTGGTGAGCGAAAAATAACTAAAAGCTCTGCTGAAATATGCATGCCCAGCAACGTCATTAATTCTGAGTTGAGACGGATCATCTGAATCTAAATCATAAACAGAATTTTCAATAGCAGCATTAGCTCGAGAGACGATACGATATAGCCCAATCCAGGTGTTTTGGTTGTCAACATTTTCATTCGGTTTTAATTTCATAACTCCATTCATCCATATAGAACTGAGTTTGTTCCCTCCCCTTCTAGTGGTAAAAAGACCTGAATAACCGTTTTCAACAAACATACGCTGCTCCATTGCATTGTAATGTGTAAAAGCGGCATATATGCCATCTCTTGCATATTCGGAACTCGTTACGTCGTTATAAAGTGATACGGGATCAACCAAGAATGGTGGGTTCTCATCCAAATCACATGATAGAAGTAAAACCCCAACTGAAATAAGCGTGAATAATTTTGATATCTTTTGTATTCTAAATTTTTCCATGATTAGTGTTGAATTTTTAAGCATGATTAGTAGTTGAGATTTAATCCGATAATAATGGATTTTGCATTAGGCGGGCCGTTCCAATCAACTCCATTGATCAAGCCATTCCACATAAAGCTGGTGACTTCAGGATCGAATCCTCTGTAGTTTGTGAGCGTTAGCAAGTTTTGACCTGTAACATAAATATTTGCACTCTTAAGTGGGCTGTTTTTCGGTAATGGAAAGTCATAACCAAGGGTGATGTTTTTAAGGCGTAAATAGCTACCATCTTCAACAAATCTGTCAGAAATGGCGAGGAACTCTGATCCTTCAATTACCTTGTAACCGATTCGTGGATGGGTTATTGCTGTTGAGGAAGTTTGTCCAACTTTATCCTGTCGCCACGCATTGTGATATGCCTCAGGAGTAATATTTCTATATAACCCCTCTGCATTACCCATTTGAAGAGAATTTCCATTAATAATGTCATTTCCATAAACTCCATTAACTAGGGCAGATAGCGAAAATGACTTGTAATTTAGAGAGAGATTCAACCCAAATGTGAAATCAGGATTAGGATTTCCAATAATCGTTCGGTCATTTATATCAATTTTACCATCTTTATTAAGGTCTACGATTCTAACGTCACCTGCTGAAATATCATCGTTGGGGTATCGTATAGCCCTTGTTGATGGATCATTATCATGGTCATACAACAAGTCATAATCAGGGTCATATACAGCAATATTTCCATTTGGTAAAACATCACCTTCTTGATAAATTCCATATGTCTTAAATCCATAAAAAAGGGAAGCTTCCTCACCCTCAACAAAAATGTTGGCTGGATATTTAAAATAATTTCCACGGCTAATCGCGTTTCCTAAATAAAATCTTTTTTCTTCAGCATATGAATCATTTAGATAAACTGATGATAGAGGCTGTGAAGATAAACCTTGAATCCTAGTTTTGTTAAAGGCAATGTTTCCTCCGAAGCTGAATCCAAAATCTTCCTTTTCTTCAGGACTAATTTGGACTGCAATTTCAAGTCCTTTGTTGGATAGTTCACCTTTGTTTATCAATAGATTGTTAAACCCTGTAGATGGTGCGACATTTGAATTGATAAGTAAATCCTTCGTGAGCTTGTCATAAACGTCTATTGTTCCCGTGATAAAGCCATTCGCAAGAGAAAAATCGACACCAAGGTTCTGTTGCTCAGTAGTCTCCCAAGTTAGCGTTGGGTTTGCAATATTATTGAGAATTAAGGGTACACTCGTTCCATTGGTAGGGGTTCCATATAAAACAGAGGTGTTTATACCATAATTAGATAATGTACCATACGCTCCAATACCATGGTTTCCAATTTGCCCCCAACCGACTCTCAATTTCAACTCATCAATTAATGGAATATCCTTTATGAAATCTTCACGATGCATGTTCCAAGCCAAAGCTGTGGATGGATAAAGTCCATATCTAGAATCCTCTAAAAATTTTGAAATTCCATCTCTTCTAAAACTAGCAGTAAGGATGTACTTATTGTTAAAAACATAATTCACACGTCCTAAAACTGAAAATAGCTTTACCTCGGAATCTAAGTTTGCCAATGGGTTAGAAATAACTTGACCAAAAAAGGGCTGCTCGGTTGTTTTTTCAAGCGTAACAAAATCCTGTACAACATAAGTCATGTTTTGATTGTTTCGCTGATCGTATGTCACACCCAATACTGCGTTTATTCTGTTATTTCTTCTGAATGCTCTATTGTATCTTAATGTATTTGTGAATTGGAAAGATGTCGCTTCTAATTTTGATAACTGTAACATTCCATTTGCATTTTTACCGACATAAGTTGTCAAACCATAAAAACGTCTTCTTTCTTTTGTCCGAATGTTACCACCGGCTCTCATTTGATAACTCAAACCTTTTACACCCAATTGAAAAGTAGATGTGATAGAACCAAAAAATCGATTTTCACTAGAGACGTCTTCAAAATCATCGATAAAAGAGTAAGGACTAGAAATACCTAAATCATCGGTATTATCTGCCTCTACTATCCCGTCGGGAAGTATGGGTCTGAATGAAAGCAAATTTCGAATAAAGCTTTGGTTCGAACTTCCAAGCAAATCGCCTCCTTCTGCAAAATCTGTTTTGCTAAAAAACCCACTGAGTCGTGCATTTATTTTTACCTTAGAACTTAAGGTCTGATTTAAGTTAAGTCTTATGTCTCCGCTTTTAAAACTTGAGTTTTCTGTGAGTCCTTTATTGTCATTTATACCGCCCGACAAATAGTAGTTTCCATTGTCGCTACCACCAGAAATTGAAATTCCAGCATTTATACTTGGAGATGGACTTAATAGTTCATCTTGCCAATTAATTGGAGTTACAGGCGTGTCAGAGATACTTACAACCCCATTGTTATTCGTAATTTGAAAAATTTGATCACCTTCAATATGAAATGCAGGATAATTGGTTTCGGTTGTTCTTAAATTAGATTCATTTCTGTAACGTGCATAATCAAAAGCGTCAAGTACATTATACCTTTTTGAGATGCTTTTCATCGAAGTGTTTACATAAATATTCGTTTTGACCTGGTTAGGAGTTCCCTTTTTGGTGGTAATTAAAACAACACCATTGGCACCTCTAGAGCCATAGATTGCAGTGGCAGAAGCGTCTTTTAAAATTTGAATATCTTCAATATCACGAGGATTGATCCCGTTAAGACCATTTTGCTGCTCCTGACCAGTGTTACCTCCTCCAGTGGCTACAACATCCTCACTGGCAGACGAAACAATGATGCCGTCAACTACGTATAATGGTTCATTGTTACCACGCAAACTACTAGCACCTCTAATTCTCACACTAATTCCAGATCCAGGGTTGGCAGCATTTTGAGTAACATATATTCCTGCAGCTCTTCCTTGCAGTAGTTGATCAACAGTTGAGGATTGCCTTGCTATTTCATCAGATACCTCAACCGATGCGACAGAACCTGTAAGATCTTTTTTCAATACTGTTCCATATCCAATCACAACTACTTCTTCCAATTCTGAAACATCTTGTGAAAGAGTTACTGTGACATTTTTTTGACCATTAACCTTAACAGTCTCAGAGATAAAGCCAATATAAGAAACAACAATCGATTGGTCTGGAGAATCTAAAATGACAGAAAACTCCCCATCAAAATTTGTGATTGCACCTACCTGATCAATCCCTTTGATTTGTACGGTTGCGCCAGGAAGCGGATCGCCAACATCATCAAGAACAACGCCTTCAACAACCATCTGTTGTGAAAACAAAATAATCGGCAATAGCAAAAAAAGTTTTATTAGATGTCTCATAGTTATAGTTGATTAGTACTAAATTACGATATTAGCGGGGTGCACTTTAATACATTCTCGTTATTTAATATCATATTTTGTTCATTTTACAAATTATACAATGGTTTACTAATAGATTCACCAATATTTATCTTTTACTCACACATTTCATTTTTTACAATTTTTGCCTCATTCTTAATATTTTAGATCACTTTTAGAAGTTACTTTTACGGAAAATTCTTATTAATGAAAATTTTATCGTTGAGTTTTTGGTTTTGTTTATCTACAACTTTTGTTTGTAGTCAAGATTACTATGTTGATGACCAGGGAAGCGATACAAATCCAGGAACTGAGTCTCAACCCTATAAGACAATCAACAAAGCAATTGCTTCTGTTGATGCAGGTGGAACAGTATATGTCATGGATGGCATATACACTGACGAAAGTGCTGGTGAGCCATTTGTTTCATTTTATGAAGATGCTACGCAGCAAGATTCTGCAGGTAACAATTATGTATTCAGCAACGGAGAAAACCTCAATAATCCACACGTTGTCACGATAAATAAAGCTGGTAATGAAACGGATGGCTACATTACTGTAAAAAACTATCCAAACCACAGGCCCAAAATTATTTTTGATGGACAAGGTGGTATTAAGCTTGGTCCAAATGCAAATTATGTTATTGTTGAAGGCTTTGAGGTTGAGGGACCCTCGCAGTCGATCACATACAATCAGGCGATTATGAATCGCAGAAACAGGGTTACTTTAAAGGAGTCTATAAACCAAAACAATAACAACTACTCCTATTTTTCTGGAAAAGGAATTTGGGGTGGTTATGACGATCATCATCATATCATTATTAGAAACAATATTGTCCATGACACACCTGGATCAGGAATAAGGTTTAATGATAGTGACTACATCACGATTGAAAACAATACTATTTTCAACACCACGTGGTGGACATCGTCGGCATCAAGTGCAGTTGTTTTTGCTGAGACAATTGCTGTAAGTGATGATGATAATACAACAGATATTAAAATGATCATTCGAGGAAATACGGTTTACAACAACTGGAATCGTATTCCATTTTATATGAGTTCATTTCCAGATAACGCTCAGCCACCTAATGGCAACTATGGCAACGCTGGATATTCTACGATTTTAGATGGTCAAGGCCTTTATGTCACAAGAAGTGATCCCAACTACAATGGCACATTTTTGTTTGAAAATAATCTATGTGTCAACAACGGTAAAAATGGAATTAATTTTGATAGGTCAAATGCGAGCTCTGCATTGATTAGAAACAACACAATTTATTTTAATGGTGCTCACGACTTAGTACAAGATATCTCAGTAAGTGTTGAAGGAAACCCTAGACATGGTGGCCAAAAAGTTGCAGGAATTAAAGCCAATTTCGTCAATAACGTTACTGTTGTCAATAACATTGTTGAGACAAGATTTGGCAATTATTCAGCACTTGAATTGTTTAATGTTGAGGGAAGCAGATTTGTGAACAATAATATTTTCGTCAATGGGTCTATAAGTTGGGGAGAAAATAATCCATCAAATATGATAGATGTATCCCCCGAATTTGTAAATCCAACTGAGCTTTCTGATGATGCAAGCATAATGTCAGATTGGGAAACGTATATGGACAATGTTGACTTTTCTTTACTAGCTACCTCTCCAGCAATAAATGCTGGTATGTCTGAATATTCTCCTCAATCTGATATCCTTGGAAATGCAAGACCAGTTCTAGCTGAGAACATTCAATCATCCTCAAGTTTTGAAACCTCCTTTGATGGTTGGGCAAAATGGTCAAACGATAGCTCTTATAATGATATAGAGTTAAGCGAACAGGAAAGTAAGCATGGAAATAAAAGCATTAAAGTATTTGGAAGAACTAAAAATTGGCACAGCGCAAAATTTGACTTGTCTAGTTTAGTTGTCGATGAAAATTATACAATATACTTATGGGTTAAAAATACTCAGCCAAATGGCACTGCACAATTAACAGTACGTGAAACCATAAACGGTGCTCCTTCATATAACAATATTACCAGTCCAATTGAAATTAGCAGCAATGAATGGACTCTATTAAGTGCGGATTATACACATCAAAATTATAGCGACTTTTTATATGTTAAAGGCCCACCAGTTGTTAATGGAACAGGAGTTGATTTTTTTATAGATAATTTCTCATTGGTTTCTCAAGGATCGCCAGAAGTTGATTTCACTAGTGTTGATGATATAGTTGATATTGGAGCATATGAATATATAGAGCCTTCACTAAGCATTGATGAATGGGGTAATGACATAAAATCACATCACGACATTACACTGTTTCCAAACCCAGTGTCGAATGAGCTGCATTTGATCAATTTGGATTTACAATCTAAAATCAAAATTGTTGATATCTCAGGTCGGAAATATGATGTAAAAACTATTCCAAACCTCGAGCAACAGAGTCTCAAAATCACTTTGTCACACCTGCAATCTGGAACTTACATTGTTCAAGTTCTTTCTGAAAAAGGAATGACCAAAAGCTTTGAAATTATAAAGCAATAGTTGATCACTAATTGAGTTTTACTAGTTTGTAAAGTACGTCAATATTCCAATTACAATAGCAACCAAAACAACTGATAGCACAACATCGATTGTGTCATAGGATCCTTTGTTTTCGAGCTTATGCTCTTTGGTGAGTGTACCAAATGATAATCCAGAAATTCTTTTATAATCTGGAGGACTTGTAGCTAAACTTACTGAGATACACAATGCTAAAGAAAATAGAAACATAAATATAGCCATGTGAGCAAAATTGATTGTTGCAAAGCCATACATCAGATTGTCATGTACTGCCCCTGCTGAAATATCTGCTTGATAGTATATCTCGGATGAAAGTCGCAATACAAGAAGTACCAAACCTGCAATAAGTGTAGAAATCGCAGCTTGCGCATTTACTCTTTTCCAAATGATACCAAGTAAGAAAACAGCAGTCACAGGAGGAGCGATATAGGATTGTACGTTTTGTAAATATTGATACATTACACCTCCTCCGATTCGTTCCATGATTGGAATCCAAACGATGCCCAATACAACGATAATTCCTGTTGCGATTTTCCCTGTAGTCAACAATTCTGTTTCTGACTTGTTTGGCTTTAATTTTTTATAAATATCTATTGTGAAAATTGTAGAGCAAGAGTTAAAAACTGATGCCAAAGAGCTCATAAGTGCTGCCATCAGTCCTCCAGCTACGAGTCCTTTTAGCCCCACTGGCAGTAGCGTCTTGACAAGCATCGGAAAGGCTCGATCGGCTTTCTCAATTGCAAATACTTCAGGGTTATGAATGCTTAGTGCAAATGCAATGATTCCAGGTATCAAAAAGATAAAGATGGGTAATAGTTTCAGATAGGCCCCAAAAATGGCTCCTCTACGACCAATTTTAATGTTGTTTGCAGCGAGTGTTCTTTGTACAATATACTGGTCAGTACACCAATACCAAATTCCAACAATCGTTCCCCCTATCAACAAGCCTGTCCAAGGGAAATCTGGATCAGACATTGGTCGCCACATATTGAAATGATCAGGGCTAACAGCACGAACAGTGTCTTGTAATTCATTCCATCCCCCGACCTCTTGAAGACCCAAGTAAGTGATGACGATTGATCCTAAAATTAGAACAATTGTCTGAAGTGTTTCTGTATAAATCACAGCTTTCATCCCTCCAATGACTGTATATATTCCAGTAAAAAC
>CACIJH010000028.1 GCA_902586905.1 uncultured Bacteroidota bacterium | reverse complement strand
GTTAGAAAAACAGATATTTGAGAACAATCTTGAGCAATATTCGAAAAAAAAAGTAGTAGATGTCGATTTTGAATTGGAGCAAAACCTATTCAGATCAGTAGGTATTTCCCAAGAATTTCAAGTATTTGATATTTCCCCTACCACCATTGTTGCAGGAAATAAAGAAGTTCTTACAATAACTGGAAGTGGTTTTGGAGATTTTATCTCTGGAAACAACCATGGCTATGTGTCATTCAAAAATGCTGATTCGGGTGGCTCACAATGGCAATCGTGTTTAAAATCACAAATTGTTTCATGGACTGATACTGAAATAAAAGTAGAAGTGCCCTCTGACAGTGGTTCTGGTACAATTCGAGTTACAACTGCTGATAATGAAACTTTTCAGTCTTCTCAACAAATCACCATTCCATACAGTATAAACACATATGCCTATTCGTTAAGTGGAGATTCGGACGATACTGTTGAATACCCAATATATCATACAGGAAGTATGACTGGAAACGTACAAAACCCAAATGCATCCTTACAAAACAATATCGTTGATGGTGCTTATTTATTTTCATTAAATGCAGATTTCTATGAAAATGAACCTGCTAGGGAATCATTTAAGGATCTACTTACAGATTGGGTTTGCACAACAGGTCAAAATTTTGAAATCATTGATGAGATTACTGATATTTCAACAGCCTCAGACGATAATACGAATGTCATAACCTTTGCGTCAACCAATGCGTTAGGTGTCACTTACTCTTACTACGACGGCTGCATTGTAAACGGGAATGAGCTTCAAATTGCTTGGAGAGAAATCGACATTATTTTTAACAATGCAGTGAATTGGGGTTATGAAAATGTAACAAATTTTCAGTATGACTTCAATTCGACTGCCAAGCATGAGCTTGGTCACGCATTAGGGTTTGGTCACAATATCGATAGTCAATCTTTGATGCACTATGCTAGCGGCACAGGGCCTGGCACTGTTTCTATTGATCAATATTTACCAGGATCCGAAATAATTTTAGCTAGAAATATTTCTACTTCTTTGTGTAATAATTTAGACCCACACGTGGTGTCTGACTGTAGCTCGATTGATCCAAATATTGATACAGATGGTGATGGAGTAAATGATATATTTGATGATTGTGACAATACCCCACTAGGTCTTGTAGTAGACAGCAACGGATGTGCAGCCTCTGAATTGGATTCAGATAATGACGGAGTCACCGACGATATAGATGTTTGTACGACAACACCATCGGGTGCCGATGTTGATGAGTTTGGATGTTCTGATGTTGATAGCGATGGTGTAAAAGAAAATTTCGATCAATGCCCTGGTACACTTTCTGGTTATCAGGTTGATGACAACGGATGCGCTGCGTACCAAAAAGATTCTGATGAAGATGGAATTTCTGATGATCTTGATTTGTGTGATGACACTATCGCAGGTAAAACAGTTGATATATATGGCTGTGAAATATTTGACCTCCCATTTGATAATTTCGATGTCATAGTGACTTCTAAAAGTTGTGTTGGCTCCAATGATGGTTCAATAAGTTTTTCTGCAGTGAATCAAAATTATGATTATGAAGTACATGTAAATTCTGAAATCATTTTTCTAAATCAATCAAATAATTTTTCATCAACACGCAATGATTTAGATACAGGCGAATATGACATTTGTTTTTTTATCATTGATAAAGACAATTATAGCCAATGTTATTCTGTTAAAATCAATGAGCCCTCCCCATTAGAGGTTAGTTCTGTTCAAAACAATGAAGTAGTTACTTTTTTCATCTCAGGCACTTCTAACTTTGAGATTACCCACAACAGCAATAGGATTTTAGTCAATGGGAATATGTATGAGTTGCTAATGCAAAAAGGAATTAATATTGTAACAATCAAAACCGATTTAAATTGCCAAGGAGTTTATGAATCGTATTTTTTTAACAGCCACGATGTTTTTCACTACACTTCATCCAATCAAAATGATGTTATTTTTTCTTTTGGTGGGTCAGACCAGACAATGAATCTGAGTGTATATGATATTAAGGGCGCTCAATTGGAGAGTTCTACATTGGCTCTGCCAAATAATAGAGAATACAATTACAATTTGAAAAATTTTGATAAAGGCGTCTACTTTTTCAAATTTAGTTCTGAAACAATTGATAAAACAATTAAAATACTAAAGCGATGAGTATATTTTTTAAATCATCCATAAGATATTTATATCTTTTTTTAATCCTAAAGTTGGTTTTATGTTGTTCCAAAGATGATGGTCCAAAACTACCAGAACAAGCTGAACTTTTTTTGCCAATCAATGGAGAAAGCTGCCAGTCGGGGAACATCATAAATGACAATCAGACAGAAGTTGAGTTTTCTTGGAGCGATGCAAAACACATAACATCTTATAACCTTTTTATTAAAAACATGGTTACGTCACAAACAGTTGTAAGAAATTCATTAGTAACAAATTCATCATCTGTTTATTTAATACCTGGATTTCCATATGAATGGCATGTAACTTCTGTTTCAGAAAATTACCCTGAAGACTCTGTTCAAAGTCAAACCTGGCGTTTTTATCTTTTAAATGATAACCAAATCAATAGTCCACCTTTTCCAGCAAGATTAATTTCACCCTCATCGGGGGAATTGATTTCACTGTCCAATAATTCATTTACTTTTGATTGGGATGGTTCAGACCCTGATGGAGATGTTATAAAATACGATCTATTTGTTGATAAGGTTGATGGATTTCAACCAACAGCCGAAGAGCTGAAAAATATATCAAACAGCACTAAGTTTGTTGTTCTTGACTCCAACTCCGAATATTTTTGGAGAGTAATCACAAAGGATTCAAATGGCAATCAATCATCATCTCAAGTCTATACCTTTAGAACAAATTGAAAAAATTATTGAATGATAATCCTCTTTGTCAAGTTGTTTTGAGTGTTTTTCATAATCAAAAAATATACACCTGAACTAAGCATAGAAACGTCATTCTCTCCATTTGAAATACGCATTAGTTTTTTCCCGTTAATGTCATATAATGAAGCCTTAGAATCTTCATTTAAACCAATTATAAACAATAAATTTCCTCTCACAGGATTAGGATAAATAACGATATCAGAATATATATTTTCCTTAGAATTTAAAGAAGTTGAGCTTTCATGACCCGTAATAATTATTGAAAAATCCTGTTTATTGTTTGTTAGATTCCCTTTGTGTTTAACATTAACCGAATAATTACCAGCTACTGGGTTAGTGATTCTAATCTGCTCTATATTATCTACACTATTATCGCCATCGTTTGATGCCCAGCTCCACAATTTATCAACACTGTTGTAATTTAGTCTGTATGGGTAATAAGTGTCTTGCCCTTTTGTAATGGTAATATCAATATCGTTAACTAAAACTGGAGTCTGTGAATTAGTGGTACTAATAATTGGCCCTGACGGATCGGTCCAACAAACTGTCACAGCAAATTCAGGTGTATCTGCTGGAATAACAAAGTCGTATTGTAAGTTTTCACCATCATTGATTGTCATTTCTGAAATACTTGCTTTGGACATATCAATAGCAATTAGTTCAGCGGCCTTTTTTGTATTAAGTATACCCCATCCAAAAATTGGATCTGGACCAGGAGTTCCTCTATCTGTTGCTGTATGACATACCAATCCTTTGAGGGTAGCTGAGCGCATGAAAGTTTCGTTTAATTCGTTGTAATATTGCTGTAGTAACAGCAGGGACCCAGATACATTTGGTGACGCCATGGATGTTCCTGTGGCGGATCTGTATAAACTTATTTTTGATGGGTCGTTTGGATCAGAATCAGTTGAATAAACTGAAGTGCCATTTCCAGTGATATCCGGCTTTATTCTTCCATCATCCGGTGGACCTTTACTACTCGATGAATTAATTGTAGTATATACAAAACCATTTGAGTAATAAGTTACATCATTTGCGTTTGCAACAACTAAATTATTTTTTGACACTTTTTCTCCAATAATTTGGTCAAAACCATTTTGCGTTGGGTTTATATTTTCTTCTGATCCATCATTGCCAGCAGATGCTACCTGAAGATAATAGGGATAGGCGTAATGAATACCATCCCATGCTTTTGCCTCAGAATTATAAGTTCCTATGCCACTAGGGGGTACATTTGTTGACCCATTTATGAAAATAGGGGTTCCATATGAGTGGTTTGAAATAAGTAATCCATTTGATGCTTCAAGGTTGACCTCATTTAAATCATCACTCCAGTCATAACTTACTGCTGATGCCTTTGGAGCCATACCTTTAGCATTACTGCGTAACCCTCTAGAAATCATGGTGCCTAATACATGAGTTGCATGATCATCGTTCGATGACAGAAATGAGCTTTCTGTAGTCACAACAGAGTTTCCATTCTCATCCATAAATTCTTGGTGACCACCATGAGCAACCCCAGCATCCCATATACCAATGATCATGTTTTGTCCTTCTACATTTATTCCAAGCCCACCATTATTATGTAAATATTGCGTTTGTGTGCTATTTGCTGCAGAAACATTATCAGTTGAATAGTAAATGGGTTCACCTTTTGGACTTACTCTTAAAAGCTCGTATTTTACTCTCCCTATCTTAAAATTTTTTTTCAACCCAATTGATACTAAACTATCAACAGCTTTTCTTTGTTTGTCCATATAGTCTTGTATTACTGATGTTATTTCGTCAGAATTCCCAGAGCTGATATATGATTTTGAAATCTCTTGACGTTCCCTTAAGGTTTGAGTATACACATTAAAGGAAAATAATAGTAATGTAACACAAAATACAGAATTTGTGATTTTCTTTTTCATGGTACAATTATAAAAAAAAAGCTCATAATATTATGAGCTTTTCTGTAAACTATTAGAACTAAATTTTAATTAGCTGGTGTGTAAACTACATCAGCAGTAAAACTTGAGGAAAACAGAGCTTGAGAAAGTTTTAGTGTAATAACACCAGTACAAGCATCATAGATTCCTGTACCTCCAGTAGCCCAAGATGCATCACCTACAAAATCAACTGTTCCATCTGAATTTACTGTGAGTACACCAGAGTAAGGGAATTGTCCAGAGTAGTCAGCACTAGTTACTTCATCTACAAACTCTCCCCAGGCATTATCTACACTGTACGATAACCCATCATCAGCTGGTGTTTCAGTAAATGTTGGTGTAAAACTGGCTAAATCCCCAACAGCAGCACCTAAATCTTCAGTTCCTAGCTCTGCTGTCCATGAAGATGGCAAAGAATCTGGAATTGGACAAGATTTAATAATATCGATTGATATTGTACCCACTGAACCTACAAATACTCCAGCAGATGCAGTAAGTTCGAGAACCAATGTTTTACCGTCAAAAGATGCATTATCAAAGTCTGCAACTATATCTAATGAACCAGAGAGTTCACCAGCTTTAACAGTTACCGAACTTGCTGACATAGAATAGTCATCTGCAGCAGCAGTTGAGCTATCAGACATACTAACATCAAAGTTCATATCTGTTGTAGATTGCTTGGATATTGCAATCGACAGTTTGTAGCTGTTAGTACCTTCAGCGGTTGCAAAAATAGTCGCTGACGAAGCTGTGAAACCAGCAATAGTTTCACGATTATCCATGTATGACTCATCTCCAGTGTCAGGCTCACAACTTGTGATGCTGAAAATGAAAAGAGCAGATAAAATTGTGTAAAATAAATTTTTCATTTATGTTAGTTTTTAGGTGTGTAAGTTGAAACTCCAGTTTCTCCGTAAGCTGTACAGGTCCATGAAATAATAATATTTCCTGTTGAAGGGTCATAATAACTTTCAGAATCTCCATAAGTTATGTTTCCACCAAATTGATCAGAAGTTGTTTGATCCCATGAAATCACGTTACAGATATCAGAAATTACAACAGACCTAGCAGACGTACCATATGCACCAGCATATAAATCACCCCATAATCCTCCAGTAAAATCCCCAACGATTTCATAAGTATTTTCAGTAACAGCTACAAGCTCAACAGAAATTATGCTTGGATTAAAATCTGGTAAAAAGTCGTGATATCCAAAAAGTGTAGTCATAACGTATTCACCAGCAAGGTTTGATTCACAAAGCTTATAAACATTTACAGTGATTGAAGTTCCTGTTGCAGACATGTTGTCAACAGCGCTCGCACCTGATTTTAAATTTAAAACCAACTTTGTACCAATTTCGACAGCATTGTCGAAGTTACCATTAATAGTAATCATTCCTTCGTAACTATTCGCAGGAATCGTAAATGAATTGTTAGCAAGGGAAGCATCACCACTTGAAGTTGAGTTTTCAGTATCAATTTCGACTTCAAATGTTCGGTCACTTGAAGACTTTGTTGTTGAAATTACTTTAATATCAACAGTCGAAGTATTGTTCTTCACAAAGAAATCTGCAGTAGAATTTTCAAAATAAATGACTTCACTTCCTGTGTAAGCATCTCTGTAGGCTTCTTCTTCACAACTAACCAAAAAGGAAGTAGTGATGAAAAGAGCTAATAATAATCTTATATTGTTCATAATTTTCATTTTTTTAATATTCAGGATTTTGTTGAAAGTCAGAATAAATATTAATTTGACTTAAAGGAATAGGGAAAACCATCCTATAATCTCCAGCGGATAGAGATCTAGCAGTTTGGATAGCAGGTGTTCCCGTACCATCAAAAAACTCACCTTCTGTTGCAGACCGTGTAATTCCCAATCCCCATCTTCTCAAGTCAAAAAGTCTGTGTCCCTCAGCTGCTAACTCTACTCTTCTTTCATATTGAATAGCTTCAATTAGTGCTTGTCCAGATTCGTTTCCAGAAGTGAAAGAACTATATCTTTCAACACGGAGTGCATCTAATGCAGCAAGAGCCCCTGCTTCATCATTGCTAAAGTACATTGCCTCTGCTTTATTCAAAGCAACTTCTGCTGCTCTCAAAACTTTCGCATCAACTGAGCCGTTTTGCTGACCAGCTTCACCATACATTTTAATAATGGCATTGTATATATTACCCTTAGAGTCAGCAATATTATCATTGTATGCAGTAAGTCGTATGTCAGTGGCATCTAAAGAAGAAGCGAACTCATATGACCAAACATATTCAGGGATAATTCCTGAGGATGATGATTGACTCCACTCAATTCCAACACCGATATCGTCTATAGATGCATTTTGATCAAGTTTAAGGATAATTCCATCAGTTGATGAGTCAGTCCAAACTTGTGGGAAAGTTGCTCGGGCTGCAATTGGAGTTGTTACCTTGTTTGCAGCAGCAATGGCAGCTGTGTAATCTTTATTGTATAGGTGAACCCTTGACAATAAAGCATTTACAGCATTTTTGGTAAACCTCGATTTTGTATCGCCACTACCAACCAATCCTTCAGCATCATTCAGATCAGAAATAATACTCGCCATAGTTTCAGCAACAGTAGGCCGAGGCGCCTCGTATGTTGGATCTAAAACAGTTACGTAAGGCATTCCAAGTGAAGAAGGATCAGACACTTTAGAATAAACTCTTAACAAATCAAAGTGAGCTAGAGCTCTCACAGCATGTGCCTCACCTAAAAAGTTATTTTTTAAGTCACCGTCAGGGAGATTTACAGCTTTATCAATGATCTGATTTGCTCTGTTAATCACAACATATGCAGACCCCATCATATTCCATGCAGAATTTGACTTATATCTCCACTCATAGAAAGATAAATTTGATTTTCTTCCCTCTTGAGCTACAATGACATTATCGGTTACAATATCTGGTCTACTCAATAATGAACCTCCATAGTATGATCCAGAGAAGAGTCCAGAATATAGAGCTCGAGTTGCAAATTCAAAATCTTGTGTTGTTTTGTAAAAGCTTTCAGGCGCGAAAGCATCATTCGGTAGCTGTTCAAGCTCATCATCACATGATGTAAAGCCAAAAGCTACAAAAAATAATAGTCCAAATAAATAAAGTGATTTTTTCATTTTTTTTTAATTAAAATTTAATATCGATTCCAAATTGTAAGCTTTTCAAAATTGGAAGTCCAAAAATTGAAAAAGTACCAAACTCACCATCAGAAGATTCACCAACACCAACACCTACTTCTGGGTCTAACCCAACATAGTGTGGGGCATAAGTCCATAAGTTTTGCCCGGTCATGTAAACCCTAACATTGTCTAAGCCAACTGGCTCTATAATGGAAGTAGGAATTGTGTAACCAAAATTTAGGTTACGTAGTCTGATGTAGTCTGTTTTGTAAAGATATCTTGTAGAAGTTTCAGAAGCATCAGTGTATTTTGCTGCTGGTTGAACATTTACGTCTCCTGGCTTTTTCCAGTAATTAAATGCTTCAACAGCCATGTTGTCACCAATATTAGAAGGATCAAGCATGTCTCTAGTGTTGTACGAAAGACTGTATCCACCTGCTTTCCCATAAAAATCTACTGAAAAATCAAATCCTTTGTAGCTTGCAAATAGATTTAAACCACCATCCATATCAGCCAAGGGAGATTTGCCAGAAAGATATACTTCATCATCACTAGAGTAAGTGGCAGTTATATTGCCATCCTTATCATACCAAAGAGGCTGACCATTCGCAGGGTTGACTCCAGCCCATCGTACTAGTTTAAATGTCGCATACTCCTCTCCTGGTTTTATATATACACCCGATCCCCAATCAATTTCAGCACCTTCAGGGTATGTTGTGGAAGGAACCAATCGAGTCACTTCATTGTCCACAGTTCCAAATGTAGCAGAAACATTTACATATAAATCATTTGACCTGATCACATCATAATCAAGTTCAAGCTCAATTCCTTTGTTGACCATCTCACCGACATTACTTAGGATGCTTCCATCTGGCTCACCACCTAATGACAATAATGGTTTGTCTAGCAATAAGTCAGAAGTGACTTTTTTGTAGTAATCAAAGGCACCTCTAAGTCGGTCATCAAACATTGTAAATTCAAGTCCAATATCATATGTGTAATTTTCCTCGAATTTAAGATCAGGATTACCATTGTCAGTAGGTGCAGCAGTGGATTGAGAATTAAAACTACCAAACCCAATAACAGCCAGAGACTCGTATGAGCCAATACCAGCTTGGTTACCACCAACTCCTGCAGAAGCTCTTAATTTCAATTCATCAAAAGGAAGCCCTTCCATAAAATCCTCTTTAGCTAAATTCCACGCAGCACTTGTAGACCAAAATGCACCACCTCTATTTTCACGACCAAAGACTGAGGATTGATCGTATCTAAGTGAACTTGTGAATAGATACTTACTATCAAAATTGTAATCTAAAAACCCACCGTAAGATAGTAATGTTCTTTCAAATAATCCAGTACTTGCATCAATGGCCTCAGCTGCAACACTTTGAACTGATAAATCACCAGAGGCAAAACCAATACTCTCCAAGGAATATGTTCTTGAAGTATCCTTAGCAAACTCAAATAGGCCTGAGACTGAAAAGTTATGATCTCCGACACTGTTGCTATATTTCGTAACATTACTTATATTGTAACTAGTGAAGAACGAGCCATTGTCGGTCTTCCCACCTGGAGCATTTGCATCTCCAACAAAACTGTCTAACCGAGAACCAGGTTTATAATAATACTCTCTTCTGAACTTTTGATTGTTTATACCAAAGTTGGTAGTGTTGGACAACTTATCAGTAATTGTAGTTTCCAAGAAAACATTTGCTAACAATGTAGTACGACCCTCAAACTCTGGGTTGTTCGCTAAAGCTTCAGTTATACTCCAACCAAAGCCAACGAAATTATATTGTTTTTGACCATTATCGTCCAATATAAAATCACCATTGTTGTCTCTCAAATATTCTGTTTCATAAGGAAGTGTGGTGTAGGCTGCATATATAGGGCTTTGAAGATTATACCTGTCTCTTGGCTCGTCAGAACGAGTATCAGCAACAGAAACATTAACCCCAATATTGAGCCAATCTTTTGCCTGATAATCAACATTTAATCTTGCAGATTGGCGTTGGAAACCAGTTACTTGGTCAATTATACCTTCATTTTTTTCCTCACTTGCGCTTAGGTAGTATTGGAAATTTTCTTCTCCACCTGAGACAGATATTTGATTTGTAACTACCTGTCCATCTCTTAGAAGTGCATCTTTCCAGTCAAAGTTGATAGCAGCAAGCCTGTTGTAATCTTCAAGGGTAGATGTGTACCCTAATTGAGCTTGTGCAGGTACAAATCCAAGTAAGCCTAATTCTCTCTCGTACTGTAGTTTTTCAGCACTATTCATCATTCTAAACCCATGTTCTTTGGTTTGTGAAGTATAACCAAATCTAGAAGTGAATTCGATAGTTGCTCTTTTGTTCTTTTGACCACGTTTGGTTGTAATGATAATTACACCATTGGCAGCTCTGGATCCAAAAATTGCTGATGAAGCAGCATCTTTAAGGACAGAAACAGACTCAATATCAAAAGGATTTATATTTTGAGTTCCTGGTGCTTGCACTCCGTCAATAATATATAGGGGGGCGCTTCCAGCTGTAATAGATCCAATTCCTCGAATACGAACATATGCACCTGAACCAGGCTTACCATTTGTTGCTATAACCTGAACACCAGCAGCTTTACCTTGAAGCATGTTTGAAATAGATGTTGAAGTATTAAGGTTGGTTAATTCTTGCGTGTTTACAGTTGAAACTGCAGCAGTAATTTCAGACCTAACTTTCTTTTCAAAACCTAAAACAACCACCTCGTCAAGTTTATTACTTGAAACAAGCTGAATGTCAATTGAAAAGTTCGAACGAATTTTTACTTCTTGCGATTGATATCCAACGTAGCTGTAGGAAATGACATCGCCCAATGATGCATTTATTGTGTAGTTTCCATCAAAATCAGAAACAACTGCATCGTTTGTGGATGTATTGACGATCGTTGCACCTGCAAGAGGAATTCCATCTTCAGATGTAACTAGACCATTAACACTGTTTTGTGCAACTAA
>CACIJH010000027.1 GCA_902586905.1 uncultured Bacteroidota bacterium | reverse complement strand
TATGAATTACTTTACCATTATTATCAAAAAAACGGTAGTGTAGATAGGTGTAAGCATCGCGTGGAATAACTTTTATCCACTTTTTATGCTTTAGATACCAATGAAAACGAACAGATTTCACTCCTTGCATCAAATAAGCAGCAACAAAAGGATGCGCATGCAAGCGTATTTTCTTATTGCTGTGCTTTGGATGATTGACAATTTTCTCCAAGTCTGCCTCGATTCGATCGAGCAGAACAATAGGAGCTTCCACTTCACCATCCTTATTGGGGTTGGGTTCCATGGTTTTGATCTCCATTTCTGGTCTCACACGCTGACGAGTCATTTGAATAAGACCAATTTTACTCGGTGGAAGAATTTTGTGTTTAGCTCTGTCTGAGTTCATTTCCTCTCGGAAGTGATCAAAGAGTTTTCTCCGATTTTCAGATCGAATCATATCGATAAAATCAATAACAATAATACCACCCATATCACGTAAACGCAATTGCCTTGCAATTTCAGTTGCAGCAATAAGGTTCACTTCGAGTGCAGTATCTTCTTGATTTTTAGCCTTGTTTGAGCGATTTCCACTATTGACATCAATGACGTGGAGTGCTTCAGTATGCTCGATAATCAGATAAGCACCACGACTCATTGAAACTGTGCGACCAAACGAAGATTTGATTTGTCGCTCAACTCCAAAACGCTCAAAAATGGGTGTTTCGGACTTGAATTGCTTTACAATCGACTTTTTATCAGGAGCGATTTGATCCAAATAATCTTTCACTTCTCCCACCATCTTTTTGTCATCGACGTGGATTCCTGTGAAGCTGTCATCAAAAATATCTCGCAATATGCTCGAAGCACGATTGAGTTCACTCAATACTCTTGAAGGGTAGTCGGCTTTTTTTATTGATTTGCAAAGTTCTAACCAACGTTTGTGAAGTTGTTGCATATCTCGATCGAGCTCTGCCACTTTTTTTTCATGAGCGACTGTACGAACGATCACACCAAACCCCTTAGGTTTGATACTAAGCACCAATTTTTTAAGGCGTGTTTTTTCTTCTCTCGTTGGTATTTTTTGAGAGATAGAAACACGATCTGAAAATGGAATCAACACCAAATATCGACCAGCCAAGGACAACTCAGAACTAATTCTTGGTCCTTTGGTTGAAATCGGTTCTTTGATGATTTGAACCAATACAGATTGGTTAGATTGAACTGCGTCTGCAATTGCCCCGTCTTTGTGAATTTCGGGTTCCAAAGCAAACTTTTTTAGAGAAAAA
This sequence comes from uncultured Bacteroidota bacterium, assembly GCA_902586905.1. Taxonomy (GTDB): domain Bacteria; phylum Bacteroidota; class Bacteroidia; order Flavobacteriales; family Flavobacteriaceae; genus UBA724. Next base: position 11,853 of record CACIJH010000027.1, on the reverse strand, counting down.
TCTTTCACTTTACCTGTGCTTACACCTTTGATGAATTTAAGAAAACTGCGTACTCTAGGTCCTAGATCATGATAATGCAAAAACGCATCTTTTTCATAACCTACATTGACAAATGCAGCATTCAGCCCAGGAAGTATTTTTTTAATCTTAGCAAGAAAAACATCACCAACGTGAAATTTATTTGTGCCAACTTCCTTTTGATATTCGATCAATTTCCCGTCCTTAAGCAAGGCAAAATCTACAGATGAGGATTTTGAACGAATGATTAGTTCTTTACTCATAATGATGATTTAGTTCCTTCGAATTATAAAATCCGAGGGAGGGATTAAACAAAATTTTGCACAGGATTTGTGTGCGTCGGGGAAATGATTTTTGGCAGTCAAAGGCCGAAAATCATCTCATGTCAAAGATCGTGTTGGGCAATGCGGCACTGTAACTTACGCTTTCTTTTTATGTCTATTTGCGCGACTTCTTTTTTTGCGCTTGTGCGTGGCTACCTTGTGCCTTTTTCTTTTTTTACCACTTGGCATAGTGTGTGTTTAAATATTAATTAACTAAGATACTTTTACCTTTTCCTTAATTCGATCGACAAAAACTTTGGCAGGCTTAAAAGCCGGAATATTTTGTGCCGGAATCGAAATAGTAACATTTTTGGATATGTTTCTACCTTTTTTTTCAGCACGTGTCTTTATTATAAAACTTCCAAAACCTCTTAGATATACATTTTCTCCTGTTTCTAGAGAATTTTTAACTTCTTTCATAAATTGCTCTATAATTGCTTGCGTTTCTATTTTTTCAACGCCAAGACGATCCGAAATTTTGGTGACAATATCTGCTTTTGTCATACTATTTGGTTTTGGTTTATTATAATTTTTATGGTGAGCAAATATATAAATTATAATTGAGTAAATTTCTTGCTTATCAGGGTATAAATTAAATATCTTGCACACAATGTCAGCAAACGATTATTTTTCGATCAAAATACAACAATGGTATTCTGAAAATAAAAGGGATTTGCCTTGGCGTCATGACAATGAACCTTACAGAGTTTGGCTTTCCGAAATTATCCTTCAACAGACTCGTGTAGCCTATGGCGAATCGTATTTTAATACATTCACCACAACCTTTCCCAACGTTCATCTATTGGCTGCCGCCAGCGAAGAAAAAGTATTAAAACTCTGGCAAGGATTGGGGTATTACAGCAGAGCTCGCAACCTACACAAGACTGCTATTTTAGTTGCCAATAGCATGGATGGAATTTTTCCAACAACCTATAAGGACTTGCTTGCTCTGCCTGGTGTTGGGCCCTACACTGCTGCTGCTATCTCGTCAATTTGTTATCACCAACCGCATGCTGTTGTTGATGCTAATGTATATCGAGTGTTGTCTCGTTTTTTTGGAATCAAGACCCCTATTGATCAACATCAATCAAAAAAACAATTTGAAACCCTTGCCAACGATTTGCTAGACGCTAATCAACCAGGAAATTACAATCAGGCAATTATGGAATTTGGTGCCATGCAGTGCACACCCAAATCCCCAAACTGTCATCAATGCATTTTGAATCAATCTTGTGTTGCACGACAAACCAACAAGGTGAGTGACTATCCTTACAAGGAAAAAAATATAAAGATTAAAAAACGATATTTTAATTATATCGTTCCTTTGCTTCCCAACAACAAAACAGCACTTATTCAAAGAAAAGAAAAAGATATTTGGCAACATCTTTACCAATTCCCTCTGAAAGAATCCAAGAGCCCTTTGACTGCAAAAAACGTGAGTCAACAGCAACAATTGCCAGCATGGGCTTTGTCTGACGAACTCTATCTTTTCAACCCCAAACCCTGGGTACATCAATTGACACATCAACATATTTATGCCAGTTTTTGGATTGCACCAACAGCTGCTGTTCCCCACAAAAGCATCTCAACTGCAAAGCTGACCGATTATCCAGTGTCGAGACTGATTGAACGATTCTTGCACAAGTTTTTCGATTAGCTTATTTTTGGTAGAAACATAGTTATGAGTGGTACTTTAAATAAGGTTATGCTAATTGGTCATCTTGGTGATGAAGTCAAATTGCGCTATTTTGACAATGGGGGCTGTATTGGTCGTTTTCCATTGGCAACAAATGAAAGCTATACAAACAAGCAAACAGGGGAGCAAGTGACCAATACCGAGTGGCACAACATTGTTTTGAGAAATAAAGCAGCTGAAACCTGCGAAAAGTACCTCAACAAAGGGGACAAGCTTTTTGTTGAAGGACGAATTAAAACACGCAAGTGGCAAGGTGATGACGGCAACCCACGATACAGTACCGAAATTCATGTGGATGAATTTACGTTTTTAAGCAACCGCCCAAAAGACTCAACCCCACAAGAACAAAATTCACCTGTAGATGGTGACGACGATCTCCCATTCTAATATGAACCCCACTTGTTGACAATACTTGTCTTTATTGCTGATGGAATCGACATAGATCTATTGCTTCGATTCACACTTCTTTTCCTTCTTCTAATCAGTTCTGGATTAACGTCGGGATCAGAAGTTGCTTTTTTTGCACTTTCTCCAGCCACACTCAAAGCTGCCACCAATCATTCTCAAAGGACAAATAGATTAATGGCTAAACTTCGCCAGAATCCACAGCGATTACTGGCAACGATTTTGATTCTCAATAATCTCATAAACATCTCTATCGTCATGCTTTTTGCAAGCATGAACCATGCACTATTTTCGGGTATTCCATACCCCTGGCTCACCTTGCTTGTTGAGGTTGGTTTTGTCGCTGCATTTATATTGATTTTTGGTGATATTATACCCAAGGTATATGCCAATCGAAATGCCGAATCCTTTGCGCTATTGATGGCACTTCCTTTATTTGTCATCGATCGATATTTGTTGTTTTTTCTCGCTGTCCCCCTTAGTAAATTCACATATTTTTTTCAAAAAAGATTACAGAAGCGCACCTCAGACTTCTCTGTTGACCAGCTGTCAAAAGCACTTGAAATGACAGAAGATTCTGCCACTTCCAATGAAGAACAAAAACTTTTGGAAGGAATCGTCAACTTTGGAAATTTTGACGTCAAACAAGTCATGAGACCCCGAATAGATGTATTTGCACTCAACCAAGAGGAGTCTTTTAAAGATGTTTTGGAGAAAGTCGTTGAAAAAGGGTATTCGAGAGTTCCTGTATATAATGAAAAGATCGATACGATTTCTGGGGTATTGTATATCAAAGATTTACTGCCCCATATTCAACTTAAAAATTTTGATTGGGTATCCCTTCTTCGAGAGCCGTATTTTGTTCCTGAGAATAAAAAATTGGATGATTTGCTTGTAGAGTTTCAATCAAAACGGATTCATTTGGCGGTGGTTGTTGATGAATATGGCGGAACTTCAGGTGTTGTTTCTCTTGAAGACGTTATTGAAGAAATTGTTGGCGAGATCAGCGATGAGTTTGACGATGACGACCTTATGTTCTCAAAGATAGATGAAAACACTTTTGTTTTGGAGGGAAAAACCTACCTCAAGGATTTTTACAGAATACTTTCAATAAGGGATTTAGAGCCTTTTGAAAACATGAAAGGTGAGTCTGAAACCTTAGCTGGATTTGTTCTTGAATACCTAGGGTATTTCCCAAAAGCAAAAACTTCTTTTTCTTTTGCCAATTGTACTTTTGTAGTAGAAGCAACTGATCGAAAACGAATCAAACAACTCAAGGTGACAAACCATAAGTAAGATCATTTTTGTGAAAAAACTCATTGTTTTATTATTTATTATAGGTTGTCATACACCCATGCCCAAACCAAGTGGGATGTTAGCATTGGATTATCCCACACCAAATTACCAAGCCATTGTCTCAGATTGCCCATTCGATTTTGATATCAATTCTCTTTCATCAATTGATTTGCAGTCCGATTGCTTTTTTTCCTTGTCATATCCATCGATGAAAGCAAAAGTATATATGAGTTATTTTGACCTTCAACAGCACAATATAGATGATTTGATTAAGGATTTTAATGATCGTCTCATCGATCACACGAGACAGCAAGCACGGATTCAAGAAAGTAGCTATGAAAGTACAGAGCAGCAGAAATATGGACGATTTTTTGAAATCACTGCAAATGCACCATCCAACCTACATTATATGGTTACAGATCAAAAAAATCATTTTATTTCTGGCTTATTGTTTTTTTCTGCAACGCCCAATTATGACTCTTTATACCCTGCAGTACAGTATATCAAAAATGATTTACGACAATTGACAGAGAGCTTGACTTGGCGTTAAATCTTCTTTTTTGCGCAAGTTTCTTTTTTGCAGGTACCCTTCGCGCAGCAACCTGATTTTTTATTTGATGCAGATGACATGTTTGACACTGTGTATGCATCGCCAGTATTGATCACTGTCAGTGCCAAGTCGTCGGTTTTCAAAATAGAGGCATTATAGAGTACAGTAGCAATTGAGGTTTCGAAATCCACAGATGCCATTTGTACACCCTCCATCTTGCTCAAATTGTTTTCGATTGTTTTGGCACAACCCATTTTACACATCATGCCGGCAATAGAAAATGAGGCCTCAGACAGATTGGCGTCAACTACATTCTCTGCAATGTTAGTCGTTGCAGCTACAACTTTGATTTCTGGCTTTGGTTGTTGGGTACATCCAATAAGAAAAAGCAAACTCGTTAGTGAAAATAGTAATGATTTCATGCGGATGATTTATTGTGTAAATGTACTAATTAATCTTAAAACATTTCCCACCTTTGTTCAGTAAAGCTATGAAGATTCAATCCCTTAAATGGATATATCTCGCCACACTTTCGGTGGTATGGGGCAGCTCGTACATTCTCATCAAATGGGGGTTGGTTGCATTAAGTCCACTTCAGTTGGGAAGCCTTCGCCTTTTGATTACCACAGTTGCTTTGTTTTTGGTAGGGTATTCGTCGTTGCAATCACTATCGAAGTATCATTGGAAATGGCTTGCCATTACTGGCTATGTCGGCACTTTTTTCCCAGCCTTTCTATTTGCCTTTGCCCAACAATATATCGATTCTGCCATTGCTGCGATTCTAAATGCCCTAACTCCTTTGCTCACGCTTATTTTTGGGTTGTTGTTTTTTCATGTTAAAATCCAGAGAAATCAATTTTTTGGCGTTGGAATTGGACTCATAGGATCGGTTGGCCTCATTTGGGGAGGGATTCACACAGCATCAAATATCAATCCGTTGTATACCATTTTGATTTTTGCTGCCTCATGCTGTTATGCGATCAATATTCATTTTATCAAGACTCACTTGGCGCAAGTCGGAGTCATGGCAATCACATTGGGAAACTTTGTATTTATGGCACCTGCAGCATTGGTTGTACTAATATTTTCTGACTTTTTTACTGCACAAACCTTTTCGCATCCTGAGATTTATCCTGCCATTGGCTACATCACAATCCTCGCATTGGCGGGCAGTGCCTTTGCCAAATACCTCTTTAATAAATTTGTAAAAATCACCTCAGCAGTGTTTGCCTCCTCTGTCACCTATACCCTTCCTGTCGTTGCTTTATTTTGGGGAGTTTATGATGGTGAGGTAATCACACAATTTCAATTGCTGTCAGCTGCTGTAATTCTTCTAGGGGTTTATTTATCACACACAAAAAAAGCGGCCTAAGCCGCTTTTCTTTTTTTGAAAAAAATTTTATTCAGCACTAACTGTTTCTCCATTGATTTTAACATCTCCGATAGTGGCATCAACTGCCTGTGGACCTAGAGGCACTGTTGTCGTCGTAGGAATTAGCAAACCTCCAAAGCTTTTATAGTTCCCATAGGTTGTTTCTTGAGTTTGGGTTTGCCCCATCATTTCAGTAACAGTTGTTTGTTTGAGTTTTAGACCTGATTCTACTGCATAATAGGTTGTAGTCGTCGTGCTTTGCCCTTTCATTTGGACTGCATAAGCTTTCTGACCATCAACTTCTTCAATACCTGTGAGAGTCACATTCTCATTTTCCATCATCTTGAGTTCAGGAACAATTCCAATAACAGCTTGCATATCTGCTGCCATTTCTGGTGGAAGATCCATACTATTGCCCATTTGTTCAACTTTTGCTCCACTGGCATTCACAGTTACAGTTGCCAATACATTTCCACCCATTTTGATGATTTGTTTTTGCTCATCAGCAGTGTTAATTGAGGTGGCTTCTAGGGCATTGCCCATAAAGTTTGCACTGTAACTTAGCTCCAGTGAGTTGATGGAATTGATTGTATCAAATCCACCTATTGCATTGATATAATTGGTAATGACTGTTGTGGAGGTAATATCATTTTCGACTTCTTCAACCACTTTTTCCTCGACTTCTTCTGGATATAAAATGGCAAGAAAATAGTTTTCATCAAGGTACTGTAGTGCAACGTTTTGTAAATCTTCAGTCGTTAATGCATCTATAACATCAAGATAGTTATACAGACGATAAGGATCTCTATTGTTTCGATCTGTGTTGCTCAAGTAACTTAGCCAGTAACTGTTTTGCTCTATATTTTCTTTATAATCTACCCTTCTAGACTCTTTGACTTTTTCCAAATCTTCATCAGAAATACCATTCTTTTTGATATCCTCAAGAAGTTCAAGCGAAAAGTTGATGAGATCTTTTGCTTTTTCAGGACCACATGGAAATACAATGGAAAACGAAAGCTGAGGGTAGGGGATTTCTCTAAAGCTTGATCTTGCGCCGACACCATACACACCACTCTCGTCTTCTCGAAGTTTTTCAATCAACTTGTTTGTAACAACATCAGATAAGGCACTTGCCGCTATGCTTATGCCCCTGTCATATGCGACATCTTCAATCCAATTGATATTGACAAAACTTTTTGGGTCTGTTCCTTTTTCAACGATAAATTCATTGAAAACATCTTTCGACCTAAATTCAGGCACGACAATCTCGTCTTTATCATCAGTTGCAGGGAGCGATCCAAGATAAGTTTCAACTAATTTTTCAAGAACATCAGGATCAAAATTACCTACAAAATAATAGGAAAAATCGTTGGCATCGGCAAAGCGAGAGACATGAAAATCATAGGTTTTGTCATAATTGATTGCGTTAAAATCTTCATCTCCAGGGAAACCTAAATAGCGATCGTTACCAATATTTTTTTCTTCATCAACAGCAATCTGAAAATAATATTCAGGGTTGGAGAGTATCCCTTTATAAAAACCTTTCACATTGTTTATGAATGCATTAAAAAAATCGGCATTTTTATTCAAAGCAGTGTGATGAAGGTAAATCATTTGTAAAAGTGAGCTGATATCTTTTGGCGTACTGTTTCCACTCAAAGTCTCTGAATACTGCCCCACTGATGAACTAACCGATGCTGTATTTCCACTCATCAGCTTTTCAAGGTCAGATACCGAAAGGCCGCCATAACCAGCTTGCGCATTGGCGTTGAGTTGCAAAGCAATCTCGATAGGCTTGAGATCATCATTACTCAATAGGCTTGATCCACCTTTACTGTAGGCACTAAACAATATCTGATCGTTCTTAAAATCGGTTTGTTTGTAGGTCACTTTTACACCATTACTCAATACCAATCTTGTGACATCAAGTTTTTCGTCATAATCTTTAGAAACAATTGATCCAGCTTCAGGGATAACTTCAATAAGATCATTTCGAAGTTCACTTTCTTGATAGGCAGTAACTTGGGTACTTTCAATCTCTTTCATGATATCTAGAATAGATTCATCACCGAAGATATCTTCCCCTTCTTCTTCTTTTTGCTGAACGACTACCACCATGTTTTCTGGATGTACGTAATCATTAATTCTAGAGCTCACTTCTTCTAATTTGATTTCATCAAAAAGATTCTTGGCAGTTTCATATTCCCATTCAATTCCGGGGATGGGTTCGCTTTGGAGAAAATGTCGGATGTATTGACTGACCAATTGACCACTGTTTTGCTTTCCTTTTTCCTTCACTTGATTTTCTAAAGAGGTCAAAATATTTTGCTTGGCTCTATCGAGTTCAGATTGCAAAAAACCATGTTCCGATACTCTTTTATTCTCAGTTAAAATCGCTTTGATAGTGGTCGGAAGGCTTTCTTTATTTGTTGAGGTGGCATTGGAGCTATACATCTTTTTTGTTCTTGCATACCCATCTGTATACGAAGAATAAGCATTCAGAAAAGGAGGCTTGCTGCTCGTTGCAAGTTCGTCGAGTCGAGCATTGATCATGCTGGAAAACAAGCGATCAATCAAATAGGATTTATAATCCTCAACAGTTGTCATTGGTGCGGTATCTTCCAAGTCCTTGTACATGATTTGGACAGTATTCACAAAAGCTTCTTCGTCACTTACAGATGATATTTTTATATCGGAATGGTTGGGTAGTGAATAAACCACTCGTTCCCTAGGATTCGGGGGCTTAGGCACATCCTCAAAATATTTGGTTACCAACTCTTTCATTTTATCTACTTCGATATCACCAACAACAATCAGCGCCATTAAATCTGGTCGATACCAATCTTTATAAAAACGTTGAAGGCTTTCATATGAAAATGTTTCAATGCTCTCTTTTGTGCCAATGGGTAATCTTTCGGCATACTTAGATCCATACATCATTTCTGGGAGGTATTTTTTAATCATTCTCCACTGTGCTCCCAAAGTGGTTCGATATTCTTCGGCGACTACCCCTCGTTCAGCGTCAATATCTTCTGGATAAAGTGTCATATCGAAAATCATTTCTTTAAGGATTTGGAATCCTTTATCTATATCCTCAAAATTTTCGGATGGAATGGGTAGTATATAGACTGTTTCGTCAAAGCTAGTATAGGCATTTAAGTCAGCACCAAACTCAACTCCAATGGACTGTAGATAAGAGATGATATCATTTTTTTCAAAGCTTTTGGTGCCATTGAATGCCATGTGTTCTAGAAAATGCGCCAACCCAAGCTGATCATCATCTTCCATAACCGATCCTGTGTTTACGACCATTCGAAGTTCTACAATGTCATCTGGTTTTTGATTGTTTTGCAGATAGTACGTAAGCCCATTATCTAGTTGACCAATCTCAACTTCTGAAGATACAGGGATTGATTCATTGAGATTTTGTGCTTGACTCACTACAAAAAACAGTGAGACCATCAAAGACAGAAAGGTATTTTTGTTCATTGATTAATTATTTATTGCAATTTTACAAAACAAATCATAATAACACAATATATATTTGATGGAATAGAGATAAAAAACTATATTTGCACCCGCTTAAAAGCAAAAATAAAATATAAATGTACGCAATCGTAGATATAGCTGGGCAGCAATTTAAAGTTGCAAAAGACCAAAAAGTATACGTACATCGTTTGGACGCTAAAACCGGTACAAAAGTTTCTTTTGATCAGGTTTTGTTGTTGGACGACGGTGGAAAAGTTACTGTAGGCGCCCCTGCTATCGCCAATGCTTCTGTAGAGGTAAAAGTGGTCAAACACCTAAAAGATGACAAGGTCATCGTGTTTAAGAAAAAGCGACGTAAGGGTTATCGAGTCAAAAACGGACATCGACAGTCACTTACTGAAATCGTTATCGAATCCATCGGCACTTCTGCCAAGAAGAAAGCAGCACCTGCTTCCAAAGCTGAAAAAGAAGCTGTAAAGGCCAAGCCTGCTGCAAAAAAGGAAACTGCTAAAGCAGCTCCTAAAAAAGCTGCTGCAAAACGAAAAGACTTGAGTACTAAGACAGTTGCTGAGCTCAAAGCAATGGCAAAAGAAGCTGGGATTTCTGGATATACGAGTTTGAAAAAAGCAGAACTAATTGCGGCATTATCCGCTAAATAAAATATACCATGGCACACAAAAAAGGAGTAGGTAGCTCGAAAAACGGAAGAGAATCAGAATCGAAGCGCTTGGGCGTAAAGATTTTTGGTGGTCAGCCCGCCATCGCAGGTAATATTATTGTACGTCAACGTGGTACAAAACACCATCCTGGCGAAAACGTTTACTTAGGTAAAGATCATACACTACACGCCAAAGTGGATGGTGTAGTGAAGTTTACCAAAAAGAAAGATAATCGATCTTATGTGTCTGTTGAGCCTAACGCTTAAGACCTAAATTAAAACTTATTTGAAAACCCTTTGCGATTGCAAAGGGTTTTTTGTTTGAAATTGTTTGAGAATAAAAAAACCGAGACATTGTCTCGGTTTTGTGTTTTCCTATCAGAACAGCTGATTAGTATCGATAATACTCTGGCTTGTATGGCCCTTCAACTTTAACGCCAATATAGCTGGCTTGTTCTTTTTCAAGTTCTTCAAGTTCAACACCCAATTTTTCTAGGTGCAAACGAGCGACCTGCTCATCTAAGTGCTTGGGTAACATATAGACTTTGTTTTCGTAGCGATCGCTGTGTTTCCACAACTCAATCTGCGCTAGTACTTGGTTGGTGAATGAATTACTCATCACAAAACTTGGGTGACCAGTAGCACAGCCCAAGTTGACAAGGCGACCCTCAGCCAATACAATAATGTCATTTCCATCAACATTGTACAAATCAACTTGTGGTTTGATTTCGTCTTTGGTATGACCATAATTTTCATTTAGCCAAGCCATGTCGATTTCGTTGTCAAAGTGTCCAATGTTACAAACAATTGCTTTGTCTTTCATGGCACGGAAGTGACGCTCAGTCACGATGTTTTTGTTTCCAGTAGCAGTTACAATGATATCTGCATTTGCGATTACTGTTTCAAGTTTTTTCACTTCATATCCATCCATGGAAGCCTGAAGTGCACAAATTGGGTCAATTTCAGTGACAGTTACAATGGCTCCCGCACCTTGAAAAGAGGCAACAGTTCCTTTTCCTACATCTCCATATCCAGCGACAACAACACGTTTTCCTGCAAGCATAATGTCAGTTGAACGACGTACAGCATCAACAGCACTCTCTTTACAGCCATATTTGTTATCAAATTTAGACTTGGTAACAGAGTCATTCACATTGATTGCTGGAAGCGTTAGCGTTCCGTTTTTCATACGCTCATACAAGCGATGAACTCCTGTTGTTGTTTCTTCCGAAAGTCCTTTGATCCCTGAAACGAGCTCAGGATATCTGTCCAATACCATATTGGTCAAATCGCCACCATCATCGAGAATAATGTTCAATGGTTTTTGATCTTCCCCAAAAAATAGGGTTTGCTCAATACACCAATCAAACTCTTCTTCGTTCATCCCTTTCCACGCATAAACAGGGATGCCAGCAGCGGCAATGGCAGCAGCGGCATGATCTTGAGTGGAGAAAATGTTACATGAACTCCATGTCACGTCTGCTCCCAAATCCACGAGAGTTTCGATAAGCACAGCTGTTTGAATGGTCATGTGAAGGCAACCAGCAATGCGGGCACCTTTCAAGGGTTTTTCTTCTTTGTATTGCTCGCGCAGCGCCATCAGTCCAGGCATCTCTGCTTCTGCAAGTTGAATTTCCTTACGCCCCCAGTCTGCAAGGGTAATGTCTTTGACTTTAAACGTTAGTACCTTTGTTGCCATAGTTGTATATTTGCTTTCTACAATTTTTTTACAAAATTACAAATACCAATGCCCATATACAAACACTGTCAACTAAATTCTTTTTCAAAATTATGGGTGTGGCATATTACAGAGGGTGAGGAGGAGTTAATCAAACATGTATCACTTGGATTAAATTGCGCCAATCGCCTTGAAGCCATCACGCATACAAATCCTCGTAAGGGGTTTTTGGCAGTGCGATCTTTACTCAACTTTGCAAACATTTCACCCAACAACCTTCACTATACCAACAATGGCAAGCCATATCTCTTAAACGGACCTCATATATCTTTTAGCCATACAAATGATTTTGCTGCTATTGCAGTTGG
>CACIJH010000026.1 GCA_902586905.1 uncultured Bacteroidota bacterium | reverse complement strand
TAACAAATCTGCAACATCGGGATAGTCATCTGGGTTCATCTCAAAAATAGCGTTGAAGTCAACAAAATTATAGTTCAATGGTGTTGGCAAGCTGTGGTCGTATTTGATTCGCTTAAAATATTCATAGGTTAATGTATCTTTTTCCGAAAGCAAATCGAATAATCGTGTGCTGCGGTTGTTGTTGTAGGTTTCATAATTCATGGCTTTTGCAAACGCATCTGGATTTGGATTTTCATCAGGTGCAGTTGAGAAAAATGGACTGTGATTGGCGTTGTACACATAGCCCGATTTTGGTGCAATGACTTGTGGCAGTTCTTGGGTGGTATAATAGCTGTTCCACAACGTTTTTTTGGTATTTCCAGGAACGACTTTTTGCCAATCATAACTTGAATCTCGTTTGGGAATTTTACCATTAGAAATATAAAAAATGGTATCATTTCGATCGGCATAGCCAATGTTATATCCTGGAATTGCATTCCACTCCAGATAAGAATAGAACTCGGAAAATGAGCGTGCTTTATTCATGCGCCACCACTGTTCGAGCGCATTGATATTGGTTGTGCTGGGTGTCCTTACAGCAAATACGCCGGTCTTATTTCTGAGTGTTGGCCCATAGATACTTTCGTAAAAAACCTTAGACACAGGAATGCGCATACCCAAAAATCGAACATACATTTTTGCTTTTTTCTTCACGAGTTGGTGTGCCTCTCCATCAACGATATATGCGGTTCTGTTTTTCATTTCCAATTGAAATACATCTGTCTTGTCGGGGTAGTTAACAGTATGTGTCCAACCTAGATACTCGTTTGCTCCTGTCAATATACATGGTGCTCCTGGAAAAGTTGCGCCTATGATATTGGTCCCTTCTTCACTCACCAGATGGGCTTCATACCAAGAGGTAGGCCCTTCAAGTGGCTGATGGGTATTGATGGCTAAAAAACTTTCGTTTGTGCCTGTTTTACGTGAGCTTAAAGCGATGAGATTGGAGCCTCGAACATTTTCCTCAATGGGTTTTTTATAGGGCACCACTCTATTGCTTACAATCGCCTCTACAAATCGATCTCCTTCATTGGACAAAAAGAGTTGCAGCTGTGAATAAATCAATAATTTTTTTGGGGTGATGGGAAACAAAGATGATAAAAGAACCTCATCAGGGTTGTGTTTTGCAAAACTGTTTAGCCCCTCTGCATAGCCTTGTAAAACAGCTATAAATTCATCACTTAGGGTATGGTATAAACGGTCGACTGTCTCCTCACTTTGGATAAACTGGGCAATAAAATCAGCACCAATGCCTTTCTTACCATTCCATTGACTCAGTATTCCATTTCCAGCCAAATAGGCTTTTTGGATGGTGACAAAATTGTCTTCAGCGTGTGCCCATGCCAGTCCATAAGCAGTATCAGCATCGGTTTTCCCATAGATATGTGGAACGCCATAGCTATCGCGAATGATTTCAACATCTTTGGGGTTGATCTGCGCCTGCAAAACCCCAAAAAAAAGAAAAAGGAGCAAGACAAGCCGATCGATAAGCGCTTTATGATTCATTTTCATTCGTGCAAGATATTCAATTTTTTAAGGGATATTCAACCACTGCTTTCAACGTCAAGATTTTAAACCATATAATTTTATATATATTTAAAAAAAAAATTTATGAAAGATCGAAGAGCATTTTTGAAAGAAGTCTGCCCAACTGTGGCGTTTGCTTTTTTTGGGGTGAGTTTTTTAGAGGCTTGCTCTGCTGACAGTTTGGAAGAGGACACTGGCAACGGAACATCGACAGGAAATGGTGGAAGTTCTGATAATGGCTATACCAAAAACGGTTCAACATATACCATTGATTTAACCCATTCCAATTTTTCTGATTTAGCGGAAGATGGTGGTTGGATGAATGGATCTGGTATTGGTATTCAAGCATTGTTTTTACGCATTTCCAGCACTGACATACAGGCTTACTCAAACAGGTGTCCTGCTCATGGACAAAGAAATCAGTGGGTTAAGGTGAATAACAGCACATTTAAATGTAATCATCAAGGGAACACTTACAGTACAGATTGTGGAAATACTCAATTGGATTGCTTTACCACTTCTATCAACGGAGATGAGCTAACATTGACAATGTAGCCTAATCAGATTACATAATATTAAGATGTATAGTAGCTGAGAGTTGTCGTATATACACTACTTTTGTAGGTCATGAAAAAGGTTAACATTATCGGTTCTGGGTTTTCCTCTCTATCTGCTGCTTGTCATTTGGCAAAAAGAGGATTTGAGGTTGAGGTTTTTGAAAAAAACAGCACCATTGGTGGTCGAGCGCGTCAGTTCAAACAAGATGGGTTTACTTTCGATATGGGCCCTTCATGGTACTGGATGCCAGATGTATTTGAACGTTTTTTTGAAGGCTTTGGCAAAAAAGTATCTGATTATTATAAACTCGAACGCCTCGATCCTGGCTATCAAGTCGTGTTTGGAAAAGACGATGTTTTTCCTGTTTTTGACGGCATCGAAAAAATAGCAGATCGCTTTGAAATGGAAGAGAAGGGGAGTGGTCAAAAATTGATTTCTTTTCTCAACCAAGCCAAACGAAATTACGATGTGGCCATCGATGATTTGGTGTACAAACCAGGGGTCTCTCCGCTAGAATTGGTCACACCAGTAACAGTCAAAAATGTTGGGCTATTTCTCACCAACGTACGCAAACAAGTGGAGAGAGATTTTAAAAGCCCAAAACTGCGCTCACTTCTCCAATTTCCTGTTCTTTTTCTTGGCGCAAAACCAGAACAAACACCTGCGTTTTACAACTTTATGAACTATGCCGATTTTGGACTGGGGACTTGGCATCCAAAGGGTGGGATGATTCAGATTGTGAATGCGATGGTATCATTGGCAAAAGAACTCGGTGTCCGATTTCATACAGATGCGCCAGTGAGTGAGATTCTTACAAAAAACAAGACAGCAAATGGTATTCGTATTGGGGATACGATTCACGAGTCAGACATCATCGTCAGTGGCGCCGATTACCACCACACAGAAAGATTGCTGCAAGCATCCCTACGAGGGTATAGCGAGTCGTATTGGAAGAAAAAGGTGTTTGCCCCATCATCGCTTTTGTTTTATATGGGGATTGATAAAAAATTAAAAGATTTGGAACATCACAACCTCTTTTTTGATGTAGATTTTGACAAACACGCATCGAGTATTTACGACACACCCGAATGGCCAAAAGAACCCTTGTTTTATGTCAATTTACCATCGATTTCTGACGAAACCATGGCACCTCAAGGCAAAGAAGCTTGCTTTATTTTGATCCCCATTGCACCCGGATTGCAAGACACGCAAGAGCTGCGAGACAAGTACTACAATATCGTGCTTTCACGAATAGAGGAACTCACTAACCAACCCATTCGGGAACATGTGCTGTTCAACAAATCCTTCTGTGTGCGGGATTTTAAAAGCGATTACAACTCCTACAAAGGCAATGCCTATGGCATGGCAAACACCCTGACCCAAACTGCATTCTTGCGCCCAAAACTCAAAAGTAAAAAAGTAAAAAACTTGTATTTCACAGGGCAGCTGACTGTCCCTGGCCCTGGTGTTCCGCCCGCGTTAATTTCTGGGAATATCGTAGCAGATATGATTGCCCCGATATAATTGTTTAAATTTTATGAAAACCGTTTTTCATCCATCTGACACAAGAGGCTATGCCAATCATGGCTGGCTGGAAGCACGCCACAGTTTTAGTTTTGCGAGTTGGTATCAACCCGATCGCCTTCATTTTGGAGCATTGAGAGTGCTCAATGATGATATAATTCAAGGGGGAATGGGCTTTGGAACCCATCCACATGACAATATGGAAATTGTAACCATCCCACTCAAAGGCGATTTGGAACACAAAGACTCGATGGGCAATTCGGCAGTGATTCGTGAAGGCGATATTCAGGTGATGAGCGCAGGGACAGGTGTACAGCATTCGGAGTACAACAATAGTCAAGACAAAGAAATCAATTTGTTTCAGTTGTGGCTGTTTCCCAACAAACGAAACGTTACACCTCGTTATGACCAGCTGCCAATTCGCAGCCTGCACCAAAAGAATGAATTTTTTCAAATCCTGTCTCCCTCTGCCGATGATGAGGGGGTTTGGATTCATCAAGATGCATGGATGCATATGCTCGATGCCGATCAAGGCCAATCCTTCGATTATGCTTTACAAAGCCCTGAACATGGGGTGTATTTGATTGTCATTGAAGGAGAAGTGGAGGTTGATCACCAAACCCTTTATCGACGAGATGCCATAGGGGTTTGGGAAACAGATAAGCTTACGATCAAAACCAAAACCGACGCCGAACTTCTGCTTGTGCAAGTACCCATGCTTCAACTTAGCTAAACCATAGTTGTAGAACAGCACCAAATTTTTAAAGATGAAACAAATTGCCCATATCGAAGGAATGACCTGTGAAGGATGTGTCGCCTCTGTCGAGCATGCCATTGCTCAACTTCCCAATGTAAATGATGTTACAGCCAACCTTAAAACAGGCACTGTGGAGGTTCGCTATCAACAGTCTTTTAATGTGAATGAAATCGAGGCTGTCTTGCCACCCAAGTATGCACTGGTGGAAGACTTTACAACTGCACTTTCAAAAACCAAACAACTTTATCCTTTGGGATTGATTTTTTTATTCTTGATTGGAGGAACACTAATCATCCACTACCCAACATTTGTCATCAGAGACGTTTTGCCCGACTTTATGGGTCTCTTTTTTGTGGTCTTTTCGTTTTTTAAATACTTAGATCTCAGAGGATTTCAAAGCAGTTTTCGACGATATGACCCTCTTGCCAAGGCGATTCCTTTTTATGCTTGGCTGTATCCATTTTTGGAACTGTCATTAGGGGTTCTGTTTTTGATGCGTTTGGAACTTCAGTTGGCACTATGGCTGACTGTAGCGATATTGGGGATCACCACCATAGGAGTCGTCAGGGTGTTGTTGTCCAAAAAGGAGATAGATTGTGCGTGTTTGGGATCTGTGCTCAAACTCCCCATGACAGAAGCCACACTTATCGAAAATGCGCTGATGATTGCAATGGCTGTTTGGATGCTCTTATAACTGCTTGACAAAAACTGCCAATGCATTTTGGAATTGCGTTTTCAATGCATCGTCAGTGATTCCTTGATGTTCGTCAAATGTTTTTGAAAAATAAGGAAGAGAAAAATGAGGAATATCAAAAGGGTTTTTTCTCGCAATTCGATTGTGGGCTTGTTCCAAAACAGTTTTTCCGCCTCTTTCTCCATTGTTGGTTGCCAACAAAAACATTGGTTTGCTGTACCAAATATCACCTGTAAAACGAGAAATCCAATCAAAGATATTTTTAAACGCAGCTGCATAGGAACTATTGTGCTCGGCAAAGGAGATGATGATACCATCTGTGCCAGTCAGCAATTGTTTTAAATCGTATGCAAGGTCTGGAAAGCCATAATTGTTTTGTCGATCGACACTAAAGATGGGCATCTCATAGTCATTGAGATCGAGGATAGTTACTTGGGCATTTGGCACACAGGAAGCTGCATAAGTTGCCAGTTTTTTGTTGATGGAATGGATCGATGAACTCGCTCCAAAGGCAATAATCTTTTTCATGGGTTGCAAATTACAAATTCTATATGTTTTTAAAACCAAAAAAATCAGTGCTACTAAAGCAGATAAATGATATCTTTATGCTGATGAGACAAGCCGTTTACCTTCATTTTTTTTCATACAGCAAGCATCGTTTTTGGGCATTTACCCAGATGCAACGCGCCCATACTGGTTTGCAACAGTGCAAGGGTTTACAGTTTTATAAGATGTTGGGAACAGGCGCAGGGGCTGGGTTTAGCTTACGCCCCGACTTCTCGACCTATGCATTACTGACTGTTTGGGACAATGAGCAGTGCAAAGAAAAAGCCTTTGATAAAGCAGCTGTTTTGCAGGCCTTTTTTGATCGATCTGCAGAACAGCGGATCTATTCTCTACGTCCCATACACACTCACGGCAAGTGGAGTGGTCAGTCGCCATTTGAGGTACAAAAACCTTTGGGGGATAAACCCATTGGGGTCATCACACGTGCAACCTTAAACCCCTCTCGACTGCTTGACTTTTGGCGCCATGTGCCACAAGCATCTCGCGCCATAAAACAAGCCAAAGGCGTAGCGTTTTTTAAAGGCATAGGCGAGTGGCCTTTTGTACAACAAGCGACTTTTAGCATATGGGAAAGCGCCCAAGCGATTCGTACTTTTGCATATGAGTCACAAGCACACGCCTCGATTGTCAAAAAGACAAGAGAGCGCAAATGGTATAAAGAAGATATGTTTAATCGATTTGAAATCATCAGTGAAACAATCAATCCAGCCACATGAGCAATAAGGCAATCATCATCGGTTCTGGCATTGCAGGCATTGCGACTTCTATTCGTTTGGCATGTCAGGGATATGATGTATCGGTTTTTGAAAAAAACGAATATCCAGGAGGCAAACTATCTTCCTTTACGCTTGGCGATTATCGATTTGACTTTGGCCCTTCGTTGTTTACGATGCCTCATTTTGTCGATGAGCTCTTTACACTTGCTGGCGAAAATCCTCGTGATCATTTTCAATACAAGCGCAAAGAAATTGGGTGTAAATACTACTGGGAAGATGGCGTTCGACTCAATGCTTATGGCGATAATAATCGTTTTTTGGAGGAAGTTGACAATACCCTCGGTGTGCCAAAACATCAATTGCAAAACTATTTGGAACAAGCCCAAAAAAAATACAACCGAACGGTTTCTATTTTTTTAGAAAAATCATTACACAAACTAGATACATACCTCAACAAAGCCACTGTGAAAGGGATACTTCATTTGTTTTCGTACGAACTCGAAACCACCCTGCACAAGGTCAATACGCGTCGGTTGAAAGAACCTCATTTGGTGCAGTTCTATGATCGATTTGCGACTTACAATGGCTCCAACCCCTACCAAACACCAGGGATGATGACACTGATCCAGCATCTCGAACAGCACTATGGCACCTTTGTTCCCGAAAAAGGAATGGTTGACATCACCAATAGTTTGGTTGCTCTTGCCAAACGCAAGGGGGTGCAATTTCACTTCAACACTGCTGTGGAGGAAATTGTTATTGAACATCAGCTTGCCACTGGCATACGAGTCAATGGGACAACACACAAAGCCAATGTGGTGGTGTCCAATATGGACGTGGTGCCCACCTATCGGCATTTGATGCCAACGCAAAAAGCACCTGAGAAAAGTTTACAACAAGAGCGATCGAGCTCGGCAGTGATTTTTTATTGGGGGATCGACAGATCGTTTCCTGACTTGGACTTGCACAACATCTTCTTTTCCGACAATTATCAAGCAGAGTTTGACGCCATATTTAGGGATAAAACCCTTTTTGACGACCCAACAGTCTATGTGAATATCACTGCTAAAGATGTACATGGCGATGCCCCAGCAGGCAAAGAAAATTGGTTTGTGATGGTCAATGCACCCCACGACACAGGCCAGGACTGGGATACCCTATCCAAAACACTCAAAAAGCAGGTATTGGACAAACTCAATCGAAACCTTAGTGTTGACCTAGCCAATCACATTGAGGAAGAGTGGGTATTGACTCCACCTCTAATTGCAGACAAGACAGCGTCGTTTACAGGTGCTTTATATGGTGCAGCGAGTAACAATCGCATGGCTGCCTTTTTGCGCCATCCCAATTTTTCACGTCAAATTTCAAACTTGTATTTTTGTGGTGGAAGTGTTCATCCAGGAGGCGGAATTCCTTTGTGCTTACTATCTGCCAAAATCGTTACTAATCTAGTTAAAAACTAATGATACATATTTTAATACCAAAAGAACGTACCACTCAAATTTCTGTAGGTATGATTTGGTTGTTTCATATCAGTGGTGCTTTGGGGATACTGTATGGTAACACAGAGTTCTTTTTACAAACCACACCCATCAATTTGTTTTTTACGCTTGTATTGTTGTTTGTCAACCTTAAAAACCCTGACCGTCGTATGGCAAGAGCTGCGATTTTGGCCTTTAGCCTAGGGATGTTGGTCGAGATTTTGGGGGTGAATTATGGATTGATTTTTGGCAGCTATTCCTATGGCGAAAATCTAGGGGTTAAAATCCTTGGCGTTCCAGTGCTCATTGGCGCCAATTGGGTGATGCTGAGTTTTATCACAGGTGCAATGGGAGATGCTTTGTTTAGAAACAATAAACTATTGGCTGCTATTTCGGGTGCTGTTTTGATGGTCCTCATCGACTTGGTGATTGAGCCAGTTGCACCCATTTTCGATTATTGGACATTTACCGAGCATGTTGCACCATTGTCCAATTATATTGGTTGGTTTTTGGTTGCTTTGCCCATCCAGTTGGGCGTACAGTATTGGATTCGCGAAAAAGAATACACCTTTTCGGCACATCTTGTGCTGGTTCACTTTTTATTTTTTGGGGTATTTGCCCTGCAATAGCCCCGTAGTTCAACGGATAGAATAGAAGTTTCCTAAACTTTAGATCCAGGTTCGATTCCTGGCGGGGCTACTTGTTGCCCCGACAGAGGTGCGTAGCACCAAATGAAAAGTATGCCTTGCATTTAGTTGCTATCAATATGCGTATTATTCAACAACTATTCTGTGAAAAGACTGTTGTCCATTTTGATAGACTTTTATCAGATACAAACCACTTGCCAGTTCATCCACCTGCAGACGATCGGTAGCTGTAACTTTTTTGATTTTAATCCCATGGATTGTGAATAGTTCTAATACATCAATACTTCCTTGGCTCACTGACACAAACACCTCTTTGTTGGCAGGGTTTGGATAGACAAACACCTGCTTTGATGAAGACATTTGATCATAACTAAGGGTACAGTCATCCCCAACTTCATAGGAAAAGTATTGGGTCACTGCCATCCCTCCAGCAAAAGCAAACTTGCAGGCATAAGAGATAATTTCTCCAATCGTAAAGTCATCTAAAGTTATACTAAACGAATTCCCTGAGCCACTCATCGGCGTTTCTGAAAAAGGGGATTCTCGCCATAAATAGGCAACAACTCCCGACTTATCGGTATCCAACAGTTCAAAATTAAAAGTTACACTGGAGCCATTTGTAACAAACGAATAGGTATAACCTGTTGTAAATGAACCTTCACTCGCTTGGATCTCTGTCCCCGAGCAGTTGGTATTGGTATCTTCAGTGGTTGTTGCTTGCAGGGCAATCGGATTATTGCTTGCAGTATTTTGGCTGATGTCTTTGGCTGAGATTGAAAAATCATAGGTCGTTTCGGGAGACAAGTTGTTGATGACAAGCGAAGTCTGAACTCCCGAATTCCCTGTGATACTTTTTTGCTCATCCCCATAAGTAACATTATACACTACAGATCCAGAACCATCATCAGCTTGCAAAAGTAGTTCAACAGTTCGCGAACCAATGGTTCCCACATTTGCTGTAAAGTTTGTAGGACCTTCGACATCGCTATTGCTCCCATTGCAATTGTCTCCAACAACATAATTCATGTCTTTTGTTACAGAAAGACCGCCGGCATAAGCAAATTTAACCGCATAGGTAATGTTCTGTCCAACAGTCAGTCCACCAATTGTTTTTGTAAATATTGTTCCATTCACATGATTCATTTGTGACTCTTGAAAAGCGGGTACTTTTCTCCACAAGTATGCCACAACTCCAGATTTGTCTGTATCGAGGAGTTCAATCGTAATGTTTACGTTGGCTCCTACGGTTTCAAAAGTTGTTTCATAACCAACAGAGAATGATCCTTCAGAGGCTTCCTTATCTGTAATAACACAGGATAGGACTTCGTTTACGGAGATGGTTACCACTTGCGAAGTGGATGTGCTTCCTTCGTTATCAGTTGCCCTAGCCGTTATTTGATAGCTTCCAGCTGCAACATTGGTCCAAGAAAACTCAAATGGTTCAGCAGAATCTTCACCGATTTTCGTGTCTCCAGCAAAAAATTCAACCAGTGCAATCGTTCCATCCAAATCAGATGCTTGTGCTGTAATCTCTATGGTAGACCCTTCAGAAAAAGAAGCATCATTACTCGGGGAGTTAATTGAAACAGATGGATCAGAATTTCCAGAATCCGAAACAATGATTTTAACCTCATCTGTAGATGAGTATGTTCCATCAGAAACAGACAGTAAACATTTATACACGCCAACGACTAGGTTAGACACCTGAGGTGTGGTACTAGAGGTGCTTGAAAAGGTCAATGATGTAGGCCCATATACTTGCGACCATGTATAGGTCACAGTTTTTCCCGGGGGCTCATAAGTGGCTGACCCATCCAGCGTAACTGCACTGCTTGACAAGATCGCAGACACATTGGATCCAGCATCTGCAACAGGAGGGTCAAAACCTAAATCTCCCATTCGCGTGAACGTCATTCTACCCAAATTAAACCCCTCATTATTCATGGCGACACGTAAAATTTGCTTTCCTCCTGTAAACGGGATATTCGTTACGGTATTGGTTGCCCACTCATCCCAATCACCTGTTGATGGGAAAGAAATCGAACTACTTATGCTTACACCATCTAATTCAAAATGCATGGGTCCCCCACCATTTTGGTTCGCTGAAGCATACCTGATGGCAATGGAATAAGTTCCTGGGTTTAGGACATCTACAGTATATTCAAGCCATTCGCCAGAAATGATCCAACCGACCGTCATTCCCTCTCCGCTATCAGATCCTGTATCTACATATTCGTCTAATCTAGCGTCTCCTTCATTGTACTGAGAACTATCAAAGTAAGATATATTTTGTCCAACTCCAGCCTCATATTTATCGAAATGGCCAGCTTCTATAGTCCCCGGAATAACATGTGTAGTGGAGAATGGGATTTGCTCACCGACTTGTATAGAAACGCTATTGGAAATGGTGAACTTCGTTCCTACAAATACCTTAGCATACATCCCATGAACTCCCAAACCAAGATTGATGGGTTGCGCTTGAAACGGGGCACTGAAATCGGAGTTGATTAATGTCGTTCCATTATAAAACTCTACTTTAGAAATATTTGCATTTGGGGAAGTGAATGTAAGATTTACACTTCCACCATTATATGCCTGGTAAAAATCTGAACTCAAAGTTCCAGAAATTTCGACATCACGGCTCGTTGTTAGCTTGCTTGCTGGGACATCCAACACGTATCCGTCAGAAAAAGTAACCGAAATGGGATTACTACTGTAGTTTTGAGCGACATAGGTAGTCGTCCCTGAATCATTCGTAAAGGCAACAGCAAGTGGGTGATTGGATGTGATAGATGCATCAACTGGTCCAATGGCATTCATTGCATGTAGCCAATAATAGGTTTGCGCATCTGAAATACCAAATTTTAAATTTCGATCTGGATAGCTATCATATAGGTCGATTGCGGCCTGTGCATCGGTAAGCGATAGGAATTTCCAATAAGTATCGTACCATAAGTTGTCATTTACTTCATTGTTTAAAACACCTGTGTTTTGAGCCATTTCAGACCATAGCTCGGCAGCATAGGTTTGATTATGACCTAAGTACAACGAACCACCATGAATAGGATAGAGTTCAATTCCATATGATGCAGCAATGTCTGAAGTCCAAAAAGTACCATTATCATATGAGTTTCCCCAAACCCTTGATACCAACTTATATTGTTGTCCTGAACCAAAAACTCTATTGTTTACATCAAACCAATACTCCTCAACAGCAGCTTGCTCAGTTGTGTAGAGGTATATTCCTAAATCACGAATCGCATCGTTACCAGTTATACTTCCCCAATGAATGAGTGAGGTTGCAAACTGCATACTTTCAGAAGTGGACTCCTGATCATTTCCTTGAGGGAAAGTAGCAAATCCATTTGCCCAACTATGCCCTGCATAAGGACTAAAATTTCTTAAAAATGGAAATAAGGGATCATTTCTATCGGTTGATGCTGCATCCCGAATCAATAAATTTATCATTTGCCCCCAGTCATCAGCCCAACCAGGTTCAAATTGTTCCATAAATGCTGCAGCATGTATAAAATAGCCCCAATGAAAATGATGATCATTTATATTAGTGTCTTGTCCATGCCCGCCAGGATATCCTAGAAGTGAGCTCCAATTCTCATTGTAATAAAACAAAAAAGCCACTTCACCAGCATGATAAGTCAACCAATCTTCTAAACGTTCTTTTACGGTCGCAACTATTTTGTTGACTGCTTCAGTGTCTCCAGTTTGATCAGCAATACGTGCAGTTTGAATCAATCGATTCATCATCTGCCCTTCATTGTAAGAATCTGTCCATGATGATAAAGCGTCATTTTCGATCGTACCAATTTTTTCATCCAATTTCGTAGGATCAAATCCTGGACTATAATTTGCTAAGTAAGGAAGGGTAGGCAATACACCTCTAAAGGGATAGTCGACAGTAAAATGATTCCCATCGAGCATTTTAAGTTCTCCTCGGATTGAACTATAACTTTGTTCAGATGGAGTTGGGGAGCTGTCTCCAAGATTTGCCCATTGGTGTGGCAGCAATCCCATAAGCACATTGGAATCGGAGCCTTCTTTAATACTAGTTGTGACGGTAAAGTCAGTAACTACCTTGGCAGTTGATGGATTGTAACTCCAAGTGGTTGTAGTGTTCGTTGGAAAAACATAAGCGTATTTTTTATAAGCCTCGGCTGTAGCGCTAACATTTGTTGTATTTTGTGGAAGCATTGCCATAGACCAATAGTTTTTCCCATTTAGAGAAGAGGTATAGGTGTTGCCCGAAACAGTCCACGTACTACCAGTGGGCGCATAAACAACAAAGTCAGCACCACTACTCGCATTTTCAATAATGATAAGTTCATTCGAAATAGTTGCATTTCCGCTATTGACCTTAACTTGAGCAGTAGAGGATGCGTTTTTTTCAAAGTACACAAATGGCATCCCAATTCCAGTTGTAGCTTGCAATTCTCGGCTACCATCATTCCAATTAATGCTAACGGTCCAATCAGAGTAATCGGCAACAGTAGCTTTAGTAGTGTTCAGTCCAGTGAGTCCAACTTCAATAGCTCTATTGTCACCAATAACCCCACTGGGAATATAGGTAGTAATGAGCCCATTATCGGCTGTTTTCATTGTCATCGGGTAGTTAAATAAGTTATCGGCGTGGTTTTCTTTAATCAGCTTTGACCACCAATCATTTGTAGGTACTGGTTTGTTTTTTGCGTTTTTTGTTAGCTGTGGACTTCCCGAGGGAAACCCATTTCGACCTGCAGAATCAGCACCCGGATAAATGGTTGTGTAACTACCTGACCCTAAAGAAGTTTGAGCGAACACATTACATAAACAAACCAAAAAAAATAAAATGACA
>CACIJH010000025.1 GCA_902586905.1 uncultured Bacteroidota bacterium | reverse complement strand
AGATGTCTTTGTGATCGTCAATGAGGGCTCTGGACGAATGGTAACAACTGTTGAATCATCAGCAGTAGTTGTATTGGGGTCATCACTACTTTTGACAACATCATCAGTATTTCCAGGGCTTGAAGCTGTTGCAGTAGCTGTATTAATTATACTTCCACTATCAGCAGCAGATTGCTCAATAACATATGTGGCAGTGTAAGTGATGGTTTGACCAACATCTAGCGTCTGTGCCTCTGCTGGAGCAACTGCTGTCGTAAGTGTAAGAGCAGTTGAACCATCAGCTTCTGTAAGAACATCAGCGATTGTTAAGTCAGTTAATGAAACATTACCTGTATTGGTTACTTTAATTGTATAAGTAATCGTATCGCCTACCCCAACTGTGCCATCTTCGTCAGTTGTAATTTCAGCTGATTTACTTACATCTATACTTGGGCTTGGACTTATAGTTATAGACGTAGGATCATCTCCTGTATCTCCTGTAACTGTGTCTCCGTCATCTGAGATGTCTGTTATATTTCCTTCAGAACTTGTCGCAGTAGCTGTTGCACTATTTGAAATACCCCCAGCATCAACATCGTCTTGTGTTAATCTGTAGAATGCTAAATATGTAGCTGTATCGCCAACTGCTAAGTTACCTGCAGATGCTCCGTCGTCAGATCCAATATAATAAGGCCCATCAAAGAATACATCACTGTTTGGAGAAGCAGAATCGTAGATTGTAGTTGACTCTGTGATATCGGATAGTACGTCTGAAACTGCAAGTCCAGTTAAGTCTATATTTCCTGTGTTTTCAACAGTAATTGTATACTTAACAAGGTCTCCCACACCATCTGTATCATCTCCATCATCAATAACCTCTTGCAGCTTAATTACCTCCATGGATGGGTTTGGTGCCATTTCAGTTACCGTTGGGTCATCAACTAGATTTCCGTCATCATCAATTCCATCATCTGAAACGTCTGATATCGTTTCGCTACTTCCAATTGGATTCGCATAGAATGTCACCCGGTTTTCTACTCTACCTGAAATCGCTGCCTGTTGATTGATTATAAATGCCGCTGTATATGTGATCGTTTCTCCTGGTGCAATTGAGAACTCATCATCAGTTGTGGAAATATTGGTCGTGTACTGTAGATCTTCACCATCCCCATCAGTGAGTTTATCAAAATATCCATCTCCAACACCATTATTATCACTATCCAGAATAGCAACAGTTACGTTTCCGATGTTTTCAACTGTAATTGTGTATTGAATTTCATCTCCAACATCAGTTGTAGTGTTGCCGTCTTTCTGGACAACCGTAGCCATTTTTGTGACTTCAATTGCAGGGTCAGCCTCGATTGGTGTAACAGTTGGATCATCTCCTGTGTCACCCTCGCCTGTGTCCCCATCATCAGAAAGGTCTGTTACTGTAACTCCCTGAGCTGTTGTTCCAGACGCCTCGGCTTGGTTAATAACTGATCCAGAATTTGATGTTGACTGATCAATTAAGTAAGTCGCGGTGTAAGTAACAGTATCTCCACTCGCAAGGTTTCCATCATAAGTTCCTGTGCCAGCAAATGTTGGTCCACTAGTTAGAGTCAAACCTACATCATTTCCATCGGTAATTGTGTCAGTTATAGCAACTCCCGTGAGGTTGACATTACCAGTGTTTTCTACAACTATTGTATATGTAATTGTATCACCCTCTCCAGTCTGACCATCAGGATTGTCATCAGAAACTGTATATGATTTAATAACCTCAATAGATGGGTTTGGAGAAATATAAGTGTCCGTCGTAGTATTATCATCTGTAGTATCACCATCATCAGAAGTTTCGATGACATCAAAGTTTATACTACCTGGACTTTTCGCTTTTGCCTCGGCGCTGTTATGGATCGATCCTGTACTGGCTGCTGCTGACGATATTGTGTAGTAAGCAATATAGCTCGCTGTCTCTCCAACTTTTAATGTTCCAAGTCCTGAACCAAGATCAGCGCCGGAGAAGAAAGGCCCGTTAGTTAAAGTAAGCTCTTGACCTGCTCCATCAGTTAATGTATCTGTAATTGTTAACTCACTAAGATCTACATTACCAGTGTTTTCAACTGTGATTGTATATTGAATCAAATCACCTGCGTCAGTCAATCCATCTCCATTATCAATTACAGATGCTGTTTTTAGAACGCTAATTGATGGGTTTGCATACATCTGAGTAATTGTCGGATCGTCTTCCTCAGTTGTGTCAGGATCGTCACTTACCGCAGTAACATCATCTGAATTTCCTGGGCTACTCGCAGTTACAGTTACAACGTTTGAAATAAATCCTGTTTCTTCAACAGCTTGAGTAATATCGAACGTGGCTGTATATGTTGCTACTTCTCCGCTTATTAATGTTCCTTGAGTCGATGCTCCTGAATTAGAAACAAATGTTAGTGTTAGAGAAAATTCATTACCATCTCCATCTGTTAAGACATCAACAGGGTTGATGTTTGTAAGGGTTACATTACCAGTGTTAGTAATTGTAATATCATAACTAACTGTATCGCCGTTTCCAGTTTGTCCATCGGAATCAACAGTTACTGTATCGGTCTTTTCAACTTCCATTTCAGGATTAGGAGCAAATAGAATAACTGTTGGGTCATCGGTATCATTACCATCAGTTGATATACCGTTGTCACTAACATCAGTAATTGTTTCAGAAGTTGGGCTAATTGCTGTTGCGGTAACAGTATTAGTTATTTTTCCAGACTCTTCATCAGTTACTGTGATTGTGTAAACCGCTACATAGGTTTCCGTTTCTCCTATATCAAGTGTTCCAGGCGCTGAGCCGTCAACATTTGTACTGGTATATTGAATGTCCGTTGTTCCATCATTGAATGTTAATGGATTGTCATCTCCATCAGTGAATGTATCAACAAACGTCAGACCAGTAAGAGTGGTATTTCCGGTATTCTCAATTGTAATTGTATATGTTACTTGATCTCCAGCACCAGTTTTACCGTTACCATTATCAAGTATGACATATGTTTTTGTTGCCTCTAGTGATGAAACATAGCTGGTACTTACTATTGTAGGATCATCTGTAGGATCTGTACCATCATCGTCTCCATCAGTTGTACTATCTCCATCATCACTATAGTCGGTAACATCAAAAGTGGAGCTTTCTGGACTTCTTGCTTTTGCAAATACAGAGTTTGAAATGCTTCCAGTGCTAGCCGCTACTTCTTCAACAGTATATGTTGCTGTGTAGGTTTTTGTCTCTCCAACATGAAGTCTAGTTGAATTTGAAGTTGAGTCTGTTGAAGACTGAAGCTGTGGGTCATTTGTGTCATCAAATGTTAGAGCATTTCCATCGCCATCTATAAATGTATCTTCAATTGTTAGGTTTGTGAGTGTAACATTTCCTGTATTGGCAACCGTCATTGTATATTCAATTAGATCACCACCGCCAATTAAATTATCTGAATTATTGTCTGTAGTAACAGCTGTTTTTATAACTTCAATTGATGGGCTTGGAGCGATAATAAGTTCTGTAACATCATCACCCGTATCTCCAGTTCCTGTATCTCCATCATCAGAAATATCTGTTACTGTAGTTCCATCAGGACTAGTGCCATTAAATGTCACCGTGTTATCTATTCCGCCTGCATCAATGGCATCTTGGTCAAGTGTGAACAATGCCATGTAATTCGCAGTTTCACCTGGCTTAAGAATACCATCTGCAGAACCTTGATCAGCTCCGGTATAGAAAGGTCCACTACTGAATGTTAGTGTCTGAGGAATTGACTCTCTGTTCGTAAATGTGTCTACATAATTTATGGATGATAGTGTTACGTTTCCAGTGTTTGTAACAGCAATCTGGTACTGAACAATATCATTAGGATTCGTTCCACTTACTCCGTTTTCAATAATATCATATGTTTTCACCACTACAATTGATGGGTCTTCTGTCGTTGTTGTAGTGACTGATGACGACGCTGTAGTGTCATTTGTGCCAACTGGAGAGCTAGCTGTAACAATTGCTGTATTAACAATTGAACCAGAATCTGATCCTGATGCTTCAATTAAATAAGATGCATAGTAGGTTGCTGTCTCTCCAACTTTTAGTGTTCCTTCACTAGAACCATTGTCAGCAATTGACCATTCTGGACCTGAGGTTAATGTTAAATTGTCCCCAACAGCATTTTCCAAATCATCGACTATTGACACACCAGTGAGTGTAACATTACCTGTGTTTTGAACCGTAATGGTATAATTGATTGTATCACCTAAATCCGTAATAGAATTTCCACTACCCTCAACAACAGCTGCAGTTTTATTTACAGTTAGTGCAGGTGATCTTGTTATCGGAATCTCAGTTGGGTCATTTTCAGTATTTCCGTCATCATCATCTCCATTATCACTAATATCTGAAATATCATTAGTGGTGCTATTTGGACTTCTACCAGTTACTGTTACAGTGTTTCTTATACCTCCAAGGTCAACTGCACTTTGTTCAATTACATAAGTGGCAAAATAGTTTTCAATTTCGCCTGCTGATAACGAAGTGTCTGGTGTAGTTGAATCGGTTGATCCTGTTAGAGTTGGAGGTGCGTTTAATGTAAGTGTAGTAGTCTCACCAATATCAGAGAGCACATCTGTGAGTTCAATATTTGTAAGTAATACATTCCCTGTGTTTTCTACTGCTATGAAGAATGTAACTGTTTCACCAACATCTGGAATATTATCTCCGTCAAGATCAGTTAAAGTATATGTCTTTGTAACTTCAAGCTCTGGCTCAAAAGTAAGCTCGGTGATTGTTGGATCATCTACTGTGTTACCATCCGTGTCTATACCATCATCACTAACATCGAATACACTTGTAGCATTATCAAGGGTCATTGCATAAACAAGCAAACTGTTGCTTAAGAATGTAGATGTGACATCTTCAGCTACAATTGTATAAAAAGCAACATATGTCAAATAATCTCCAACAAGTAAGTTAGATTCTGTAGACCCTTGAGGAGCAGGAGTATTTGTGTCTAGGACAATTGGATTATTATAACTCCTTGTAAGATCACTTCCATTTTTAAGAACATCTATAAAAATATCGTCATAATCAGTTTCGCCGTTTGGCCCAACTAATTTCACAGGAACAATACCATTGTTTGTAACAGTAATTGTGTATTTTATTATATCGCCAGCTCCTCTTACATTATCTCCATCGTCAATTACACTAGCTTCCTTGACAACTTTAATCGAAGCATCAGATGTAATATTTGTAACAGTTGGATCATTTGTTGGATCACTATCTGCATCAGGTCCATCAAAATCCTCGTTGCCATCATCAGATACGTCCACAACATCATCTGTGTTGCCTGGACTAGATCCAGTAACGGTAACGGTATTAATTAATTTACCACTATCTGCATCGTCTTCTGTTATTGTATAGAACGCTCTGTAAGTAGCAACTTCATCAATCTCAAGAGTTCCATTATTTGATCCAAGAGATGCACTTGTAAAGTATGGACCGTCAAGATTTGAGGTTACATCTGTAGGATTATCGTTAGTTAATACATCAACAAGTGTAATACCAGTGATCTTACGGTTACCAGTGTTCTCGACTGTAATTGTATATCTTACGATATCACCTTCATTAATGATCTGATCTCCATTGTCAATTAATGTGTATGTTTTGACCGCTTTAAGTGATGGTGAAGCAGACGTGGCAATTACAGTAGGATCATTTTCAAAATCACCATCCTTGTTTCCATCAACTGTATCAGTGTCACCATCTGAGATGTCAGAAATATTTCCTGAAAGTCCACCTGTTGAACCTGTAGCTGTAATCGAGTTACTCAAGAATTCTGAATCATAACCTGCAGCATCCACAGTGTATGAAACTGTATAGAATGCAGTTTCTCCAATTTCAAGAGTATTATTATAGGCAGCTTGTGAGTTCTTTCCTAAACTTGTTGTTGAGAATGTAGCAGAAGGATTAGCAAGAACATCTCCATTACTATCAATTAAAATGTCTACTAAATTGATTTCAGTAATATTTGTATCTCCAGTATTTGTTACCGTTACGTTGTAAGTTATTTTATCACCAAGATCAACTGGATCAGAAATGTTCTTTGCATTATCGTCTGAATCGCTAATTGCTGAAATTGTCTTTATGACTTCAATTGATGGGTTTGTTACAAGTGTAGTTTCAGTGACATCATCCTCTGAATTTCCATCAGTATTATCCCCATCATCCGAAACATCACTAACATCATCAGTTCCTTGAGGGGAACTTGCAGTTGCGGTTACCTGGTTATGAATTATATGTGCGTCAATAGCTTCTTGACTAACTACAAATCGGGCTATATATGTCTCTGTTTCCCCAACTTCTAGGGTTCCAATATCTTCAGGAGCGTCAACAGAGGTTTGCCCATTATTTGTTGTGGAATAATAGGCATCGGCAAGAACTATATCCCCATTTGCAACAAGTTGCTCTTCAAGTTTAAATGCAATTGCAGAAGTATGATCTCTTAATAGATCTAATAATTCAAGATTTGAAAGAGTTACGTTACCTTTATTTTCAACCTTTATTTCATAAACAATAACATCTCCTAAGATTCCTCCATTTTCTAGATCTATATCCAATTTGGAAAAATCGTCAACACTATTGTCCTTCTTTTTGAACATGAAATGATACTCTGAATTTGGATCATATGACTCAACAGTAGACCATTGCCCAATAAATTCAAAGTTTGGGTCTGGTTCTTGGGTAGTATCAAACTGACCCTGATTGGCTGAATTAGGTAGTTTTGAGTATCCCCAAACTGTTGGTTTTCCACTTTCAGAAAAACCAATTCTAACTCTAGAAACTGATCTTAAGTTTATATAATTATATAGGTTTTCATTTTCGCGTACATTTACAAAACTTGCTGATGACCCTACGGGGTCTTTGTAAGCAAAGTTTGATAAATGATCATCATTATTTTCATACCACCCCCCTATATAATATGATTTATTGATTTGTTCTGTGTTGCCTGCAGCATCAGAAGCATTAAAATAACTTTGAGCCTCATCCGGAGTGATGTCGCTAGCATTAAGTAACCCATATACAAAGTCACGATGACCATTAGTTCTAAACTCAAAAAACTCGCCAGGTTTAGAAATTGATCTTTTTGAAATAAATCCGCTGTGCCAATTGTTATCGTTGCTGCCTGTGTTAACAATATCATTAATTGTTGTCCCTGATATTCCGCCGAAAGGAAGGAACTCAACATTATTTTCTTCAATTCTATAAGTCTTGGTAACTTCAATAGCTGGACTTTGAGTAATAAGAGTTTCTGTTGGATCATTCTCAGGGTCAGTGTCTCCATCAGAATCTAGGGTAGCATCAGAATCACCATCGGATACATCTATGATATCGTTATCGTCTGGATCTTTTGCTGTGGCAGTTACAGAGTTTAAAATTCCAGAGCTGTCAATATCTGATTGAGTAATCGTATACTGGGCTGTATATGTCTCTTCCTCACCAGGTATTAAGTTACCTTCACCATTATCAGTTGCTTCATCTGTAGATTTAATTTTTTGTTCAACAAAAGTCAGTGATAACTCTTGCTTGAAATCACCTTGGAAATTATACAATGAGTCTTTTAAACTCAGATTCGTAAGCGGTAAGTTACCTGTATTCTCTACCAGGATCGTATAAGTGATTATATCATCAACTCCTAAAATATCGTCGTCTCCATCATCAACAACTGCTGTTTTTGTAACCGTGAGCTTTGGATCTGGAGCAAGATCAACATCGGTGGGATCATTTTCAAAATCACCATCTTCATTTCCGTCAACTGTGTCAGTGTCTCCGTCTGAAAGATCTGAAACAGTAGAATGCAAGTCATCATTATTTCCATCTCCGTCTGCATCATACATTGCATCACCTTGTACTATGGCAAAGTTTGAGATGAATGCAGCGTTTGAGGAAGAATTCAGTATGATGTATTCAACACTGTAAACTAATGTGTCTCCCGCTGCTATTTCTCCATCAAATGTACTTGAGTCAATACTTACACCAGCATCAGTAAGAAGGTCTGGTATTAATGGCTGCTGGTTGTTTCCATTGGAGTCAATAATTGTGTCAACAATTTGAACGTTTACAAGTGGCCAGTTACCCGTGTTGGTGGCCGATATGTGGTATACTATTTTATCCCCAACTTGAACACTTCCTTCACTTACATCAATTGTGTATACTCCATTAGTATCTTCTCTTTTAATTTCAGCAACCGTTTTAGTCACTTCAATATCTGGAAGTGGGGTCATAAAGACTTTAGTTGGATCATCGCCAGTGTCACCAGCCCCGGTATCCCCATCATCTGAAATATCTGAGATTGTTGAGTCAAGATTTTCACTCGTACCATCCCCATCTAAATCAGTCATCACATCTGCTTCAACAACTGCAGAGTTTAATAGTTCAGGAGTTATATCAGCACTTGTTGGAACAGTGTAAGATGTTGTATAAACTAAGGAATCTCCAGCCGCTAATTCCCCATCAAATGGTGTGTCTGACACAAGGACCCCAGCATCAGAGATAAGCGTAAGAGGTAAACTCACCTTAATATCACCTCTTGCGTGAATAATAGTATCTACAGCCTGAATATTTACAAGTGGCCAGTTACCTGTGTTTGTAGCTACTATTTCAAAAAATACTTTATCACCAACATTTACATCTCCTTGAGCAACATCATCAATAAAATCAGGCCCAAGTTTAATTGAGCTTACAGTCTTTATAACCTCAATAATCGGATTAGGAGCTAGATAAACTTTTGTTGGGTCATCGCCAGTATCATCATCTCCTGTTAGTCCATCATCTGAAATATCAGTAGTAGTTCCAAATAATTCATAAGTCCCATCGTCATCTAAATCCGTCATGGCATCACCACTTACAGTAGCGGAGTTGAGAATAATTGGAGCGATTGATGAGGATTCTAAGACAGTGTAATGAACTTGGTAAACTACTGTCTCATCGACTGCTAGTTCACCATCAAATGTATTCGAGTCAACTGTAACCCCATTATCTGAAACAATTGTAACAAGTGATGTTAAAGCCTGTTGATTATTGCCTCTAGAATCAATTATTGTATCTGTAACCTGAAGGTTTACAAGAGGCCAGTTACCGGTGTTTGTTGCAGTAATATTAAATGTGATTTTATCGCCAACTATTACCTCATCTTGCTGCACATCTACTGTGAAGTCTCCGTTGGTGTCCTGACGTTTAATATTGTCAACTGTTTTAAGGACTGTAATGTCAGGGAATATTAACTCCACATCTGTTGAATCGTCAACATCTGTTGTGGACGGGTCGTCACTTAATACATCAAAAGAAACCCCATCAGGTCCGGTAAAGTTAACAGTAGCTTGATTTGTAACTCCGCCCGCATCAACAGCTTGGTCATCGATTATGAACTTCACAGAGTAAATCATCGACTCTCCAGGTGCTAAAGTGGTCTGACCAGATCCAATCCAATCAATATCATTACTCTCGTACTCTATGACATAGTATAGTTGGTTGTCAACATCAATATCATTCCAACCGTATGGCTGAGTAAGAGCCCACCCAAGGGCATCCTGCTCGCTCAGATTATTCTCAGGCATTGTTGTTCCGTTCTCGTCATCTTGTTGAGCGGCTGTAAAGTCTATGTTTAAAGAATCCCAAGAAACTTTAGTTCCATCAAAATCAATATGATTCCATTCACCTTCCTGGTCTATATCTTCACCATTAATCCATAAGTAGTTTTTTGGTGTCGTTGCCGTTGGGTCATCCTCTGTGATAACGGATGTTGATATATCTAATTGGCGGTAATCAAGAGTGTCAAGAATATGCTGAATCAATATATCTTTTTCAGTTGATCCATCAACAGAAGTATATTTTAATCTATATAATTTTCCACCTCGTTTTTGAGCAAGCGCTTTAGCTTCTAAATAGGTCTTTTTCTCTCTTATAAGTTCAAACCACTTACCGCCAACTTCAAATCTATCTATTTTAGATGCATCAATACCATTTGTGCCGTTAAACAAGTAAGTCGGACCTTCAGTGATGGTTAAGTCTTGCGCTGGATCTGCAAAGTCTTTAAGCTCATCGGTGAGTGTAATATTTGTAAGTGTTACATCCCCTGTGTTTTTTATCTCAATCTCGTACTGAAGTATATCGTCAAGTCCATTAAATGTATCTCCATTATCAACAATAGTTACTGACTTTTTTACATCAGCAGATGGAGATTGAGTGAACGAATCGTCAGTTGGGGTATCCCCACCATTTGTGTCATCTCCATCATTATCACTGACATCAGATATTATATCGCCTGCATCATTTTCAAGTGAAACAGTCAAGGAATTAGAAACTTCTCCTGAATCAAAAGCAGGTTGAGAAATTGTGTAAGTAGCTGTGTAAGTTTCTGTCTCTCCGGGTGCTAATACGCCAGCGTCATTTGTCTCAGTTGAGGATGAGTAAATTATTCCTAAGTCTGTTACCCCTTCTATAATTACCCATGGGACATATCTTGAATGAAAACTTTGTGTAGTGCCAGATACTGCATTTAAATCTATTGGGCTATTTGATCCAAGTACAAGCGTTTTATAATTAACAGTATCCCCAAGGTTTCTTAACTCAAAATCCTTACTTGATGCTTGGGCTCCGCCTTCATTGTCTCTAACGGCAATTACAAGGTTCTTACTTGGATCTCTAACAAATGGGGTGTCAAGCTCAACTATGAGTTGTTTATGCTCATTTGAACCTTGTCCAAAATTCTGATTTGAGAATCTGACATCCCCATGGAAGACTTTAGTGAACTCTGAAGGAGAAATCCAACCGACGCTTTCAAGTGAATTAGAGTCTGTTTCAGCTAAATATATTTCCCATTGATCATTGGTTTGATTTAAATTGATATTTGTGTCTGCAAACCATGTTATTTTACTTATAGATTTTAAATCTCCTAATACACTTACAGGATATAATGATTGGGAATAGCTGTATGAGTTTGTGTTATTTAGTGGAGCGCCTGCATTTAAAACTGCGCCTAAATCCGTGTTGACTTCTGATGAATAATCACGTAAAAGCCTAACTGGAAGTCCAGACTTTTTAGGATGGTAAAAATTATCTAAGCCTGATGTGTCGTACTTGTAATAAACTGTCCTAACTTTATTATCAGTGTCTATATCGGATGTCCATAAATATGATCTCTGATTTTTAAATCCAATGTTCCCTGAGCTCTGGTCTATCCACCCATTTGGCATTATACCTATTCCGGTAGAATTTAAGGCTGCATTAGATCCATCAGGAGTTACATGCATTAAGTATCCTGGACAACCCCCCGAACACGATGAAATACTCTGCCAATGGTCATTAAACCCAACTGCCTGTGAGTAAGAATTGCCATTACCAACTTTCCCGTATGAATCAAGATATGTGTGGAGAGTTGTATTGAAATCCTGGTGTGTTGGAAGTCTCCAGCCGTCAGGGATGAACTTTTTGTTAGGGGTACTGGTGTCATTATCGTGAATACCCTCAATTGCAAAATAATTGTAAAACTTTCCTCTTGATTGGTCGGATGGGTCGACCCATCTCCACGCGCCAGTAGTTAAAATTTTCCAAGTAGCAGCATCATTGATTTGAGGGATTGGCGTTCCGTCTGTGTAAGTAGTAGGTCCATAGTTTGAGGTCATCCACTGTTGACTACCTAATGTGATGTAATCATAGCTTGTATTCTCATGATCAAACACTGCGCCTGTTTTTGGAGAAATGTTACTTGAGTCATAAACCAGTACATTACCATCTGCATCAACAAAGGTGTCTTCAAATGAAATATTACTAAGAGTGTCACCTCCAATGTTTTCGACTGTGATTGTGTAATCTATCGTGTCTCCTGCGTTAGTGCCGCTTTGTCCATTGTCATCATTAACAACAGATGTTTTTGTTACTTTAATTCTTGGAAGTGATATTACTGTTGGGTCGTTCTCAAAGTCTCCATCATCATCTCCATCCACATCAGCCGTATCTCCATCTGAGGTATCTTGAACGTCATAAGTCGTTGTGCCTTGATTTGCAGAAGAATTTGCTTTAGCCAAAACTGTATTTTCAATAAATCCTCCACCATCAGTTACTGCATCCTGCTGAATTACATAACTAGCCGTATAATTTGCTGACTCACCAGGATTTAATATTCCATCGTTAGTCGTTACTAATTCAAATTGATCTTCAAAATAGAAGGCAAAATTGTCTGCAGTATCTGTGTTAGCCCCCACTGTGGTGTCGTGATTAGCTGGATCATATTCATTAGCTCCGCCTGGGAGGTTGTCTTTTCCAATCCAGAACCAACCATTACTTAAGGTTTGATTTCGTTTTTGAGTTAACCCAATCCAAAGATAACTAGTAATATTATTTTCATAGAGCATGTCCCTTACAGCCTGCCACTCATCAACAGAATCAATAATAAGCATGTAAACGGAATTAGCAATTGCATGCTGAGCTTGGGTGGCCCAAGCTGCTCCTGTATCTCTACTAAAATAACTATGCCCGTTATAAACACCTAAGTGCGTGTACCCTGAAATTGAAGATAAATTTGGATCATCACTCTCAGCTATATATTTATAGGAATTACCAGCTCCTAAGTCTCTAAGATGAAATTCATCACTATAGCTAAATGCAGCAGCAATATCAGAATTAGTGACAGATTGCATTGGGGAATTATAATAAGGCGACCAAATTGATGCTAAAGATTCTGCTCCTGGAACCGATTTGCTTTGGAATGTTGGGGTTGGGTCAGCGGGATCAAATGTTCCTCTTGTTGTTAATTCATCCTCTAAAGTAACATCATATAAAGTAACTGTACCTGTGTTTTTAACTGTAATTGTGTAATTGATAGTATCATCTACATCGTTGTATGTGTTCGTGTTTCCGTCGCTATCTGTACTATCAACTACATCCGCTGTTTTAATAACTTCAATATCTTTTACGATATCAAAGTTCACAACTGTAGGGTCATCCTCTTGCGTTGTAGTTGGGTCATCACTAACCTGAGAGATATTGTTGTCAGCTGTTACTGTAACACTATTGGAATAACCACCTAAATCCATCTCAGAATCTAGGATAGTTTTTGTAAATGTTAGGGTAAGAGTCTGTCCAGGATCTAATGAGCCAAAATTCAATTCATTTTTAAATTCTGCCTGCTCACTTGTCTGATCTTGCTCAGAAAACTTATAAGCCGAATATCCATCCGTATTATATTCTATTCCCGTCCAGGCCTGATCCATCAATTTGGACGCTGTTGTATTATTATCGTCAATGTTATAAGGAACTGCCCAATTCTTAGTTGATAAGAGGTTGTCTTTTATAAAATTATATTCACCAATGGTATTTGGACTGAATAAATATGCCCCTAAACTATCTGCATATGCTTTATGCTCAGCTAGATTTTTTATATGTCTTATAAAAAAGTAGGAATGCCCATTGTGATGCCCAATTAGTATTGGCTTATTGGGCGGTCCAAGCCATCTTAAGTCAATAATACCGTTATTTTTATCTCTTTCTTTTACCAGCCCTAAATACCAGTAACTACTACTATTGTATCTATCATCGAACCAATTATATTCCGCCAAAGTTTCAAATTGAGTGAAAAATGCATGTGGATTTCTTGTATGTGTGCCTATATAGTAGTTGGGCTGTTGGTCGAAATCAAGAAAACGGCTATAATAATATTCGAAATGCCCAATTTGATTATCTTCCCACCAATAACGAGCATTTCTAAGTCCATTATTATAAGTACCCAAATGTTCAGACCAATAGCTGGTACTGTAAACCATGTAACTACTTCCACCTGTAAACTCCGAATCATCAATTTCAAAAGTTAAGTATCTGTCGGTTTCTCCTGTCTCTGAATAAAGTTTATCATTACTCATATTT
>CACIJH010000024.1 GCA_902586905.1 uncultured Bacteroidota bacterium | reverse complement strand
GTGATGTGGAGGAATTGCCCTTCAACAATGACAATTACTCTGTCGCACATCCAGCTCTGAGTTTGGATGGAAAAAAACTATACTTTGCTTCAGACATGCCTGGCACCACTGGAGAATCAGATCTTTGGTATGTGGACATTTACAAAGATGGTTCATATGGTGATCCCATCAATTTGGGTCAAAAAGTAAACACAGAAGGGCGAGAATCATTCCCTTATATTGCTGAGGATGGGGCCTTGTATTTCACTTCCGATGCGTTGGTTGGCTTTGGTGGTTTCGATCTGTTTAAAGCCGAGTTGACCAACTCTGGTATTGCCCGAGCACCTGAAAATATGGGGCTGCCAATCAATTCGGCAGGCGATGACTTTGGATTCTTGTTGCAAACAGATACCAACACAGGGTATATTTCTTCCAACCGAGATGGAAACAGAGGAAGTGCCTCTGATCAAATTTATTATTTCAAGCCGAGCAAGTGTGTGGTCGAAATCGAAGGGATTGTTACAGATACAAATACAGGCAACTTGATGCCGGGTGCAACTGTCAAACTTCTCGACATGGGCATGAATGTTATCGCAGAGCAAATCGTACAGCAAGATGCTCGTTATTCTTTCCCAGAGCAAGTGGAGTGTGGACAAGCATACTACTTGATTACAGAAAACGGTTTGGCATATTCCATTTCCGAAACAACTTTTATTGCTCCGACGACCTCACAAACTGTCAGTGTTGACATGGCAATTGAAACCTTTTCGCATGACTGCCCTCCCTATGACTTGGGTTGTTTGTTAGGGCTCAATCCAATCTATTTTGATTTGAACAAATATTATATTCGTCCAGATGCTGAAATTGAGTTGACCAAGGTTTATAATGCGATGATTCGATTCCCAGAAATGATTATTCGCATCGAATCACATACCGACTCACGAAGCCCCCAGTCCTATAACTTACGTCTTTCTCAAAATCGCGCCACATCAACTAGAAACTGGCTGATTCAGCGTGGAATTGCCCCTTCACGCTTGACTGCAGTGGGCTATGGCGAAAGTCAGCTCATCAATCGTTGTGCCGATGGGGTTCCCTGTTCAGAAGCAGAGCATCAGCTCAATCGCCGATCGATGTTTTTAATAGAGAACTATAGTATGCTGCCAATGAGTGCGATATCCACATCTAATCGCCCTGCACAGCCCTCGCACCAAGTGGCTAGACCTGCAGTAAACACAGCAACGACAACGACGCCTGTATCTCCCCCAATACCACCAATAGTGCAAAGCACGCCTCCTGCAATACCTCCTGTTGTTGTACCCCCAGCACAAGTGAATACACCTCAACAAACCACTGCACCACAAGTCGTGGCACCAACGCCACAACCAACACCAGTACAATCGACAGAACAAGCATCATCCGATGCAGCTCAACCCAATGAAGCGCCCGATGAAGAACCAACAACGATTGTTACCCAGGTAAACCCTAAACCTACAGTACAAAATACACCAAGCACCAATGCCGAAGGAGAGAACACAACAGAACAACCTACTGTTCGTTCGGCTGAGGAGGCACTTAAAATTTTGGAGAATTATCGCAAAAATAAACAGGGCAGCACACCCAATGTAACAACACCAGCAAAGACGAAAGTCAAACCAAATAATGATTTGTTACCTGAAAATTTACCCAACGAAAAAGCCCCAGCGGATACCCTAAATGATATTGTTGCTCAGATAAAAGCGAATAATAATAATATTGTTTCAAACAATATGCAAAGCATTTTAAACCAGTCAGAAGTCATATATGTTGTACAAATTGCTGCACTGATCAATAGACGTGATGTCAATCACAAAGTCTTTCGGGGCTTGGGGGGATTGTCGATTGAAAAGTTCAAAGAATTCCATCGCTATCTATATCGACCAACCACAAGTTATAAACAAGCAAAAATGGCACAGCGACATGTGATTTCGAAAGGCTTTAAAAAATCATTTGTTGTGGCTTATGTCAATGGAACAAGAACCTCTGCTTTAGAGGTCGCAAAGCTGAATCGTAAGTAGTAAAGAGTGAGCTTACTGTTGTGAAGTTAAGAAACCCCATAGCAAGGAAGTAAATGATTGCCCTTCGATTTCATGATTAAACCACCCATGACCCCCATTCTCAACCTTATAATGCATCACTTGGGTATTATTGATTCCCTCTGTATAGGTATGTAGATAAACTGTTTCTTTCCCAAAAGCATAACTGCTTTCCTGTGCAACAGTAGAGGTTTGATTTAAGCTTGTCCAAAACGAAACCACTTCGTCTATACTAGCGATATCTGAAGAGCCATTGTATGGCAAAACATCATCGGCAGTGCCATGAGCGATAAATGCATTGGTAGGTGAGGGCGCACAATCTACAAGGTTGAGCTGTGTAGCAGATACAGCAGCAACACCTGCAATGGGTTCATTGGAAAAGCAAGCCAAGGCGTAGCCAAACATCCCTCCAGTTGAAAATCCAGCAGCATAAACACGCTCTGGATCGATTGACAGTTGTTCTTTTAGGTCTACGATTAGGGTTTCGATAAAGCCTATATCATCAAAATCTGTTTTATTATCTTCTGCAAATGGTGCTGCATTCCAAACCGAAAAACCAGACAATAGTAATGCTTGTGGGTAGACCAAAATCACGCCCTCCTGATCAGCGACTTCTTGAAAGTCAGATTCAAATGTAAAATAATCTTTTGCATTTCCTCCAAACCCATGAAAATTTAGTAACACAGGATGCGCTGTTTCTTCATTATAGGAATTAGGAAGATACAATTGGTACTCACGTTTTTGTCCATTGTGCTGGAGGGTTTGTGCTGACAAGCCAGATGTAGGGGTTAAGTTGTCATTGGGTTCACCTGCATCGTTTTGACTGGTGTTACAGCCAATGAAAATCATCATTGAAACCAAAAAAAACTTTTTCATCGTTTATTAACGGCTTAGGCTTTATGCGCGGTTTTTGGGCTTTTTATCTGGGATACGACCTTGGTTGCCCATCCCATCAAGATCAATTTGATCATAGGCATCTGCGTGCTCCTTTCTTTGTATGCGATGTTGTTTTCCGATTATGCGTAGTAAAAAATAGACATAAACGACAAAAATCGTTAGCCCAACAAAAAACATCACTTGGTTATTCATCACGTCTTCTTTGGCGAATTGCAATAGAAAGAGATAAAATGGATGGTACCCAAATACCAACAAAAATACCTTCTAATTTATTGCCCGAAAACCACAGAAATACTGAATATAAAAAACTGAAAAAGGCTAGTATAATAGGGTAGTATTTTTCTAGAAATCGCATCATTGTACTAATTTACAAATTTTAAAATAAATGGTTATTGACTTGAACCAATCTTCAAGTCTCTTCGAACGTCTTTTTTGACTACTTTTAGGTACTTTTCTCGTTTTCTTTGCGAAACAAAAGGTACCGACCAGAATTGTTTGGTTTTAAACCACAATGACCAACGCCATCCAAAAACAAAACTGTAAACACCCATTACGAGTCGAAGCTTGACAGAATTCAAGTAGAGGGTACGCACAGGAAGCGAGGGCGCACCATGCGTGACATAGGTTCTGATTTTTTTATCCTTTAAAAAGGGTTTGGGATATGCATATGTTTTGGTAATGTTGACAAA
Source organism: uncultured Bacteroidota bacterium (assembly GCA_902586905.1). Lineage (GTDB taxonomy): Bacteria > Bacteroidota > Bacteroidia > Flavobacteriales > Flavobacteriaceae > UBA724. The sequence continues at coordinate 11,945 of CACIJH010000024.1, read as the reverse complement.
CTGATAGGCAAAACCAGGCGTCATCACTTCATCAAAAAAGATTTCTGTTCTAGGTGTTAAACGAAACCACCACACTGGGGAAACGATATAAATCCACTCTGCCCAACTGACGAGCTCTTTGTATTTTTCAATCACAGCATCGCGAGGGCGAGTGAAGCTGTCTCGATACAAATCGATGATTTTTAACTCCTCATTGCTTGCTTCAATCTCTGACTTGATGGTGGAAAAAATCCCATTATAGCAAAAGGATTGTTGGTCAGGATGACCAATCACAATTAAATTTTTCATAGCTTATTTTCAACAAAAATAGTAAATAACTACCTGAAGAATATAAACAATATGTTATATGATGTTGTTTTGGAGGTAGGCTGGTAGTTCTTTGATCGACGGAATACACCCATCGGGTTGAATACTTGAGGCTTCAACAAGCCCTTTTCGGTACTTGCCTGTTTGCACCAACACAGCGTGCATGCCCATTTGCATAGCTCCTCCGATGTCATTAATCAAATCATCCCCAACCATCAGCAGTTCGTCGGGAGTACACCCAAAAGTATTGCTGGCAAGTTCAAAAAATGTTGGGTTGGGTTTTCCAACAACTATAGCTTGTTTTCCTGTGGCGTGTTCCAGTGCTGCTACAAAAGCACCACTGTCCAACAAAAGACCACTTGCACCTTGGTGATAACGACCTTTGTGCAGCGCGATGATTTCAGCACCTTCCAAAACTTGATTCATCAATTCGTTGAGTAAATCATAGTCCCAACGATTTCCAACATCTCCAATGACGATAGCATCAGGGTTTTGCAAACAGTTAGTTGGGTAGTCCTGCTGCGCCTCAGGGCGAAGAACCAAACGACAGCGTTTAATCCCTCGCTGTTCGAGTAAAAGCACACCTGCATAATTGGCACTTATAATCTCTTGCTCATCTACTTCAAGACCCAATCGGCGAAGTTTGGCAGTCAAGTCTTTTCGACACATAGTGGTATTGTTGGTCACAAAACGAAAGGGAATTTGTTGCTCGTTCAACCATTGCAGGCAGTCTATGCCGCCAGCAATCAATTGCTGTTCGACATAAAAAACACCATCCAAATCAAATAATACACCTTTCATAACGACTCTGTGTTGTCTATCCTATATTGCTTATTTTTGCTGCATCGATTACAAAGATATGGCGAATCAGTCTATGTTGGAAGGCGTACAAATCAGCACAAATGCTGGGGTGGCTCGGATTCATTTTGCACATGCCAAGCAAAATGCCTTTCCTGCCACACACCTCAAAGACTTGAAAGAGGCATTTGAAAAGGTTTCTAAGGACAAAAGTGTTCAAGTGATTGTATTACAGAGTGAACCATCGATGGCCTTTTGTGCTGGCGCATCTTTTGACGAGCTGTTGGCAGTCAATACACCTGAAGAGGGAAAAGTATTTTTTATGGGCTTTGCCAATGTGATTAATGCCATGCGTCGCTGTCCCCAGCCCATCATCGCAAGAGTACACGGCAAAGCAGTTGGTGGTGGTGTTGGGTTGATTTCAGCTTGTGATTACGCCTTAGCCCTTCCCACAGCAGAGGTGAAGCTTTCTGAAATTGCCATAGGCATTGGGCCCTTTGTCATCGCACCAGTATTACAGCGCAAAATTGGTACTGCCGCACTCAGCGAGCTATCACTCTCATCTCATAGTTGGAAATCGGTCGATTGGGCAATACAGAAAGGCTTATTTGCTGAAATACTTCCCACCCTGGATCAACTCGACAAGGCAGTTCATCAGCACGCAAAACGATTGGCAAGCTATGCTCCAGAAGCTGTAGCTGCACTCAAAAAAGAACTATGGCACAACACCGATGATTGGGATCATCGACTCTCTAGCAATGCCGAAATTACAGGACGACTACTATTGTCCAAGCAAACCCAACAAACCATTCAAAACATCAAAAACAATCAATGAGTACAATTCGCGTTACAAAGAGCTTTGGCTTCGAAACAGGACATGCTCTCTATGGCTATGATGGGCTGTGCAAAAACGTACATGGTCATAGTTATAAGCTTTATGTCACAGTAGTTGGTCGTCCAATCGATGACCAAAACCATGTCAAAAATGGGATGGTGATCGATTTTAAAGATTTAAAAACCATCGTTAAATCCGAAGTCGTGGATGTGTTTGATCATGCAACTGTGTTCAACAAAAACACCCCTCATGTCGAGCTAGCAAAAACCCTCTCGGATAGTGGTCATAAAGTATTGTTGGTGGACTATCAACCCACAAGTGAAAAGATGGTGATTGATTTTGCTCATCGTATCGCTTCTCGCTTGCCAGCACACATCAAGCTGCATAATCTTCGTTTGCACGAAACTGCTACTGCCTATGCCGAATGGTATGCAAAAGATCAAGAATAATTATCTTTGCACTCCATGAATAAGAACATCTATTTTGTTTCTGACCAACACTTTGGTGCTCCCGACAGAGCATCGAGTTTGGTGCGTGAACGCAAATTTGTGAAATTGCTAGATGAAATCAAACCAAACGCAAGTGAACTCTATATACTTGGGGATTTGTTTGATGTTTGGTATGAATACAAACACGTAGTCCCAAAGGGTTTTGTTCGTGTTTTGGGCAAGCTTGCCGAGTTAGCGGATGAGGGCATACCGATTCATTTTTTTGTTGGCAACCATGATATGTGGATGATTGATTATCTCGAAACGGAAATCGGTGCAAATGTTTATTATCACCCCAAAACGATATCACTTGGATCAAAAAAGATTTTCGTAGGGCATGGAGATGGCTTGGGACCAAAAGACAAGGGATATAAACGCATGAAAAAAGTGTTTCGAAATCCATTTTTTCAATGGCTTTATCGCTGGCTTCACCCTGACTTGGGGATACCATTTGCACGTTATTTGTCCATAAAAAACAAATTGATTTCTGGGAGTGAGGATATAAACTATGATGGGTCTGACAGGGAATGGCTTTTCCAGTATGCCAAACGAAAACTCAAGACCGAACATTTCGATTATTTTGTATTTGGACACCGTCATTTGCCATTGGAAATCTCACTCAACCCCAAATCGACCTATATCAACATTGGCGATTGGATAACGCATTACACCTATGGGGTTTTTGATGGATTAAAACTGTCATTAAAACATTGGAAGCCTACCGATGATTGAGCAAAAAGATCTTGGTTTTGAACAAGCAGTTCTCATTGGCATAATCAATAAAAATCAAACAGCCGATCGCTTAGATGAATACCTCAACGAACTCGCTTTTTTGACACACACAGCAGGCGGAAGTGTCAGCAAGCGATTTACCCAACGCATGGAAACACCTCACCCCAAAACCTTTATCGGCTCTGGTAAAATGGAGGAGGTAAAGGCGTATGCGAAAACCCATGACATCGGCACAGTTGTTTTTGATGATGAATTAACACCCGCCCAACAAGCCAATATCGAACAGTTGTTAAAGTGTAAAATCGTCGATCGTACAGGCTTGATTTTAGATATTTTTGCCCAAAGAGCCAAAACCAGTTATGCTCGTACACAAGTGGAATTGGCACAGTATCAATATCTTTTACCTCGATTGAAGGGGTTGTGGACACACCTCGAACGTCAACGTGGAGGAATCGGGATGAGAGGACCTGGAGAAACCGAAATCGAAACAGACCGCCGAATTGTTCGTGACAAAATTTCTTTGTTGAAGAAAAAATTGGTAACCATCGATCGGCAGATGGCTACTCAGCGTGGCAATCGCGGCGCGTTGGTGAGAGTCGCTTTGGTGGGATATACCAATGTGGGAAAATCCACTTTGATGAATGTGCTGAGTAAAAGCGATGTCTTTGCTGAAAACAAATTGTTTGCCACTCTCGACACAACAGTGCGTAAAGTTGTGGTTCGCAACTTGCCTTTTTTGTTGAGTGACACGGTTGGCTTTATTCGCAAACTACCAACCCAGCTGGTGGAGTCATTTAAGAGCACACTCGACGAGGTTCACGAAGCCGATATGTTATTGCATGTGGTTGATATTGCACATCCCAACTTTGAGGAACATATCGAATCGGTTAATCAGTTGCTCAGTGATATTGGGGCAATTGACAAACCAACCCTTATGATCTTTAATAAAATCGATGCCTATCAGCCAGAGCCATTGGATGATGATGACTTGACAACCCCTCGCACGACCAAGCATTATAGTTTGGAGGAATGGCAACAATCATGGATGGCAAATACCCACGGAGATGCTAATTTCATCTCTGCCCAACAGAAAATTCACATTGACAAACTAAGAGAGTTGCTTTACCAAAAAGTCAGAGAGATTCACATCACCCGATTTCCCTACAACCATTTTTTATACCCTGAAAGTTAAAGCGACATACGCACCCCAATACCAAAGACCTCACGAGCTTGAAGTGCTTGCACGGCATTGTCGTCGTAGACAAGCTGCACCTCGAGTTGCGTACTGATAAGCTCATTGACTTTCATTTCAGCAGCCAAGGTGTAATCAAAATCGATGTTTTCGGGCTTGCCCAAGTAATCGCTGTAAACGGCCAATCGATTTTCGATAAATACATTTTTCATGGCTTCAAATTTGTAAAAACCAGTGATTGAGGCACCCAATTCAAAGATATGATTCGCCCCTTTTGACACACCAAAATAAGTCTTTCCGTCTTCAAGATCATTGGTGAATTGTCTGCTAACAAAAGTAATTCGCTGTGTAAAGGGAGCGATGTTTACCCATGCATCTTTTGATTTTTTCCAGTACAAACCAATACCAAACTGCAGGTAGGCTGGAGAGAAAAAATGTGTTTTTAAACTGCGTGTCTCTTCGCCCTCATCATCTGTTCCAAAACGATACCCACGAGCAATTTGTGATTTAAAACTTAAAATGGTGGAATAGCTCCAGGTATCTGAAAATTCTTTTCCCAACAGCGAATTGATATCCAAACGGTCATTGGTTTTCTTTAAAAACTTATCCCCTTCCAAATAGCTCAATCCATAGGAAGCTTTACCTTTGGTATCCCAAGACCATCCATTTTCTTTGTAATTGATTTCATAGTCAACATCTAAGGCAAGTGATACATTGTTGATCCCTCCAGAAGCCCAGTTGCTAAAAGAAGACTGATTGAACAATAGGGTTGTATTGCCCCCATACACCCAAATCCCTCCAACAGGATCTTTTGGCTTATTTTGACTGTTTTGAGCATAGGCAAACGCACTAAAAATAATCAGAAATAAAAAGGTGAAGGTTTTCAATGGAGGTGTTATTAATGTTTAAAAACTAACGTTTATAAAGTGGTACAGATGAGCATGCTTCTCCGTAGGCAATGCGATCCGCATGGGGTTGAAGAACTTCCATCAATCGCACATAGACCCAATCGGGAACAGAACCATCACTACAGCCCTTGATGATGATATTCTTTTGTTTATAGTCCTCAATTTTGAGTGTTGTCAAGGCCGATTCATAAGCCAAGGACCTGGCAGCATCTTGATCTCCCAGACAGACCCCTACTGCATGTGACTGCAAATGGCTAGTGATTAGCATGGTAGCCCATTGGGGAACAAGGGTGTCTTCTGCGATATGCAAACCCACATATTGCCCTTTATAAACTGTCCAGTCATGAGCAGCGATTGCTTGCCGAAAGGGTTTTTCTCGTAAAATCTTATCCTCGTTGAGGAATGATGATAGCGACACGACAGTTACTTTGGCATCTTTCACTAAGGTAGCGGGATCAAATTGGATCAGACCGCTTTCTGCAACGCGGTTTACAATGCTCATCTTATAAAAATCCGAGTTCGAGTTTGGCTTCTTCACTCATCAAGTCTCGTGTCCATGGCGGATCAAAAGTAAGTTCTACTTCAGCTTCTTTTACTTCGTCGAGAGATTGGACTTTGTCTTTGACTTCTTGTGGTAGAGAGTCAGCCACGGGGCAGTTGGGTGTTGTGAGTGTCATCAACACTTTCACGTCTTGATCTTCGTTGACGAAAACATCATAAATCAGCCCAAGTTCATAAATATCTACAGGAATTTCAGGGTCGTATATCGTTTTGAGTACACCAACAATTTTATCTCCAAGTTCTTGTCCTTCCATCAGTTGAGTTGCGTTTGATACGCCAGGGCGTATAGTTTGAGTTGTTTGATCATAGACACCAATCCATTAGCTCGTGTGGGAGACAAATGATCTTTCAGACCAATTTGGTCGATAAAATCGGTATTGGCATCCAAAATATCTTGTGGGGGTTGGTTGGAAAATGTTCGAATAAGAATCGCAATAATCCCCTTGGTGATGACAGCATCGCTATCGGCAGTGAACACCACTTTTTCGTCAACCATATCTGCGTGTACCCACACTTTGCTTTGACAACCTTTGATGATGTTGTCATCGGTTTTGTGCTTGGTATCGATTAGTGGCAGGGACTTGCCCAGATCAATCATATACTCATAGCGTTGCATCCAGTCGTCAAAAAGTGAAAACTCTTCTATGATTTCGTCTTGTACTTGCTCTACAGTCATACGTCAAAAATACAAATTAGCGCAACATGGCAATTGCTCGTTGAACGCCATTGACAAATGTATCCACCTCGTCTTTGGTGTTATAAAACGCAAAGGAGGCACGAATGGTGCCAGGAATCTTGTAATAATCCATAATCGGTTGTGCACAGTGATGACCTGTTCGAACAGCAATCCCCATCTTATCGAGTAGGGTACCGACGTCATAGGGGTGAAGCGAATCGATATTGAATGAAATCACAGCTGTTTTGTGTTTGGTGTTCCCATAAATGCGCAAGCCTTCTATTTGATTGAGTTTTGCAGTCGCATAGTCAAGGAGCTCCTCTTCATAGCTTTCGATCTCATCAAAACCAATACTGTTCATATAATCGAGTGCTGCGCCAAAGGCAATCCCTCCACAGATGTTGGGGGTACCTGCCTCAAATTTGTGTGGAAGGTCGGCATAGGTGGTTTTTTCAAAAGTTACCTCATCGATCATTTCGCCACCTCCTTGATAGGGGGGAAGCTTATTGAGCCATTTTTCTTTTCCGTACAGCATCCCCATACCTGTTGGCCCACAAAGTTTATGTGCCGAAACTGTATAAAAATCAACATCGAGTTTTTTGAGATTAGGCTTCAGATGCCCACAAGCCTGTGCGCCATCAACCAGCACTGCAGCCCCAGTTTTATGAGCTTTTTTAATGATTTCTTCAATGGGATTGATCGTACCCAATGCGTTGGATACATGATTGACAAAAACCAGTTTGGTTTTTTTGTTCAACAACTCGGCATAGGTATGCATATCCAGTGTGCCTTCGTCGGTCATGGGAATCACACGTAGTACAGCACCACTGCGTTCACACATCATTTGCCATGGCACGATGTTGGCGTGATGTTCTAAAGCCGAAACAATGACCTCATCACCAGGGTCTAAAAGGGTCCCAAATCCAAAAGCAACGAGATTGATGCTGTGCGTTGTGCCAGAGGTCAAAATCACCTCATTTGATTTTGGAATATTAAAATGTTTTTGGATGGTTTTTCGTGCGTGTTCAAACTTGTCTGTAGCCTCTTGACTGAGGGTATGCACGCCGCGATGGATATTGGCATTGTACTGTTGGTAATAGTCGGCAATCACATCGATCACTTGGGTGGGTGTTTGGGAGGTAGCTGCATTGTCGAGATAGACCAATGGCTGCCCATTGACTTTGCGAGAAAGTATGGGAAAATCGGCACGAATGTTTGTTAAATCTAATTCCATTGATTAGAGATTAAAACCGAGATGAACACCTAATTTTTTTGCGATAAGGGTATTGATTCTTGCTTTGACTGCTGGGATATTTACACTTGCCAAAACATTGTTGGCAAAAGCATAGGTTAATAGTGCTCGTGCTTCTTTTTTAGGAATCCCACGTGTTTGGAGATAAAACAACGCTGTTTCGTCGAGCTGACCAATAGTACAGCCATGGCTACAACGCACATCATCTGCAAAAATCTCGAGTTGTGGTTTGGTATTTATGGTTGCCTTATCACTCATCAAGATATTATTGTTTTGTTGAAAGGCATTGGTTTTTTGTGCTTCTTGCTCCACTACGATTTTGCCATTAAACACCCCTGTCGATTGGCCATCATAAATCCCCTTATACTCTTGATGGCTTTCCGAATTGGGATGCGCATGATGCACCAGTGTATGGTGGTCCACCAACTGCTTGCCTTCCACTAGGGTAATTCCTTTCATCGTGGATTGAATGGCTTGGTCTTTATGATAAAAATGCAGGTTATTGCGAATAAACTGACCCCCAAATGAAAAGGTATGCACTTTGGCATGCGAGTGTTTTTCTTGATGGATGTAAGTGCTATCGACCAATGACGCTTCCTCACGATCGTTTTGGATTTTGTAGTAATCTACTTGTGCGCCTTTGTGCGTAAATATTTCAGTTACCACATTGGTCAGCACTGCTGTATCGGACAAGCTTTGATGTCTTTCGATGATTTGCACTTCACTTTGCGCTTCCACCACAACAAGGTTGCGAGGCTGCAGCATCAGATTTTGATTGACCCCTGTCGAAAAATGGATGATTTGAATGGGTTTTTCAACACGTTTCTTTTTGGGGATATGCACAAAGGCGCCTTCTCGTCCAAAGGCGGTATTGAGTGCAGTAAAAGAATCTTCCGAATCGGCAACAGCGTCAAAATACTGCTCAATGACTTTTCGGAATTTGGGTTGACTTAGCGCTGCGGAAAGCAAGCACACATCCATTCCCTCATGCGTGGTTTCGGATAGAAAAGAACTATATACCCCATCGACAAAAACAATTTTGTAGGTATCAACATCGTGGAGGATAAATCGCTGTACATCTGTCAGGGTAACATTTTTAATTTTCTTTGGAAACACAGTATAATCTGTTTTCACCAGTTTATTGAGGGGTGTGTATTTCCACTCCTCCATTTTTTTGTTAGGAAAGCCTTGTTGCTCAAAAGTCTCAATGGCAGTTGAGCGTAGTTTTGCCATTCGCTTGCTGTCTTCCGAAGTGGAAGTCTGCGCCATGTATGAAGCAACAAGTTTTTCTTGTAAATCCATCAGATTGCTTGTTTGATCCAGTCGTATCCTTTTTCTTCGAGTTCGATTGCCAATTCTTTACCACCAGACTTCACAATTTTACCTTCGTGGAGTACGTGAACAAAATCAGGAACGATATAGTCCAGCAAACGTTGGTAATGCGTAATGACAATAATAGCATTTTCATCGTTTCGAAGCGTATTGACGCCATTGGCAACGACACGCATGGCATCGATGTCTAGTCCTGAATCTGTTTCGTCGAGGATGGCGAGTTTTGGTTCAAGCATCGCCATTTGAAAGATCTCATTTCGTTTTTTCTCACCTCCCGAAAACCCTTCATTGAGTGAACGTGACAAAAACTGCGTATCGATAGAGAGCAATTTTGCTTTCTCCTTGATTTTTTTCAGCATCACATTGGCGGGCATTTCTTCAAGTCCTTGCCCTTTTCTGGTTTCGTTGATGGCTGTTTTGATAAAGTTCGTCACTGTTACACCAGGGATTTCGACTGGGTATTGGAAGGACAAAAAGATGCCCAAATGAGCACGCTCATCGGCGCTCAAATCACTGATATCTACCCCCTGATAGAGAAGACTTCCTTTGGTGACTTCATAGTCCTCATGCCCTGCTATGACTGTGGAAAGCGTACTTTTTCCTGAGCCATTGGGCCCCATAATTGCATGGACTTCTCCGGGCTTGATGTCGAGGTTGATTCCATTTAAAATACCTTTGCCTTCTACTTGGGCATGGAGGTTATCTATACTCAGCATATTATTCTGTTCGAATTTCTATCATTTGATTTTCAAATGTGGTTGAAGGTGCAATAGAGTCAATATCTTTTATCGTTATGACTTCTGGCCAACCCTCAGCATTGGGGTTTTTTGAAATCATTCCTTTGATATATACTTGCACCATGTCAAAACTATCTTTTTGAATGGGTGCGACTTGGGAGTGAAGTTCGTGTAGTTTGTCATCCACCACTACCCCATAAATTTCACTTCCTGTGTTGAGCACAGCGTTGTTGTCATAAAACAAAAACTCACCTGTGATGCTTTCGGCTTTTGATTTTGGTTGGGTGGTACATGCTGCTATGAATAGCAGCACAATGATAAGTTGTAGGTTTTTTTTCATCTTTTTGAATTTATCCAACAGAACCTTCAAGTGAAATCTCAAGGAGTTTTTGTGCTTCCACAGCAAATTCCATTGGGAGTTTATTTAATACATCTTTACTAAAGCCATTGACGATGAGTGCAATTGCTTTTTCGGTATCGATACCACGTTGATTGCAGTAAAAAATTTGGTCTTCACCGATTTTGCTTGTTGTGGCTTCGTGTTCAATTTGGGCACTTTTGTTTCCGGCTTCTATGTAAGGAAACGTATGTGCCCCACATTTGTTGCCCATCAGCAGTGAATCGCACTGCGAAAAGTTACGAGCATCATCTGCTCGAGGGCTAATTTTGACCAGCCCACGATAACTGTTTTGAGAAGTACCTGCAGAAATTCCTTTGGAGATGATGGTACTTTTTGTGCGTTTGCCCAAGTGTACCATTTTAGTACCTGTATCGGCTTGTTGGCGGTTGTTGGTCACAGCGATAGAGTAAAACTCCCCAATGCTATCATCGCCTTTGAGGATACAAGAGGGGTACTTCCACGTCACTGACGAGCCTGTTTCCACTTGTGTCCATGAAATCTTAGCGCTTTTGTGGCAAATCCCTCGTTTGGTAACAAAATTAAACACTCCACCTTTGCCTTCGGCATCGCCAGGAAACCAGTTCTGAACCGTCGAGTACTTGATTTCTGCATGGTCATGCGCAACCAGCTCAACAACAGCGGCATGCAATTGATTTTCGTCACGCGCAGGGGCAGTACAACCTTCGAGGTAACTCACATAACTCCCCTCATCAGCGATGACGAGTGTGCGTTCAAACTGACCTGTGCCTGCCTGATTGATACGAAAATAGGTAGACAGTTCCATTGGGCAACGAACCCCTTTGGGGATGTAGCAAAACGATCCATCTGAAAATACTGCCGAGTTGAGGGCTGCGTAATAATTGTCTTTGCGTGGCACTACTGTTCCGATGTATTTGCGCACCAGGTCTGGGTATTCTTTAATCGCTTCCGAAATAGAACAAAAAATGATTCCTTTTTCGGCAAGGGTTTCTTTAAATGTTGTGGCAACAGAAACAGAGTCCATCACAATATCGACTGCCACGCCTGAGAGTCTTTTTTGTTCTTCGACGGGGATGCCGAGTTTTTTGAAGGTGTCGAGCAGCTCAGGATCCACTTCGTCTAAGCTGTTGTATTTAGGCGCTTTTTTGGGTGCTGAATAGTACGAAATGGCTTGAAAATCGGGCTTGGGGTAGTCCACGTTTGCCCAGTCGGGCTCTTCCATGGCACTCCATGCCTCATAGGCTTCTAGACGCCATTCGGTCATCCAAGCAGGCTCGTTTTTGCGTTTGGATATCGCACGAACAACCTCCTCATTCAGTCCAACAGGAAAGGTGTCCGACTCGATGTCGGTATAGAATCCATAGGCATACTCCTTGGACTCGAGTTCTTTTTTTAATTCTTCTTCTGTATAGGCCATAGCAAACCTGTTTTTTATAGCGAAAAACTCTCACCACACCCACAAGTGCGATTAGCATTGGGATTGTTAAACACAAACCCTTTACCATTGAGACCACCTGAATATTCAAGGGTTGTACCCACTAGATAAAGAAAACTCTTTTTATCGACAACGATACGCACATCATTGTCTTCAAACAGTTTGTCATCTTCTCCTAAGGCACTGTCAAACTTCAAATCGTATGACAGACCCGAACAACCACCACTTTTGACACCCACACGCACAAAAGAATCGCTGAGGTTGTAGCCATCTGACTGCATCATCTGCTTCACTTGTTCTCGCGCTTGTGTAGA
>CACIJH010000023.1 GCA_902586905.1 uncultured Bacteroidota bacterium | reverse complement strand
ATGACAATACAAAAATCATTGACTTAAGCAATGAGTTTCGTTTGCAAAAAAACCAACATTATTTGGAAAAATCCTATGTGTATGGCTTGCCAGAATATCAAAAGCAAACCATTCAATCAGCGCAAGCAGTTGCGAATCCAGGTTGCTTTGCAACAGCCATTCAACTGGCACTTCTACCACTTGCCAACGAAGGCCTTTTGCAAAACGATATACAAGTACATGCCATCACTGGAAGCACAGGTGCAGGTGTAAAACCCTCTGCCACTTCCCACTTTAGTTGGCGAAACAACAATGTGTCATGGTATAAACCATTCACGCATCAGCACTTGGGAGAAATCAATGAAACCCTAAAGGCACTTCAGTCAGATGCTGCCAATATCAATTTTTTACCCATTCGTGGGAATTTTACAAGAGGGATTTTTGCCAGTGCATACACTACTTTTGATGGAAATATTGATGATGCCTATCGAATATATGAGGCGTATTATGCCAATCATCCCTTTACACATATCAGTAAGAAAGAATTAAGTTTAAAAATGGTGGTCAACACCAACAACTGCCTGATTCATTTACACAAACACAGTGACTTGCTGTTGATTACGAGCTGCTTGGACAATCTCCTCAAAGGAGCATCAGGACAAGCGGTTGAAAACATGAATTTGATGTTTTCATGGCCACAGACAACAGGATTACAATTAAAAGCAAACGTTCACTAATAATATCACTTATGAAAATAGCAATTATCGGCGCTGGAAACTTGGGGTTGAGCATAGCCAAAGGGCTACTGACCAACAACATCATCACCCAGCTATACCTGACCAAACGCAACACTTCTTCTATTGCAGATTGGAGCGAATATAAAAACACTCACACCACAACTGACAACAAAGAAGCGATTTCATCTTCTGACGTTATCATTTTTGCTGTACAACCCTCTCAGCTCAGCAATGTTCTAGATGAAAATAAAGATTTATTTACAGATAAACATGTACTGATTTCTACTGTAACTGGTTTTTCAATCAAGAAAATGGAAGCAGTTGTTGGCACTGATAAGTACATCATTCGAAGCATGCCAAACACGGCGATATCCGTTGGCAAATCGATGACATGTTTATGTGCCAATGAGAAGGGAAAGGAACGATTATCAATTCCAGAAGCGATTTACAATGCCCTGGGCACGAGCATCATCATTGACGAAAAACATATGCGTGCTGCAACAGTTATTTGTGCCTCGGGGATTGCCTTTTGGATGCGATTGATTCGTGCCACAACGCAAGGTGGTGTACAACTTGGATTCGATGCAGACGAAGCGATGAAAATGTCGATGCACACTGCTTTAGGTGCAGCCTCGCTGCTTATCGAAACAAATTCACATCCAGAACAAGAAATCGACAAAGTCACAACTCCGCAAGGATGTACGATCGAAGGATTAAATGAGATGGAACACCAAGGACTGAGTTCTTCTTTGATCAGAGGAATTGTTGCGTCTTTTAATAAAATCAATGTGATTAGTAAAGAGTAGATCATGCCACTATTTGATGTATATCCCTTATATGATGTAGAGCCTGCCAAAGCACGTGGGGTGTATGTCTATGATCAGAAGGGGAATAAATATCTCGACTTGTATGGCGGTCATGCAGTGATCTCTATCGGACATGGACACAGAACCTACAAGCGAATGCTGAAAAAGCAACTGAACAGAATTGGGTTTTACTCCAACGCTGTTCAAAATCCATTGCAAGAGAAGCTATCATCTGAAATCAATCGACAGTCGGGTTGTAATGATTACGAGTTGTTTATGTGCAGCTCAGGTGCTGAAGCAAATGAAAATGCTCTTAAATTGGCATCCTTTCACACAGCTAAGCCAAGGGTCATTGCGTTTCAAAACGCCTTCCATGGTCGTACCAGTGCAGCTGTGGCGGCCACTGACAACAAAAACATACAAGCACCTCTCAACACCCAACAGCAGGTTACCTTTATCCCCTTTAATGATGATAAAGCACTGGAAAAAGAACTCGCAAAAGGAGATGTATGTGCTGTTATTTTTGAAGCCATTCAAGGGGTTGGTGGTTTGGACGAGCCAACAACAGATTTTGTCAAACAGATAGAAGCACTTTGCAACAAACACAATGTATGCATCATTGCTGATGAAGTCCAATCTGGTTTTGGACGAAGTGGTGATTTTTTTGCTTATCAAAAATATATGATTACACCACACATCATCAGTATTGCCAAGGGGATGGGAAATGGCTTTCCTGTTGGAGGTATTCTCGTCAACCCAATCATCAAATCCAAATATGGGATGTTGGGAACAACTTTTGGGGGAAATCACCTAGCTTGTAGTGCTTCACTCGCTGTTTTACAGGTGTTGGAAAAGGGACGACTATGCGATCACGCCAAGGCAATGGGCGAGTATTTTATCGAAAAAGCAAAAACACTTCCTTTTGTTAAAACAATTAAAGGAAGGGGGCTGATGCTTGGACTAGAATTTGAGAAAGAAGTGGGTGCATTGCGCAAAGAATTGATATTCAATCATCGTATTTTTACAGGTGGGAGTAGCAATAAAAACCTGATTCGAATATTACCACCCCTCAATGTACAAAAGAAGCATTTGGATCAACTCATAAAGGCTATAGAAATATGTCACCAATGAAGAATTTTATCACTTTAAATGATTTGGCAAGCCCAATCAAAACCATTCAACTTGCAAAAAGTTGTAAAAAAGATCCTTTTGGGCATGTGCATTTGGGCCAACGCAAAACGATTGGGTTGTTGTTTTTTAATCCCAGTTTGCGCACACGTTTAAGCACCCAAAAAGCTGCTAAAAACCTAGGCTTAGATGTCATGGTAATGAATTTTAGCAATGAAGCATGGGCGATAGAGTACGAAAACGAAACCATCATGAGTGGTCTTCGATCCGAGCATACGAAAGAAGCAGCACAGGTTGTATCACAATACTGTGATTTTATTGCCATTCGTGCTTTTGCGTCCCTGACAGATCAAAAACGTGATGAAGAGGAAGTGGTTCTTCGAAAATTTGCAGCATTTGCCTCTGTTCCCATCATCAATATGGAAAGTGCTACAGCACATCCACTACAAGCATTGGCCGATGGCCTGACCATCGAGGAGCAAGTGACTATCAAACAGCCAAAAATTGTATTGAGTTGGGCACCACATCCCAAGGCACTTCCTCATGCTGTTGCCAACTCGTTTATAGGCTTGATGAATCATACAAAAGCAGATTTTGTCATCACTCATCCTGAGGGTTATGACCTCAACCATGCCATTGTTGGCAATCATAAAGTGGAATATAACCAGGAAAAGGCACTTGAGGGCGCAGATGTTGTGTATGTCAAAAACTGGTGTTCATACACTGACTATGGTGCCATATTACGAACAGACAACAAATGGATGATGACACGTGAAAAGATGAAGCAAACCAATGATGCCTTTTTTATGCATTGCCTGCCTATTAGAAGAAATGTGGTTGCATCAGATGGTGTGTTGGATCATGCAAAATCACTTGTCATCGAACAAGCCAACAACAGAACCTTTGCAGCACAAGCAGTATTACAAGAATTTTTAACCAATGGATAAGCTTCATATTGTTAAAATTGGGGGTGGATTATTGTCAGATGAAAAGCTGATGGCATCTGCTTTGTCCTCTTTTCATGCCTTGGTTGGACATAAGATTCTCATCCATGGAGGTGGAAAACAAGCCAATGAACTATGTGAAAAGCTGGGCATACAACCCAATATGCACAATGGAAGAAGAATTACTGATGATGCGGCTCTAGATGTTGCTGTGATGGTATATGCAGGTTTGGCCAATAAAAAAGTGGTGGCGAAACTACAGCATTTTGGTACCAACGCCATTGGTCTTTCAGGTGCCGACGCCAATGTGATTCATGCAACAAAAAGACCTGTACAAGACATCGACTATTGTTGGGCTGGAGATATCAAATCAGTTGATATAAACAGTTTAAAGAACCTCTTATCAATTGGTTTATCACCTGTGTTTTGCGCAATTACTCACGATCAAAAAGGACAATTGCTCAACACCAATGCTGACACCATCGCTGCTGCTATTGCCAGTGCTTTGGCTGCAGAATATCAGGTGCATTTGCACTATTGCTTTGGGCATCGAGGGGTGTTGAAAGACATCAACGATGAAAACAGTGTGATCCCTACCATTCGAATCACAGAAATTGACGAACTTCACAACGACGGAATCATCGCAGATGGGATGCTCCCGAAGCTAAACAATGCTGCGGAAGCGCTTCAAAATGGCGTGCACGTCGTAACGATTGAAAATCCTGAAGCTGTACACGATGAACAGGCTTCTAAAACAACATTGATCAAATGAGTACAAACCACTTGGCGGAAGATGTGATTGAGTTGCTTATGCAATTGATCGAGATACCTTCTTTTTCTGGGGAAGAGTTTAAAACAGCCGATTGCATTCAAAATTGGTTGCACAGTAAAGGCGTTGAAACCCAGCGCATACAAAACAATGTCTTTGCCTTGAACAAGCACTATGACCCTTCCAAACCCAATTTACTACTCAACTCACATCATGACACTGTACGTCCCAATAAGGCCTATACACGTGATCCTCACAAGGCAGAAATCATCGATGGAAAACTGTTTGGACTGGGTAGCAATGATGCAGGTGGTGCTTTGGTATCATTACTTGGACTATTTGTGCATTTTTACGCAGCAGAAAACTTGACATATAACCTTATTGTAGCTGCAACAGCAGAGGAGGAAAGCTCTGGCCCAAATGGCTTAAACAGCTTGCTCAAAGACCTTCCAAACATCAATGTTGCCATTGTCGGAGAACCCACACAGATGCAATTGGCAATTGCTGAAAAAGGCCTTGTGGTCTTCGATGCAGTAGTCAAAGGGACAGCTGGTCATGCAGCACACCCCAACAACGATAACCCCATTCTGAAAAGTATGGATGTGATGCAGTGGTTTCAAAACCTCGAGTTTGACAAAGTATCTGACACACTCGGACCTGTCAAACTTACCATCACTCAAATCAATTCAGGAAGTCAGCACAACGTTGTGCCTTCACAAGTGAATCTAGTATTGGATGTTCGAGTCAATGAATGCTATACCAATCAAGAAATTGCAGACATCGTTAGTCAGGCGCCTTGTGAGATAACACCTCGTTCGTTGCGATTACAGTCATCATCGATTGATAAAGAACACCCCTTGGTCGTTGCAGGGATAGCGATGGAAAGAAACACCTATGGTTCTCCTACCCTTTCCGATCAGGCAGCACTGTCTTGTCCATCACTAAAACTCGGACCAGGTGACTCGACTAGGTCTCACACAGCCAACGAATTTATATATACAGACGAAATCAAAGAAGCAGTACGATTGTATATCGAATTGCTCGATCAAGTTATTACATTATGAAAATCTGGCAAAAAAAAGGTACCAAAGTAAGAGATCACATCGACCAATTCACTGTTGGTGATGATCGTGAATGGGATATGCGTTTAGCGCCCTATGACATCATCGCTTCGAAAGCACATGCACAAATGCTAGGAAAGGTTGGACTGCTCACAGCAACCGAAGCAGATCAACTCACACAAGGCCTTGACGACTTGCTCAAAAATATCGAAAATGGAACATTTACCATCTCTGAGGCGTTTGAAGATGTACATTCAAAGATCGAGTTTGAGCTCACAGAAAAGTATGGTGATGTTGGTAAAAAAATACACACTGCTCGTTCGAGAAACGATCAAGTTCTCATTGCCATGCAACTCTTTCTCAAAGATGAAATACAGGAAATCAAACAGCTGATCAAAGCGCTTTTTGATCAATACCTTTCCCTTGCAGACAAGCATAAAGATCAATTGCTACCAGGTTATACTCACTTGCAAATTGCTATGCCCTCTTCTTTTGGGCTTTGGTTTTCTGCCTATGCAGAGATGTTGGCAGATGATTTGCTGCTTCTCAATGCAGTCAACACCATCTGTGATCAAAACCCACTTGGAAGTGCTGCTGGCTATGGCAGTTCATTTCCCATTGATCGTGATGACACAACAGCAGCTTTAGGTTTTAATACCCTCAAGTTCAACGTTGTGGCAGCACAAATGAGTCGTGGGAAACTCGAAAAAAACCTAGCACAAGTCATTGGCAGTCTGGCAGGAACACTCAGTCGATTTTCGATGGATGTGTGTTTGTATATGAGTCAAAACTTTGATTTTATCTCCTTTCCAGATGATATTACCACTGGCTCCAGTATCATGCCACACAAAAAGAACCCTGATGTCTTTGAGCTCATTCGAGGGAAATGCAACAAGCTACAAGCACTCCCCAATGAGTTGTCAATGATGAGCACCAACCTCCCAAGTGGTTATCACAGAGAGATGCAATTGTTCAAAGGCCCTATCATGCAGGCCATAGATGACATCAAGTCTTGTCTATCGATTTTGACTACAAGTATCAAAGATGTACAAGTCAAAAGTGATATCCTTACAGATGATAAATACGCACATATTTTCAGTGTTGATGCCTTGCATGAACTCATTCAAAAAGGGATTCCTTTTCGAGATGCTTATGTGCAAATTGGTGAAGCCATCAATAAGGGGGAATTTGTGCCACCCAAAATGGCAAAACACACCCATCGTGGGAGTATTGGCAACTTGGAACTCGATGCCATTCGAGAGAAGTTTACGACATATTTCGAAAAATAAGTGCTTTAGACGTGTAGCGCTCTGTCTTCAGTGGCAGCCAAAGCAGCTTCTTTCATCGCTTCGGCATAAGTTGGATGTGCATGGCTCATACGTGCAATATCCTCAGCAGATGCTCTGTATTCCATCGCAGTAACTGCCTGTGCAATCAAATCGGCAGCACGTGCTCCGATGATATGTATACCAAGCACCTCATCTGTTGATTTATCAGCAAGGATTTTTACAAAACCATCAGTGTCCATACTCGCTCTGGCACGACCCAATGCACGCATCGAAAACTGCCCTGATTTATAGGATACCCCAGCAGCTTTTAGCTCTTCTTCGGTCTTGCCTACAGCAGCAACTTCTGGCCAAGTGTATATCACATTTGGAATTAGATTATGATCGATATGAGGTTGCTGTCCAGCGATGATTTCTGCTGCCATCACCCCTTCTTCCTCTGCCTTATGCGCCAACATGGCACCACGCACCACATCGCCAATGGCATAGATGTTGGACACAGAGGTTTGGAGTTTTTTGTTCACTTCCACTTGCCCTCGCTCATTGATCGCGACACCAGCAGCCTTGAGGCCAAGCCCTTCAGTATAGGGCTTACGACCCACAGAAAGCAAGCAATAATCGCCTGTAAAGGACACCTCTTGTTCATTTTTGTCTGTGGCAGTGACTGTTACCTCATTCCCATTGCGCGTGACAGCATTGACCTGATGTGACAAATAGAACTTCACCCCTTGTTTCTTCATCACTTTCATCAACTCTTTCGAAAGAGAACTATCCATGATTGGCGTAATACGATCGGCATATTCAATGACAGAGACCTCAGCACCCAAGCGTCGATATACCTGTCCGAGCTCCAAACCAATCACGCCCCCACCTATCACGACCAAGTGTTTTGGGATTTCTTTGAGGGAAAGGGCTTCTGTTGAAGTGATGATACGCTCTTTATCCAATTTCACAAATGGTAAAACAGCAGGTTTGGAACCTGTTGCAATGATAGTGTGTTTGGTTTCGATGGTTTGTTTTTTCTTGCCAACAATTTCGATATGTGTTGCATTGACAAACTTGCCAAGCCCATGAAAAACAGTGATTTTGTTTTTATCCATCAGATAGTCAATCCCTTTGGTGGTTTGCTCTATGACCTCTGATTTTCGCTTCATCATTTGTGTCAGATTCACTTTGATCTCCCCTTCTACATCGATCCCATGGGTCGAAAAATTCTTAATCGACTCCTCATAGTGATGAGATGAATCTAAAAGAGATTTGGAAGGGATACAACCCACGTTGAGGCAAGTACCGCCAAGGGTGTCATATTTTTCGATAAGGGCAGTGGAAAGTCCCAACTGCGCACAGCGAATGGCTGCTACATAGCCCCCAGGGCCTGATCCGATAACAGCAACGTCAAATGAGGACATAATTTGTTTGTTTATGATACAAAAGTAATACGAAAGCGACTACCAATCAAACACTCGACTGATATTAAATCCAAAATGAATATCTCCCTTTGACCAATCGCCGGTTGCTTCTGTCAAAAAACTGTGTTCGAGCATCGTTCGGGAGTTGGTGAAATGCAGTTGAAAGACATGCCCTCCTGTTTCAATATCTAGGCCAATAGACAGCAGGTTGTTGTAATTGAGCTCCTTTGTGCGACTTGTCATCAAGCCATATTCCATATTGAGACTCAGACGTTTGGTGAGTTTATAACGACCTCCAGCAGCCATGACAAACTGCAAATTATCCTCTGCAATGCGTTCTGTTAGATTTTTATGAATCAGCGTTGGCGTGAGTTGTAGGGATAGTTTTTCGCTGAATTTTCGAGAGATCAGTGCTTGGGCAGTATAGGTCAGGCGATCACTTAAATCCAACTCGGGGCTACGATCCAAATCGAGTTGATTATTGATTGTGAGTTGACCATAGGCACCAATGGTTACAGGTGATTTTTCTGTTTGTTGACGCAGCAATCGCAGCTTGGTGTGTAGTGCATAGGTCTTTTGATAAGAAGAACGCGCAGCACCAAAATTGATATTGTCATTTACCCCATAGATCAACTGGAGTTTGTTAGAAGCCACATCGAGTCCAAAGAAGTCATCAAAGCCATTTTGGATGCTGCCAAATCGATGCGCCACGATAAAATACACCTCTCCTTTATCCACCATTTTGGTCGATTCAAGGTTGATTATTTTTAAGCCTTTAAAGGCAGATTCGGCATAAAGAGGTCCCATATCGAGTTCTGCGTCCAATTCATCAAGCAAGTCGGATTGAGCCACTGCAATAGATGAGAAAAGTAAAAAGAGAATGGATAGTTGTTTCATTGTTGTTTCGTCTCTTCCAAAGATAGCGAACTGGAAATTGGTGTACAACCTACTCCAAAATGATGGATTGATCGAGCACCACCACTTCAAACAAATCATCATAGCCAATGCAACGACCTTTGAGGGTCAGTTGTTGATTGATTGATACTGTTGGGTTACTTTCAAATTGCGCCACCAAGGCATCATTGAGTGTGAGGGTATTGTCCTCAACTGCTGTCACAACCCCTGATACTTCTAGGGTTTGATTGAAAAAGGCTTCATTGTTTTGCGCGAGTGAATCTTTGATTGCCAGTGCAGTATCGGCAAATGCTGCTCCTTCGTTGGCAATGTTGCGATGATCTTTATAGGCGTAGAAATACACCCCCACTGCCAAGAGAACTATCACCAAAATTGATATGAGTGTTTTGTTTGCCATAGTATTTTTGTAAAGATATGGGTTTTGCTGTTTAAAAACTTTTATCAATTCTAAAAGGCATTCCCCAAATTTATTATGAACATAAAAGACCAATTCAAGAAATAACTCATCTAGAGGACTTTAAATTGTTCAAGGACTACGCATTGAATACCGATGAAGTTAAAAGTCTAAATGAATTCTATGAGGAGCAGAATGATTTATCAGATGAAGAAATAGCTGCAACTTGGAATGAAGAAAAACCATACAAGGATATCAAAACAGGATATATACAACTAACAGCGAAATACAGAGCAGTGAATGAGATGCTAGCTAGTACTTGCATGTTTGATGCTCAAAAAAACGTTGATGAAAGTCTAGAACCCTTGATAAGACAGGTTGGAGACTATAGTTGGTGGAAAAAGAATTACAAAAAAATGTAAAAGCCCATAACAAGGTGTATAGCGCATACCCTTCGGGATACGCCCCATACACGAGGCCGTTACCAACAGCTAACCCTATATCACCGAACCACCCCAAAAACCAAACCCCAATCCTTTTTGTATCTTTCAAGCAGAAACCAATATGATGCAAAAGGCACTCCTTTTCTTTCTTTTATTGACAGGTATCATTGCAGTTGGGCAGTCCAAGTACATGACCAAAACAGGGAGCATGTCCTTTGAGGCATCCCAACCCACTTTTGAGCCCATTGAAGCCAGTCATACTGCTGTATCGGCATTGTTCAACGTTGAAACAGGTGAATTGGCAGTGCTTGCGCTTGTGCGTGGCTTTCGCTTTCCCCTTGCTCTTATGGAAGAACACTTTAACGAAAACTATATCGAAAGTCACAAATACCCCAAAACGAGTTTTAAAGGATCTATTCTCAACTTTGATCCCAACGCCCTTTCCAACCAACCACGCACTGTGCAACTCACTGGCGATCTCTCGATGCATGGCGTGACAAACACCATCAACGTGGAGGGGCGCATGACCAAAACAGATGGCCTCATCACTTTGGAATCTTCCTTTGCTGTCAAAACATCTGACTATGCCATCGAAATCCCTAGCCTGGTCAGAAAGCAAATCGATGAAAATGTACAAATTGAGGTGTCTCTCCCCTTACAACCCAAACAATAAACGCATATGAAGACCTCACTATCTCTCAAAACTGCCTTAATCCCACTCATCATACTCATTGGCCTATTGGCCTTTAATGTCATCGTCTATGGTGATGATGCCCTGTCTGGCTCCAACCAGTTTATCCTCCTCATTGGAGGTGCTGTAGCAGCCATGGTGGGCTTTGCCAACAAAATTTCCTATCAAACCATGCTCGATAAGGTGACAGATAACCTCAAATCAGTCACTGGTGCCATCCTTATTCTCCTGTTTGTGGGGGCATTGGCAGGGACTTGGCTCATCAGTGGTGTTATTCCAGCGATGATTTATTATGGCTTACAAATCCTTCATCCATCTATTTTTCTGCCAGCTTGTGTCATCATTTGTGCTTTGATATCCCTGGCAACAGGCAGTAGCTGGACAACCTCTGCAACAGTGGGAATTGCGCTAATCGGCATTGGAAAAGCACTTGGTATCCCTGTGGGAATGGTCGCTGGAGCAGTATTGTCAGGTGCTTATTTCGGCGATAAGCTGTCGCCTTTGAGCGATACAACCAACCTCGCCCCTGCCATGGCAGGCGCTGACCTCTTTACTCATATTCGTTATATGACCCATACCACTGTGCCGAGTATTTTGGTAACGCTTATCGTGTTTATCTTCCTTGGCATTGGATTTAGTGGCGATGGCGCTGCCAACTCGCAAGAACTCCTCGCAGCGATGAATGAAGTATTTACAATCAATTTGTTGCTATTTATTGTACCCATCATTGTCATTGTGATGATTGTGAGAAAAACACCACCCCTGGTGGCATTGTTTGTGGGTACCATCTTGGGGGCAATTGCTGCCTTGATTTTTCAGCAAGAACTATTGTTATCCCTCAGTGGGGAATCGACACTGAGTTTATATGGCACTTATCAGGTGATTATCGACGCCATTACTGTTTCAACAGAAATCAAAACTACTTCTGCTGCGTTGACAGATCTGTTCCAATCAGGTGGTATGGAAGGGATGCTTGGCACCATCTGGCTGATCATTTGTGCGATGGTATTTGGTGGCGTGATGGATGCCATTGGCGCATTGTCAACCATCAGTGCAGCACTGCTCAGCATGGCCCAATCGACCTTTCAACTGTTTGCAAGTACAGTGGCGTCATGCTTGGCGATCAACATCACTGCTTCAGATCAATACCTGTCGATAGTTGTGCCTGGTAAAATGTTTGAAAAGGCATATAAAGATCGTGGGTTGGCACCCGAAAATCTAAGTCGAACCCTCGAAGACTCTGGTACTGTTACTTCTGTTTTGATTCCTTGGAATACCTGTGGGGCCTATCAGTCGGGTGTGTTGGGCGTGGATGTATCGCAGTACTTTTTCTATGCGATTTTCAATTGGTTGAGCCCTTTTATGACCTTGTTTTTTGCAGCCTTTCAGATTAAAATCAAACAACGATTATCATAACAACAGCTTTTCTGTTTGAGAATCCGTAATTTTGTTGTTACATGACTACGTCCACATCGACATTTCAATCACGTCAGCGACAAATCCTTTTTGGATTATCGATTGTTTTGTTATCGCTAGTCTTGCTTGCTTCGATGGTTTCCTACTATTTCACTTGGGAAAATGACCAAAGCGTTTTAGGTGATTTCGCAGATCGTACAATCCAAACAGATAATATCGCAAGCAAATTCGGCACAACCATCTCCCATTTTTTATTGTATCAGTTCATAGGCCTAGGCTCTTTTGTACTGGTGTTTATGGGCTTACTCACTGGTATTCGGCTGTTTGTCGGTAGCCCTTGGAAAAGACCCCTTTGGATCTGGTCATGGACCATTGCAAGTTCATTATGGATATCACTTTTAATGAGTTTTGTCATACCAAAGCACCCAATGTTGAGTGGTATGGTTGGGGTTGAGATGTCGAGGTTTACAATCGATTATATCGGAGATATTGGCCTGGCAAGTATTTTGATCTTTGGTTGCATTACTTTTATGGTTGTGATTTTGAAGATCACGCCTGAAAGCATTCGAAATGTTTTTTCTTCTTTTAAAATAGAAAATAAGGAAGATAGTGAAGAAGAAGAAGAAGCTGCACAACCAGTCGATTTAGCTGTAGAAGAAACTGTAAAGCCAGTTTGCAAACCCTCAAAACAAACAAAAAAAGATTCTTCTGAATCAGATGAAGTCAAACTGACAATTGATCAGCCAGTTGAAGAGGAACTAGAAGCGAAGTTGGCAAAAAAGCTTGTGCAAGAGCAAGGAGAAGTCGATCCTACGCTTGAACTGAGCAAATATCGCTACCCTACCCTCGAGCTACTGAAAGCCTATAACGAAGAGGGTATCACTATCAACGAGGCAGAACTAGAGGAAAACAAAGAGAAAATTGTTGAAACACTCAACAATTACAAGATCAGTATTGCTGATATCAAAGCAACAATAGGACCAACAGTAACCCTATACGAAATCGTTCCTGCTGCAGGGATACGAATTTCAAAAATCAAAAACCTTGAAGATGATATTGCGCTTTCACTATCAGCTTTGGGGATACGAATCATTGCGCCCATCCCTGGAAAAGGAACAATTGGGATTGAAGTACCCAACAAAAAACCAACCATCGTGTCGTTTCGATCAGTGGTTGGCTCCAAGCGTTTTCAAGAAGCTGAAATGGAATTACCCCTCGCACTTGGAAAAACAATCAGCAACGAAACCTTTGTCGTTGATTTGGCAAAAATGCCTCATATGCTGATGGCTGGTGCAACTGGGCAAGGAAAATCGGTTGGGCTCAACACCATTTTGAGTTCATTACTCTATAAAAAACACCCTGCTGAAATCAAGTTTGTACTGGTAGATCCAAAGAAAGTGGAATTGACCTTATACAACAAAATCGAAAGACACTATTTGGCGAAACTTCCAGATGTAGAGGATGCGATCATCACAGACAATCGTCAGGTGATCAATACGCTGAACTCCTTGTGTATTGAGATGGATAATCGATATAATATGCTGAAAAATGCAATGTGTCGCAACATCAAAGAATACAACAAACGCTTTAAAAAACGAGAACTCAACCCCAACGAAGGGCATGCCTTTCTCCCCTATCTGGTTTTGATTGTCGATGAGTTTGCCGACTTGATAATGACAGCAGGTAAAGAGGTTGAGGCACCCATTGCACGCTTGGCACAGCTGGCGCGAGCAGTAGGAATCCACCTGATCATTGCTACCCAACGACCATCTGTGAATGTGATTACAGGTGTGATCAAAGCCAACTTCCCAGCACGTGTGGCATTTCGAGTAACCTCAAGAATCGATTCACGAACGATTTTAGACAGTGGTGGTGCCGAACAACTGATTGGACGTGGGGATATGCTATACACCCAAGGAAACGAATTGATACGACTACAATGTGCGTTTGTTGATACACCTGAAGTTGAAAAACTAACTGATTTTATCGGTTCGCAAAGGGCTTATCCCAATGCCCATCAGTTGCCAGAATACAAAGGAGACGAACAAAAAAGTGGTTTGGAAAACAATATCGATGATCGTGACCCCATGTTTCGAGAAGCGGCAGAAGTTGTCATCAATGCCCAACAAGGTTCAGCATCCTTGTTGCAACGAAAACTCAAGCTGGGCTACAACAGAGCAGGACGAATCATCGATCAGTTGGAAGCAGCTGGTATCGTAGGACCCTTCGAAGGAAGTAAGGCACGTGAAGTCATGTTTAGGGATATCATCTCATTACACGAATTTTTAGAAAATGAACAGTCATAAAAGTAAGTCTATTTACCTCTTTTTTTTCCTATCCTTCATTGGCTATTCGCAAGGCGACCAACGAGCCAGAGCGTTGTTGGATCAGGTTAGTGAGGTGTATGCTAGTTATGATACGATGCAAATGCGTTTTTCTTATCAGTTGGACAACACCTCCGAAGGCATCTCACAAAAAGAAGAAGGAGAAATACTTGTTGCAAAAGACAAGTATAATCTAACAATACTCGGGATTCAACAGATCTTTGATGGTACTTATGTATACACCATCGATGACTTGAACGAAGAGGTCATCATCCAAGAACAAGCCGTTTTGGATACTCCCCTCAACCCCCTCGATATTTTTGATTTTCACAAAGAAGGCTATTTGCTACAATGGGACATTGCGCAACGCGTAAGTGGTCGTGATATTCGCTATGTAAAGCTGATTCCAACAGATTTTGAAAACCAATCCAAATACCTTTTATTGGGCATCGATACCAGCAGTAAAGAGCTGTATAAAATTATCGATTTGGGCATCAATGGTACAGATACGACTTTTGTGATCGAACAATTTACTGCCAACCAACCCCTCGCACCTGAAAACTTTGTGTTTGACAAGTATAAATATGCAAACTATTACATTGATAGGTATTAGATATGCCAGTACTCGATCGCTACATCCTGTTCTCATTTTTGCGCACATTTATCAGTTTTTTTCTGATCCTGATGCTCATTTTCGTGGTGCAAACAGTATTTGTGTTTATCGATGAATTTGCAGGCAAAGGGCTTGACATCACTGTTTTACTTCGTTTTTTACTGTATTATTCGCCAAAATTAATCCCACTGGTCTTACCCCTCACAGTACTGTTGGCCTCCATTATGACCTATGGTAGCTTGGCAGAGCATTACGAATTTGCAGCATTAAAATCGGCAGGGGTTTCGCTGACACGCTCCATGCGAAGTGTGTTTGTCATTTCCATACTGCTCAGTGGGATTGCTTTTTATGTCGCAAATACAGTAGTTCCTTATGCAGAATTTAAAACCTATAACCTTCGAAAAAACTTGGCAAAAATCAAACCTGCTTTAGCCATTTCAGAGGGTGTTTTCAATGATTTGGGTAAAAGCAATATCAAAGTAAAAGAGAAATATGGTTCAAACGATCGTTTTTTGACCGATGTGATTATTCATCAAAAAACAGCTGATTTGCGAAACAACATCGTTGTCAAATCTGAAGATGGGGAACTCAAAAACGCTGATTTTTCAGATGGGATTCAATTGGTATTGACCAATGGCAATCGATATGAAGAACTAAAGCCCAAACGTGCTGACAGGCATAAAAAACGATACCCCCACTCTCGTGTATCATTTGGTACTTATACGATGAATATCGACTTGCGAGATTTCAATAATGTGGACCTCGATGAAGCCAAGTATACCAATACTTATAAAATGCAAGACATCGACAGGTTGAGCTTTAGCATTGACTCCCTAGAAAACATTTTTACTAATGACAAGGAAAGTTATGCCAAAATAACCTATGTACGAACTGGCG
>CACIJH010000022.1 GCA_902586905.1 uncultured Bacteroidota bacterium | reverse complement strand
GTCATCAACAGGCATGTATGAACTACGTCCAGCAGCGATCATACGCTCAGGTGCAACGCCAAATTCTTTTTGAAGAAATCTGACGATAGATGTTGCGCGATTCACACTCAAGTCCCAGTTGTCTTCAAACATTTCGTTACGAATTGGTCTGTCATCTGTGTGACCTTCAACCATAAACTCAAATTCTGGTTTGTCATTGATGATTTTAGCAACTTTCCCAAGTACTTCTTTGGCACGTGCAGTAATTCTGTTACTACCTGAGTTGAACACCATTTTGTCAGAAATAGAGATAAATACAACACCTTTCTCAACATTGATTTCAATATCACTGTCATTGACATCAACAAGCGAGCTTTTCAAGGCTGTTACAAGCGCGAGAGTAACTGAATCTCTACGTGTTACAGCATCTTGCATTCTTCGAATGGTCAAATCTTTTTCTTTCAATGACTCGAGAGAGCGCTCAAGGTTATCAGCACCTTTCTTTGTCAATGTCGTTAGGTTACCCATATTGTTAATGAGGTCTTGGTTGTTCTCAATGAGAAACTGATTTTGCTTACGAAGTTCAGCGATCGAAGCATCGGTTGCCGCTTTTTCATCTAAACAAGCGTTGAGCTCAACAGTTGTAGAGTTCAACAAATCTTGCGTTTCTTTTTGTTGAGTTTCAAGAGCAGCATATTTTTTCTGGGGTACACACGATGTAAATAGGATTGGGAATGCTACAAGTAAAACGATTATTTTTTTCATTACTATGATTTTAATTTTGTCCAAAGTTATTAAAAATAAGATAAATCTTCACTTATTCAAACGCTTTTTTACAGAGAATATTATATAGCACTTATTCTAGCAGTCAATAATTTTAGAAAAACGCTTTGCATTCGGAAAGGAGAAATGTTTTTTTTTCGATGTTTACATGCTTGTTTAAAGACCCGAAAAAAGGAGTTGTGCGACTTTACAATCGCCCATACATGACTGAACCGAAAGGTTATAAAAAAGAAGATTCCTAGAAGAAAATCAAAGCCAAGTCTGAATAGGATGATGAAAAACAATGGCACCAACCGAATGTTTTTGGTGTAGCTCCAAAGTGAATTACGAATATTGTAATATAGTTTTTTTGGATGACTTGTTGCTAGTGTTCCGCCGCCGAGGTGTGCTATCTTTACTGTTCCATTGCACATTGCAGACCAACCCTCTGCCTTTCCTCGAAGACACAAGTCAATTTCTTCAAAGTGCATAAAAAAACCTTCATCAAAACCACCCAACTGATTGAAAGTTGTTTTTCGAACCCAAAAAGCAGCACCACTGACCCAAGTAACATCTTGCAGATTGTCATACTGACCCTGATCTTTTTCACAATAATTAAGGTACCGACCTCTGCAATAGGGAAAACCTAAAATATCTAGATAACCACCTGCAGCACCAGCATAATCAAAAACAGATTCGTCCTGCAAGGATACAATTTTGGGTTGTGCAAAGCCAAGTGACTGATGTTCTAAAAACAGTTCTTTCATAGGTGTAACCCAAGGGGATGAAATTTGTACGTCGTTGTTGAGCAAGCAATACAAATCTGCATCAATTTTGGAAATCGCTAGGTTGTACCCTTTTGCATAACCATAATTTTGATCCAGAATTAAAGTCTTAACACCTGGAAAGTTATTTTTTATAAAATCAATTGAAAAATCCGTCGATCCATTGTCAACGACCCATATTTCAGAATCATCTTTATGAGCAACAACACTTTCTAAATAAGATGACAGCAGTTGCTTTCCATTATGGTTTAGTATCAAAATAGCAACTTTCATTTCAATGGGGGCTTAGGATGGGTAAATCTTCGCAAAAGTGATATTGTTGGTTCTCGTAGTCAAAGTTACAATAATAGTGATTCAGTCCATTGGTAATCATCATATATTGCGCATTGAAATTCATATTATAGCGTGCGATCTGATCAAAAGTTTCTTGTGAAATAGGTACGTTTGGTGCTTTACATTCGACCAATAGTTGCACACTTCCATCTGCTGAATAAACAATAACGTCAAATCTTTTTTTCAAGCCTGCAATCGTAAATTGCTTTTCGACGTTGATCCACGACTTGGGTGCCTTTTTTTCGTTCAATAAATAGTATACCACGTGTTGACGAACCCACTCTTCAGGTGTTAAGACCACAAATTTTTTACGAATTTGGTCAAAGATGTAACGCTTGTTTTTACTACTTTTGGTTACCAGCGAATATGGCTGAAATGCTAGTTTTTGCATATTGCAAAATTGAAAAAAAACATTGAACTCAATACAAGATATTTTTAAATCGATAAAGGAGAGGCAGTTTTCTCCCATTTATTTCTTGATGGGCGAGGAGCCTTATTTTATCGATCTTATTGAAAAAGAATTGTATCAAACAGTTCTTTCTGAGGAAGATCGCTCATTTAACCAAACCATTTTGTACGGAAAAGACACTACAATTGAGCAAATTGTCGATGCTTCAAAAAGGTTTCCAATGATGGCAGAGCACCAACTGGTTATTGTGCGAGAGGCACAAGAGCTGTCTCGAGTTATCCATCAATTGGAAAGTTATGTTGCCAATCCTCAACCTTCAACAATTTTGGTGGTTTGCTACAAGTATAAATCTCTTGATAAACGAAAAAAACTGTATAAGTCATTACAGGGTCAATCGGTATTATTTGAGAGCAAAAAGCTTTATGAAAATCAGGTACCAGATTGGATACAACGCTGGGTCAAGACCAAAAAAAGAACCATCAATCTCAAGGCATCTCATCTTTTGGTCGAATGTTTGGGAACTCACCTAAGTGCGATTGAGCAGTCGTTGGAGAAGCTGATCCTACTTGTTGATCGTGAGAATGAGATCACAGAACACCATATCGAAGTGCATATTGGTTTTAGCAAGGATTTCAACAATTTTGAATTGCGAAGAGCCTTAGGGTCTGGCAATGTATCACATGCGCAGAAGATCTGTCATTATTTCTCATTACACCCCCGACAGCATCCAATTATTGTGACTCTATCTGCGCTGCATCAATTTTTTATGCAATTGCTTCAGTATCATGGTTTGGAAAATCACAACCCTAGTCACGTGTCGCGAGTGTTGGGTGTTCGAGAGTTTGCAGTAAAGGAGTATCATTTGGCAGCACGTCGCTATCCGATGAAATCGATATCTTATATCCTGGAAAAAATACGTATTGCAGATTTGAATTGCAAAGGGCTTGGGGTTGATTCAATCCCTGAAAAAGCGATACTTCGGCAGTTGATTAATGATATTGGGGGGTAACGTTAGAGGGGAAACTGCCTTGGATCGAACTCATGCATCATCTCATATACAGTTTCGATAATATCATCTAAACTCGGCTTTGAAAAATAATCTCCATCAGAGCCATAGGCTGGGCGATGTTCTTTGGCAGATAGTGTCTTTGGTTTACTGTCTAACAGGGGAAATATCTGCTGTTTTTCCAACAGTTCATTTAAAATATAAGCTGTTCCTCCTCCTGGCACATCCTCATCTACAATCAACACACGATTTGTTTTTTCGATGCTTTTGCGAATGTCGTGGTTCAAGTCAAATGGTGTTAGGGATTGAACGTCAATCACTTCGATGTCAATACCCAAGCTAGAGAGTTCATCAGCTGCTTCAAGAACAATTCGAAGAGTGGAGCCATACGAAACGACAGTCATGTCTTTTCCTTTGCGTACTGTTTCCACAACTCCGAGTGGAACACGAAATTCCCCAAGATTGCTAGGAAGCGATTCCTTTAAGCGATATCCATTTAAAGATTCGATAACAAGGGCAGGGTCATTGCCCTCCAAAAGGGTATTGTACATTCCTGCTGCTTGCGTCATATTGCGAGGAACGAGTACAAACATACCCCGAAGATTATGCACAAGACTTCCCATCGGAGAGCCTGAATGCCAAATCCCCTCGAGTCTGTGTCCTCTCGTTCGAACAATCAGTGGGCATACTTGTTTTCCGTTGGTGCGATAATGCAAAGTCGCCAAGTCATCACTCATGATTTGAAGTGCATATAACACATAATCCAAATACTGAATCTCAGCAATCGGACGAAGCCCACGCAGTGCCATTCCGATTCCTTCC
Source organism: uncultured Bacteroidota bacterium (assembly GCA_902586905.1). Taxonomy (GTDB): domain Bacteria; phylum Bacteroidota; class Bacteroidia; order Flavobacteriales; family Flavobacteriaceae; genus UBA724. The sequence continues at coordinate 12,142 of CACIJH010000022.1, read as the reverse complement.
CCAACAATCGTTGCTTCACGAATACCACGATCTGCGACTCGTTCAGCACCAAACAGTGACTGTAAACCCTCTAAACCCTGATTTACATCACCAATCTTGCCTGAGTCCTCTCCAAATACAAGTAAATTATCATGCTTTTCAAACAATGCTTTAAAATTATCTCGAAGTATGATTCTGCCATCGACTTTTGGTGCCTCATCATCATACGACACCTCAACTTTATTCACTTCTAGGGAAGATGTTTTGGTTTCGTTGTACAAAGAACCACTGAATTTTGGCTGTGTTTCTTCAAAATAATTGGCAATCCATGATTGCAATTTCTCAGTTTGAGAGTGGGGGTGTTTTCGCAATACTCGTAATGATTTACGTGCAAATAATGCGATTTTTTTGCGATTGATCGATTTGTCTTTCAACAGTCTTTGTCCTTCTTTGATGAGACCTTCATCAGCTGCATCAGAAAGACAGTTGGTAAGCTGTTTTGCTTCGTTTCGAATGGGTTCTAAACTGGCTTCCCACGCATTTTCTTTTGCTTTTTTTGCTTCTTGTTTGCTTGATGTTTCAATAGCCTCAAGCTCTGCTTCGGTAGCGACATTATTGTCAATTATCCAAGACCTAAATTTGAGATTACAATCGTTTTCTTTTTCCCACTTCAGACGATTATCAGATTTGTATCTTTCATGAGAACCAGAAGTGGAATGACCTTGTGGTTGTGTGAGTTCTGTTACATGAATCAGGACAGGAACGTGATTTGTTCTTGCGATTTCTCCTGCTTTTTGGAATGTGTGTATTAGGTTTGGATAGTCCCAGCCTTTGACTGAAAAAATTTCAAAACCATCTTTTGATTTGTTTCGTTTAAATCCTGCAAGAGCTTCTGAAATACTCTCTTTAACTGTCTGAAAACTATTGTCAACCGAAATGCCATACTCATCATCCCAAACACTGATAACCATTGGTATTTGATGAACGCCAGCAGCGTTTAAAGATTCGAAAAACAAACCTTCGCTTGTGCTTGCATTTCCTATAGTGCCCCATGCTACTTCATTCCCATTGATTGAAAATTTGGGGTTGTCAAAGGATTTTTCAGACCTGTATAATTTTGATGCCATCGCAAGACCCACTAGACGAGGCATTTGTGAAGCTGTACACGACACATCAGAACTTGAATTGTATCGATCGGTTTGTGTGAGCCATGACCCATTTTCGTCAATTAAGTCTGTATTGTAGTGTCCACCCATCTGTCGTCCAGAGGACATAGGTTCATGATTTGGATCTGTATGCGCATATAAACCAGCAAAAATCTGTTGAGGTGTAAGGCAGTCAATTGCCATCATAAAGGTTTGATCACGATAATAACCAGATCGAAAATCCCCTTTTTGAAATGCCTTTGCCATTGCAATTTGAGGTAGCTCTTTACCATCGCCGAAAATACCAAACTTGGCTTTGCCAGTAAGGACCTCCTTGCGACCCAAGAGGCTAACAGCTCTGCTCAGGCAAACAATCTCATAGTCTTTTAGGATCTCTTTCTTAAAAGATGCAAAGGAAATTTCTGATGTGAGTTCGTTTATCATTTGGTAATGGCGCACAAATTTACAAATTTGTATGGCAAAACGAAGTGACAACTTGTCATTAAAACCAACTCCTGGTAAATAAAGAGATGACATCAGATGCTTCTAAAGAGAGTGAGAAGCGAATTTTGGTTGCATATGACGCATCATTGACCTCCCAACCCAAATTCGAGTATACTGGGAAATACAAGGCTAGATAGTCTTGCAACAGGTTTAAATTAAATCCAGCATCATATATAAAATCAAATTTTTTGCCTTTGTTTTTGATCCAACCTACATCGCCATACAACTCAAAACTACGCCAAATGGTTGTGCTAAGATTGGATGACAAAACCCATTGATTGGCAGACTGAACAGGAATAAAAGATTTAAATCCTGCATCTGCAAGTACATATTGCTGACTATAGATACCACTCCTTTCAGAACGACCTAAAAAGTTGAAGCTAAAAGAATAATCGTTGACCCTCGAAATACCAAAATCATAGTTTCCACTGTTGTTGGTATCAGCAAGAAAACCTAAAAATAACCTGTAGGTGTATTGTCTTGCCTCTGTGTAGTATTTTCGATTTCGATAGGATGCAGCGACCTTCTGAAACGATTCGCCAACTTGAAGATTTACGCCAAATACTTTGGATATTGCGCTATTGCTATTGGCCAGAGCATAAGAAAGGGAACCAACATAAAAATCATCGTAATTGTTTTGAATACTATTTTCCCGAAGTAAAGAAATCAATTGTAGCCCAATAGTTGAACGCTTATTGCTCGACAATCCTTCAGGTTTGAAAGTAGCAAAGATTTCGGGGGATATGCGATAATATCTGTTGTTTTCATCAAAATGGTAAGACTTCAACCCAAATCGATAAGTGATGCCAGACAGCTTTCTGTCTTGAAAATAGGAGCGACGCAAAACTGAAAACGAACCTGCTAAGTTCTTTTTGTTTGTTGCGTAAAGAGGAGACACAAAGAATGTAGAGGGCTGACTAAAAACAAGGCCATTGTGAAAAACCATTCCCAATAGCAAACCATCATAAGCATTGTAAGTTAAATTGGGAGTAAAATAGGTGGATTTGTGTGCAGGTGAGGGGATGTCTTCATACAAGCGAAAACGCTTTTGCCTTTTCTTGAATGGTTTATCCAATAGAAGACTATTATTGTTTGTATTTGTCTCTAAAACAAATTGATTTGGATTGACAACAATTTTGTCAACTTCCTTTGTGTTTAAAAGAAAATCTTCTGATTCTTTTCCTCCTGTAACCCAAAAAGATGAAATCAATTGGTCATCTTGATAAGTACTCACGTTGACTGGATTTTGCGCTTTGGTGTGATTGATCAACTCAACTTGAACACTATCATTTGACTTTCTTTTTTGACGAATCGAGTAATCTGTCAATGCTGTTTCTGTGGCATAATCTTCATAAAACCACTTGGCTTTGTCACTGAAAAACAACTCAAAATGATCTTGAATCGCCATTGGGTTTTTAAGATTTTTGACAGTGAAAACATTAAAAATAAAGTCATCAATATTTGCTTTGCCTTGTGTTTTTTCTAGGATTTTGAGCCCCATAGCTGCACGCGATCGATGTGCGATTTTCCTGTTGTATTTCGTGAGATTTTGAATAGGGGTGTTGAGTGGCTGGGTTAAGTTTTTACGATAAACAAACGCTGCTTGTAAATTGGTTTTAAATGTAAAAGGTGCTTTGGCAAAATCGTAAGATGATATCAAAGGCAATTGCGACAGGTTTCCAATCAATGATAATGTGGGAAAATGCTCTTCGACATATCGCATAAAAAGATAATGAGATAGTCCATCTGCAATCCATTTGTTTTGACGAAAATTCCCAGGAAATTTTGATTGAACGAGCTTTCGCAAAAGGGTTTGTATGGATTTTAGCTCAAACTGCTCATGCTTGGGAATTGGTTTGAGGGTGTTTAACAGCACATCAAACCCTACGATTGGTTGTTGCTCATAAAACGCTGAATCTACCAAAAAGTATTGATCGCTAATATTTCCAAAATATCTTTCCAAATAGGCTTGAAAACGACGCATGATCTGTTGATCATATACTTGATTTTCAAAATCATTTGCCATGTCAGTTCTGATCTCAAAACCAGATGAAGCAATCACTCTAAAATCATGTTCTTTTTTTAGATAAAAGTTAAAGTTGTGTTTTAATGCACCACTCATGCGCCAGCATCCCTCTTGATCATCTCCTTTGGCAGATGGTATGATGGTATAGTTTTCAGGGAAACAAATCGAAAATGTATTCGTTGAATGCGATGCACTCATATCATGAAACCCATAGTTCGAATCAAGATACCAATGCCCATCTATACTTTGATTAGCAAGCTGCAAAAATCCATTTATGAAATTGATGTTTTGCTTTTGGTCAATACCAAATCCAGTGAAAGTAGAAGAGGGCAATTGCAGTGTGTATGAGATATAAATATCTTGTGACGCGCCGGGCAAGAGGGGTTGAATGAGATCGACAACGATTATGTCTATTTGCTTCTCCAATCGATGCCATTGGAGGGGTTTTTTCTCAGAGAGAATTTGATGTATGCTTGTTTTTCCCTTCTCATCAGACCTTGATCTTTCGAACTTAAAATTAAATTCTTCTGAAAGTTTTTTGGACAAAGGAGTTGAGGTGTCATTGTAGGCATGGTTCCAATCATACAAATAGAGATTGTTCAAGGCCTTATTGGTATGATTGGTAAATGTTACTGTTTGGCTAACTTCAATAGCACCTTTTTCGGGGTCGATTGTGGCATTGATCTCATTTGACTGTTGCGATAAACCAACTGTTACAAACAATAGTGCAATACCTATAAAGAGTTTTTTCAAGTTTAAAAATTTGGGCCAGTGTCAGTATCAGAATAATGTTTTTTAAGAAGATCAACGACTTCATCAGCAGTGTCAACACAACTAAAGATGTCGAAATCAGTCTCACCAATCGTTTTATTTTTTTCTAAAAGTGTTTGCTTCAACCAATCGATAAGACCACTCCAAAATGATGTTCCAACAAGGATTATTGGTATTTTTTTGATTTTGGAGGTTTGGATCAGTGTGATTGCTTCCATCAACTCATCGAGAGTGCCAAAACCACCTGGCAAGACAACAAATGCCTGCGCATATTTCACAAACATCACTTTGCGAACAAAGAAATAATCGAAGTTGATCAATCGATCATTATCAATATAATTATTGTGTTTTTCCTCAAAAGGCAGATCAATTGTGAGCCCTACAGAGGCACCTCCTGCTTCTTGCGCGCCTTTGTTTGCAGCTTCCATAATCCCGGGCCCTCCACCTGTAATGACACCAAAACCAAGCTTGACTATTCGTTGGGCAATTTCACTCGCCAATTGATAATCAGCATGATTGCTAGATGTTCGGGCCGATCCAAAAATTGAGATACATGGATTGTGAAGACCCATTTTTTCGAATCCCTCTACAAACTCTCCCATGATTTTGAAAAGCATCCATGAGTTTTTGGTTTTTAATTCGTTCCAGCCTGTTGCATAATTTTTGTCCATCGCTATTGTTTTAGTTCTTGTTTCAAATATTTTGCTGTGTGAGAGACAGTAGACGATGAAACTTTTTCAGGTGTCCCTGCACAAACAATTTCTCCACCTTTCGATCCTCCTTCAGGGCCTATGTCTATGATGTAATCCATGGTTTTAATCACATCTAGGTTATGTTCAATCACTACTACAGTATTGCCTTTATCAACGAGTTTCTGAAGCACTTCGAGCAAAACTCGAATATCATCAAAGTGCAAACCTGTTGTTGGCTCATCTAAAATATAAAATGTTTTGCCAGTATCCTTTTTTGATAGTTCAGAAGCGAGTTTGATGCGTTGAGCTTCACCACCCGAGAGGGTAGTGGATTGTTGTCCCAAACTGATATAGCCAAGCCCTACATCTTTTATCGTTTTGAGTTTTCTGTATATTTTTGGAATAGGTTCAAAAAACAAACAAGCCTCATTAATTGTCATGTTCAGTACGTCGTTGATGGTTTTATTTCGATACCTCACTTCAAGTGTCTCTCTGTTGAATCGTTTTCCATGGCAGTCATCACATGGAACATATACATCGGGAAGAAAATTCATCACGATGGTTTTGAGACCAGCTCCCTGACAAGTTTCACAGCGACCACCTACAACGTTAAAGCTAAACCTTCCTGGTTTATACCCTCTGATCTGCGCTTCAGGGGTTTTTGTAAACAAACCCCTGATCTCACTAAACACCCCTGTATATGTTGCTGGATTACTCCTTGGGGTTCTACCAATAGGGGTTTGATTAATATCGATCACCTTATCAATATGTTCAAGTCCAGTAATCTTCCCATAGGGTAGAGGCTCTTTAACCCCATTGAAAAAATACTTGTTTAAAATGGGGTAAAGCGTTTCATTGATCAAAGTCGATTTTCCACTCCCAGAAACACCCGTAATGCCAATCATTGTAGCCAATGGAAATGAAACACTGATATTCTTAAGGTTATGACCTTTACATTTGGTTAGTTTTAATGACTTGCCATTCCCTTTCCTTCGTTTTTTTGGTATACTAATCTCTTCCTTTCCATTCAGAAAAGCAGATGTCATTGTATTGAATTCCTTCACCTTTTTTGGGCTTCCTTGCGCAATAATCTCACCTCCATTTCTTCCTGCTTTAGGACCCAAATCAATTAAGTGATCAGCACGCTCCATCATCTCTTTATCATGCTCGACAACAATCACTGTATTTCCAATATCTCGCAATGAAATCAAAGAATCGATCAGTCGATCATTATCCCTTTGATGTAAACCAATACTGGGTTCATCGAGGATGTATAATACTCCTGTGAGTTGTGCGCCGATCTGCGTTGCCAAACGAATGCGTTGCGCTTCACCACCTGAAAGTGACTTTGAACTTCGATGAAGTGTCAAATAATCAAGCCCAACATCTAAAAGAAACTGGATTCTTTTTTGAATTTCCTTGATGACTTCAGCAGCAATTGCTTTCTGTTTTTCAGATAGTTTTTCATCAAGATGGTTGACCCAATGTGCAAGTTCAATCAAATCCATCGAAGAAATCTCAGAGATGTTTTTATCAGCCAACCTAAAGCACATCGCTGCTTCGTTTAGGCGCGAGCCATGACAAGTTGGACATTCGATCTCATCCATAAATGATTTTGCCCATCTTTTGAGGGAAGATGAGTGGGCATCTTTAAATTGAGCTTCAATGAAGGGAACGATCCCATCATAATCAATTGTGTATTCACGAGTTAACCCAAGTGTTTTGGAGGCGACAGAAAAACGTTCATTTCCCCCATGTAATATCACATCAAGTGCTTGCTTTGAAATGGATTGAATGGGGTCTTTTAAAGAAAATTTATAACGCTGTGCAATGCTTTCAAACTGTTTGAACGTCCAATTGTTTTTAAAACTACCAGCAGGCTTGATTCCACCTGCATGTATGGAAATAGAATCATCAGGTATGACTTTGTCAAGATTGACTTCATGCTTCATGCCAAGGCCACTACAGTCTTGACACATTCCCTTTGGAGAATTGAATGAAAAGCTGTTTGGCTCAGGGGTAGGATAGGCAATGCCTGTTGTGGGACACATCAGATTGCGACTAAAAAAACGACTTTCTTCACTGCTCTGATCCCATAAAATCACAGTATTTTTTCCATGATACATGGCAGTTTGTAGGCTCTCTTTGAGTTGTTTCTGTGAGCTTTTTTTACTTCGATCGATGAGTAAACGATCAATGACAATTTCGATGTCATGTAGCTTATAACGATCGACTTTGTATCCTGGTTTTAGATCGACAAATTCACCATCCACTCGGACTCTAGTGAAGCCTTGCTTTAAGATATTCGAAAACAATTCTCGATAATGACCTTTACGTGAGCGAACGACAGGTGCCAACAAAATCACTTTGTGATCGTTGAAGTCGTTGTGAATAAGAGAAACAATCTCGTCATCACTGTATTGAACCATCAATTCTTGCGTGGCACTGCTGTAGGCATTGGCAGCTCTGGCATAAAGCAATCGAAAAAAATCATACAACTCAGTAATCGTTCCAACAGTTGATCTAGGACTCTTACTCGTTGTTTTTTGCTCGATGGCAACCACTGGCGACAAGCCATCAACCTTGTCGACATCTGGACGATCCATACCCCCAATAAATTGACGTGCGTAGGCACTAAAGGTTTCGATATATCTTCGTTGACCCTCTGCATGTAGGGTGTCAAAAGCAAGGGATGATTTCCCACTTCCCGATAATCCTGTGATGACAGTGAGCGCGTTACGAGGAATAGATACATCAATGTTTTTAAGATTGTGTTCTCGAGCGCCCTTAACTACAATTTTTTCTTCCATGAGCAAACACGCAAGATACTTTAATTAAATAAAATTTTGAAAGAGTTTTAGTTTGATTTTTCAAGACCGAAATGATCAATCACATCTTCCAAAAATTCTAAGGCAGTATCTTTGAAATAGGAGTAGTCATCATTCAATAGATCAACAGCATCCCCCATTGGGTCTATGTTCTTTCGTTTTGACATTTGATTTAAAACCAATCGAATGCCCTCAGTACTTGCATAACCCTCAAGCCACCCATATTTTTTCATCGCCAGAAAATAGTGCTTCGCACTTGTAGGCATAAGGTCTAATTGTCGCTGAAGCGTATCATAAACCTTTTGCACATACACAGACAGTGGTAGGGGATGAAAATACTCGAAATGAGCAGCCAAAAAATGATCGTAAAACAAGTCTAAAATCACACGAGATCGATGTCGATATTGATCGAATAAAACAGTACGCAACGCACGACTTTTGGGATGACTATCAGTGTATAAATCTATCGCTCTATGTAGATGAATGCCTTCTTGTACAGACTGACTGTAGTGATGCAGGGTTTTATTGCTGATATGATCCCCAATAAAATTGCCTAAAAGAATGTGTTTATCCTCTCCCGAAAGAATCATATGACCTAGGTAATTCATCTCTCAAAAATATGAATGTTGGGGATACAATCTTTATTATCTTTGCAGAATATGACACTTATCAGTTCAATTTCTGGCATACGAGGAACCATCGGCGGAAAAGAGGGCAGTAACCTCACACCTGTTGATGTGATTCGATTTACAAGTGCTTATGGCGCTTGGTTGTTACAAAAACATCAAAAAGGGACAGTCGTGGTTGGTCGTGATGCACGACCCTCTGGAGCAATGATCCAAGAGCTTGTCCAGCAAACACTTATCTCGCTGGGAATCCATGTGATTGACGTGGGTTTATCGACGACACCAACTGTCGAAATGGAGGTTGTACGTCATCAAGCGCAAGGAGGTATTATACTCACTGCCAGTCATAACCCCAAAGAGTGGAATGCTTTAAAACTTCTCAATGAAAAAGGGGAGTTTCTTGATGCTGAAAATGGGGAGCAAATCAATAACATAAGTAAAAACCTTTCATCAGTTACGTTTGCAACAGTCAACGAATTGGGAGCGATATGCATAGAGACTGATGCAATTCAACACCATATTGATGCAGTACTAGACTTGCCACTTGTCGATGTAGAATTGATTAAAAAACGTGGATTGACAGCTGTTGTCGATGGCGTTAATTCAAGTGGGGGCATTGCCATACCAAAGCTGTTAGAGGCATTGGGTGTTACTGTTGTTCCCATACATTGCGAGCCAAATGGTGACTTTCCACACAATCCCGAACCACTTGCACAACACTTAACAGACTTGTCAGAAGCAGTAGTGAAGCATCATGCAGATTTGGGTATAGCTGTTGACCCTGATGTAGATCGATTGGTGTTTATGGACGAGCAAGGGATTTTGTTTGGTGAGGAGTACACCTTAGTGGCTTGTGCTGACTATGTATTGCGTCAACTACCTGGAAACACAGTGTCCAACTTGTCTTCTACTCGTGCATTGGCTGAAGTCACTCGCCAGTATGGGGGAGATTATGTTGCGAGTGCTGTAGGTGAAGCCCATGTAGTTGAACTTATGAAAAAAACCAACGCTGTCATAGGGGGAGAAGGCAATGGTGGTGTGATTTACCCTGACCTTCATTATGGGCGTGATGCTTTGGTTGGTGTTGCATTATTCCTCTCGCATCTATGTCAACAGGACTGTACTGTTTCTGTTTTGCGAAGTCAATACCCAAATTGGCTTATGAGAAAAGATAAAATCAATCTGACTCCAAATCACGATGTTGACAGTCTGCTCAACACCATTGCAAGCTCATACACAGATAATACTGTGACACGCATTGATGGGGTGAAAATTGATTTTTCAGATGGTTGGGTACACATTCGAAAATCGAATACAGAACCAATTATTCGCATTTACGCTGAAGCAAAGACAGAACAGCGTTTGGATGAATTGGTTAAAGGGATTCAGGATATTGTTAAGCGCTTTTAGTACGCATTCGCTTAAAACGATTGTGCGTCCATAAATAATACCTTGGGTCTTCTTTGATAAGGGATTCCAATTCCTCAGTAAACTTATCTGTGATATGATTTTCTGCTGTTTTTCTAGGTTCATTGGCTAGCACTGTAATTTCAGTTTCATAAAACCCTCTTTTTACGCGTCGCACTTTGGCCATTAAGACAGGGATATCGTGTTCTTTTGCAATGCGTTCAGCACCTGTAAAGACAGGGACTTCAGTACCAAAAAACGAACGGAAATAGGTCTTTTTTCTGACTTGAGGAGACTGATCACTCGCAAATCCATATAATCCCAAATGATTGTTTTCAGCATGATGTTTGATTGTCTTCACTGTTTCACGACGAGGAATCAAATAGGCACCATAACGTCTTCGAGCTCTGATGACAAGTTTATCGAAATATCGATTTGCCAGAGGTGCATAAATACCATAGGCAGTGTGATCGGAATAATATCCCATCGATAAAAGCCACTCATAACTGGCATAATGTCCACACATCATAATGACTGATTTTCCCTGCAAAGCATAATTTTGTAGCAAGGACGAGTTCTTCACAACAAAGCGTCTTTGAATTTGACGCTTGCTCAAAACAAGAGATTTAAATGTCTCAAGATATAAATCACAAAAATGCTTATACACTGCTTTTTCGATTGCTAAGCGTTGTGTTTCATTTTCGCCAAAGCCAGTTCGAATGAGGTTATCACGCACCACTTTTTTTCGATAGCCAATGATTCGATAAAGAACAAATGACAAGACATCAGAAAAAACATATAACAAACGAAAGGGTAGTATCGCTATAAAGTAGATCAAAGGGAGCGAAACGATGTATATGAGTAAATTCATGAAAGTCTGGGCATGATGGTTTTTCAGATTACAAATATATATATTTGGCACCAAATTTTGATATGTCATTGCCTCTTTTGCTTCTCATCATTTCAAATGTCTTTGTCTCAAACAAGGGTTTTTCTGATGTACAATTTTTCGATCGTTATAAGTTTTCAGTCTTACAACTTCAAAAAAATGAGTATTTCCGTCTGTTGACATCTGGATTTTTGCATGTCAACACAGCACACTTGATCTTTAATATGTTTGCTTTATACATGTTTGGGGATGTTGTTATCCAAATCACAGGGGTTTATTTGTTTCTGTTGATCTACATCACCAGTTTGTTGGCTGGAAACTATTTTACATATTTCAATCACAAAAATGAGCCCAATTATACAGCAGTAGGAGCGAGTGGTGCTGTTTCTGGAATTGTGTATTCTTCGATACTTATTTTTCCGCAGATGAAGCTTGCTTTGCTGTTTTTACCGATCCCAATTCCTGGATACATCTTTGGGATTTTATATCTTATATACACATTGTTTGGTATGAAAAGTAGAAGAGATAATATAGGGCATACTGCTCATTTTGGAGGTGCAGTAGCAGGGTTTGTGATCACTCTGTTGATATATCCATCGCTGATCTACATGCAAATGAACCTTATCATACTTATGATGGCACCTTTACTGCTGTACCTCGTGATGAAAAGCAGAGGTCACCTATAGGTTTGAAGTAGCGTTTTTAAGAATACTCTTGATCGACGCCAAATCGTGACTACGCGCAAGAACAGTTCCATTGTCGTCAATTAAAAACAATTCAGGGATGGAACGCACATTATATTCTTCGGCAATAGGGTCTTGCCAGTGCTTTAAGTTTGAGACGTGTGTCCAATTCAAACCATCATCCTCAATTGCATCTAACCAACGCTTGTTGCTTCGATCGAGCGATACACTAACAATGTTTACGTCCTGGCTTTTGTAGGTGTTGTAAAGCTCTACTAGCGCAGGGCTTTGGTTGCGACATGGTTTACACCAAGACGCCCAAAAGTCAATGACTGTAAATTTCCCTTTGGCTTGATTCAATGAAACCAATTCGCCATTAGGGCTAGGCGCTTCAAAATCAGGGACAACATCACCAACGCCTGGTGCTTCCTTATTTGCCTCGTCTTGCAATTCCTTTTGTCGCAACAACTCAAGTATGTTTTGAGCAGACTTTGTCATTTGGATTCTGTTGTCGAGCTGATCAAGTAAATCTTGTGCCTCTGTTGTGTCGATTTGACCAGAAGTAACACGCTGTTCTAAAATTAGGGACGAA
>CACIJH010000021.1 GCA_902586905.1 uncultured Bacteroidota bacterium | reverse complement strand
CAAAAAAATTAAATTGGCTTTTATGTTTTTCAGCTCTGTTGCTTGTTTTTTCGTGTAACAATACAATTTCCGAAGAAGACGTTGATATTGAAAATAATTTAACAAATTTTAATGAAAACCCTACTTCGAGGTTGCTCGAAATTTACTCGGAGTCCAATCAGGATATCCCTGCAAGAATTTTTGACTCACAAAAAAGTGAAGAGAAGTGTTTCGAATTTGTTTACCCTATTTCTTTTATCCTTCCTGGTGGATCTGAAGTAACAGTCAACAATGACGAAGACTGGGATCAAATTGACCTTTGGTATGAAGAAAATAAGGATGCTAAAGAGGAACCAGAAATCATTTATCCTTTTGATGTTGTTATTGATGATGGCAAGGTGGTGACTATTACTAACGAAAAAGATCTCGAAGATTTAGAAGAATACTGCCACAAGGAAGATGATGATAAAGATTGAAATAGAATAACATTAAACCATAGGCATATCATCTTCTTTTAGTTCTGCTACTTCTAATCCCTAAGTTTGTATTATTATATTTGAGTGTGAAAAAATCAAATTCAATTTTAGCAGCGATTAGTAGTGGATCTGTTGTTCTGATTTTACACTACGGAGGAATTTATAAGTGGTGGTTTTTTCTCGTTTTTTTAATTATTAGTTTTTTAGGGTTTTATTTTTATAAAAAAGAATAAATGAAAAATCAGAAATTCATAGCGATAATTTGTGGTGTGTTATTGTGTATTTTAATGATTGCCTCAGATTATCACGGATATACAACAGAAAGGTCTGTTGTTGAATTTAAAGGTGAAGTTTTTGAAAAAAGTTTTAAACCAAGTTGGGGAAGTTTTATTGTGCCATTATCAATCATCTTAATTACTTTTATTCCAAAAGCAAAACCCTAACCCATAGGCATATCCCCTTCTTTTAGCTCTGCTACTTATTATCATTTTAAATAGGTTAGCGATACATTTAAACTTGTCTTAACGTATCTAACATTTTATCCTTATACATTTAAATTCAATATTTAAACGTTAATAATGAAAAATATAAAAACAATAATTTTTTGCTTAATTGCTACATTTGGTTTTTCTCAAGTACCATCTTTTACAGTAGCTTATTTTGACGCAAAACCTTATCAACAAAATGAAATAGCTGAAAAGTTTGACAACTATTATAAAGACGTGGAGTTTAACTCTGGCGGTGTTTATTTAGAGAGATTAAATAGAGGTAACACTATGGGGACACATAGAATTGTGTTTTTTGGAGATGCCGCTAATTGGGGAATGAAAGAAGGTCAAAAAGAAAGTAACCAGAAATGGTTGTTTTGGCGTAATGTGAGAGACCACGTTGAATCTTTTGGAGATAGATACAGCGGAAGAATACTTGACTACGACGGAGAGGTTGCGCCTGACCACTATGGTTACATTCAGATTTATGATATTGCAGTTAGTGACCCCGAAAAATTTCTTGCTGCTCACAAAAAAATTGTTTCTCAAGCAAGAGGTTTAATGGAAGACAGACCTGTCGCATTTGGCACATATGATATTGGAAGTCCAAATGGAGCAACTCATTGGGTTGCAGTTGGGTATAAAGATATTGGTGATAATATTGTTATCAAATCCAAAATGGAGCAAGAACTTTCAAAGGAATGGAAAGAGTATTTCAAAAACAGAGGTGAAGTTTCAAGTATAGGAAACTTCGATTTAAATATTTTAAGAACTTACGGAAGTTTTAATTAATCTATTCTAAAATTTAATTTATAAGCCTCCTTAAAGGAGGCTTTTTTATTAAACCATAGCCAGTTCCTCTTCTTTTAGCTCTGCCACTTCCAATCCTCTGAACACCTGAGCATAAGAGGATTGTATATTATCCTTACATTTGATGATGGTTCAACCGATGGTTTCGAGAAAATTGTTTTTGAAGCAAAGTGTAGGAGATGTTTGGCAAGTCATTTCCTCAAAAGAGGCGTTGGAACTTTTCCATCCTTTTTGCTCAAAAAATAAAGTGATTTCTTGGGGGGATGTCAAAGTAGATGAATTGGTCTATCTAAATGGCTTAACTTTTATTAGAGAATTTACCACATGGAATCCCAATCAAGGGTTTGAACTAACCATAGGAAAGAGAAATGGGAAAAAATCAAAAGTCAGATGGGAAATCACATCGGCAAAGTCGGGCTGTATCCTATCCATTTCAATCTGGCCATATAGGTCGAGTAAGATCCCTACCATAGTATATCCCCTTGTCAATGTTTTTATCGTTCGACCAAAGTTGAAAAACTATTTGGGCTCTGTATTGAAGGGATTAAATTTTTACCTCACCCATAAGACAGTTGTAAAAAAGAACCAGTTTGGATCGCATGCGTGGTTTTCTTAAACAAGTCAAACAACTTGTTTCAATCATATCACAACTGTCAGTGAAAGAAACCCCCTAGATTGGACAAGTAAAGAAATAACTGGCTGTTTCATGATGATCTCTATTTCCTTTGCTAAAGTCAAATCTCAAACTTATACTTATCTAAATTTTAATTAGTATTATACAAACTAAAATCAAAACAGATGAAAAAACATATGCTAATCGCGATTTGTTTCATGGTTTTGGGCTGCACATCATTGGAAAAAAATGATGCTGATAATCAAAATCAGGGCATACAAATTGCCGAGACAAAATACGCTGAAACGATTGGAAAATACATCGGTTTCTTAAACGACAAAAACATTGAAGTAGTACTGAGTTTGGTCACGGAAGATATTGAAGTAAATAACTCCAATGGCAATCAAACCAAAGGGGTTGATGAACTCGAAAAAAATCTTAATGAATGGCTTGTACCAGGCAATTTTAAGTGGAGAGGTGTTTGGGGCATTCCATTTGCCTTTTATGGCGAAGGTGACGCTGATCCCCTTGTAAGTGTCGTTGGTGTGTTTGATTTAAAATCAACAAATGAGGATGAGGTCAATATCAGAAATTTGATGGTGAGTTATATTTTTGAAGGAGATAAAATAGACCGAATTTATGCGCACACCAGAGAATTTAATCCAACGGAAAAAGAGCTCGTGATGAAAGACATCACAGAAGGGAATTTTTAACCAAACTATTTCACTTCCATTTTTAAACTGTTAAAACCAAAGAGTAGGAGAGTCGCTTGATTCTAAAAATCAAACTTTTCCTACTTTTTGGCATGGCTTCCCCTATGCCCAAATCAATAACGATAATCTTCTCACAACAGTTGTTGAAAGAAACCCCTGCATGGGACAAGCAAACAAATGATCAATTAAAATTCAGCGCATTATCAATCAATGCCAAATGTGAATAGGCCTGGGGAAAATTACCCAACAACTCTTTGGATTTAAAATCTAAATCCTCACTAAACAGCCCCAAATGATTGCTATACGATAGCAATTTGTCAAACAACTCTTTTGACTTTTCCTCCTCACCAATGCGATATAAACTGTTGATAAACCAAAATGTACAGACAGTAAAGGACGAGCTTGGCAATCCAAAATCATCTTCATTTTTATAGCGATACAACAAGCCTTCATGCATCAATTCTTCTTCAATTGCTTTGACTGTTCGAACGTATTTATCGTCTTTCCCATCGATAAACCCATAATACTCCATCAACAAAACAGAAGCGTCGAGGTGTTCCGAATGATAGGACTGCGTAAACGCCTGCTTGTCTTTATGCCAAGCATTGGTCATGATATCGTGATGAATCTCATCTCGCAAAACCGCCCATTTTTCAGCAAACTTCCCACCTTGAATCAAATTTGAAATTTTAATCGCACGATCAATCGCCACCCAACACAACAGCTTTGAAAACGTGAAATGACGATCCTCATGTCTAAACTCCCAAATCCCTTTATCTGGCGATTGCCAATTGTTTTTCACAACCCATACAATCGACTTGACAATCGACCACAACTCTTCATGTCTCTCATCATCCTCAGGGTAGGACTCGATTTGGTAGTGAATCACATCCATCAAAATGCCATAAATATCATTTTGCTTTTGGGTATAGGCAGCATTTCCAACACGAACAGGTCGTGAGCCTTTGTATCCCTCTAGGTGATCCAGCACTTCTTCGGTCAGTATTTTTTGGCCATTGATCCCATACATGATTTGTAACTTCTCATTTTTGTCTGGAATCAAATCGATAACGTATCGAATAAAGTTTTTGACTATTTGGGTATGCCCCAGTTTGGCAATCACCTTGATGACCATAGACGCATCGCGAATCCAACAAAAACGATAATCCCAGTTGCGAACCTCTCCAATGGTTTCGGGTAGGGAAGTGGTGGCAGCAGCTAAGACTGCACCTGTTTTTTCATAGGTCATCAATTTCAGGGTCATCGCACTTCGTAAAATCTCTTGGTTGTAATTTGAAAAGGTTGGGGTTTTGTGGCACCAATTCAACCAGTACACCTTGGTTTGTTCAAACGCAAACTGGGTTTGTTTCAGGCTTGGCACCTTGATTTTTTCGTTGTAGGATACAGTTGTAAAATGATCTTTGGTCAATTGAATTGCAGCGCCAGAAAGGATCTTGTCTTTATCAAAGTCAGTGTATAAAAATAGGGTATCGTATTGTTTGTCATCAACGATACTCACGATAAAAATGTCTTTGACATAATTCGTGGTTTCGCCAATGGCATACTCCAACTTTGGGTCATAGATCACGCGAAATGTAGGCGTTCCACTTAAATACCTAAACACCCTCACAATTTCGGGGGGCGCATAAAAAACACCATCCTCTTTTTTGAATCGAGGCATAAAATCGAGTAGCTCAAAGGCGTCCGAACCATTCGAAAAGCGCGTGCAAAGGATGCAAGTGTCTGCAATATACGACTGTGTGATGCGATAGGAATCGTCGCATTCGACTTTAAAACTACCGCCAATATTTTTATCTAGAATTTTTCCAAAAACCGAGGAGGAATCAAATTGTGGTAAACAGCACCAATCTATTGAAGAATCCTCATTTATGAGTGCCGCAGATTTACAATTCCCTATGATCCCAAAATTAAGACTGTCTTTTTTCTTCAATTTTCTTTTTTTTACTATACATTGTAGGTTCATTATTTACGTCATGGCCAAGAATATTATTGTTTCAAATCGCTTACCCATCCGAATAACTAAGGTAGAAAATTCTTATAAATTTATTGCTACGTCTGGAGGATTAGCAACAGGCATGAAATCTGTGCATGAGCACGAGCATTCGTTGTGGGTTGGTTGGCCTGGCATTGGCATTGATGAAATCGAAAAAGAAGCATGGGTCCCACTCCAAAAAAGCCTAGTCAAAAACAACTATGCACCTGTCTCACTCAGCAAACAAGAAGTCGATAATTTCTACTACGGTCTCGCTAACAAATGCCTTTGGCCTCTCTTTCATTACTTTATCGAATTTTCGATTTTCAACGAATCACATTGGCAATCCTATGTGGATGTCAATCAAAAATTTGCCAATCGTGTTCTTGAAAACATCGAAGCAGGCGACACGGTTTGGATACATGACTACCAGTTGCTTCTTTGTCCTCAAATGATTAGAGATGTTCGTCCAGATGTACACATTGGCTTTTTTCTACACATTCCCTTTCCGTCTTTTGAGATTTTTCGAATTTTCCCTTGGCGCGAAAAACTACTGAAAGGCATGCTTGGTGCTGACCTTATTGGCTTTCATACCTTTGATTATGAAAGACATTTTTTGAGTTCGGTCAAACGAATATTGCGTTTGGATGTTGACTTTAATCGTGTTGCAAACGGTCTTCGTGAAGTGGTCGTCAACACCTTTCCCATGGGGATCGACTATGACAAATTCCACAATGCTGCCACCACTCATTTTCAACAGAAAAACAGAGAAAAATCTGAACTCAAAAAACAACTTGAGCTGCACAAAAAAGGAGCTGAATCTGGCAAGCTGATTCTTTCAATCGATCGTTTGGACTATACCAAAGGCGTGGTGAATCGCATCAAGGCCTTCGATTTGTTTCTCACCAAATACCCCGAATATCAAGAAAAGGTTCGACTGGTGATGCTGACAGTTCCGTCTCGCGCCGACGTTCCTGAATATATGCGTTTGAAAAAAGAAACCGATGAGTTGGTGGGGCGAATCAATGGGAAATACGCAACTGTCAATTGGACACCCATTTGGTACTACTATCGAGCAATGGATTTTGATGATTTGATCGACCTTTATATGACTTCAGATATCGCCATGATTACCCCTGTGCGTGATGGGATGAACTTGGTCGCAAAGGAGTTTGTCGCCACTCGTTTTTCTGGGGATGGGGTTCTGATTTTGAGTGAAATGGCGGGTGCATCCAAAGAACTTTTTGAAGCAGTGCTTGTCAATCCTTTCGACAGAAACGCAATGGCCGATGCCCTCAAGCATGCCATTACAATGCCTTTGGAAGAGCAAAAACGGCGCAATGTAGAAATGCAAAAACGCCTGCGGCGCTACTCTGTCGAGTATTGGGCTAAGGAATTTATGCAGGCCTTACAGCTACACAGCGAGTCGAAAGCCAATGCAAAAACCCCAAAAATTGATACCAACAACCAACAACATATTGTGGATGCCTTTCACAAGGCAGATCGAAAAGCAATTGTACTCGATTATGATGGCACCTTGGTCTCCTTTCACGAAAAGCCTGAAGCAGCAACCCCTGACCAAAATCTAATCGAAATGCTCCAATCTCTTTGCCTGCAACCCAACACAGACCTCGCCATTGTCAGTGGTCGCGACCAAGCGTTTATCGATCAATGGTTTGGAGACCTCCCACTTCGGTTGGTTGCTGAGCATGGGCACTATGTCAGACCAAAAGGGAAAAAATGGAGCGCTTCCACTCGTGGAGACAAACAATGGATGGAGGATATTATGCCCATTTTTGAATCCTTTATGGATCGAACGCCGGGTACTTTTATTGAGGAAAAGCACAATAGTCTTGTATGGCATTATCGCAAAACAGACCCTGAACTTGCCGCTGGGCGAGTGGTGGAACTCAAAACCGTATTGTCGAGTCTGATTTCTGACCAGCTCACGGTGATGGATATGGACAAAGCCCTGGAAGTCGTTGACCGCCAAATTGACAAGGGAACAGCAGTTGCTGAAATGATTGGGCAGCATTCCTATGATTTTATTTTGTGTATTGGGGATGATGTGACAGATGAAAATATGTTTGGCGCATTGCCTGATTATGCCTTTACCATCAAAGTCGGAAAAAAACCAACCACTGCCTCCTATTCCATTGCAGGGGTTGCCAAGGTCAAAGAACTGCTTAGCGCAATCATCAATCCCGCGTCATAAGGACTTTTTAACCCCCTTATCATGAGGGATTAGTGAATGGTTAATAGTTATTCGTTGATAGGAAAATTAAAACGTAAAAGAATGATAGCCACCTATTAAAGAATAACCATTAACAATTAACGACATAATGAAACGTAAAAGAATGATACCCTCCCATTCACTAATAACAATTAACTTTTGGCGATCTAAAACAGCTTGGCGATCAAAATGAACCATCAAAAGTTGTCCTTGCTTATTTCTCATCATATTTTATATATTTATTGAAATTAAAAACTAAAAAACAATGAAATCTTTTTTTTCCATCATTATGGCACTGGTTTGTATGGTTGCACATGCACAGACTGTAATGAATATCACCTATATAGACGTGCCTCGCGAACAGGCAGATGAGTTCTTGGAGCTTCACGTCAAATTTTCAAACCTTTCCATGTCTGATGAAAGAAAACTCACTGGTCATGGTATTTTTGCTCATGCGTTTGCAGGGGATTATACCTTTGCGTTGTATGACTTCTACGCCTCTGCTGCCGACATCGATGCAGATGCTGATTTGTCAAACCAGGTGCTACAAAAAAACGTCAAAGCAATGGAGCTAGACGATGAAGCACAGCAGGCCATGAATGAACAATATTTTAAGTATTTCCGTATGTATGCTGAAAATCATACGGATCAAATTCGAATTGCAAATGAGGATGTGTTTTATGAATCCGACGCTCATGATTGGTCCACGACAAAGGTTGTGACTGTTGGCAAATACGACGTAAAATGGGGGCAAGGAAGTGCCTTTAGAGATGCTTGGAATGCAGGGCAATTTGAGAATTATAAAAACGACGAAGGCGTGACTGCTGTCTATGGCACCAACCACCTCTATGGAAGTGGGCTAGGGCTGCACATCTATACTTTTTACAAGGACTGGAATGCGTTTGCTGCTTTTGAAACTGCGAATTTGGGCCAGCCAATGGACGACAATGGTCGTGCATTTTGGTCTGCAGTTGATGCGCATGAAGACGAAATTTTGGTCTGGATTGGGGGCTTAAACACCGAGACTAAAGAGGTATATCTTGTAAACTAACCCTTATACCCCATACAACAATTAAAAAAGCCCACGATGTGGGCTTTTCTTATGCAATAAAAAAGATGTAAAACCTATTCGGCTGCATCAGGCATCACTGCCATCACCAAACCAGTTGCGTCACCAAAATCACCACCTTCGGTAATTTTTCCGTTTTCGTCAAACGATAAATAGTGATACCAATAGCCCTTAAAGCTTTTGCCAGAGGCAGTGTTTGTCCCCGACCAATGGCCATAGGTTCTTACACTTCCGTTGGGAAGATTGGTTTCAGGATCAACACCCGGGAGGTAGTTTTCTGCTTCCCACCTAATGTCTTCCATGTTATCTTGCCAACCTTTATAGTATTCTCTCAACTCTTCTCTGTTCATCATAGGACCCCCATAAAAGGCACTTTGATATTCCACTTCATCTGCAAAAAACGACATGGTCGCGTCAAGATCTTCTGTTACAAAAACCTCAAACCATTCTTTTGCAGTTGCAACATTCTTTTCAAAATCTGAGTGTTGCACATCAGTACAAGACGTCAACAAAAGGACTGCACATAATAATAATAGTTTCTTCATAATATTGTTTTTAGTGTCAGCAAGATAAGCAATCAAAGCATATGATTGTCAAGAGGTTATATTTTTTTACAATGATTTAAAGTATCAAAAAGTTTGAAACATATCATTGATTTTCAATATATCGGATTCCCTCGACGGCCTTACTCAAGACTACATCAACCCGAACATCATCATTATTTTCATTTGTAAAATA
The DNA here is from genome assembly GCA_902586905.1 of uncultured Bacteroidota bacterium. Taxonomy (GTDB): domain Bacteria; phylum Bacteroidota; class Bacteroidia; order Flavobacteriales; family Flavobacteriaceae; genus UBA724. Next base: position 7,158 of record CACIJH010000021.1, on the reverse strand, counting down.
AACAATTTCATCTTTGGAAACATAAAGCTTTGTTTTGCCCTTTGGAGCCAACCCAAAGCCCTGGGTTATGTTTCCTGTATGCTTATCAATAGCCTGCACCAAAACTGTAAACCCAGATCGATTGACAAGGGTTGCAGTGTAATTTTCATCATTCAATTCACCCAGCAAAAACGTTTGGTTGGCAGGAATCGTAAGACCCGATTTAAAGGTGGAGCAGGATAGAAGACAGATAAAAATCGAAAAAAAGAAAGCAATTCTATACATATCGTTAATTTTAGCAAAGATTAGTTTTATCATTTATCTATGCAACAACACGCCATCGTTTTGGGTGCCACTGGCGCCACTGGTCGGGCACTTGTCCAGCAATTGCTCGAACACCCAGCCTTTGGGTCTGTTTCCATATTTGTTCGGAAAGCACCAGCCCTAACACACGAAAAACTCAAAGTTTTTACCATCAATTTTTCAAAACTGCAATCGTACAAAAACCTCATTATTGGCGATGTTTTGTTTTCTGCTTTGGGTACCACCCGCAAAGACGCTGGCAGCAAAGCCAAGCAATATGAAGTGGACTATACCTACCAATATGAGTTTGCCAAAATGGCCTTGAACAATGGGGTGAATCACTATGCGTTGGTGTCCTCCTATGGCGCAGATGAAACATCGATGTTTTTTTATTTAAAAATCAAAGGTGCTTTGGAAGAGGCGATCAAAAAACTGTCATTTCAATCGATTTGTATTTATCAGCCGCCAAGCCTTATTCGCCAACCGGATCTGTTAAGACCAGCTGAGAAAAGAGCAATTTGGATGCTGAAAAAACTGAGTCGTATTGGTATTTTACGATCACAACAACCATTGTCAGTTGAAACTTTGGCAGAGAAAATGATAGTTGAAGCTGTGCAGGACACCAGAGGAGTAAAGGTGTTTTTACCAAAAGACATCACTGCACCTTAGGGATTTGGATTGGTATTGCAGTGTTGTGCATTCGCAACACATTTACGTCACCTTATTGAAGGTTTTTTTGAGATAACGCTTAATCTTCTCTGTACGAGTGACTTCCCTGACCTTAATCTTTTGGGTGTTGTTATCGAAATATGCAATTTTTTTCTTTTCCATTAACTGTTTAATATTGTTGAACGGAAGTTAAACAAAAAAGTGCACAAATCAAAATTGTTTCGTTATATTTAATCAAATGCAAAAGACTCTTGTAAAAATATGTTGTATCAGTAGTGTAGAAGAAGCCACGCTAACGTTGTCTTATGGTGCTTCTGCTTTGGGCTTGGTTGGCCATATGCCAAGTGGGCCAGGGGTTATATCTGATCAGCAGATTTTAGCAATCACAACATCACTACCCCCCATGGTATCGACCTTTTTGTTGACGAGTGAAACACAACCAAAAGAAATTGTTGATCATTACAAACAAGTCAATACATCGACCATTCAAATTGTAGATCAAGTCGAAACCAGTGCTTATGCGCAGATACGAAACGAGCTGCCCCATGTCAAAATTGTGCAAGTGATTCATGTGTTGAACAGCGAATCTGTGCACCAGGCGATTGCTGTTTCGCCCTATGTCGATGCGATACTGTTGGATAGTGGCAACCCCAACCTTCCAACCAAAGAATTGGGTGGTACTGGCCGCACGCACAACTGGGACTTGAGTCAAACCATCAGAGCCCAAGTGGATGTACCCATCATTTTGGCTGGTGGAATCAATCACAATAATGTCAAACAAGCCATCGATCATGTGAAACCTTTTGGGGTGGATCTGTGTAGCAGCGTGAGAACTAACGGAAAGCTAGATGAAAACAAATTGAGCCTGTTTTTTCAGGCCATTCAATAAATCAAAATTAAAATCAAAACATATGAAAAAAGTATTTTTACTATTGGCGATTGCAGGTGTTGCAGCGCCCTATTATTTTATCTATAAATTTATTGAAGCCAACAACTGGGAATGGTCAACTGCTCTCTTTTTTGAGCAAATCAACGCCAACGCTGGAATGAAAATCCTAAATGCTGATTTGACTGTTGCAGCAACGACCTTTTTGGTGTTTATCATATACAAAAGCAGTGTAAAATCGATATCGACAAAGCGATTTCTCACCTATTTTGCTTCCCTTTTTTTGGTAGGATTTTCGTTGGCATTACCACTTTATTTGTATCACAATTACAAAAACGCATAGTGTTTGCAATAGCCAATAGATGAGACTATACACACTTCTTTTTCTGTTTTTACTCAACATGTGTAAAAAAAATGATGATATGCCACCATGCACAACAGAACGAAGCACCAATGATGTGGCATGTATAGAAATATATGATCCAGTTTGTGGGTGTGATGACATCACATACAGCAATACTTGCTTTGCAGAGGCCAGTGGGGTGTTGCGTTGGACGCAAGGCGCGTGTGCCGACTGATTGATTTGAAAGAAGATCAATTGTTCAATCAAAAGACATCTTTACAATTTGTTAATGTTTTTTAGGATTTAGTTACTAAATTTAGACTTTAATCAATAAAACATGAAACAACAAATATTTTTTATACTGATTGCCCTCTTCTTGACGTCATGCGAACCTGTGCAGAAATCGGTTGGTTTTACGACTTGGTCAGATGATGGGGGTGAATATCAGTTTTACTTGGGAACAGATTCATCAGTTGATGTAGTCAAAGCATTTGATGCAGCTGCGCAAGCAAAAACCTATGATGATTTTCGAGAAATTTTTGCAGATTCTGCAACACTTACTTATCAAAGTGGAGTGACAAACACTTTAGATCAGTTTATTGCCATGAATCAAAACAGAGATTCATTATTAATGGCAAATGAAGCCACCTTGAAGTGGACACCACAGCATGCATTTTCGGTTGACATAGACCCGACTAGAGGAGGGGAACATGTCAATATGATGTATAAAGGAGAATACACTGAAGGAGAGGAAAAGTCAGAGTTTTACGCCAACCTTTGGTTTTATGTAGTTGATGGAAAAATTGTAACCATCAATCAATATAACCAGACGGTTCTGGCGGAAGAATAGCAAACAAATAATCTTTAATACACTTATACAATGAAAAACTTTTTTTTAATTCTTTCCGTTTCAATGTTTATGATTTCTTGCACACAGGTGTCGGACAATCACATTGAAAAAACAGAAAACCACTTTGGTACAATCGAAGTAGGTGATGCAAAATCACTGGCGATGGATGCTTTTAATGATGCTTATGTTGCCAATGACATGAGTGGTCAAGAAGAGCTATTTGCCGAAAATGCAGTAGCCAATGTAAATGGCCAAGAAACAACACCAGCAACAATGATGGAAGGATTCTTGCAAGGGCATAATTTTTACAGTGATATCCAAAACTCCGAAAGAGCGACAGGGACATATGTTCTCGACAATGGAGAAATCTATACAAACACTTGGTTTGACTGGACAGGTACAAGTAATGCCACTGGCAAAACAGTTAGCTCACCTGTACAAGCCTCATTCAAATGGGAAAACGACAAGGTTGTTGAGGTGAATTATCTCTACAATTCACATGATTATATCATGAATATGGGGGCAGAATAACTGTAAACCTCTTAAAAAAAATAACCTGCCATTTGGTGGGTTTTTTTGTGCCATAAATCTAAGCTATCCCATAAATAATTTGTTGTTGTCCTCTAAATTATCATCTATAATTTCCTATTTTTACACCCGAAAATAAAGCAACCAAAATGGCATTCGATATTTCAATGATAAAAGCAACCTACGAGCGATTGGCCTCTCGTGTGGAAGCTGCTCGTAAAGTAACAGGAAAAGCATTAACTGCATCGGAAAAAATTCTGTATGCCCATTTGTGGGATGGTGAAGCAAAACAAGCTTTCGAGCGAGGAACAGATTATGTCGACTTTGCTCCAGACCGAATCGCATGTCAAGACGCAACTGCTCAAATGGCATTGTTGCAATTTATGCAAGCAGGAAAACCAAAAGTAGCTGTACCAACGACTGTGCATTGCGACCACCTGATCCAAGCCAAAGAGGGTGCTGCTGCCGATTTGAAATCTGCCAACAATACCTCTGCTGAGGTGTTTGACTTCCTACAGTCTGTATCAAACAAATATGGGATTGGATTCTGGAAACCAGGTGCTGGAATCATCCATCAAGTGGTGTTGGAAAACTATGCCTTTCCTGGCGGAATGATGATTGGAACCGACTCGCATACAGTCAATGCAGGTGGATTGGGGATGGTTGCCATTGGCGTTGGTGGTGCTGATGCTGTCGATGTTATGGCAGATATGCCATGGGAGTTAAAGTTTCCCAAACTCATTGGGGTAAAGCTCACAGGAAAACTCAATGGCTGGACAGCTCCCAAGGATGTGATTCTCAAAGTGGCTGGGATCTTAACAGTAAAAGGCGGAACAGGAGCAATCATCGAATATTTTGGAGATGGCGCAAAAGCCATGTCATGTACTGGTAAAGGTACCATTTGCAATATGGGCGCAGAGGTTGGCGCAACGACCTCAACCTTTGGCTATGATGAGTCTATGGAGCGCTATCTTCGTGCAACAGACAGAGACGATGTTGCTGATGCTGCCAATGCTGCCAAAGAACACCTCACTGCCGATCCAGAAGTGTATGAACACCCAGAACAATATTTTGATCAGGTCATCGAAATTGATCTTGATACCTTATCGCCTCACATCAATGGGCCTTTTACTCCAGACCTAGCAACTCCTGTGGCAGAAATGGGCGAAAAAGCACAAACCAACGATTGGCCGATCAAAGTTGAATGGGGTCTCATCGGGTCGTGTACCAACTCATCTTATGAAGACCTGTCGAGAGCAGCATCGATTGCCAAACAAGCAGTCGATAAAAAGCTAACAACCAAAGCTACTTTTGGTATCAATCCAGGTTCGGAACAAGTGCGTTACACAGCCGAACGCGATGGGCTACTGGATATTTTTGAAGATTTGGATGCAACCATATTCACCAATGCATGTGGACCATGTATTGGCCAATGGGCAAGAGACGGAGCAGACAAACAAGAGAAAAATTCAATCATACACTCATTTAATCGCAATTTTTCTAAACGAGCAGATGGCAATCCAAACACACATGCCTTTGTTGCCTCCCCCGAAATGGTGGCAGCAGTGGCCATTTCTGGGCGTTTGGATTTTAACCCTATCACCGACACACTCATCAACCAAGATGGAGAAGAGGTTCGCCTCGAATCACCAACTGGATTAGAGCTTCCACCATCTGGTTTTGACGTGGAGGACAATGGCTATCTCGCACCAGAGGAAGATGGTTCTGGTGTTTCAGTTGTCGTGAAAGACGATTCAGAACGTTTGCAATTACTGACCCCTTTTGCGCCTTGGGATGGTGAGAACCTTATGGTTGCCAAACTGCTGATCAAAGCACATGGAAAGTGTACAACCGACCATATTTCTATGGCAGGGCCATGGTTGCGTTATCGAGGTCACTTGGATAACATTTCAAACAACTGCCTTATAGGAGCTGTAAATGCCTTTAACCAACAGACCAATTTTGTAAAAAATCAATTGACAGGAGAGTATGGTGGAGTGCCAGATGTACAGCGCGCCTACAAAGCAGCAGGTATCGAAACGGTTGTGGTTGGAGATCACAACTATGGTGAAGGATCGTCGAGGGAGCATGCCGCGATGGAGCCACGTCATTTGGGAGTGAAGGTTGTTTTGGTGAAGTCGTTTGCTCGGATTCACGAAACCAATCTCAAAAAACAAGGAATGCTTGGCATTACGTTTGCCAATGAGTCAGACTATGATTTGATTCAAGAAGATGACACTTTTAATTTCACTGATTTGTCTAGCTTCGCAGCTGGAAAACCATTGACGATTGAAGTGGTTCATGCTGATGGTTCGACAGATGTGATTCAGGCCAATCACACCTACAATGCAGCACAAATTGAATGGTTTAAAGCTGGATCAGCATTGAACTTGATCAAAGCGCAAAACAGTGCAGCGAAGTAAGGATCGTTTTTTATCCTTCTATTGGCTGTGATGAAAACAATGGGGATGTAGCTCAGTTGGCTAGAGCGCTTGACTGGCAGTCAAGAGGTCGAGGGTTCGAATCCCTTCTTCTCCACTAATTATTTTCTGAAATAAAATTTATTTCAAGAAAAATTATTTTTTAAAATCCAAGGTCGCTCGTTATAAACTTTGATAATAAATTCTCCAAAAAGGGTGTTGGCCCATGCAAACCATGAGCGGCTAAAATCAAATGGGTCATCCTTATGAAAAGACTCGTGCATGAATCCGGTGTCTGCATGTGTTTCCTTAAGCATTTTTAAACACATAATGATTTCATTTTCATCTTCTGAGGTAATACCACGGAGGATAATTCCCATTGGCCATATGTTTTCCCTACCTGTGTGTGGGCTTGACTGCCCTTCTGCTGCTTTACCTCTAAGGAACCAGGGGTTGCTTTCACTGACCAAAAATTTTCGTGTATTTTTATAAATGGGGTCTTTTGCAGAATGCCCCCCAATGTATGCCAATGACATCAATGAAGGAACATTGGCGTCATCCATAAATAAGGCATTTCCAAAACCATCAATTTCATACGCATAAATTTCCCCAAAATCTTGATGTTCTTTAATGGCATATTTTTCTACAGCTGATTTAACCTGAGTTGAAAATGATATACATTCTTTTGAAAAATCAAAATCTTTATTACCAATACTGTATAGTTCTGAAAGTTGTGCTAGAGATACATACGCAAATATATTTGAGGGTATCAAATAAGGAAGGAGTGTTCCATCATCTGATGGACGGAAGATGGAATGAATTAATCCAGTGTATTTTGTTGGTGCTCCCTTACCATAAAATTGAGCTAGCCCAACGGTCATCGAATGTTCTCTAGAGAATGAATAAGGTGAAGTGCCATTTTCGCGCTGCTCAGCTCTAAATGTTGCAACTACAAGCCTAGCTGCTTTATCCCAGTCACTGTCCATAAAGCTTTTGTCTCCAGATATTTTGTAATAGTGATAAGAAAGTCGAATAAAATAGCAAAGAGAGTCTATTTCCCATTTTCGTTCATGTACTCCTGGTTTTGGTGTAGGAATATCAGTTGACCATTTTGATATTCTGGTTAAGTCTTTAAAAAAAGCATTTGCATATGGGTCAGTCAACACACACTTAACTTGTC
>CACIJH010000020.1 GCA_902586905.1 uncultured Bacteroidota bacterium | reverse complement strand
AATCTCGGACATGGGATCTTACCCAATATCCCAGTTGATCATGCCAAGGCCTTTGTCGATACTGTAAAATCTTATGAACCAAGACGTTACTGATGAAAGAGCGCTTTTCTGCCTATATCAATCAACTGCAAGATCGTATCACCTCCACCCTGGAGGAGATCGATAGCACAAGTCGTTTTCAAATCGATGACTGGAATCGACCAGGTGGTGGGGGTGGACAATCACGTATCATCGAGAATGGAAGTGTTTTTGAAAAAGGAGGCGTGAATGTGTCCAATGTCTTTGGTGAATTGCCTGACAGTATGAAGTCCTATCTAAAAGTTGAACATGGACATTTTTTTGCCTGTGGCATCAGTCTTGTCATTCATCCCAAAAATCCGATGGTCCCAACTGTTCATGCCAACTTTCGCTACTTTGAACTCTACGACGACAATCAAACGATCGTCGATCAATGGTTTGGCGGTGGGATTGATCTCACACCCTACTATCTGTTTGATGAGGATGTTGTGCATTTTCATCAGCAGTGCAAGTCGGTTTGTGATGCGCATGATCCCAGCTTTTACCAGACGTATAAAAAGAAATGTGACGATTATTTTTGGAACACTCATAGAAATGAAGCGCGTGGGGTTGGTGGACTGTTTTTTGACTGTTGTCGTGCCAACAATGAGCGTACGATTGAGCAGTGGTATGATTTTGTAACCGACACAGGTGATGCTTTCTTGACGTGCTATACGCCAATCGTTGAGAAACGAAAAGATTTGCCCTTCACTGCCAAACAACGACAGTGGCAAGAATTGAGAAGAGGACGCTACGTTGAGTTCAATTTGATTCATGACAAAGGCACTTTATTTGGCTTGAAAACCAATGGCCGAATTGAGAGTATTTTGATGAGTCTTCCACCGACTGTACAATGGAAATACAACGCTACCCCAACACCCAACTCGGAAGAAGAACGCCTTGTGCGTATATTACAACACCCAAAAAATTGGCTAAAACACTAAACGATGTATCCCAACAATAGAAAACGACGATTGCGAAAAAGTGCTGCACTGAGAGACTTGGTGCAAGAAACACAGCTTCATCCAGATGATTTTATCGTTCCACTTTTTGTTGTGGAGGGTAATGGGGTAAAGCAAGAAATCCCATCCATGCCAAATGTTTTTCGCATGAGCTTGGACGAAATACAAAAGGAAGTGCAACTGCTTTGGAGCATGGGACTCAAAGGGGTTTTGGTATTTGCCAAAGTGGAAGAAAGCCTTAAAGATAATGCTGGTACCGAGGCGCTCAACCCCAATGGCTTGATGCAACGAGCAATACAAACCATCAAAAGCACAGTGCCCGAAATGGTGGTTTTTTCAGATGTTGCCCTCGATCCATACTCCTCGTTTGGGCACGATGGTATCGTGGAAGACAACAACATCTTAAACGATGCAACCATTGAAGTATTGGCACAAATGGCACTCAGCCACGCACAAGCTGGAGCTGATGTAGTTGCGCCAAGTGATATGATGGATGGTCGGGTGATGCATATTCGAAAAGCACTCGAAAAAAGTGGGTTTATAGACACCTGTATCATGAGCTATGCAGCAAAATATGCTTCGAGTTTTTATGGCCCTTTTCGCGATGCGCTAGACTCTGCACCAGGCTTTGGAGATAAGAAAACCTATCAAATGAACCCTGCTAACAGGCGTGAGGCAATAGACGAGGTTATACTCGATATCAAAGAAGGTGCTGATCTGGTAATGGTCAAACCTGGTCTTGCCTATTTGGATGTCCTTCGCGATGTGCACAATGCTATTGATGTACCCATTGCCGTGTATCAAGTCAGTGGAGAATATGCGATGCTACGTGCCGCCGCCGAAAGAGGTTGGTTGGATTACAATTCGGTGATGATTGAACAACTCATCGCTTTCAAACGTGCTGGCGCTTCAATCATTGCAAGCTATTCTGCCAAGGATGCTGTCGATTTGCTGGGATAAGCACAATCTGTAATTTGAATTTGTTTTTGTACTTTGGAAGATATTAAATTGCTCTTATGATAAAGAAAATCATTCAACCCACTATTTTTATTCTACTTGGAATCGTCGCTCTGCTGTTTGCTACTGGGAATGGTTTTGTTTTTCAACTGACTACCAAAGTACTTGAAACTGGTCGTACCACAGCTGGGATAGATGATTATTTGTTTTTTGATAATATTGAAATCCCACCCAGTGAGCAGCCACAAGCCTGGCCCCTTCACAAAGACTTTAACGCAACCCCAAGTCCAGCCTCATTAAGCTCCTTGCACGAGGAGCTCGGTACTGTTGCTTTTCTCATTGTCAAAAACGATTCGTTGTGGCATGAACAATATTTTGATGGCTATGACGTCGGTTCTAAAAGCAATTCGTTTTCGGTCATTAAAACCATCGTTGCAGCTGCTTTGTCAAAGGCCATAGACGCAGGTCATGTGGAAAGTGAAGAGCAAAAGGTCATCGATTTTTTACCTTGGTTGACAGGCGATTATGCCAATGAAGTCGATATGGGAGATTTGGCGAGTATGTCCTCTGGGTTGAAATGGAATGAAAACTACGACAATCTCCTCACAATCACGCCCAGAACCTATGTGGAGAAAGATCTTGAGGGTTTGATGAAAACCATTCCCATTACGTCTGCTCCAGGGCAGAAGTTTGTCTATCAAAGTGGAAGTACCCAACTCTTGGCAATGGCACTCGAGCAAGCCACTGGTTATACAATCAGCACATTACTCTACGAATATTTTTGGAACCCCATGGGTGTGGAACATCCAACCTCTTGGATTATCGACAGTAAAACAAATGGTATGGAAAAAGCATACTGTTGTTGGAATGCCAATGCACGTGATTTTGCACGATTTGGCAAGCTGTTTAAAAATCATGGGGTATGGGCAGGAGAGCAACTGATCGATTCGACCTTTACTGCCAAAGCCGTCCGACCTCGATTTGAAAAGGGTCAGCAATATGGCTACGGATGGTGGCTTGGTGATGTGGATGGAAAATTATTTTTCAGTATGCGTGGCCACTTGGGGCAGTATGTTATTGTTTTCCCTGAAGATGATGTCGTCATTGTACGACTCGGTCATCGCGGTATGCCCGACTTACCCAACTCTGATACCCCTGCAGATTTACCCCTTTTTGTACGTGAAGCCTTTCAAATGTTAGCACCCGACAATGAAACTTGAAAACATTCTTTTTCTCGATATTGAAACTGTTTCGCAACACCCTGCTTTTGACGACCTAAGCGAAGAAACGCAAGGTCTTTTTGCCGACAAAACAAAATACCAGCGAAAAGACACCCCTGCCGCCGATTTTTATGAGCGTGCAGGGATATGGGCAGAATTTGGCAAAATCATTTGTATTTCTGTTGGTTATTTCACGTCTGTACAATCGAAATCCCGACAGTTTCGTATCACTACTTTTAAAGGTGATGAGGTTGATTTGCTCTCTGATTTTTCAACACTCGTCAACAATCACTTTTCGCGTGCATACCACCGCCTTTGTGCGCACAACGGCAAAGAGTTTGACTTTCCATACATCGCAAGGCGTATGACTGTTCACCAACTCGAACTGCCTCGTGCGTTTCAAATCGCTGGTAAAAAACCATGGGAACTCCCTCACCTCGATACCTTGGAGCTGTGGAAATTTGGAGACTACAAGCACTATACCTCACTCAAACTCCTCACACACACCCTCAATATCCCGTCTCCCAAAACAGACTTGGATGGCAGTCAGGTTGCTGGGGTCTATTACAACGACAACGACCTAGAACGAATCGTTAACTATTGTGAACAAGACGTGTTGGCAATCGCCCAAATCATCCTGCGCTATGCCCGGTATCCTTTACTGACCCCCAAGGAGATTGCACATGTAAACGCAAAAGAATAACTTGCGTATATGCCAAAACAAGCCTTGGTAACGGTAGAACAATTATCCATCAAATTGGGGGGACAAACCATTATTCCCAACCTGTCTTTTGACGTCCATCACAATGAGATCTTAGGAATCGTTGGCGAATCGGGAAGTGGGAAGTCCATCACTGCTATGTCGCTTATGGGCATGCTTCCAAAGCAAGAAGAAAGCCTACAAGCATCTCGGTTGGACTTTGATAGTCAATCCCTTATTCCGTTTGACGAAAAGCGTTTTCGAACATTGCGTGGAAAAGAAATCGGAATGGTGTTTCAAGATCCGATGAGTGCACTCAACCCAAGTATGCGCTGTGGCAAACAAATAGAAGAGGTCATTGCTTTGCATAGCTCTCTCCCAAAAAAGGACCACCAAGCACATCTGCACTCTCTTTTGGAAAAAGTTAAACTGCCAGACCCTAAATCAATGGCCAAGCGATACCCACACCAGTTGAGCGGAGGACAACAACAACGGGTGTTGATCGCCATGGCAATTGCCTGTCAGCCAAAGCTTCTGATTGCAGATGAACCCACTACAGCCCTCGATCCTAAAGTACAAGAAAACATCATGGCGTTGCTCAAATCGATTCAAAAGGAAAGTAAAATGAGTATTGTTTTGATTTCTCATGACTTAAATATGGTTCATCGCTGGGCTGACCGAGTATTGGTACTCAACAAAGGGGTTTGTGAGGAGTTGGGAACTGCTAAACAGCTCTTTCAGCAACCCAAATCTCCCTACACCAAAGGCTTGATCAATTCAGTGCCCCCAGTCGATCGGCGTCCAAAACGACTACAAACCATAGAGGATTTTATCAATGATGCCCCCAAAGCTGCCAATGAAACGAAAACATCAAGAAGCAAACGCCACAAACAATTGTATCAGCAATCGCCTATTTTGGAAGTTAAAGGACTCCAAAAAACATTTTCGCAAGGCATGCAGTCTTATGTTGCACTGCATAAAATCAACTTTTCCCTTTATCCTGGAGAAACATTAGGGCTTGTTGGCAGTTCTGGGAGTGGGAAGTCAACCCTTGGATATTGTCTGCTCAAACTCACCCAACCCGATGAGGGGGAAATTCTTTATTTGGGCACTCGAATTGACAATCTCAAAGGCGGTCTTTTACAACAATATCGCAAAGACATACAGTTGATTTTTCAAGATCCTTTTTCATCTCTCAACCCAAAGAAAAAAATCGGCCATATGCTCACCGAACCAATGCTGGTGCACAACATTGGAAAAAACAAACATGATCGAGTTGATCGCGCTATACAACTGCTAGAACAGGTTGGCTTGGAGGCCTCGCATATCAATCACTATCCCCATATGTTTTCGGGGGGGCAACGACAACGAATCGGAATTGCCCGAGCCTTGGCCGTAAAACCAAAACTGATTGTTTGTGATGAGTCTGTGTCTGCCCTCGATCGTTCGGTGCAAGCACATGTGTTGAACCTACTCAACAAACTCAAAGAATCTTATGCCCTCACCTATTTGTTTATCGGGCATGATTTGGAAGTCGTTCGATATATGTCTGATCGAATTCTACATCTGCAAAATGGAACAATTGAAACCATTGGGGAAGCTGATATGGTCTATCGGCAACTACAAGAACTCCAAGCCAAATAAAGGCTGAATTTAAACAACAATTTTGAATTGTTTACATTTGCACAAATCCTCAAGATTATGAGTATCTTACAAAATATCCATTCTTATTGGGCCTACATCGTTCTATTGATGTTAGTCGTTGCGATTGGCAATGCTTTACTCGGAAAGTTTATGAATAAGTCCTTTACGATTAAAGACTTACGCATTTCTCTTTTTGCGCTCATTGTCACACACATACAACTCCTTATTGGTTTGATTCTCTACTTTGTTTCTCCACGTTTTAGTGCTTGGCAAGAAGGAGTCGGCGCAGTAATGGGAGATGTTAGCTTGCGATTGTACCTCGTGGAACACCCTGTTACCAATATTCTTGCTGTGGTTTTGATTACTATGGGTTGGTCGATGCACAAGCGTCAAGCCGAAAGTGGTAAGAAGTTTTTGCGAATTGGGTTGTTTTACTTACTGGGGACTGTTCTTCTACTGAGCCGCATCCCTTGGTCTGAATGGCCATAAAAAAGTAAAGGAGTGACAAGCACTCCTCTACCAACCAACCATATTAAACTATGAAAAACTAATAGTAAGCAAAACGAATTTGCATTTGCAATGTAGTGACTAAACAAAGGCTCAAATCAAAAACATTTGTTAAAGTTTTTAATGATACTATCACTTCATCCCCAGCTTATTTCTAGTTTTGTCCTGTTGTATTATTTTTTCTTTTATGAGATTTGGAATACTCGGTAGCGGAAGCTGGGCAACGGCTCTAGCCAAAATACTGTGCGAGCAAAACGAAAAATTGAATTGGTATTTGCGAAACGACAATACCATTGCACACCTTAGTGAAAAAGGTAGTAACCCAAGCTATCTTCAAAGTGTAACTTTCGATACCAATCAACTAAAATTATCTAGCAATATACGTGAGGTGGTCGATGAATCCGATCTGCTCATTCTAGCCATTCCATCACCCTTTTTACATCAAAGCCTGCTTGAAGTCAAAGATTTACTCCCCTCAAAAATTGTGTTTTCAGCAGTCAAGGGAATTGTTCCTGAAAGTAAAGATGTGGTGGGGAAGCATCTTCACACCGTTTTTGGTGTGCCTACAAATCAAATTGGGGTCATCATGGGCCCTTGTCATGCCGAAGAAGTTGCACTCGAAAAACTGTCATACTTGACCCTTGCTTGTCAAAACCAAGACACTGCAAAATTCCTAGCCCATCAAATGAGCTGCAGCTATATCCGTACAAAAGTCACAGATGATACCATCGGAGCCGAATATGCAGGAACCCTCAAAAACATCTATGCAATCGCAGTGGGCATCGCACATGGATTGGGCTATGGAGATAACTTTCAAAGTGTGTTGATGAGCAATTCGATACGAGAACTCAAACGCTTTCTCAAACAAATTCATAAAGCAAAACGAGATATGTCTCACTCTGCCTATTTGGGCGATTTGCTTGTGACTGGCTATTCTCTATTTAGTCGAAATCGAATGCTGGGTACCATGATTGGGAAGGGATATACTGTCAAATCTGCCTTGCATGAAATGACCATGATTTCTGAAGGATACTATGCCTCTCACACTGCCCATCTTTTGATAAAGGAGTTTGACAAATCTTTTCCGATTATGGAGGCAGTTTACCAGATCTTGTATGAGAAAAAGTCTCCCAAAAAAATCATGTCGAAAATAGCAGAAAGGCTGCACTAGCCCATAGAGGAAAATTGCTGTAAAAAACGAATGTCGTTTTCATAAAACATCCGAATGTCCTCAATCCCATAAAGCAACATCGCCATTCGTTCGAGACCCATACCAAATGCATAGCCAGCGTACTCATCAGGATTGATATTGCAGTTGGTCAATACTTGAGGATCAACCATTCCACATCCCATGATTTCCAACCAACCCGTGCCTTTGGTAATGCGATAATCTGCTTCTGTCTCCAAGCCCCAATAGATATCAACCTCCGCACTGGGTTCGGTAAAAGGAAAATACGATGGTCGTAAGCGAATTTTAGATTTGCCAAACAAGCTTTTTGTGAAATATAATAAGGTTTGCTTGAGGTCAGCAAAGGATACGTTTTTGTCGATATACAAGCCTTCCACTTGATGAAACACACAATGCGATCGAGCAGAAATATCCTCGTTTCGAAATACTCGTCCTGGTGAAAGCGTTCGTATGGGTGGACAGTTGGCATCCATGTGCCGCACCTGTACCGATGAAGTGTGCGTGCGTAACAAAATATCAGGGTTGGTTTGTACAAAAAAGGTGTCTTGCATATCACGAGCTGGATGATGCTCGGGCAGGTTTAAAGCAGTAAAATTGTGCCAATCATCTTCGATTTCTGGACCAGCGGAAAGCGAAAATCCAATTTGTGAAAAAATATCGATGACTTGATTGCGTAAAATCGAAATGGGATGAAGTGCCCCTACCTCTATCGGTTGACCAGGACGAGTAAAATCAATTGAAGATGTAGATGCTTTTGCCTTTGATCCCGATGTCTTTTTGCTTTCTTCCAACTTGTTGGTCGCTGCAACCTTAAGCGCATTCAGTTGTTGGCCAAAGGTCTTTTTTTGATCGTTTGGAACATCTTTAAAGGCTGCAAAAAGCCCTGTCAATATCCCTTTTTTACCTAAAAATTTGATTCGAAAACGCTCAATCTCTTCGGCGTCACTCGATTGAAAAGCCTCCACTTCGGCAAGATGCATTTTGATTTGATCGATCAACTGTTCCATAATCTGCTGTAAAAATAATGCATTCCACTCACAGTCTGACTATGCGCCGGGACAAAAGCTGAATATATTCTCAATCTTCGTTGTACATTTGTGATGTGGAAGTCAATATCATGGACTTGGTGTTTGGAGGCCTGATCGCTTATGGCGGTTTTAAGGGTTTTCGCAAAGGGGTCATCGTTGAGTTGACTTCTTTGCTCGCTTTGGTGCTAGGGATTTATGGCGCCATTCACTTTTCTGGTTATGTGGCAGAGCAGCTCACTTCCTATATCGATTGGGACAAACGCTATGTAGATTTGGCCTCTTTTGGACTGACTTCTGTCGGGATTATTTTTGGGGTTTCACTACTGGGGAAAATGTTGACTTCACTGGCCAAACTGGTGATGCTCAATGGCGTCAATCGGATGTTGGGCTTGTTGTTTGGTGGCCTTAAACTCGCTGTATTTTCAGGTGTGATTCTCATTTTTTTGATGAAAGCCAATGCCTTATTTGGTTTTATCCCTTCAGAAATCATCGAAGAGTCTTTGCTTTGCGAGACCCTGCTGGGTCTTGGGGAATGGATTTTTGATTATGTCCCCGAAGGAAAAGCGCAAATCGATGGGTTGCTGGAAAGTTAGAATGCAATCCGCTGCACATCACTTTGGGTGAGCCAACCAACAGTGCCATTAGCCAGTCGTACTTTTACCCATTGTTCCACTTGATCTTCTACAATGACCTTGGTCCCTTCATGCAACTGTACCAAAACCTCAGATCGCAAATTGGGTTCCGAACGGAAATCGGTCGTTTGTGCAAAAATAACAGCCTCCGATTGCTGTGCATCTCTGAATTGCTTGTCCCATGCCAATCCAAAACTGCTCAAACTCAGGATCCCCAACAGTAGTGACAAAGCAAAAAACCTACGCTTCTGTTGCGATCGACTGCGCTGTACATATGCAACAAAACTCAAACACGCCAACGCAAATAATGCAATAATCAATACGCTCCAAAATGGTAGAGATAATGCTCCTGATAGCCCTGCAACAAAAGAGTCAATGGCATTTGGTGGTAGTTCTTCGATAACATCAATGGTCATGTTTTGGGCAAAGCGCAAGTTGTGCTGAATATCTTCGTTTGAAGGGTCCAGCAACTGGGCTTTTTCATAGTTCAGAATACTCGGCGCAATGCGATTGAGCTTGTAATGTGCATTGCCCATATTAAAATACAACTCTGGCGAGTGAACACCTAACTGAACAATAGAATCGTAGCCCTTCAGTGCCTCTTTATAACTGCCCAGATTGTAGTTTTTATTGGCTTTGGAAAAAATAGCATCGACGTCTTGTGCTTGCAAACATATCGCACACAATGAGAGGAATAAAGTCAAACATATTCTCATACTACAACTGTTTATCGATTTGAGTGATCATTTTTGCGGTGTTGGCAAAGTCTTGTTCCATCGCTTTGACAGACGAGGGTGTGTATCGAGCAAACTCGCAGTTTTCAAGCACCGACACAAAATCGTTTACCAGTGATTCCTCTACTCCGATTTGAGAGAGGATATTTTTGATTTTTTCTTTGCTAAAGTCAGAAGTCTCCATTTTGAGCTTGGCTTTGAGATAGTTGTGCAGTGCACGCTCTAAAGCCACATAAAATTCCTCCGAATTGTTGAGATTTCGTTTGGCTTCTGATAGGTATTTTCGCGCCATTCGATTGGCAGTTCGCATACGCACTCCTTCAGTATCACCCAATTGTTTTTGCTTGCGACGAGCATAGACCACATACAATAATACCAATCCCAATGGAGATCCCCATAACAAATAAAACAAGGTCGATCTAAAAAAGGTTGGGGTGTTGATCGGTACAAAAGATGTGTCGAGAGCAATAAACTTAAAGGGGCTGTCAATCGAAACTGCAGCCGATGGGGTTGTGGGGTTCACAGCTCTATTCGCCAATGGCCCTTCAGTCACATCCACCAATTGCTCTGGGGATTTGATCGTTTCATAGGTTTTCTTCTTGGGGTTGAAAAACGAAAACTCGACAGACGGTATAGGATACTTCCCCTGCACCTGTGGGATAAGGGTATAGCTTTGGGTTATCGAGCCACTCATACCACTGAGATTGCTGCGGATATTTTCACTTGTTTCAGGTTCATATTGCTCAATTGCACTTGGCGTTTGGAGGGTAGGCATGCCAAACAAACGCAAATTTCCTCGACCTGATATTTTGACTTTTGCTTGTAACGATTCGTTGGCTTTCAACTGTTTTTTGCTAGTCGACACATCGATGCTAAAGTTTCCAACAGCTCCACTAAAGTCGTCGGGTTGACCCTCGGTCGGTAAGGGCTTCACATTGATGGTTAGGTTTCCTGCCGAAACGAGTTTGGGAACTTGGGTGTAAATCACACGCTGAAAAAAGTCTCTTTTGCCTGTTGGAACATTGACCGTTACATCTAAACTCAAGGGGTTGATTTCCAATTTGCCCGCACGCTGGGGATACAAAACAACCTTTCGCCATTCCACAAAATTGTATCGCTCTCCTTTATAAATTGAGGTGTCAATATTTCGATTGGGAATATCAACATTGTAGGACCAAAAGTCATTGTATTTTGGCATATCCACTACATCTACATCTGTAGGGTTGACGTTTTGGGCAAAGTATAGCTTATAAACAATCGTAATTGGTTCGTTTACGTATGGACTTCGTTTGGATACTTCTGCCAACAAATGCAATTTCTCATCCACAATGTATTTGGGGTCATTTGGGTCTCTTGGAATGGCAACTGCCTCTGTCACATTGATGGTCACTGGTGTGGTTTTATAGACATTTCCTTCATACTCAATTGAGGCTTGTTCGATATCAAAAACCCCTTTTTTCAGTGGTGTGATAAAATAGGTGTAAGTCATCGAATATGTGCGCTTACCATTGACAAACACATTGCTCACTGACTGCATTGGTCCTGAAATCACACGAAAAGAAGAAAAGCTTGGTGGTCGGAAATTATCTCCTGGTTTATCGATGGCAAAATCGACACGCAATCGCTCATTCAGTCCCAGTTGCTTTTTGCTGACAGATACCTCAAAATTGATTTGACCCCAGCCAAAAACCGAAAGAAATAACAACCCAAATACCAAACGATTGCGCATCATCTTACCAGTCTTTTTTTGATTTTGGTTTTACAGGTTTGGCCTTTTTTGCATTGACTTTGTCCTGTACTTTTTTCTCTTCGTTATTCATGGCCTCCAACAAGTTTTTAATCTGTTGAGGAGAGAGTTTTGTCGGTTGTGCCTTAGGATCTTGTGGTTGGTTTTGAGGGTCTTGATTTTTGTCAGACTTCTCCTCGCTCTGATCCTTGTTTTGCTCTTTATCACCAGATTTGTCTTGGTCTTTTTGATCCTCCCCCTCGTCTTTAGGCGATTGGTTTTCGTTGTCTTTATTATCGCTGTTTTGTTGGTCTTGATTCTGTTTGTCTTTGTTGTCTTGATCTTTGTTTTGGTCTTGGTTTTGCTGTTCGTTCTCCAGCAATTCTTTGGCCAAAGCGTAGTTGTATCGAGTTTGATCGTCATTTGGGTTGTTTCGCAAAGCTTCTTTATAGGTTTCGACTGCCTTGGCATAATCCTTTTGATTCATAAACACATTGCCCATATTGTGTAAAGCACTGTGTTTTTCTGCCTTTGTTTTGGCATTCATTGTGGCAGATTTGTAGGCGTTAAAGGCCTCTCCAAAATAAGATTCGTCGAAAAGAGTGTTCCCCAAATTGTGTTGAGCGATAGTGTTTTTTGGGGCACGTGCCAAAGCCTCTCTGTATTTCTTTTCAGCTTGTGCATAGGTCTCAGACTCATGAAGCTCGTTGCCTTCAAAAATCAAATTGTCTTCCACTTTGGTCTCTTTTGTTTGGGAATGACCATCTAGCATAAAGAACAAGCAGCAAAGTATAAAAATCAGTTGTCTCATTTGTCGTTGAATAGATTTAGAGATTTGATCCATTTGGTTTTACGATTCAATAAAAATATGTCAAAGCAAATGAAAAACAAACCGATTGCAAGCAACCATTGATATTGATCTTTAAAACGAACAAACTGTTTGGCTTCAAATTCTGCTTTGTCCATTTCCACCAAACGATTGGTGATCGCATTCACAACTGCGTTGGTGTTGTCGCCAATCAATAGGATGCCACCTGTATTGTCGGCTACGGTTTGTAAAACATCCTTGTTCATTCGAGTGATAACGACTTCGCCATCTGCATCCTTTTTGAAAGAAGACGTCACCCCTCTTTTTTTGAGTGGAATCACATCCCCTTTTACCGTTCCCAAGGCAATAGAAAAAATGGTAATACCTTCATTTGCTGCAGTGGTTGCAGCCATTTCAGCTCCTTCTTCATGGTCTTCGCCATCGCTTAGAATGACCAACACACGATTGGTTTGGTTCTCATCATCAAAATAGTTTTTTGATAAATCGATTGCCTCGGCAATGGCCGTTCCTTGAGAGGATAGCATGTCAGTATTAAGCGCTTGTAAAAAGAGCTTGGCAGACTCGTAGTCGGTAGTGATTGGCAGTTGAGGCACAGCACTGGCTGCATAAGCAATGATTCCCACGCGGTCGCCTGATAGTTTGTTGATGGTTTCCGAAACCAAACGTTTGGCTTTTTCAAGTCGGTTGGGAGCGATATCTTCGGCAAGCATACTTTTGGAAACATCAACTGCAAAAACCAAGTCCACTCCCTCTCGTTTTACAGTTTCGAGTTCAATGCCCATTTTGGGGTTTACCAAGGCAAAAATTAAAGCCGTAAACCCAAGGAGTAAAACCACAAACTTGAGGTGGCTTTTAAACGATGAACTGTCTGGCGCGAGTGCTTCCAACAGTGCAACAGAGCCAAAACGACTACGAGCTCGATATTTCCACAACAACAACAACACATAGCCACCCCCCATCAAAAGAAGAAGGAATAATAGGTAGAAATATGCTGGTGCGTCCCACTGAAACATTACAAAATACTTTTATAAATGGTTGTGCGTAAAATCCATTCGATCAACAACAATGCCAATCCAAGAAGGATGAAAATACGAAAATGTTCTTCATAAGAGGTGTATTTGAACTCCTCTACTTCTGTTTTTTCAAGCTTATTGATTTCATCATAAATCGATGCTAAGCGTTGATTGTCTGTCGCCCGAAAATATACACCCCCTGTTTGTTCGGCTATGCTTTTGAGCAAGTCCTCATCGATTTCAACACGAGTGAGTCCATAACGAAAACTCCCATCTCTTTTCATGGCAATTGGTGCCATGGCATTGCCATTGCTCCCCAGTCCAATGGTATAGGTTTTTATCCCATAAGAACTGGCGAGTCCTGCAGCGGTTGTGGGGTCAACAAAACCTGCATTATTCACCCCATCAGTCAATAAAATAATGACTTTGCTAAGTGCTTTTGAGTCTTTGAGACGGTTGACTGCTGTGGCAAGTCCCATTCCTATTGCAGTACCATCATCAATCACTCCACGCTCATAATCCAGTGTTGACAATGCATCGGTCACAACTGCTTTATCACTCGTAATTGGTGTTTTGGTATACGATTCTCCAGCATACACAACCAGCCCAATTCGGTCGTTGATTCGATCTGACACAAAAGTTTGGGCAACTTCTTTTAAGGCTGTTAATCGATTGGGTCTCAAGTCGCGCGATAGCATACTCGACGAAATATCTATCGCCATCACAATGTCAATTCCCTTTGTTGTTTTAGTTCGGCTTGACACATTGGCTGTTCGAGGACGAGCAAGAGCAACGATCAAGAGAGCAATTGCCAATAAACGAAGCACCCATAACAATGGATATATGCGTGTCCAAAAGGTTGGGCTTTCCAAACCCTCCAGCGACGACATTCGCAAAACACTTTGTTTTTTCTGTGGTCGCCAAAATAGCCATGCTGCCAAAAATGGAATGATGGCCAATGCCCACAGAAAATATATGTTCGCAAAAGTGTAGTCTTGAAAAATCATTGAACGTCTGTGTTAAAAGTAAACGAGTTTACCATGCGCTCGACGATACTGTCTGTGTATCGATCCTCGCGATTGCCAATGATCTTGATTTGCTGTAAGCCCTTGTTTTCTGCAAAGATGTAAACAGTGTATTCTTTGCGAGTTGAATCTTCCCCATCGGTTGACCAATCAAATGACCCTGAAATTGTGACTCCCTTTGCTCCACTTTGGCTTTGGTATTCGTCCTGTTTTTGAAAAATATTCGTGGCACCTCTCGATTCTAAGTCTTGAATAATCCCCTCAGAACGCTCAGTCAAATCGATCTCAACCTCTCCTTTGCCAATGATTTGTTCGACTTGCAAGGCCACAGAAAATGCATCGTCTATTTCACCCAAACGGAAGCTTTGTGTGTTGGGTTTTTCTGATGGAATTCGAATGAGAACTTCGGGGGTTGTCATACGAATTGGTGTTGCACCATAAGTGCTGGTGACCCAGTCTGACTCCAACAATTGTAAGGTTGGGTTCCCAAACAAACGATCTTTGACTTGCGTAAACCCATACAAATAGGTTGCTATCCCAAACACCAACACAAGAACTCCAAGTACTGAAAAGGCAGCTGTTTTGAATTGTTTGCGACGTTGTTCCTTTCGCAGTTTTTGTCGATATTCCTCACTTTGCAGTCGTTCTTCATCTGTTGGCTCAGGGATAGCCTCTTTGGTTTGAACAACCACAGACTCGATTGCCGATCGATCGGAAGAAGCGAGATCAACTCCAGGTGCTGCTTTTGCAAATTTTACAAGATCTGCTGTTTCCAAAACCTTTTTCAAGTTGGTAATCGTTTCTGGGTGAAGGTCCAGTGAACCAGAGGTTCGCAAGAGTTCAAGTTTTTGTATCAACTGAGTGGTTGTGCTTTCAAGGGCATTGACATTTGCTTCCTCTTCCAGATAATTTCGAACAATACCTGTGAGAGAGGAGTAGTATTCTTTGTATTCTTCTTGATTGTTCAATTGGCTTGCTTCAAGTGCCTGCAGCTCTTGAATCGCTCGGTCGAACGGAGGTAGTTTTTTGCGCCATTCTTCGATTCTCTTTTTGGCGCGACCATACACTATATATAAGCTAATACATAGTGCAACTAGTGCTATGATCAAAAGATATGGACGCCACCAACCACTGGTGTTTTTGTCAATGGCAATGATGGGTTTGATTGGGTGTAATGGCTGTTTGAGCGTGTCCACTTCCACAGAAAAGACTTCGATTTTGAGAGAGTCTGTAAAAATTGGTGAGCCATTAACCATCACTTTTTGACGAGGAACATGATAGCTTCCAGAATCAAATTGGATAAGGGTATAGCTGCGTTTCCAAAGTGCCTCATCTGTCAACTTTTGAACATCTACTGCGGTAGTGTCAATGATTTCAAAAGGAAGGAAGGTTTGCCCTTGTGGAAAAATCACTTGCGCTGTCGAATTGGCTTTGACTTCAATGTTGTATTTGATGTCTTCCCCAATTGTCATTGCAATTGTATCGATAGTTGCCGCAACTCGAGTTTGTGCCAGTGCAAAAGCTGGTATCAAAATCAATAAGAACAAATAGATCCTACCCACGATTTTTGAAATATGATAATAGTTTTTTTACATAGCTTTCATCCGTACAACAAATGATAGTTCCTGCGCCACTTTTCTTGAACGATTCATCAAAATACAGTTCTCGTTTGCTCGTATAATTTCGATGATTGCGCTGTAGTGTTTTCGAGCCAGTATGAACCAGTTGATATTTGCCCGTTTCTTGATCAATCATCGGAACAAGGCCTAAATTGGGGAGTTCAACTTCGTGTTTATCAAAAATTCTTATCCCTGTCAGATCATGTTTTTTTGCAGCAATTTTTAGGTTGGATGCATAGTCAGTGTCCATAAAGTCAGAAAGGACAAACACAATGGCGCGCTTTTTTTGCACATTGGCCATAAACTTGAGTGCTTCCGAGATATTGGTGCGAGAATTGTTGGGTGTAAACTCAATCAATTCGCGAATAATTCTAAGGATATGTGATTTTCCCTTCTTCGGTGGGATATACAGCTCGATTTGATCTGTGAATAAAATCAAGCCCACTTTGTCGTTGTTTTGCAGTGCAGAAAAGGCAAGTGTGGCTGAAATTTCGGTTAGAATTTCCATTTTAAACTGCTCATGCGATCCATATTGAGAAGACCGACTGACGTCGACAACTAGCATCAATGTCAGCTCTCGTTCTTCTTCAAAAACTTTCACAAAAGGTTCGTTGTAACGAGCAGTTACATTCCAATCTATGGTACGTACATCATCCCCAAATTGATATGGACGCACCTCGCTAAAGGTCATCCCTCGACCTTTAAAGGTACTTTGATACTCCCCACCAAAAAGGTGGTTGCTTAAGCGACGAGTCTTAATCTCAATTTTACGAACCTTCTTTAAAAGAGCCTTCGTATCCATACCGATGATTGAATATTAACTTTGCTAGACTAGGGAACCTCTACGACATTGACAATGCGATTGATAATGTCTTCAGAAGTGATGTTTTCTGCTTCTGCTTCATAGGTGATTCCAATGCGATGTCGAAGCACATCATGAACAACTGCACGTACATCCTCTGGTACGACATAACCCCGTCGCTTGATAAAGGCATAACATTTGGCAGCAGTTGTCAGGTTGATACTTCCTCTAGGAGACGCCCCAAAGCTGATGAGTGGTTTTAGGTCTTCCAACCCATATTGTTCTGGGTAACGCGTGGCAAAAATGAGATCGATGATGTATTTCTCAATTTTCTCATCCATATACACCTCGCGAGCAGCTTTTTGTGCTTTGATCACTTGGGCTGTGGTCACCACTGGTTTGATGGTGTTGGTCGCCCCACTGACTTGTGAGCGAACGATTTGTTGTTCGTCCGTCTTTGTTGGATAATCAATCACAACTTTCAACATAAATCGATCGACTTGCGCTTCGGGAAGGGGATAGGTTCCTTCTTGCTCAACAGGGTTTTGGGTTGCCATGACCAAAAAAGGTGGTTTGAGCCCAAAGCTCTCATCGCCAATGGTCACTTGTCGTTCTTGCATGGCTTCAAGTAGAGCAGATTGTACTTTGGCAGGTGCGCGATTGATTTCGTCAGCCAAAACAAAATTGGCAAACACTGGCCCTTTTTTGATGCTAAAGTCGTTTTCTTTGATGTTGTATATCATCGTTCCAACAACATCTGCAGGCAGCAAATCTGGTGTAAACTGCACACGACTAAAAGAGGCTTTGATTGCTTTGCTCAAAGAGTTGATGGCGAGTGTTTTTGCAAGCCCAGGAACGCCTTCCAAAAGAATATGTCCTTCACCTAAAAGTCCAATCATTAAGCGTTCCAACATATGCTGCTGACCAACGATGGCTTTACCCAACTCAATATGCAATAAATCAACAAATGCACTTTCCTTTTCTATTTTTTCGTTTAGGGATTTAATATCCACTTGCGTATCGTTCATTTGGTAACAATTTTGATTTTAAAAATACAGCTAGTTTTTAAGGGCTGCAAATTGGTTAAAAAATGTTTTCAAATCTGTTAATATTTGGTTAAAAATGATGAATATGTGTAGAATTGCCTATAAACAAACCCCAGAAAACGATTAGGCTCTAATAATCAGAAGAATACAGCTGC
>CACIJH010000019.1 GCA_902586905.1 uncultured Bacteroidota bacterium | reverse complement strand
GTATCGTCGTTGACAGATCAAATTTTTATCAAGGCTCAGCGCATACGAACTTTACAACAGAAAGCAACACAACGTGTTGACGAAGGGCAATTTTCAGAGTTTATTGGAATTTTGAACTACTGTGTAATGGCTTTGATCCAAATTGATAAGGGAATTGCCGATCAGCCCGATATGTCGGAAGATGAGGTGTTGTCTCTTTACAATGCACAAATCG
This sequence comes from uncultured Bacteroidota bacterium, assembly GCA_902586905.1. Classification (GTDB taxonomy): domain Bacteria; phylum Bacteroidota; class Bacteroidia; order Flavobacteriales; family Flavobacteriaceae; genus UBA724. The sequence continues at coordinate 20,637 of CACIJH010000019.1, read as the reverse complement.
ACTTGGCAAAGTCTTTAATGCAAAACAAAAATCACGACTATGGAGAGGCCTGGCGTGATATGCGTGTGAGTTCATTGACTGATTTGATTCTACAAAAATTATTGCGCGTCAAACAAATTGAAAACAATGATGGCCAAACACTAGTGAGTGAAGGTCTTGAGGGTAATTATCAGGACATGATCAACTATGCAGTTTTTGCGATTATTCACTTAGAGAATTCATGAATTTTTTAAATAGAATCATCTCCATCTTTATCACCCTTTGGGGCGTGGCTACAGTGGTTTTCTTTTTGTTTAGTGTGCTTCCTGGCGATCCTGCGAGAATGATGTTGGGTCAAAACGAAAATCAAGAGGAATTGCAATTGATTCAACAAAAATATGGTTTTGATCAGCCAATTTTTATACAGTATATCAATTACTTAAATGATTTGAGTCCAATCTCAACTCACCCACAACAGCACGATTTTAATGGCCTATCTACCCAACAATACTCCTATATAAGTTTACTCAATGTAGGGGAGAGGTCTGTTGTTTTAAAATGGCCCTATCTAAGAGAATCTTATCACAGAAGTGGTATAAAAGTAAGTCAGGTGATTGGAAACACCCTTCCAAATACTGCCATACTTGCGATAGCTGCACTCTTGATTGCTATTTCCTTCGGCTTATTGTTTGGGATTTTATCAGTAATCTATGCCAACAGCACATTCGATAGAATGATTCAATTGGTGAGTACATTGGGGATGAGTTTGCCTTCTTTTTTTAGTGCAATTCTTGTTGCTTGGATTTTTGGTTTTTTGTTACATCAATTCACTTCATTAGACATGACAGGGAGTTTGTATGCGCTTGATGACATGGGAGAGTCGTATCGTATTGTTTGGAAAAACCTAATACTACCAGCTTTTGTATTGGGGATTCGACCACTGGCAGTGGTTTCCCAACTGATGCGAAATGCACTATTGGATGAATGGAATCGTGGCTATGTCAAAACAGCTCGCGCCAAGGGATTGTCGACAGCAACCATTATCTGGAAGCATATGTTGAAAAATGCACTCAACCCAGTTATCACTGCTCTTTCGGGTTGGTTTGCAAGTATGTTGGCAGGGGCAGTGTTTGTAGAATATATTTTTGGATGGAACGGAATAGGAAAAGAAATTGTAAACGCACTCAATTTTCTTGATATACCAGTGCTCATGGGGTCTGTACTAACTGTTTCGTTTCTCTTTATCATCATCAACCAAGTTGTAGATTTGCTCTACGCTTACCTAGATCCCAAAGTACAATTAAACAAATAATAATCATGAGAAAACAAATTGTTGCAGGAAATTGGAAAATGAACAAAACTGAGTCAGAATCAATTCGGCTCATCGATGAAATCAAAGCCCAGAAGTTGAATGAAAATGTGAATGTTTTTATCGCTCCTACTTTTGTAAATCTTGCGTCTGCTGTAAAGTCCACCAAAGACAGTGGAATTCAAGTTGCAGCGCAAAACATGCATCAATCGAGCAGTGGCGCCTATACAGGTGAAATTTCTGCTGGGATGCTTCTAGACATTGGCGTGAACCATGTGATTTTGGGTCATTCAGAACGTCGTGCCTACTTTGGTGAAACAGATCAACTTTTGAATGAAAAGGTACAAGCTGCCTCAGATGCTGGTTTGCAAATCATCTTCTGCTTTGGCGAAGAACTTGATGACCGCAAATCGGGAGCGCACTTCAATATTGTCAAACAACAATTGTCAACTGCCTTGTTTGACTTAGACAAGTCGCAATGGAGCCAGATTGTTTTGGCATATGAGCCTGTATGGGCAATCGGAACAGGTGAAACAGCGAGTCCAGCGCAAGCACAAGAAATGCATGCTTTTATACGTACATTAATTGAGGATCATTATGATAGTGCATGTGCTGATGGGGTTTCCATTCTTTATGGGGGGAGCGTAAAACCAGCGAATGCAGATGAAATTTTTGCACAAACCGATGTAGATGGGGGTCTGATTGGAGGGGCTTCTCTGCAAGCAGCAGACTTTGCAGCCATTGTCAATGGATTTGAATGATACTTATATAGAGATTGATTTTGATGTTTCCCCTCCTGCGGGTAGGGACATTCTACTTGCCCTATTGTCGAGTCACCAATTTGAAAGTTTTTTGGAGACAGATACTGGTTTAAAGGCCTATGTCAGACAAAACAATTGGAAGTCAATAAACCTTGAACAACTGACAAACAATATGCCCTCTAACTTTGTTGTTTCACATCGGATTGCAGAAATTCCATATGAAAACTGGAATCAAAAATGGGAGTCTTCTTTCGATCCCATTGTTGTTGGAGATTATACTGTTCGCGCACCCTTTCATCCACCAAAAACAACAGCCAATGAACTGGTTATTGAGCCCAAAATGTCGTTTGGCACAGGTCATCATCAGACCACCAAGTTAATGATGAACACTGCTTTGGAAATAGATTTTGAAAATAAGCGTGTTTTGGACATGGGATGTGGGACTGGAATATTGGGAATTTTGGCATCTCATCTGGGAGCAAAAGGCATTATGGCAGTTGATATCGAACCTTGGTGTGTAGAGAATACAGTTGAAAACGCAAAGCGCAATGGATGTGATCATCTTTTGGAAGCATGCCTAGGGGATATTGATGTCGTTGCTGGTACTTATGATTTGATCTTTGCCAACATCAATCGAAATACATTATTGCGACACATTCCAAAATATGCGCAACAACTTCAGCATGAAGGGATATTGTTATTGAGTGGATTTTATGTCAAAGATTTGGAAGTGATAACGCAGAAATGTGAGCAAAACGGCTTGTTTTTAGATGCACAAACATCACTTGATGATTGGGTTTGCGTAAAATGCGTATATTCAAACTTGTGAAGATTCGATTTGACCAACATAAAGAACAAGAAAGCCCAGAGCACGATGTGCTTGTAGCGACAGATCGTGAGCATGAAATCATATTGTATAACGACGATGTCAACACCTTTGATCATGTCATTCAAACCTTGATTTCTGTCTGCGAACACACTGCCCAACAAGCAGAACAATGCGCCATGATTGTACATTACAACGGAAAATGCACAGTTAAGTCTGGAAGTTTTAAAGAACTCGAACCAAAATGTCTGCGTTTACTCGATGCAGGATTGAGTGCTGAGATCGTTTAAAAAGCTTCGTTTAAACCATTTTTTTTAGATTAATTATCTTTGAAGAAAAAGATTGCACAATGAAGACAGATAAAATTATCCTGGCTTTACTATTTGGCGCCAGCACAATGTATGCCCAAACAGATCATTTGAAAACGAGTATTCACCAATTTGTCGCAACTGATATTGATGGTAACCCATTCAATTTCAACAACTTAAAAGGTAAAAAGATTTTGGTCGTGAACACGGCATCAAAATGTGGATTGACTGCCCAGTATAAAAAGCTACAGGGATTGTATGAGAAGTATAAAAATGAAAACTTTGTGATAGTTGCCTTTCCATCCAATAATTTTTTATGGCAAGAGCCAGGCACAAACAAGGATATCAAAGTTTTTTGTAAAAAGAATTATGGCGTCAGTTTTCCTGTGATGGAAAAGACGATTGTAAAAGGAAATTCAAAACATCCAGTGTATGATTTTCTGACTGATGTCAATAAAAATGGCGTAAAAAGTTCAAAGGTTACGTGGAATTTTCAAAAATATTTGATTGATGAGGAGGGGAAATTGGTCGATGTCATGTCGCCTCGTACCCAGCCCGATGACCCTAGAATCATAAACTGGATTAAAAGCTAATGACCAACCTACTCGATATATTGGCATTTGGAGCACATCCTGATGATGTTGAGCTCAGTTGCGCAGGAACCATTGCCAAGGAAATAGCGTCGGGAAAAAAAATTGGGATTGTTGATTTGACTCGTGGCGAACTCGGCACCCGAGGAAGTGCAGAGATTCGTGATCAAGAAGCAAAGAAAGCTGCTTCATTATTGGGGGTGATTTGTAGAGAAAACTTAGGCTTTCGTGATGGGTTTTTTATAAATGACGAAGATCACCAAATCGCAGTCATTGAGATGATTCGAAAGTATAAGCCAAGGACAGTGTTGTGCAATGCACAAACAGATCGACATATTGATCATGGTCGTGCTGCTGCTCTTGTTCACGATGCTTGTTTTTTGAGTGGTTTGCAAAAAATAGAATCCACAGCTGAGGGCAAACCCCAAGAAGCCTGGCGCCCAAGTCAAGTATATCACTATATGCAATGGAACAATGATCCTTGCGATTTTGTTGTAGATATCAGTGATTTTATGGAAAAAAAGATGGAAGTCATTCTTGCCTATTCGTCACAGTTTTATGACAAAAAATCTAATGAGCCAGAAACCCCAATCAGCAGTCAGCAATTTTTGAGTAGCATTGAAAGCAGGGCTGCGGATTTGGGCAGAATCATTGGGGTCTCATACGCCGAGGGATTCACGACCAATCGACAGTTGGCAGTCTCTCAAATTTCTGATTTGATCTAACAAAAAAATGTTTTGAGACAAAAAGCAAAAACTCGTACATTTGCGTGCGAAAATGGTGGTTGTAGCTCAGTTGGTTAGAGCGCTAGATTGTGGTTCTAGAGGTCGCCGGTTCGAGACCGGTCTTCCACCCTTCAAAAACCCTTCGAGAAATCGAGGGGTTTTGTTTTTTAGAGTCAATATCTTATGACTTATTAAAACTTAGTTCTTAGATAATTACTATTTTTAACAAAACAATAAAAATGAGAATCAAAATATCCTTTATACTCGCCCTAGTGTTTACAGCAAGTTCATGTGTCAACACCACTTCCAACAATGAATCAGAAAGTGATCATGGCATCGTTGCATTTGAAAATGGAGACGTCATGACAGCAGTTTCTGTCGATCCGCTTGGGAATAAGTTCACATATCCGACAGGTGATGCTGCCATTACCAGTCAAGTCAAAGTTTGGGAGCCAAGCTTTTCATCGCCTTGGCACTACCATCCATATACTGGAGTTGCTTATGTTTTACAAGGTGAACTAACAGTGAACTACGATACTGAGACTTCCTTAGAAGATAGCTCTTCAGAAAAATCTGCCACCTTAACACAGTCTTATAAAGCAGGTGATAAAGCTTTTTTAGGCGTTTCCAACACTTGGCATTTTTCTCAAAACCTTGGGGATGAAGACCTTATCTTCTTGGTGACCTGGTTAGGTGAGGAAGGCGAAGTGATTGCAGTTTTAGAAGAGAAATAAAATCGCTTATTCAGAGGGTGTATAGCTGATTTTGACGAGGATCTCGTTTCGACGATTCATCACCTTGTAAGGACTGTCATAGGACAGCACGACAGGTTCTGAAATCGTTTCTAAACTATTCTTTTCAATTTCTTTCATCAGCCTTTCGGTATGTGTTTTTACCTTGGTTGAATTGCTGTAGCCCCCATACCGAACTGCTGCAAAATAGCCAGGCTCTGATTGATAGATTTCAACATTATCCTGTGATGGAGCAGGTGCTTCCTGCTCCATATATTTTTTTGGCAATACAAACTCCATCGCAGAAGTATTGTCTTCTGGGTACATATAAACTGGGGTTGTCATTTCGATTTTTTCACCTTTTTTGTTATTGCCTGAAATATATCGAAACAGCGTTGAGAATGGATTGCCACTACTGGCTTTGGTTTTTGCCATCATCGCAGGGGGGTAGTAACGAACCTCTAGCTCGTCGAGACTTTTAATGATTTCGTAAGGCTGTGACTCATATTGTTGTCCCATAATCGAATTTGAAATACAGAATAAAAAAAGAAAAACAAATACCCTCATATTAGTCCTCGCTTGGAATTACTGCGTTCTCTTTCAGGGCTAATCGATCCTCTCGATTGACAATATTCCATGCTGTGTGGAATATCAAACGTGTACGTTTTTCAAGCAATGAATAGTGGATCTTTTCAACAGTATCAGTTGGCGCATGATAGTCTTCATGAGTGCCATTAAAATAAAAAATAGCAGGGATGTTATTTTTGATAAAGTGGTAGTGATCAGACCTGTAATAGTATCTGTTTTGACGCCATCTACCAAATTCATAGACTAGGGTAGTGGGGTCATTGTAACGATAATCAATTGCCAACCCTACATGATCTTCATTCGCTTTTTCTGAAACATCATGCAAGTCTTGTGACAATATATCAGAGCCAATCAAATAAATATAGTCAGGCTGATCGATATGCAATGAGTCCACCCGACCAATCATGTCGATATTCAAATTAGCGACTGTGTTCGCTAGGGGATAGATGGGGTTGTCGGTGTAGTATTTTGAGCCTAAAAGACCCTTTTCTTCAGCTGAAACATGTAAAAATAAAATCGATCGTCTTGGACCATTCCCATCTTCTTTTGCTTCGATAAATGCTTCTGCAATCTCCATCATCGCAACAGTTCCAGAGCCATCATCATCAGCTCCATTATTGATTAGCCCATCTTCAATGCCGATGTGATCTAAATGCGCTGTGATGACCAAAACTTCATCCGACTTGTCTGATCCTTCTATATATGCCAACACATTATAACTATCAATCGAATTCCCTTGTCTGTCAGTGACTGTCATCTCTTGAAAATATGAACCATCTGTAGATCCAGCAGAAACGCCAGTGGATTCATAATAATCTTTTAAAAAGTTGATTGCCAAGGTTTCCCCTTCAGTCCCTGCTTCACGACCCATAAATTCATCAGATGCGTAGGTATAGAGGTGTGTTTTTAACTCTGCTTCAGTAATGCTTTCGGCATAATCAACAACTATTTTTTGTGCTTCTGTAGCACTAGAAAAAATAACAAAAAGTAAGTTTAGATACAGTAGATTTTTCATAATCAATGATGTTTTAAGTGTATAAATTTATTATAATCAAATTAGATTTGATTGGCAATTGCATCCCAAAGTTCAATCCTGCTTTTGAGTGCTCGTTTGGCACCTAGGGTCGCTTCTTCTTTTTTCATGGGATCGCCTTCACACAGTTCGTCAATCATTTGTAATGCCATGGGTCCATGCTCATCTCCATCGATTTCGATATGACGTTCGAGATAATACACCAAAGTATTTGCACCAGAATGCCCTTTTTCACTCAGTTCGCGAACAATGGAAATAAACATATCAGGGATCAAATCCTCTCGACCATAGGTGAATACACCTGCAACAACATGAATGGGATCATTTTCGACACAGTCCATTGTTTGTTGAACAAACTGTTTGGCAGCCTGACTTGCACCTGAATTGACAATTGCTTTTTCCCAAGTTTCTCCTTGTTCGAGTTGTTGGATAAATGACTTAATCGCACTTGTATCAGCACCAATGTCTTCCATCGCTTTGATATAGAGTTCAAAGTGACTCGTGGCATTGCCATTTTGATCGACATCACTTTCTTCTCCAAATACGATTTCGTTGATCAACCTTCGTGTCACTGGATTCCCGACAGGTGTCCAAGGGATCGATGCGCAAGTGAGATCGAGTTGCAATCGCTTTAGCAACGACATAAAATCCCAAACTGCAAATACGTGAGTTTCCATAAAACGCTGTATTGCGTCTATAGAGTTCATGGCGTTGTAGAGTGGGTGATTGATTAGTGCAGAACGATACTCATCAATCTGAGATGTAGTTTCTATCATCGTATTTCAATTTTTCTTTTTCGATTGTAAAATTACATAAAATCCTATCGATTACCTAAGCTAAAATGCAGTACAATTCTGTACATTTGACACTATGATACGTCCTAAAATCATCGAATGCCCCAGAGATGCAATGCAAGGTGTAAAGTCTTTTATTCCCACAGAAATAAAAGTGGAGTACCTTCAGTTCCTTCTTGGTGTAGGATTTCATACACTTGATTTTGGGAGTTTTGTTTCGCCAAGAGCAGTGCCACAAATGCGCAACACTGCCAAAGTTCTAAATCAACTGGATTTATCTGACTCAACAACAGAATTGTTGGCAATCGTTGCCAACCTAAGAGGGGCGCAAGCAGCAATTGATTTCGAACAAATTCAATTTATTGGATATCCATTTTCAATATCTGAAAACTTTCAAATGCGAAATACACACAAAACAATTTCAGAATCCCTACAAGTTCTGGAGCAAATCAAAGCATTGAGCGACAAACACAACAGAACACTTGTTGTTTACCTATCAATGGGATTTGGCAACCCCTATGGAGACCCTTGGAGTGTTGATATCGTATCGAAATGGACAGATCAACTCGCAGGTATGGGAATCGAAATTATTTCACTTTCCGACACTGTTGGGCAAGCAGTACCTGAGGACATCTCTTATGTATACTCGAAGATAATACCAGCATATCCCTCTGTGGAGTTTGGTGCTCATTTCCACACACATCCCAACAATGGATATGAAAAACTCTCTGCTGCTTACGACGCAGGGTGCCAACGATTTGATGGAGCAATACATGGTTTTGGGGGTTGCCCAATGGCAAGTGATGCCTTGGTGGGGAATATGCCAACAGAAAAATTACTCACGTTTTTCACCGAAGAGGGGATAAATACTGGCATACACCCGACTCGATTTGAATCTGCAATGAACCAGGGCAAAAAATTATTCACAAAGTATCGTTAGTTAATTATTTAAAATAAATCTAAATTAATTTGCCAGTTGTTGCCGTAGGCGTATCTTTGCCTTATATTTAATTGATCTAAATAAACATAAATGAAAAATATATCAATTTATGTATTTCTATTGGCTTCTTTTGTAAACGCACAAGACCAATACAATAGTGCATCCACACAGCTCAATAAACTTCTAACATCAGAAAGTGGCCTTTCCATTGGAGGGTATGGGGAAGTGACATACAACAACCTTGAGGATTCATCAACTCCAGCAGAAATTGATGTACAGCGATTGGTGATGCTTTTCGCTTATAAATTTGATGATCGAACTTCATTTGTGACAGAAATTGAATTTGAACACGTAAAAGAAGTATATGTAGAACAGGCATTTGTGAACTATTCTGTAGCTGATGGCGTGAATCTACGAGGTGGTCTAATGCTCGTTCCAATGGGTATTGTCAACGAATATCATGAGCCGACAACTTTTAATGGAGTTGAAAGACCTAGTTTAGACAGTAAGATTGTTCCTTCAACATGGCGCGAAATTGGGCTTGGTGTTTCTGGTCGTGTCAATAGTGCTTCGCTGCGTTATCAAGCATACCTAATGAATGGATTTCTTTCCTATGGTGAAAGTCACAAACTAAGAGGATCAGATGGACTTCGAAAAGGTCGTCAAAAAGGTGCTGAATCAGTTGCATCGGATGCAAATTTTGCAGGTAGAGTTGAATATTATGGATTGCCAAAACTCAAACTTGGGCTGTCATATTATGCAGGCAATACCCAAACAACAATCCCAGAACAAAGCAATACACAAGTAGGACTATCAATGTTTGGTTTTGACTATCGATATGTGAACGGACGTTTCTCGTCAAGAGGGCAGCTAATTGCTGCTAGCCTAAGCGATACAGAGGCCTACAACCTTGCCGGGACGACTGACCTAGGATCAGCAATGGGGGGTTATTATATTGAAGGGGCTTATAACTTATTACCAATCGATCGTTCTCAGAAATTGGATTTATTTCTACGCTACGAAAACTTCAACACCCACCAAAAAACTGCTGGGAGTCTAATTGCCAATGATGCATATCATCGCAACGAAACAACCTTTGGATTGTCCTATCACATTGCCAATGGTGCTGTTTTTAAAATAGATTATCAGTCAAAAGCAACAGCTGTTGATGGCTCTGCTGCAGTTGGTCAATTGAATATGGGATTAGGTGTGTTCTTTTGATGTATATTTGGAATCTTAAAAAATTGCTTTGAAATACGTTATTCTTTTTATTCTTATTTCCTTTCAGCTCCCGGCTCAATCTGATCGCGTGCTAAAGAAAGCAACAAAGCTCATAGAGAAAACATACGATACAGACGATTTGCAATTGATCCAAAACAATTTTGAAGTAAACGATGTTGTTGGTAATCTTTATAATGTTTTTGATAAAGACTTGCTCAAGGGTTATGCTTTCGTTGGTACTGCCCTAAGCAAAACAGACACCTTCGAATATCTCGTAGTTTTCGATCAAGATTTAATCATCAAGAAAATAAGCGTTTTGGTTTATCGAGAGGATTATGGGGGTGAAATTGGAAGTAATCGCTGGTTGAAACAATTTACTGGCAAATCAACCAACACAGACTTTTCTGTTGGTGAAAATGTCGCTGCCATTTCAGGTGCTACAATCTCTGTTTATTCCATGACCAACGCAGTCAATGAATTGCTGAGTGAAATGGACAACTTTGATCATATATGATACCAACCATTGACAAATGGAGTTATCCTTTGCGTGCCCTTACCGCATGCTTTCTCATTGTTCTTTCCATCGGATTTTACACAGGTATTCGTTTTGTTGGTGAAACCAATAGCACAAACCCCGATGGACTTGTAGAGCATTACAATGGCAATGAAGATGATGAGGATACGATGGTCATGAAATTCAAAAAGAGTGCCCAAGAAATGTTGACCATAGTTCATACGCACATCTTAAGCATGTCGATGTTGTTTTTTATGACGGGATTTTTGTTGTCACAAACACCAATCAATCAACGCCTTAAGCTTTTTTTGATCATCGAGCCCTTTGTCTCCATAGTTCTCACTTTCGGGGGATTATATCTGATATGGTATGGCGTTGAATGGTTTAGATATGTAGTGATTATCTCTGGAATCGCAATGACATTGGCCTATACTGCAGCAGTGGTTATCATCCTCAAACACCTTCGTTTGTTTTCAAGCTAGTTTGGCATTTAATTTAGTATATTTGCATGCAACTAATTGTAAACTAGTTGCTATGTCCAAACAGCCATCAAAAATCTCTGGATTAGGTTTGACTTACGATGATGTTTTGTTGGTGCCTTCATACTCCGAGGTACTTCCGAGAAACGTCAATATCCAATCTCAATTTTCAAGAAATATACCCCTCAACGTTCCAATCGTTTCCGCTGCAATGGATACAGTTACTGAAAGTCAAATGGCCATTGCTATGGCTAGAGAAGGGGGGTTAGGTGTACTTCACAAAAACATGAGTATTGAAGCCCAATCTGAAAAAGTTCGAAAAGTAAAACGTTCAGAGTCAGGGATGATAATCGACCCTGTGACATTGCCCACCACAGCTCTTGTTTCAGATGCTCAAAATCTGATGGCTGAGTATCGTATTGGTGGAATTCCGATCGTTGATGCCAAACAAAAACTGATTGGAATCGTTACCAATCGAGACTTGCGTTTTGAGAAGAATCAAGCACGCCCTGTAATGGAAGTGATGACATCTGAAAACCTAGTTACAGTTCAAGAAGGTATATCAATGTCGGATGCTGAAGAGATATTGCAAGCACACAAAATCGAAAAGTTACCTGTTGTTGATAAGGACAATAAACTGGTGGGTCTTATCACCTTTAGAGATATTACCAAAGTGAGTTTAAAACCCAACGCAAACAAGGACAGTTATGGGCGTCTTCGCGTTGCTGCTGCAGTAGGGGTAACACAAGACGTTTTGGAGCGCTGTTCTGCTTTGGTAAACGCTGGGGTTGATGGGGTTGTGATTGACACAGCACATGGGCATACACATGGAGTTGTGGATGTGCTAAAAAAAATAAAAAAAGAATATAAAGATTTAGATGTTGTTGTTGGAAACATTGCAACAGCTGAGGCAGCTTCTTTCTTAGCAGAAGCAGGGGCAGACGGCGTAAAGGTTGGGATTGGTCCTGGATCAATTTGTACGACGCGTGTAGTTGCAGGAGTTGGATATCCACAATTTTCGGCCATCTTAGAAGTTTCGAAAATCTTAGAGAAGAAAGGTATACCCCTCATTGCAGATGGAGGTGTGCGATACACTGGTGATATTGTGAAGGCAATAGGAGCTGGCGCACAATCTGTTATGCTTGGATCTATGTTGGCAGGAACAAAAGAGTCGCCAGGTGAGACAATTATCTTTGAAGGCAGAAAGTTTAAATCCTATCGTGGGATGGGATCCGTAGAGGCCATGAGACAGGGGAGCAAAGATCGTTACTTTCAAGATGTAGAAGACGACATCAAAAAACTAGTTCCTGAGGGGATTGTCGGAAGAGTACCATATAAGGGGGAATTGTACGAGAGCATTCATCAGTTTGTTGGGGGTCTTCGTTCTGGAATGGGGTATAGTGGCGCAAAAGACATTCAAGATCTACAAGACAAGGCTACATTTGTGCAAATAACCTCATCTGGTATCCAAGAAAGCCATCCACATAATGTTGCCATAACCAAGGAAGCACCCAATTATTCTCGATAGTCAAATGAAATCCATTTATCTTATAATTCTATTACTTATTTGTTCATGTGATTTACCTACAAATGAGGAATCAAATGCAGTTGCGAGAGTTGGCGAGGATTTTTTATTTGTATCAGATATAGAAGATCAAATTGGACCCAATGGAAGCGATAGCATACAAATCACAAGGAGAACAATAAATGAGTGGGCAGAGGAGTTGTTATATCTAAAAAAAGCAGAAATCAATTTGAGTTCACGTGAGAAGAAAGGTCTTGAAGAATTGGTCAGCACCTATCGCAACGACCTGTATGTCAAAACCTACAAGGACAAGGCAATTCAGTCACAGTTGGACTCAATCGTTGAAAAGGAAGAAATTGAATCCTATTTTGAACAAAACAAATTGAATTTTAAAACAAATAAAGATCTTCTGCGTGGGCGATACGTGCGCGTGCGAAATGAAAATTATAACCTTCGATCGATTCGTAAAAGCATTCGGCGATTTAACGAAGATGATAAAGTCTTTCTGGATTCGATTGCTCTTCAGTTTACGACCTACTCTTTGAATGATTCAATATGGGTTCAGGCTTCTCAGTTTTTTAATCGATTGCCTTCAATTTCGGAGAGACGTTATAAATATTTCTTAAAAAATGACACATTCTTTGAATTACAAGATTCTTTAGAAGTATATTTGGTGGTCGTTGAAGAAGTTGTTTTACGTAACGATTTGGCACCTTTAGATTATGTCGCGCCAACGTTGAAGCAAATCTTAATCAACAAAAGAAAACTGGATTTGATGCGACAGCTCGATCGAGAAATAATTGAAGAAGGATTGCGTCAAAATATATATGAGGTTTATGAATAGTTGGATTCGTTCAATTTGTGTTTTTACTTTTTTTGGAGCCATTCAATTTGGTCATGCACAAACAGACAGTATACCAACCCCTCAAAGAATAAAGATCGATGGTGTCGCTGCAGTGATTGGCGATTATGTGATTCTTGATTCTGATATCGAAAAAGCTTACATCGATTTGCAATCGCAGGGAATTCCCACTGGAAATATTGAAAAGTGCAGTTTGCTTGGAAAACTTATGGAAGATAAGTTGTATGCCCACCACGCAGAGCAAGACAGCTTGGAAGTAAGCAATGCAGAAATCAATGATTATGTTGGTAGAACGATCGATTATTTTGTTCAAGAACTCGGAAGTATGGAAAAGGTTCTTGAATTCTATAAGAAAAAAGATGAGCAAAGCTTCAGAAATGAACTTTTTGACATCAATCGTGTACAACAACTTTCACAGCGGATGCAGGCCAGTATCGTTGAGGAAATTGAAGTTACTCCAGAAGAGGTGCGTACCTTTTTTGATAAGATTCCAGTAAATCAACGACCTGTTTTTGGGGCTGAACTTGAAATTGCACAAATTGTTATTGATCCAAAGCCAACTGATCAAGAGGTTGAAAAAACAATTCGTTTGCTTGAAACCATGCGCAATGATGTACTCGAAAATGGTTCGAGTTTTGCCTCCAAAGCGATTTTATATTCACAAGATCCAGGTTCAAGATCGCGTGGCGGTCGATATACCCTTGATCGCAAGCGACCAGTGATGGTGAAAGAATTTAGAGATCAAGCCTATCGACTAAGAGAAGGAGAAATATCACAACCATTTCAAACCGACTTTGGATGGCATATCGTAACAGTCGACAAGATTAGAGGTCAACTTATTGATGTGCGTCATGTTCTTCTAGTTCCAGAGGTTTCTGCTAAAGAACTTCGTGAAGCAAAAGAAAAACTTGAATTGATTCGCAAGAGAATTCAAGATGAAGAAATATCTTTCTCCGATGCCGCACTTGAATTTTCAGATGATAAGGACACAGCATCTAATGGGGGTGTTTTGATCAATCCAACTTCTGGAGATACAAGATTCGAATTGACAAAACTCGATCCTGAGATTTACAACCAAATTTTAAACCTTGAAGACAACCAAATCTCACCTCCAGTGATTGAGGAAGATAGATCTGGAAAAAAGAAATATAAGATTTTAATGGTCACCAATCGCTACAATGAACACACTGCCGATTTTGCAAATGACTATGTTAAAATCAAAGATTTAGCCTTGAAAGAGAAACAATTGAACACGATTCAAGAATGGATGGGTGAAAAAATTGATGACACTTTTATCAATGTAAATCGCTCATACAGAGACTGTGATTTTTCTAATAAGTGGGTACAATAAGTTTGGCAGATGTTTGATCTGATGTCTTAATTGCATCGCTAACTTCCTTTTTTAGGATTCCTTTTTTTTTGCAACCAATTTATTTTATAATGCACTAATTAACAGTAGGATAATTGTTAGTTATGCCTTAATTTTGAAAAAAAAAGCTATGAAACAAGCCATGATATTGGTTCGTTTTTTATTCTCAACTCGCCTTACATCTATACTTTTCATCGTTTTTTGTATAGCGATGGCTGTGGGTACTTTTGTCGAAAGTTTCCACAATACTGCCACTGCTAGGATTTGGGTATATAACGCTTGGTGGTTTGAGGCGATCATGGGAGTATTTGTTATCAACTTCGTTGGCAACATCAAAAAATATCGTTTGTTGCGATGGGAAAAATGGCCCATCCTACTGTTGCACGGTGCTTGGATTTTAATCATACTTGGTGCTTTTGTTACACGCTATTTTGGATTTGAGGGTGTCATGCCTATTCGTGAAGGTGAAACAACAAACACTTTTTTGAGTGAAAAGACCTATGTCACTGTTCTTGTCGATGGTGAAATAGATGGTGCATTACAAAGAAAAAAATTACAAGATGACTTTTTGTTTGCAGATCCTACGAACAATAACTTTCGTTGGAGAAGTTCCTTTGATGAGCAGAAGTTTTCAATTGAATACGTTGATTTTATTTCCAATGCAGCTGAAAGTTTGGTTGAAGATCCAAAGGGTGATTATTACATCAAGATTGTAGAGTCTGGTGATGGAAATCGCCACGATCACTATATCGGTTTTGGCGAGATTGTGAACATTCATAATGTACTATTTACCTTTAATAACCCAACAGACGGCGCAATAAATATCGAATGGGATCAAACCAATAATGATTACACGATTAATACTCCATTCTCTGGAACTGCGATGCAAATGGCTACGCAATCCATTGAAGATGTGTCAGCCGATGTGCAAACACCACTTCGCTTTCGATCTTTATATTCAATGGCTGGAATGCAGTTTGTTTTTCCTGATCAAGCAATACGAGGTTCATATCAAATCGTAAAAGACGAAGAAGCAATTCAAGATGCATTAACACTAAAAATCAGTACTGAAGGGGTGTCTCAAACTGTACAGGTTTTAGGTGCAAAAGGCTTTACAAATGACCCCAAACAAGTTTCTCTAGGGGGATTAGACTTTTGGGTTCAATATGGCTCTTTGCAGCACGAACTTCCATTTGCTTTAAAGTTGAATGACTTTATCGCTGAAAAATATCCTGGAACAGAAAAGAGTTACAGCAGTTTTATGAGTAAAGTCAGCGTGGCTGATTACCCTCCATTCGATCATGATATCTATATGAATCACATCCTTAACCATAGGGGGTATCGTTTTTTTCAAGCATCTTTTGATCCCGATGAAAAGGGGACAATCTTGTCAGTGAATCATGATTTTTGGGGAACTTGGATTACTTATGTTGGTTATTTCCTTCTTTACATTGGTCTGCTTGGGATTCTTTTTTTCGGAAAAACTAGATTTAAATCACTCTCAACACAACTCGAAAAAATAAGAGTTAAAAAGGCATCTCTCACTGCAATCGTGCTGTTGTTTGGGTTATCCTTGAACGCTCAAACTCATCAGCACGAGCAGAGTGCATCTCAAAACATCGACTTGCAGTTGATTCGTCAAGCAGTTCCTACATCACACGCTGATAAATTTGGAAAACTAGTGATTCAAGACTTGGGTGGGCGTATGAAACCAGCAAATACATTTGCATCTGAGCTCATTAGAAAGGTGAGCAAATCAGATACCTATCAATCATTAAACGCCGACCAAGTTTTATTATCCATACAGCAAAACCCTTTGCTCTGGTATCAGGTCCCGTTTATCTATTTGAAAAGAGGTAACGATAGCCTACGAAGAATTGCTGGTGTAGACGAAAAAGCAAAATATGCTTCTTTTGTTGATTTTTTTGATAAAAGTGGTAATTACAAATTGGCGCAGCCTCTTGAGGGTGCATACAAAGCTGCAAACCCCAATCAATTTCAGAAAGATTTTATTGAAACAGATCGAAGAATCAATCTGTTGTATAGTGCAATTGAAGGAAAAATACTTCGAATCTTTCCTGTTCCAGAGATCGAAAATGACAAATGGGTCTCATTCCAGGAGGCAACTGATTATCCTTTTGAAGGGGTTGACTCTTTATATGTCGCCAATGTGATGCCTTTGTATTTGGGAGCGCTGCGACAGGGTGCCTATGATCAGGCAGACGAATTGTTGGAAAGCATCTCAGGATTTCAAAGAAAATATGGAAATGATATCATGCCTTCAGCTGATAAAGTTGAGGCTGAAGTCATGTACAACAAATATGATATTTTCAAAAAGCTTTTTGCTTGGTACATGTACGTTGGTACATTGATGTTTTTCGTTCTTATTTTTCAAATTCTTTTTGATGTTCGTATCCTCAGCTTTTTAACTAAAATTTGTATAGGGGTTATTGCTTTACTTTTTGTTCTTCAAACAGTAGGGATGGGAGCTCGTTGGTACATTTCGGGTCATGCACCATGGAGTGATGCCTATGAATCAATGCTTTATGTAGCATGGGCCACTGTTGGAATCGGACTTGCTTTTGGGCGTAAATCAAAGCTAACCATAGCAGCTACTGCTTTTGTTGCCTCTATGATATTGATGATTGCACACTGGAACTGGATGGATCCCGAAATTGCGAATCTTGTACCTGTATTGGATAGTTATTGGCTGATGATACACGTTGCTGTTATCGTTGGAAGTTATGGTCCATTTGCCTTGGGCATGATTGTAGGATTCATAGCAATGATTCTGATGATATTGACAACCAAAAAAACCCAAAAACGAATCCGATTGACAATTGATGAGTTGACAGTGGTCAATGAGCTAGCACTCACTGTTGGTGTAGTGATGCTGACCATTGGGAACTTTCTCGGCGGACAATGGGCCAACGAAAGTTGGGGAAGGTATTGGGGTTGGGACCCAAAAGAAACTTGGGCACTGATTAGCATCCTCGTTTATGCATTTGTTTTACACATGCGATTGATCCCTGGTATGCGAAGCAAATGGTTGTTTAACCTCATGTCCGTCATTGCTTTTGCAAGTATCATTATGACCTATTTTGGTGTAAATTTCTATTTGGTTGGCTTGCATTCTTATGCGAGTGGTGATAAGGTGATAACCCCAAGCTTTGTGTATTATTCGATTGCCATTGTTTCTCTGGTTGGGTTCATTTCTCATGTGCGATATAACAAATACTTTGGAAAAAAATCTACGTAAAAAATGGTTCTGGTACGCAGTCATTGGGCTAGCACTTGTGGGTGCTGGCATAAGCGTAGTTGGGGAGGCGATTATTGCGAAGTCAAATGATGAGGCATGGTTTTTGTTCGGTACGTTTGGGCTTATTCTTGTAAATTTGGGCTTATGTTTTTTTGGCACAGCAGTCGGACTACGCTACGGAAATCGTTAGTAATTGGTACTTTTTTTGCTAGTTCATTATGTGTTTTTGGACAAGAGAATCAGGGTGAAAGCCCAATTTTCCCTTCACCCAACAAACCTGTTTTGGGGATTATGACCAATGAAAATGCAGTTGATGATTTTTCCTTCCTCAATAAAAAAGATGAACCCAACAAATCTCTTTTTGCCAAAGAACAATTTCTGGACGCATCTGCACCTTATCTCAAACGACTGCGCAAACGTGAGGAAGACAATGCCAACATGGGGTATCTTGGAGATACTTATTTGGGGGATGTTAACACGACTTCAAACAAAGCAATAATCGTATGTCGTGATTTTGAGTACGAAGATGGAGATCGTGTTCAAATCTTGCTCAACGATGAAATTTTATTGCAGGACTTGTACCTCAAAAATCAATACTTCATCATGACAATTGACTTAAAGCCAGGGTTTAACAAATTTGACTTCAGAGCCTTAAATCAAGGCTCGTCTGGTCCCAACACAGCAGAACTCAGGGTGTTTGATGAAGACCAAAAGCTATTGTCCTCCAACCAATGGAACCTATCAACTGGAGCGACAGCAACATTTATTGTTGTCAAAGAAATGTAGTACAATTTTCAACACCGGTTCGATTTCTCTCTCGTATATTGAATGAAATACTAATAAACTGTTTCTGGATTGTCTTCTGAATTTTCTTCAACTTCAGGCATTTCTTCAGCAGCCTCCTGGTTTTCATTTTCGGAAATAACTTTTTCAGTTGAAGATTTTTCACAGACCGAATCTTTTGAACAGTCTTTTGTATAAAAGTAAATTACAACAGCTAAGGCAACAAGGACGAGAATCCAAATTTTATTTTTCATGATAAAGATTTAAGTTTAGAAAAAACTTACAAAATCTTTTGTCATTTGAAATTGTTTAATATCACAAAAACTTAATCTTATATGGTTATTACCAACCGCCGCTAGCTCCACCACCTCCGAAGCCACCACCTCCGAAGCCACCCCCAAAACTACCTCCTCCACCAGAGTCTGAAAATGGGCTTGAAAATTTTCCTGAAGGGTGGTAAATGCCACCATCATTGAATGCATAGTCTCTATATATATCCCAATAGATGACATCTTGACCATCCTTCTTTCGTTTTTTAAACTCCCTGTAGGATGGAATAATTGGATAAAAGAACATAGACAACAATACAAGCAGCCCAAACAAAAAGAAATAAGGAAGTTCATTGTCATCACTTCTAGTTTCTTTAACAGAGTCAAAGTTCCCTGCTAAAATCTCTATAATTTGATCGGTCGCTAAATTTAGTCCTTTGTAATACTCAGTTTTTTTGAAGTTTGGACTAATTGTATTGTCTATTATCCTCTTACTTCTAGCATCGGTTAAAAATTCCTCAACGCCATAACCAGTATTGATAGATAATTTTCTATCATCTACTGCGATTAAAATTAAAATACCATTATCTAATTCTTTTTGGCCAATGCCCCATTTTTGAGCCCATTGAGCTCCCAAAAAAAGAACATCTTCTCCCTTGGTTGAGTCAATAGATACAATTACAATTTGGGTAGAGGTTGAGTCAGCATACTTTACAAGCTTTTGATTTAAAGAATTTTCATCAGCGTCATTGAGTATTTTTTTGTACTGATAGACTGCTTTTTGGGTCGTAGGCTGATTTGGGATTTCGTATTGCCCAAAAGAGTGGATAGAAAAAAATAAAAGAAAAATTAATTTTTTTAGCATCATTTTAAATCCTTTTCGAATGTAACATGATTTTCTAGCTCATTGATGTCATCATGTTGATATGGAAAGTATGTTCTCAGCTGTCTGCCACATTCCATGATTGTCACAGAGATTCCATTAAAAAAAATCTTTTTTTTCAAAAGCTCTTTTCAAACTATTTTTCAAAGATTTCCAAAAACGATTTGATACATTTTTGTCTATGCCCTCATCTCCACATATTGCAAATTTTTGATCTCCATACGAAATATAAAGTAACACTGCATTTTTAAGCTCTGTGTTTCCCATATTTAAAGAATAAAAAACCTCTAGAGCTCTCGCCTCTGTTTCAATCTCACACTTTTCTTCAAGATGTAACCTTATTTCACCAGATGTTAGCAATTCGGCTTCAGAAATGATTCTAGCTAGATCTTTTATTTGCTTCGCATTTAAAAATGATGCTAAATCCATTAGTCAAAATCAATTTCAGGTGCGTTTTGAGAACCTTCGCTTGATGTAAATCGTTCAAATTCTTCACCAAAACCTAGCCATCGAGCATAAATTGCATTTGGAAAGATTTTTATGTGCGTATTATATGTATTTACAGCTTCGTTATACCTATTTCTTTCAACATTAATTCTGTTTTCGGTTCCCTCTAGTTGAGATTGAAATTCAAGAAAATTTTGAGTTGCTTTAAGTTCGGGATATCGCTCGACTGTTACCAAAAGTCTCGACAGTGCTCCTGACAAGGCTTGTTGAGCCTGCGTAAACTCATTTATGTTGGAAGAATTGAGATTGTTCAAGTCTATATTTGTCTGGCCTGCACTAGCACGGGCTTGTACAACTTCGGTCAAAACTTCTTGTTCAAAATCAGCGACTCCTTTGACTGTATTCACAAGTCCTGAAATCACGTCGTTTCGTCTTTGGTAGG
>CACIJH010000018.1 GCA_902586905.1 uncultured Bacteroidota bacterium | reverse complement strand
GAAGCATGATCATAAGGTATTTATAGAATGATTTTAGTACATTTACAGTGCTATGAAACTAAACTTGTCTACTGCTGGGATTACATTTACACGACATGTTTCCAAGGACCAAACGCCATTCGAGCGTCTTTTTGAAATTTTTAAGGATTTGATTATACACACTTCTGGTGACTTTGATGAAGCCATTGTTTGGCTGCGTGAATTGGATCAGGAATATGGGTTAACCAATGAAGAATATACCATAGATGATTTTATCGAAGATCTCTTGCAACGTGCTTATATACAGCCAAAAGGAGATGGTACTGGAGACGATACTGGCATGTCGCTCACTGCTAAAACAGAAAAACTTTTACGCGAACACGCATTGAAGCAAATTTTTGGAAAACTCAAAAAAGCAGGAAGCGGTAACCACAAAACCAAAAGTACTGGTCAAGGCGCAGACGATACAGGCGAATGTAAAGCCTATCAATTTGGCGATCCACTTGAGAAAATATCCATGACCGAAAGCCTTCGAAATGCACAAATACGATCGGCGGGAATTGACTTTACATTGCATCAAGACGACCTTGTTGTGGAAGACAGTTATTACAATACACAAATGAGTACTGTTTTGATGATTGATATCAGTCATAGTATGATTTTGTATGGTGAAGATCGCATTACGCCAGCCAAAAAAGTTGCCATGGCACTGGCAGAGTTTATCACCACACGATACCCAAAAGACACAATCGATATTTTGGTGTTTGGAAACGATGCTTGGCCCATTGCACTGAAAGATATCCCCTACTTGCAAGTAGGGCCTTATCACACAAATACTGTTGCAGGACTAACCTTGGCTATGGATTTGTTGCGACGAAGAAAAAATAGCAATAAGCAAATTTTTATGATTACAGATGGAAAGCCAAGTTGTTTGAAAAACCCCGATGGCACTTATTATAAAAACAGCATGGGACTAGACGACTATATCGTGGATAAATGTTACAATATGGCACGGCAAGCACGAAAACTTCACATCCCCATCACTACATTTATGATTGCACAAGACCCCTATCTTAAAGAGTTTATCCGAAAGTTTACAGAAGCCAATAAAGGAAAGGCCTTATTTACAGGGCTTAAGGGCTTAGGCGAAATGATTTTTGAGGATTATGAACAAAACATAAAAAAAAGACTGGGATAAATGAAAAAGAGTACGACACTAGGCGCACTAAAAAAATCGAATTACAAACCCCTATCCATTCAACAAGAATTGGCACAAAACCTAAGGGCACGATTGCAAAGTGGTAAGCCAACATTTGAGGGGCTTTTGGGCTATGAAAATACAGTGATTCCCGACGTAGAACGTGCATTGCTTTCGGGGCATAGCATCAATCTACTTGGCTTGAGAGGACAGGCCAAAACAAGACTGGCACGACAGCTCACGCAATTGTTGGACGATTGGGTACCTGTAGTCGAAGGCTCTGAAATAAACGACGATCCCCTTGTGCCAATCAGCAATTTTGCTAAGGAACGAATTGCTGAAAAAGGGGATGATACCCCCATCACTTGGCTACATCGTGATGATCGTTTTTTTGAAAAACTCGCAACCCCAGACGTAAGTGTAGCCGATTTGATTGGCGACATTGATCCCATCAAAGCAGCAAACCTCAAGCTGTCCTATGCCGATGAGCGTGTGATTCATTTTGGCATGATCCCAAGAGCACACAGATGTATATTTGTATTGAATGAGCTGCCTGACTTACAAGCAAGAATACAAGTAGCGCTTTTCTCTATTTTGCAAGAAAAGGAAATTCAAATCAGAGGATTTAAACTCCGATTGCCAATTGAAACCCAGTTTGTCTTTACAGCAAACCCTGAGGATTATACCAATCGTGGAAGTATCGTCACCCCACTGAAAGATCGTATAGGTTCTCAAATTTTAACGCACTATCCACATAACTTGGAAACAGCTAAGGCCATAACCCAACAAGAGACACATACAAATAAAGCAGTACAAAATGCCATTCACGTTCCTGAATTGGCACGTGACATTTTGGAGCAAATAGGCTTTGAAGCTAGAAAAAGTGAATATGTAGATTTCAAAAGTGGCGTGAGTGCACGAATGAGTATCACTGCTTTTGAAAACCTTATGAGTACTGCTGAACGACGTATACTGATGTCTTGCGAGAAAAACACCTGTATTAGAATGTCTGACTTTTTAGGGATTATCCCTGCCATTAATGGGAAAGTGGAATTGGTTTATGAGGGTGAACAAGAAGGTGCCGAACAGATTTCATTTCACCTGATCAATCAAGCTGTAAAAACACTATTTCCTATATATTTTCCTGAGATCAAAAAACTTGAAAAGCAAGATGTTGCAGGTCCTTATGACCAACTACTGGGTTGGTTTTATGGCGATAACGAATTGTTTTTGGAAGACAGTTTACCTGACAATGTCTATCAAGATACCTTAATGGGTGTCCCTTATTTGAAAAAACTAGTTGCAACTCATCAAGCAGATTGTCCTACCGAAGAGCTGTTTTTTATGATGGAATTTTTGTTGTGGGGACTAGAAGCAAACAAAAAGCTAAATAAATACAGAACGATGGAGGGATTTCAGTTTAAAGATGGTCTTGGAAACTTGTTATCAGGAATATAAACGCTATTCCAAATCGTTCGATTTCACTTTCCTATCCTGCTCAATATAATTTATTCAGACTGAATTGGCGTTATTTTGATGGCAAAACCACCCCCTGAAACAGTCAGTATTTGTAAAATCGTTTGAGATGAAACCATTCTTGATTCAATCTCATAAGCCTGTGGATTTGTTTTGTAATGTGCTTCTTTGTCGGCGTCTTGTGCTGATAAAACAAATAACAGCATTGCTTATTGTGTTTTAGCAGGTCCCAACGGCCCAAATAGTGGCAATGATTGGGCTCCTTGGAAAGCCCACTCGAATGATAGCAGCACAGCAACATTCACAGCTACTGGTGACCCTGACAACTACACTGATTTTGTAATTGAGTTTACTATCTCCTCAGCCAATGAAATTACAATTAATCTTGGAGGAGAATCAAAAACACTGACTGTAGATTACACAACAGCTACTCATTTTAGTGCATGGTTGAATGATGATTGGTCAGGTACAGATAATAAAAATATATACATAAAACCAACAACCCAATTGGTTCAGAACACACTGTCAATTGACGAAAATACTGACTCTGCTGGAGTGTTTGTATCTACCACTGGAGACATCTATTTTGGTGAAAAAGGACAGTATGAACTGGAGGCTTTTAACGTACAAGGAAAGCGTATTTTAAATAAATCTTTGGATATTCAGAGAAGAAATCAAAAGATCAATTTTGGTTTAACCAAGGGGCTTTATTTACTAAAAGTTAAGAACGAAAGTTCTGCAAATAGCTTCGTCAAAAAGATGCTTATCAACTAACTTGAAAGTCGTTTAATCTTGACTACAAGAATCCTCAAAAGCAAAATTTTGTTTTTGAGGATTTTTTTTAATTTCCAATAGATGAAGTTTGATCGATAAATTTAATTAAATTCGAAAACCAAAAAATAAAACAATATGTCATATTTGAGCGAATTCCTCAAAAGCAAAAGTGTTGGAGCTGTTTCTTCTAGCAGCAAGTCGTTGGGAAAGTATATGTTTGGGAATCTTGACTATTCCAATGCCAAGGTGATTGTCGAGCTCGGAGGTGGACAAGGTGTCTTTACCCATGAAATTCTAAAGCTGATCAATCCTGAATGCAAACTTTTGGTTTTTGAAACAAATGAGGCATTTTGCAAAAAGCTCAAAGACACAATGCAAGATGATAGAGCTGTGATCATTCATGACAGTGCAGAAAAGATTGGGGATTATCTGCAAAAACACAATTTTGAAAAGGCAGACCACATCATTTCATCTTTGCCTTTATCCATGTTTTCTTTAGAATTAAAGGAAGATATTTTACAAAATGCTACCCAATTTTTAAGCGATCGAGGACAGTTTTTGCAATTTCAATATGCCCCCTTTGATTACAAGAGATTAAGAGATCACTTCGGAAAAGTGAAAATGAATTTTTCAATTCGCAATTTCCCTCCTGTCTTTGTCTATCGTTGTTCGCTATAGATTCTGGAGAACCAATGATCTTTTTAACCCAAAAATAGTACGTTAAAATTACATCCTCCTAAAAAGTTTTTATCTTTTATTAACATTTTCATAAACTAAACTTAAAGAGTTTTATTTTAGAAACTAAATAATAATCTAATTAAAAATGAAAAAACTAGTAGTACTTTTCTTAATCACTTGTGGTTTCTTAACTGCCCAAGTGACAACATCATCTATCTCTGGTGTTATCGTCGATGACGCGAATATGGAGCTAGAAGGTGCAAATGTTGTGGCTACACACATACCCACTGGAACAACCTATGGTGCTGTGACCAACCAAGACGGCCGTTTTAACATGGTAAACATGCGTGTTGGAGGTCCTTATACAGTCAGCATAAGTTATATTGGGTTCAATCAGCAAGATTTTGAAGATGTATTTCTGACGCTTGGTAAGAGTGAGACCATATCCCTTGCAATGACGCCTGACTCGCAAGAGTTAGACGATGTGGTCGTAACAGCAAATGCATCTGAAGTTTTTAGTAGCGATCGCACTGGTGCTCGTACGAGTGTCGGACGAAGACAACTTGCAACTCTTCCTTCCATTAGTCGTTCGGCTGCAGATTATACGCGCCTTGAACCAACAGCAAGCAATGGCTCATTTGGTGGTCGCAATGATCAGTTCAACAACTATTCACTTGATGGGGCAATCTTTAACAATCCCTTTGGATTGGATGCTGCTACGCCTGGTGGGCAAACAGAAGCGCAGCCAATTTCGATTGATGCCATTGAGCAAATTACAGTCTCAACTGCGCCTTACGACGTTACGCAAGCTGGGTTTACTGGTGCTTCAGTAAATGCAGTTACCAAAAGTGGTACCAACGAGTTTACTGGAACAGTTTACGGGTTTTATCGAAACGAGGATATGACAGGTTCTAAAATCAAAGGGCAAAGTATCTTTGTACCAAAACTTCTTCAGTCGCAGACAGGCGTAAGTATTGGAGGACCAATCATCAAAAACAAAGTGTTTTTCTTTGCGAACTTTGAGCAAGACGCAAGAGAAGATCTTGGTCAGTCATGGTTACCAAACAGAGGTACTGGTGCTATCAATGAATCCCGAGTGTTAGAATCCGATTTAATGGCTGTACAATCTGCCATGTCTGGACTGGGCTACGATACTGGAGCCTACGAAGGTTTTATCCATGAGGCTGGTTCAACCAAAGGAATCTTCAAGCTCGATTGGAATATCAATGACAATCATAGAATGGCGTTGATCTACAATTTTTTAGATGCTTCAAAGGATAAGCCAGCTCACCCAACAGCACTTGGGTTTAGAGGGCCGAATGCTTCAATATTGCAATTTGAAAATTCAGGATATCAAATCAACAACAAATTGAACTCCTATCAGATGGAGCTTAACTCAACTCTAAGCGATGCAGTTTCCAATAAACTACAGGTTGGGTATAGCCATTTTGATGATTTCCGAAATCCAATGTCAAGCCCTGCTCCTGCAATGACTATTCAAGATGGTGCAGGTGCCAACTACATTATTGTTGGTCATGAGCCATTTTCGATCAATAACCGACTGGATCAAAAAGTGATGCAGTTGACAAACAATTTGACATATGTCAAGGGAGATCACACTTACACTTTAGGTTTTTCTTATGAAAAATTTGAGTTTGACAACTCCTTCAACCTTGGTGCATATGGTTATGGTGATGCTAGAGGATATGCTGGTGCATTTGGTGCATTTGCTTCTGTTAGTGATTTTACAGCTGCTGTTAATAATGGTCTTATTGGAGATGCAATCGCTGCAGCACAATCTACTTTTAATGCAAACAGCTGGGCACTCGCAGAAACCAATGTAGGTCAGATGGCTTTTTATGTACAAGACGAGTGGTTTGTCAATGACAAGTTTAAGTTGACCTATGGTCTAAGAATGGACAAGCCATTGTACTTTGATACAGACAAAAAGGCACAAGACGTGATTGACGGCACTGGTGATTATGCGCCAGGAACGCCTTATGTAAATCCAAACACAGGGCAGGTACAATTGTTGGATAACACAAAAATGCCTACAGACAAATGGGTCGTATCTCCAAGAGTAGGCTTCAATTATGATGTGAATGGGGATAACACTACACAATTGCGTGGTGGGTCTGGTCTATTTTCTGGTCGTTTCCCATTTGTGTGGTTAGGAAACCAAATTGGCAACCCAAACTGGTGGTTCCACCAAATGGTTGACCCTGATTATCAATTTCCACAAGTTTGGAGAACCAATCTAGGAATCGATCAAGAGTATGACAATGGATTAACTCTTTCACTTGATGTTTCTTACACCAAAGACATCTATGGACCGCAAGTACAAAACTGGGGCTTCAAGAAGCCTTCAGGTGCTCTGGCTGGAGTTGATAATCGTGCAATATATACTGCCAATGATTTTGTGCAAGTTGATGTGCCATTTCCTGCTAATGCAAGTGCTTATGTTTTCTCCAATTCAGACTTGGGCAGAATATGGAATTACTCTTTAAAACTTGAAAAGACTTTTGACAGCGGTCTTTACACAAGCCTTGCATACAACCACTTAAATGCCAAAGACGTTAACTCTATAGAAGCAGAGATTACAGGTGATGCCTTTGACTTCAATCCAGTTGTTGGTGATGCGAATGCAGAAACACTATCCTATTCTAAGTACGGCGACATTCACCGAGTCGTTGGTGTTGCCAGTCAGTCTTGGAACTATGGAAATAATGATCGTTGGGGGTCAACGATAACAACTTTATTTGAGTACAACAGAGGAGGAAGGTATAGCTATACTTATGCAGGTGATATCAATGGTGATGGAAGAGGTGGAAATGACCTCCTTTATGTGCCAACGAGCTCGCAGGTGTTGCAAATGAATTTTGCGAGTCCTGCAGATGCCAATGCGTATAACGCTTTTATCGAACAAGATGAGTATTTGAGTAGCCGCAGAGGACAGTATGCTGAACGCTATGGTGCACTTAGCCCATGGACAAGTCGTTGGGATGTTCGATTTTTACAGGATTATCGTATCAAAAGAGCTTCAGGAAAAACCAATGTGATTCAGTTTAGCATGGATATCCTGAACTTTGGCAATCTAATCAGTTCTGATTGGGGTCTTGTACAACAGCCGAACTCTATTCAGCCTGTGGGTGTTACTGTTGCTGATGGCGTGCCAACCTATACGTTTGACAGTAACCTAGTCGATTCGTTTGTTTATGACTCGAGCTTACAATCGAGATGGCAAATGCAATTTGGATTGCGTTATATATTCTAATCACAATTGATGACAAGCATAAAAGCCCACTAAATGTGGGCTTTTTTTTTAGGGGATAAAAAGTTAACTATTAAGCCAATAACTATTAACCAATATTACTGTTTCCAAAACTTAGTAGAAGCCATGGTTTTGTTTTTGTCATCAAGAACAGTTAATACATACAACCCGTTTGCAAGGTGGGACAAATTCAATGGGATTTGATTTGTACCAGAAGAAAAGTCAGCGATGTGTTCTTGAACGATACGCCCCTTTAAATCATGGATTTGTAGTTGTCCACGCATCCACATTGGGCTGCTAAACTGAATCATTGTATCATTCAAAACTGGATTGGGTGCAACAACCAGCGAAGTGCTGTGTGTTGACTTTTCATAAGGGTTGTTGAGAATTGGACTTTCGATCAAGTTTAAACGATTCTGATCATAGGCATCAAATTCAGTGTCAATGATATTCAATGATGATGCCCCAAGAAAATCTCCAATGATTGCGGCATAAACTTGACGATAGTCATGTTGCATTTGGGTATCGAGATCAAAATGCTTGACATTGCCCTCCAAAGTAAAAGAATTTAAGGACAAATGAGTACCTGTAAATCCTGGGGTAACGCCAGTTCCAATGACAAACATAGGACCGAGGTTTCCGTGGTCTGTTCCTTTATTATCGTTCTGGATGGGTTTTCTTCCAAATTCTGTAAACGTAGTGGTGACCACATTTTGATCGATTCCCAAAGACTCTAAATCATCTTGAAATGCTTTGATGGACTCGCTGAGCTCCAAAAGCAAGTCGGCGTGCTTACCCAAGTGGCTATCGGTTTGGCTAGCAACCTGATTTGCATGGTTGTCAAAGCCATCAATACGCAACAAAAAGAGTTTTGTTTTTGAACCTCCAGAAAGCATTTTTGCCACTGTTTTGAGTTGGTCAGCAAGGTCATATGAAGGGTAGCTAACATTATTTGTACCTGCATTGAAAACAGCGCTAATTCTTGAAGCATAGTTGGTTGCAGTCACCTCCATCCCATTGATAAAATTGATGTTATCAATATATTCTGAAGATTGACCATCATAATCTGCCAATGGGTTTCCGATGTTGGACAACTGAGAGTAGAATCCAGCAGTATCCTGTCCAGACAAATTGATATCGACTTTATGTTCAGCATCCGAATGAAATTCGTCTGCAGGTTTTTTATTTCCGAGCTGTATTCCCAATGGGTCGTCATATGTTGTGTGATCAAAAGCAGAATTTAAATACCTCGCCATCCACCCATCAGGTTTATTGCTATTGGCGTCTGTTCCATCACCCCCTCTCGACATCAAGGCCCTGCCACTGAAGTGAGATTTGTTGAGCTGAGGATATCCCACCCCATGAACGATATTTAGCTTTCCTTCGTCCCATAGTTCTTTGAAGGCTAATAAATTGGGGTGTAAAAGTGTTTGGTCTTGTGCGCCCAAAGAAGAATCAAGTTCAATTCCTTTATTTGTTCCTGTTTCCTTAATGCGAATCGTTGGACGAATACTTGCATATTTATCATATTGATTTTTGGGTATAATCGAATTCAAACCATCATTCCCACCACTGAGCTGAATCATTACAATACATCGATCCCGAATGACATCTTCGGAGACATTATCAAGAAGTTTTGTTCGTGTAAAGGCATTGACCATATGACCATTCAACATGAATCCAGCCAAGGAACCAGTTGAGGAGAGTTGAATAAATTTTCTTCTTTTCATAATGATGGCTTAGGTTGTTTGATATTCTTGTGACCAGATTAAGGCTTCAATTAAGGATTCAAGAATGTCATTCACTATTTTTGTTTTTTTTCCATCCTGATATTTTGACCACAGTTCATTCCAATAATAATATTTGGCATTACCCTCTTGCAAAAGACTTCCACCATCGAATAAAAACGTGTCGATAAAATATTGTTTTCTCTTTTGGGATGGTGTTTCAGGAAACATCATATCCGTTAGCACATTTACGATTTCCTCAGGGTCTGAGGGATTTTGCACTACTTCTTCAATAAAGTCACCTGGGTTGAACCCAAAATTTCCTTTGAAGAAAACAATTTTACAAATGTTATACCTAGGGATAATGGTAGAAGAGTTAAACCAACTTTTATCAAAATTGGGCGAGGAATAGTGCGCAGGAAAACCAGCAGGAGGTGTATTTGTATCTCCAAAAATTGGCTGCGCGCTGATATCCAAGAATTTTTTGATGATCGTATTCTCATAAAATACTTTGTAGTGGAGCTCGCCATGAGTAATGGGGTCTGGAACAGGAAAGTTGAGCAATGTAATGGTTTGCAGTAATAGCTCAAGTGGTGATTTGATTAATCCCCCTATAATTTCATCTGACGAATCTGAGTCGTCGGCATCATAAAAATGCTGACTCTTTAAGAGTTGCGTAATCACCTCTGTCAAGTCGTAATTGGCTCTAAATGTTGCTGCTAATGGAATAATAATATCTGCTTCAATTTCTGTTGAAATATTTCTAGAAACAAAAAATCGGTAGAGTTTTCTACAGATATACTTTGCTGTTTCATCTTGTTCCAAGATTTTGTCAATCAAACCTCTTAACTCAGATTCCATTTGGGCTTTTTTCTGACTTTCACTTTTACCTGTGGTATCGAAAGCAGCAATTTGATAATCATCGAAATATTCGCTCAATTGTTTTGCATCAAAGTCATGTTCGTCAGGCAAAGCATATCCAGTGGGCAAATTACCATTTGCAGTTCCATTCAATGGCATACCAGAACGATTGTTTTTATCAAACCTCCACCCTGTCAAAATTCGAGCCACTTCCGGAATATCAGTTATTTCAGAATAGTTTAAAGGATCGCCATCAAAGCCAACATTACCCATGTCATCTATATATATGGGTTTGCCTACCCCTATGGTGTAAAGCTCAAGAAGTTCCCGGGCGTAGTTTTCGTTGACTAAACCTTTGGTATTGAGGTCATTGTTTAAAAATTCAAGCATTCGAGGGTTGATAGAAACTTGGAAAATCAGCTCTTTCCAATCTGAAAGGCAGAAATGTTCAAGCAGCATCAAATAATCATAGTAATACGCACTTTTACCATTGTCTTTTTGAGGGGCAGTTAGGTTGGTGAACAAAAAATAAGTCATTTTTGAGCGCAACGAAGTATCTCTTCTTGCCTCATCCATCCACCACCCATCTAGAAAATTGTTTTCCCTCTGTTGACCTGACCAGTTTTGCTTTGCTGGACCAAAACCATTCGGAGGATCTGGTTCATCATTAATCCAAGGAGCTGGGTCTGTAAGCTCAATTTGTACAGGAGCATTGTTAACCGTTATCGTACCTGTCCCTGGGTAATGGATAGGCTGTTCTAAATATTTTTGAGAAGGAGTTAATAATACTGCAAGCGCTTGATCAACAGTGTATAACTTAAACTCATCAATTCTATCTTGGGAGATATTAAAAGTAGCCCTGCGCAACAAATGCTTTGCCAGTCTCGGTCCGAGCACGCCTTCAAAGGGAGCTAATGAAGCCATAGTAATATTTTATTGAAATATAAGAAAGAGATTGTGCAGGACAAAAATTAATTTATATGTAAATCATCATTTTTGTGAAAATAATTAACACTTCAGCACTATTCAATATAAATTTATACATTTAGATTCAAAATATTTACAAAAATGAAAACACTCATCGAAACCCTTTTTTCCGAAAAATCAAAAAAGATGAGTGAAAAAATCATCATCAATATTGCAATTTTCAGCTTTATTGTTCACCTGATTTTAATTTTTCTTAACCAATTTGGTGTCTTTGGTAGCCAATATGAAGGTTCAAGTTTTTTCTCAAGCCCCATTGCTGCGATTTACACTCCTTTTTCCTTTATTCTTCTCTATGAGGTTTATCTATTGATTTATTATTTACCAAAATCAATGACGATTTATATCGGAAAACAATATGAAATCATCATGCTAATCGTCATTCGAAGATTGTATAAAGATTTATCACAACTTGAACTGAGTGATAATTGGTTTAGCATCAAAGAAGACCTCCAATTTACCTACGATTTGTTGGGAACAATCATTCTCTTTATTTTGATTCATTTGTTCTACAAAATGAATAAATTTCGCGTTCGAAAACTGCTAAAATACACTGAAACAAGACCTGAAATCATACGTTTTATCCAAATTAAAAAGAGGATTGCTTTGTTATTGGTGCCATTGTTTTTTGTGATGGCTCTTTATGCCTTTGGAAATTGGGCGTACATCACTTTTCTAAACCCTTCCCAAATAACTGACTTGGCTAATATCAACAACCTATTTTTTGACGAGTTCTTCACTGTTCTTATCCTTGTTGATGTGCTACTGTTGTTGTTTTCATTCACGCACACAGACAAGTTTAACAAGGTGATACGCAACTCGGGCTTTGTGATTTCCACCATATTGGTCAAGCTATCTTTTGGAACGGAGGGGCTATTGAATTCAGTTCTCATTGTTACAGCAGTTGGCTTTGGGGTGTTGATCTTATGGATTCACATGATGTTTGAGAAAAATAAAATTCCGACCAACTATTAAAAAAGCCCACACTAGTAGAGTTTTGTATAAACCCTGAAATAAACAGGTTTGAGGCTACCAAATTGTTCAAGGATCCGCTCGAATGCGGCTTGCTTTTGCAACTTAAACTCACCTCTTTTAATTGAATTAGTGTTGAGTTTATCAAAAATAAAACCAATGCAGGCTGTATATTGTAATCAATGATCGTATGTGGCTATGTTATCTCGGATAACATCTCATCAATAGTACGCAATTTTTTTTCAATTTCATCCGTACTTTCAGTACTTTTTTCTCCTTCCTGACGAAGCTGAAGGGCAAGTTGCAAAGCACACATCGCTAACACATCTTGCTTGTCTTGTACAGCATAATTTTGTTCATAGTGCTTCATCATTTTCTCGATTTGCTTGGCCGAATCTCTCAAAAATGCCTCTTGTCCCTCTGTCACACTGAGTGGGTACACTCGATCGCCAATTGAAATTTTTATTTTTTGCATTTGTTAGGATAGTGATAAAAATTCTAAACAAGCATCAATTTCAGCGATGAGTTTATCAATTTGTGTTTTGGCTTTGGTGCTGCTTTGGCCAACGCCTTTTATCGATTTGGCTGTTTTTGCAGCCTCCAATTTCATTCGCAGATCACGAATCGTATTGCTTTTTTGTTCCAATTCTTGTTTCGAAAGATCAAGACGCTCATGCAAAGCTTTGTTTTCGTCTTGCAAGTTCTTCATTTGCGAAACAACAACTTGCAATCGGTTGGCAATAGAATCGACAAGTTGGATCGTGCTTTGCATAAAATTTTGTTTGTACCTCTCAAAGGTAAAAGATTAGATCAACCAAAGCAAACAATGTAGACTTTTACTTTTTGTAGTAAACCCTTATTTTTACATCATGCGAGGATCTCTAGGACTGGTCATATTTTTGATTTCACATCTACTTTGTGCCCAAAACAATGACCAACAAGATTACGCCCTTCCCGTCGATATTCCGATATTTTTGTCAGGCACTTTTGGTGAGCTGAGAAGTTCGAACATACATGCAGGAATTGATATCAAAACACAAGGGCGTGAAGGTTTTCCAATCAAGGCGGTTTCGGATGGCTATGTGTCACGTATTAAGGTCTCAACATATGGGTATGGGAAGGCTATCTACATCAATCATTTCGATGGCAATACGTCTGTTTATGCCCATTTAAAAAAATTCTCCTCCCCTGTTGTGGAGAAGGTGAGAGAGAAACAATACAATACCGAATCTTTTGAAGTTGAGCTGTTTTTGGATCCGGAAGAACTCCCAGTTTCGAAAAATCAGATCATCGGTTTTTCAGGAAACACTGGGGGATCATTTGGCCCTCATCTTCATTTTGAACTTCGCGAAACAAATACCCAAAAACCAATTAACCCGCTCCTCTCCTACTACAATATAAAAGACTCTGTCAGACCAGTGATCAGATCTTTATTTGCCTATCCAATTGGTGAAAATGCGATTGTAAATGCATCGCAACAAGAACTTCAAATCCCGTTTCGAAAAGTGAATGACAGCATCTATGTCGCTGATAAAATTGAGGCCATTGGGAAAATTGGATTGGGGATTATCACCTACGATCGACATGATAATACATATAATAAAAATGGTGTTTATGGCATCACTGCAAAATTGAATGGCATACAAGTCAAGGGGTTACAGTTTTCAAAAATTCGCTTTTCAGACTCTGAATATCTTCCAACACTTATCGATTATCAACGGTATAGTCGCACGCGGCAGCGTGTGCAAAAACTGTTTCGGTCATCTGCAAACGAGTTGGAAATTTTCAATCATGTTGATGATGGATATATAGAAGTCGAGGTGGAAAAGAACTATGCCTATCAAATCAAAGTTGAGGATGCCAACCACAACAATCGTTACCTCCTGGTGCCAATCGTTGGGAAAGAGCAAGAGGTTGCAGTGCCACAAAAGAAACGTCGAAAGGGGAAAGAAATTGAACCAAAAAGAGATTACTTGTTCCTTTATGATGGTGCTGAAATATATATTCCAAAAAATGGGGTGTATGATACTGGCCGATTTGAACTTGGGTTTGAGAACAACGAACTGAAAGTCAAGGCAGATCACCTAGCGCTGCGAAAAAATTTTCAAATCAAAATCAACGCCCCCGACTCTATTGTTGGACACTATTTGGGTGTTAAATCTAAAAAAGGGAAAATCAGTTTTGCAAGCAATACTATTCGTGAGAATCAGTTTATTGCAAAAACCAAAAAAACAGGAATCTACGCTGTTGCGCAAGATACAATTCCACCATCTATCAAGCCAGCGCAGCAATATGATCAGCGATGGCTATCCAATTTTAAAACCCTGCGATTTACAATTGATGACAAGGAAACAGGAATCCGTTCGTATCGTACAACAATCGATGGAAAATGGGCTTTATTTGAGTATGAACCCAAGAAAAAAGAACTCACATTCAACTTTGATGAGTACTTTACTTTGGAGGGTGCAAAACATTCGCTTGAAATTAGCGTTATCGACAATGTAGGTAACGAAACGATCCATCAATTGGAATTCTTTAGAAAGTGAAAAATATATTCTTTGCTCTTTTATGCATCTTCATATATGGGAATTCGATTGCCCAACAAGCAACTGTGCGTGGCATTATTACAGATGATCGTCAACAACCAATTCAGAATGCAACTGTTGTTTCTGAATTGGGTGGCACAACTTCCAATGAAAATGGCTTTTATTCTTTGCAAGTGCAATCAAAAAAGAATATCCAAATTGTCTTTCAACATATTGGCTATGAAAATAGTGTTGTAAAACTACAACTATTGCCAGGGGAAGTCTATGAATTTAACCCTGTGATCAAGGAATCGGAAGAGCAAATTGCTGAGGTAATTGTACAGGCCAATCGGGAGAGAGTGGTCAAAGGAATGACAGCTTTGACGCCAGAAACAATTCGCAATATCTCAGGTGCCAATGCAGGAGTAGAAAACCTGCTGATAAGTCTGCCAGGCGTAAACTCAAATAATGAATTGAGTACGCAATATGCTGTTCGAGGGGGTAACTATGACGAAAATTTAGTGTATGTCAACGAAATCGAAGTCTATCGACCTCAATTGATTCGATCAGGGCAACAAGAGGGTTTGAGTTTTCTAAACCCAGACATGATTCAAGAAGTTCAATTTTCTGCTGGTGGATTTGAAGCATCTTACGGAGACAAAATGTCCTCTGTTCTTGACATTACTTACAAAAGCTTTTTAGAAAATCAAACGCAACTGTCGTTGAGTCGATTGGGCATGGATTTGAGTTTGGCTCTTGGAAATCAAAAGTGGGATGTGATCAGTGGTTTTCGTCATCGAGATAATGGTTTGCTTGTCGATCAGAAAGAAACAGAGACCAACTTCAATCCTAGCTTTACAGATTTCCAAACCTTTGCAACTTATTATCATTCCGATAAGTTGTTTTTTAACGTACTCGGCGCTTTTTCTGTCAATAAATATCGATACGAACCCATTTTTCGACAAACAAATTTTGGTACGATAGAACAACCAAAGTCATTGGTCGTCTATTATGATGGCAACGAAAATGACAATTACACTGCCTTCACAGGAGCATTAAAAACGTCTTGGATTCCGAACATCAACAATAGCTATCGGTTGATTTTGTCAAACTATCAATCTGTTGAAAAAGAGTATTTTGATATTTTGGCGCAATACCGACTTGGAGAACCCAATACATCCATTGGTGGTGATGACTTGGGGGAAGTTACATTCACAGAGGGCGTTGGCTCACAACTCACCCATGGGCGAAACAATTATACTGCTCAAATCATCAGCGCAAAGCTCAAAGGAAAACATATCGATGGCAAGCATCAAATCGATTGGGGAGTTGGATATAAAAAAGAAAGTATCGACGATCGCCTTGTTGAGTGGGAGGTAATCGACTCTGCTGGTTTTTCCATTCGGCCACCTAGCGGCACGATCACAAATGACCAACCCTATACATCTTTTAAAGGCCCGCTTGTTCCTTTTGCCTCTGTCCGAGCAACCAATGCAACGCAGATCCAACGAATGACTGGTTATTTGCAATGGAGTCATAGGGGGCTGGCTAAAAACACACTGTATTGGCTTACGGCAGGACTTCGTGGGCAGCGCTGGCAGTTGAACAATGAAAAGCCCAAATACATTTTTAGCCCGAGGTTGCAGCTGAGTTTTCGACCAAAAAATAAGGACTATTTGCTGTATCGTCTTGCAACAGGCATCTACGCACAGCCGCCATTCTATCGAGAATTGCGTACGAGCGAAGGATTGATTAACCCTGCAGTTGATGCCCAAAAAGCAATCCATGTCTCTTTTGGAAATGAATATCGCTTTTCCATTTGGGGTCGCCCATTTTTATTCCAATCTGAACTCTATTACAAACACCTAGATAAAATCAATACCTATTCTGTAGAGAATGTACGAATTCGTTATGCAGCCAATAACAATACTGAGGGGTATGTCTATGGTCTTGACTTACGATTGAATGGGGAGTTTGTTCCTGGAACAGAATCTTGGATTAGCCTAGGCCTGATGTCAACCGAAGAAAACAGAGACAACAGGGGATATATTCCAAGACCTACTGATCAACGTTTTAAGTTTGCCATGCTTTTCCAGGATTATGTGCCCTCCATGCCTTTTTTAAAAATGAATTTAAATCTCGTCTATAATTCTGGTCTTCCTGGTGGTGCCCCAAACTATGCAGATCCATACAATTATACTGGTCGTTTGCGTGACTATAAACGAGCTGATATAGGATTTTTTTATGTCATAAATGATGAAAAGAAAAAGAGACTACCTTTCTTCAAAGATCTGATGGTTGGCTTTGAAATTTTCAATGTTTTTGATGTTCAAAATGCAATTACAATGACATGGGTGAGAGACGTTTCTAGCAAGTCACAATTTGGTATACCAAACTATATGACCCCAAGAGTCTTTAACATTAAATTGAATGCTCGTTTTTAGGAGTTGATGTATTCTTCCAACACTTTTACAAGGTGATCAATGTCTTGTTTGGTATTGAATTTAGAAAAGGATAAGCGAATCGATGGAGATTGCAATTGCTGCTCCGAAAGGATTTGATTCAGCACATGAGAACCTGTTTCACTTCCCGCTTGACAAGCACTTCCCTTTGAGCAACAAATTCCTTTCAAGTCAAGGGTAAACCCAAGTAAATTTGCTTTGTCTGCACTCATTGGGATTCTAACATTTAAAATCGTGTAAGTACTCTTCGATAAATCGTCACAGCAACCATTGAAAGAAAGGTTTGGAATTTTGCTCGATAGTTGCGCTATGCAATAGCTTTTGAGATCAGCAATTTGTGATTGATCATCGTCCAAATAGGTGTAAGCATGTAAGAAGGCTTCCCCCAACCCAACAATATTATGAACACTCTCTGTTCCTGCACGAAGACCCCTCTCTTGACCTCCACCAAACAGCAAACTTTGAAGGCCTGTTTCTTTTCGAATAAAAACAAAACCAATGCCTTTTGGACCATGAAATTTATGTGCTGCTGCGACTAAAAAGTCTATTGGCAATTCTTCTAAATTAAAACGATAATGGCCTATCGATTGGACTGTGTCAGAATGAAAAAACGCATTGTTTTTTCGACAAAGATTTCCAATGGTTTCCAAATCTATGATCGTTCCCAATTCGTTATTGACATGAATGAGGCTCACCAATTTCTTAGTGTTATCGTTTTGCAAAAGTCTTTCAAGGTCATCAATATCAGGAGATCCATCAGGCAAAACCTTGACATATTGGACTGTGACACCAGCTGTTTTATCTAGATTTTCGACTGCGTGAAGCACAGCGTGATGCTCGATTTTTGAAGTGATGATTGTCTCAATCCCCAATCCATGCACAGCACCCTGTAAAATCATATTGTCTCCCTCAGTTCCGCCAGAAGTAAAAATAATTTCCTTTGGTTGTGCACCCAATTCTTTCGCTATCGACTTTCGTGTGTTTTCGATTATACTTTTTGCTGTTCTTCCTTGACTGTGAATTGACGATGGATTACCAAATGAAGATGCCAAGGTTTGAGTCATGATGTCAACAACCTCCTCTAAGACAGGGGTCGTTGCAGCATTATCAAGGTAAATGGAATCCATAATGACGAATTACGAGGGTTCAAATTCGCGCAGGGTATCAATGATAATTTTGATACAAGTCAAGAGTTCATCACTCGTGATCAATAGTGGTGGTGCAAAGCGTATAATGTTACCATGAGTTGGCTTTGCCAACAATCCTTTTTCTTTAAACGCCATGCAAATATCCCAAGCCAATGAACCCTCTTGACTATCATTGATTACGATTGCGTTGAGAAGACCTCGACCACGAACGCCAACAAGTACTTTACTTTGGCTCTTATAGTCGTTCAGATGCGCTCTAAAAATTTGACCAAGCGTACGAGCATTTTGTGCAAGTTTTTCATCTTCAATCACTTGCAACGATGCCATTCCAACTGCACTGGCGACTGGATTTCCTCCAAAAGTACTGCCGTGCTCCCCTGGACGAATCACCTCCATCACTTGACGATCGGCCAAAACAGCTGAAACCGGATATACACCCCCTCCTAAGGCTTTGCCTAGAATCAGAATATCAGGTCTTGCATAGGTTTCTTGTTGTTGCTCGCATGACGATTGGCAAGAGCAATTTCCACATACAGCAAGCAGCGATCCTGTTCGACCAATTCCAGTTTGAATTTCGTCAGCCATGAATAACACATTGTGTGCATTGCACAAGGCTTGAACCTTTTGCATATAGTCATCACTTGGTGTGTTTACCCCTGCTTCACCCTGAATGGGCTCAACCAAAAAACCAATGATATTGGGTCGTTCGTTCAATACTTTTTCGAGTGCATCTGGATCGTTGTAAGGGATGGTGATAAACCCTGGCGTGAAAGGTCCAAAATCTTTTTGGGAAACAGGGTCAGAGGAGAACGAAACAATCGTCGTTGTTCTGCCATGAAAATTGTTTTGGCAAACAACAATCTCAGCTTTGTTTTCAGCAATTCCCTTTTTTTGAACACCCCACTTGCGGGCAAGCTTGATCGCTGTCTCAACAGCTTCAGCACCAGTATTCATGGGCAACATCATGTCAAACCCGAAATAAGAAGTAGCCATTTTTGCAAATTGACTAAACTTATCATTGTGAAATGCACGAGAAGTAAGTGACAACTGATTGGACTGATCGGTCAAAGCTTTTACAATCTTGGCATTAGAATGACCCTGATTCACAGCTGAATAGGCTGATAAAAAATCGATATATTTCTTTCCTTCTACATCCCACACATAAATCCCATTTCCTTTTTTAAGTACGACAGGAAGAGGGTGATAGTTGTGTGCCCCATAGCGAAATTCGTCTTGTATATATTCCTCAGTGGCATTTGCAACTTTTGGGACCATGGTCAAAGTTTTTTACGAAAGTAACTAAATTTTGAATCAAAAAAAACTAGATGGCCATTCCAAAAAGGCTTTCAATCTTGTTTAACAAGTTTTTATATTTATTGCGTGGGATGGGCAACTTGAACCCATTGGACATTACACAAACATAACTGAGACCACGTTCGATTTTTGAAATTTCTTGTAGATTAACAATGTGTGATCGATTGAGTCGATAAAACACATAGGGATCGAGGATGTCTTCAATTTTGTTTAAAACAACTGAGCAAGGTTTAACTGATTCATCTCGCATAACCACAGCTGACTTTCCACCCTCTTAGTATGACGCCTCTATAAATACGATGTCTTTTGAATATACAATCTCTATCGAATTTTTGTTTTTAATCAGAACTGGTTTATCAAGACTTAAATTGGCATTGGAAAATTTTGAAATTGCATTGGAGTCGTAGTTTGGTTTTTCATTTTTCTTGTCTTTCTCTATGATTTTATCAATGGTGTTTTGTAAATCTTGGATTTCGATTGGCTTCATTAAATAATCGACAACCTCATATTGAATAGCTTTTAAATCAAACTCGTCATGGGGCAGTACAAATGACAATGTGTATATCTGAATAATCGATATGATCCAAAATATCAAAGCCAGTGCCTTCATCCAATACCATATCCAAAAAGATGATATCCAATTCACTTAGATTAGCCTGATCTTCAAGATACTCTAATGCTGCTTTTTTTTCAGAAAAGGCGCCAACAATGTCGGTGTGAGTGCAGTATTTTTCTATGTAGTAGGTTAATAAATCAAGATTTCTAGGCTCGTCATCAACCAAAATGCATTTTAAATTTTTCATATTACATTTGGTATACAGACAATGTTAAGGTTTTTGTTGAATTAGCAAAAATTTTTGACACTTGTTTTCAAAATGTCTTAATTAAAAACCGAAATGAAACTAATAAGGAGTGTTAATAATGATACCGTCAAAAACATAGTAGGATTGATTCAAAAATCATCGATAAGAAGAAAAAGTGATGTGTTTGTTGTTGAGGGTAAGCGCGAACTCCAATTGGCAGAAAAAAGTGGTTTTAAAATTGACAAAATTTTTTGTTGTTCGGAGATATTTAAAAATCCAAAAATAGAAGAATGGTACACACAAAATTTGGCCATCAATAATATGGTGCGTGTAACTGAAAATGTGTACAGAAAAATAAGCTATCGTAAAAATACGGAAGGAATCGTAGCCTTGGTAAAAAAGAAAAAAATGGATATTGATTCTATTGCCTTCAAAAACAAAAAACCGCTGGTGCTGGTTGCCGAAAATATTGAAAAACCTGGAAATATAGGTGCCATGCTTCGCACAGCAGACGCATCTAAAATTGATTGCCTTTTGATAGCTGAGCCACAGACCGATGTATATAACCCCAATGTTATTCGCTCAAGCGTGGGTGGATTTTTTTCAGTCCCCATCGGAGTCGGTACAAATGAAGAGGTACATAGATTTTTGAATCAACATCACATTACGCCTCATGCCGCCGGTTTGGAAGCAAGTGTTTCCTACGAAACAATTGATTTCACCAAAGCCTCAGCTGTTGTTGTTGGTGCTGAATCAACAGGGTTGAGCAAATTTTGGCTAAAGGCCTCCAAATCAAACATAAAAATCCCAATGCTGGGAACTTTAGATTCTATGAATGTGTCTGTGGCTGCAGGAATACTTCTTTTTGAAGCAACTCGTCAGCGCAATTTTTACAGAGACCAAGGAATTTAGTACTTTTATAATATGGTTCAAGCAACTGAAACAGTATCGGAAAATGCGCAAATCGCAAAAGCCTACAAAGACTTGTTGCGAATCAGCTATCAAAAGCTCACTGCCGCTGATAAAAAAATGATTCGGCTGGCGCTTGACACTGCTGTTGATGCACACAAAGACCAAAGAAGAAAATCGGGAGAACCATATATCCTTCATCCAATTGCAGTAGCTAAAATTGTTGCTGATGACATCGGGCTTGGTGCTCCGTCAATTGCTGCGGCACTTCTGCATGATGTTGTAGAAGATACAAAATACACCATTGACGACATCGAAAGGATGCACGGCACTCAAATTGCTAAAATTGTCGATGGTCTGACAAAAATTTCGAACTTGAAAAAAGATAAAAATGTGTCTTTTCAAGCAGAAAATTTTAGAAAGATGCTACTCACTCTCAATGATGATGCAAGAGTGATTATCATCAAAATTGCTGATCGTTTGCACAATATGCAAACCATGGATGCCATGCCTCGCTATAAACAAATCAAAATTGCTTCAGAAACGCTTTACATCTATGCGCCACTGGCACATCGCGTCGGGATGTATAATATCAAAACCGAACTCGAAGATTTGGGGCTGAAGTACACCGAGCCAGAAGTATATCGTGATATTCAAAAGAAAGTGCAGGAAAACCTCGAAAGCCAACAAGGGTTTATCGATGGTTTTGTGAAGCTGACCAAAAAATATCTGCGTCGTGAGGGCTTGTCATGTAAAATTGAAGGTCGCCCAAAATCTATCTTTTCTACGAGAAAAAAAATGGTGTCCAAAAAACTGGATTTTGATCAGATTTTTGATCGCTTTGCCATTCGAATTATTTATAAAGCCGACCCTCATGAAGAAAAGTTTTTGGCTTGGAAAATATACTCGATCATCACTGATCACTTTCAGCCCAATCCCCTTCGACTGAGAGACTGGATTTCTGCTCCAAAATCAACTGGTTATGAGGCACTACATGTGACTGTCATGGGCCCTGAAGGACGATGGGTTGAAGTACAAATTCGATCGGAACGCATGCATGAAATTGCTGAAAAAGGATATGCTGCACACTTCAAATACAAGCATGGAAAACAAGACGAAAGAGGGCTTGAAGTTTGGCTTAATCGATTGCGCGAAGTACTCGAACAACCCAATTCAGATGCTGTTGATTTTGTCAAAGATTTTAGGCTCAACCTTTATGCAAGTGAAATTTTTGTATTTACTCCTGAGGGGGATCTAAAATCTCTGCCACAAGGCGCAACGCCAGTCGATTTTGCTTTTCACATACACACTGAAATTGGGATGCACACCAGAGGTGCTAAAATCAATGGGAAAATTGTGCCCCTCAGCTATCGTCTAAAAAGTGGAGACCAAGTTGAAATCATCACCTCTAACAAGGCTTTTCCAAATCCAAGTTGGTTGGATTATGTGATTACATCTAGAGCACGCTCGAGAATTCGATCGTTTTTGAAAGAGGATAAAAAACAAATCGCAGAAGAAGGAAAAGAGATTTTGAGAAGAAAGCTCAAACAGTTAAAAATCAGCTTTAACAGCAAAACAGTTGAAAAACTCCTGGACTTTTTTAAACTCAAAACAAGTTTGGATTTGTACTATCGCGTTGGCATTGGCACCATAGATAATTTTAAGCTTAAAAAATTTAGTTCCGATCAAAACAATCGTTTTCTAAATTTATTTAAAAGAAAAACACCAAAGAGTACATCGTCGTCTTTTATCGATGAAGACAAAATAACCAATAAATTCGA
Source organism: uncultured Bacteroidota bacterium (assembly GCA_902586905.1). Lineage (GTDB taxonomy): Bacteria > Bacteroidota > Bacteroidia > Flavobacteriales > Flavobacteriaceae > UBA724. Next base: position 2,331 of record CACIJH010000018.1, on the reverse strand, counting down.
TCAACTTGTTTTTGGAAAAAACGAAGAACAACTCGAATATCAACTCAGTCCATGCTGCAACCCAATTGCTGGTGATGATGTATTTGGATTCGTCACTGTGAGTGATGGTGTTAAAGTTCATAAAAATGAATGTCCAAATGCGCTCACTTTACGCTCAAACTATGCCTATCGCATTGTCAATGCCAAATGGATTGATTCCTCTCAAGATGAATTTTCAGTTAAACTACAGCTCACTGGTCTAGATGATTTGGGACTTGTGAATAAGGTAACACAAGTCATTTCAAACACAAACAATGTAAACATAAGTCGCATGTCTTTTGATTCAAATGATGGGACGTTTGAAGGTCATGTTTTACTAAAAGTGAAGAACAGCGCTCTTCTGAAGAAGATGATAAAGCAGCTTGAAAATATAAATGGAGTGCATAAAGTAGTTAGAGAGTAAAAAAACCTACGTAAATTTGCAATGAATGATGGATAAAAATCAAGAAATTGTTCGAGATGTTTTTATTGCCTTTTTAGACAAAAACGGGCATCGAAAAACACCTGAGCGTTTTGCCATTCTCGAACAAATTTATCGAAGTGATGATCATTTTGATATCGAATCTCTGTACTTGAAAATGAAAGAGAAGAAGTACAGAGTGAGCAGAGCAACTTTGTACAACACCATTGAGTTACTCCTCGACTGTGGCCTTGTTCGAAAACATCAATTTGGCCCTCAACACGCACAATACGAAAAGTCTTATTTTGACAATCAACACGATCACATCATTTTTACAGATACAGGCGAGGTAAAAGAGTTCTGTGATCCTAGAATTCAAGTGATTAAAAAAAGTATAGAAGAAGTTTTTGGGGTGGACATTCACAACCATTCTCTTTACTTCTACGCAACAAAAACAAACAGTAAGAAATAAATATGGGATTAGATTTACTCCTTGGACTGCAATGGGGAGATGAAGGAAAAGGGAAGATTGTCGATGTATTGACAAAGAATTATGATATCATTGCTCGTTTTCAAGGAGGACCAAACGCAGGACATACGCTGAAATTTGATGGAATTAAGCATGTTTTGCACACCATCCCATCAGGGATTTTTCACCCAAGTGCATTGAATCTTGTAGGAAATGGGGTTGTCATTGATCCTGTGATCTTTAGAAAAGAACTTGAAAATCTTGATAAATTTCAAATTGATTATCATAAATCTTTACTCATTTCTAGAAAAGCTCATTTGATACTACCCACACATCGTCTTCTTGATGCTGCCTCTGAAAAATCAAAAGGGTCTAAGAAAATTGGTTCTACACTCAAAGGAATTGGACCAACTTATATGGATAAAACAGGTCGCAATGGCATTCGAATTGGAGATTTAGAGTTTCCGAATTGGAAAGAAAAGTATCGAGAACTTGCAAACAAACATGAAGAGCTCATCGCTTTTTACAAAGTTGATCTTACATATGACCTTCAAAAATTAGAGTCCGATTTTTTTGCTGCGATTGACTTTATCAGCAACAAGCTCAGTTTTGTAGACAATGAATCTGTTCTGGCAAATGCACAAGCAGACCACAAAAAGATACTTGCGGAAGGGGCACAGGGATCATTGTTGGATATTGACTTTGGCACCTATCCATTTGTGACCTCCTCCAACACTACTGCAGCTGGAGCATGCACTGGCTTGGGTGTTGCGCCCAATAAAATTGAAGATGTATTTGGCATCTTTAAGGCCTATACAACTCGTGTTGGCAGCGGGCCATTTCCAACAGAATTATTTGATGAAACTGGAGAGCAAATTGCCAAAGTTGGGAATGAATTTGGTGCTACAACTGGTCGGCCCAGAAGATGTGGATGGCTTGATTTGGTCGCACTTAAATATACTGTACAAGTCAATGGAGTAACGCAACTTATGATGATGAAAGGTGATGTGCTTTCAGGAATTGACAAACTTAAGATTTGTACATCTTATAACTATCGTGGGGAAACGATTTATCACTTGCCGTTTTCACTAAACGAAGAAAACCTTACACCAAAATACATCGAGATGAATGGTTGGGAAGAAGATATTACGCAATGTACATCTTTTGATGAACTGCCTTCTCAATTGAAAGAATATGTTGCATTTATTGAAGATTTTCTGGAAACGCCCATACGACTCGTTTCTGTTGGACCAGATCGTAAGCAAACTATTTTTCGATAAGGAGTAGAAACGTGAAAAACCAATTGAAAATTGTCAAAGCATCCACATTTTATCTTTTTATTGTTTTTGACACTTGCCAGTGGTAATGGGCAAGAAACAAAAAAAGTTGACATTCGTCAGGCTGCTTCATTTGAAGTCAACGA
>CACIJH010000017.1 GCA_902586905.1 uncultured Bacteroidota bacterium | reverse complement strand
GTAAAAACAACCATCCAAGAAGGAGTACGATCCAAGCATGCAACTCATAGTGAGCCATAGGAGTACCTGATTCAAATCCTGTACCAGCCAATCCAACTACGTGTTCGGAACCAATGTTGGAAGCGAAAATGGAAGCCCCGATCACAAACCAACCGACGTTTCGCCCTGCCAAAAAGTAATCTTCTGTGTTTTTATTTTTTTGTAAAACCACCCAAACAGCAACTGCAATGAGTGCCAGGAAATAGATTCCTAATACAATCCAGTCTAAAGTCTCTAATACTGAAGTCATAATTTATATATTTTGATTGATAATATTTTCTAGTCGTTCTTGTTTTCCACTAGTAGGTGGAATTGAATTTGTATTTAATGCGAATTCATATAGGTCTGCCAATTGCAACTTACCTTCTTCAAAATCCCTTCCTTTTGATTGATTAAATGAATCATATCTATGATCTACAATTTTTGAAAAAGATGTGTCGTTAATAATCTTATCGGCAGCAATTAGTCCTCTAGCAAAGGTGTCAGCACCTCCAATATGAGCAAAAAATAAATCCTCCAGATCTGTTGAATTACGTCTAATTTTTGCGTCAAAATTTACACCTCCACCCTGCAAGCCACCTGCTTTTAGAAAAACAATCATGGCACGAGCAGCCTCTTCAATACTGTTTGGAAATTGGTCAGTGTCCCAACCATTTTGATAATCCCCTCTATTGGCGTCTATACTTCCAAGCATCCCATCATTTGCAGCTACTGCCAATTCATGCTCAAAAGTGTGTTGGGCTAGTGTTGCATGATTGACCTCAATATTTAATTTAAAATCATCTTGCAATCCATATTTTTGAATAAACCCAATTGAAGTTGCAGCATCAAAATCATATTGATGTTTCGTTGGCTCCATTGGTTTGGGCTCGATGAAAAACGTCCCTTTGAATCCTTGACTTCGAGCATAATCTTTAGCCATAGTTAGAAAACGGGCCATATGATCTAATTCTCTGCCCATATCGGTATTCAACAAACTGATATAACCTTCTCTCCCACCCCAAAACACATAGTTCTCACCACCAAGGGCAATGGTCGCATCAATGGCAATTTTTACCTGTGCTCCTGCATGAGCTACAATATTGAAATCGGGGTTTGTTGCAGCGCCATTCATATATCTGGGGTTAGAAAAACAATTGGCTGTTCCCCACAGTAATTTGATGCCAGTCTCTGCTTGTTTATCTTTGAGATAGTCTGTGATTGCAATCACTCTTTTTTCAGACGCTACCAATGTTGATGCCTCTTGAACCAAATCATAATCATGGAAACAGTAGTAATCAAATCCCATTTTTGAGATAAACTCAAAGGCTGCATCTGCTTTGTCTCGAGCTGCTTGAACTGGATCTGTTGCCTTATCCCATGGGAAGTTTTGTGTTCCTGCACCAAATGGGTCAGTTCCCTGGCCACAGAAGCTATGCCAATATGCAATTGCAAATTTGAAGTGATCACGCATCGTTTTTCCAGCTACGATTTGATCAGGATTATAATATTTGAATGCAAATGGATTGTCAGATCCACTTCCTTCAAATGGTATTTTGTTTATTCCTTTAAAATATTCGGAGTTGGCCATTGGTTTTAGTTTTGTCAGTTAATCATTTTTTCAAGTTCATTTGTCCAGTTCGAAAATGCCATCTCGTATTTTGATGCGTCTTTTTCTGGTGTAAAACTCTTAAAGTAGTCATTTTTAGTACTCATTTTCACAAAAGCATCTAGGTCTTCAACATTGGTAGAAGATGCTCTTGCAGCTCCTATTGCGCCAGTGGTGTTGTACAATTGTATTTCCTTTCCAACCAATGTGGCTATTGTTTGGCTAAATACAGCAGATTGAAAAAGATTATCATTTCCAGCTTTGATTAAAGCTAAATCAAAATTGTCATCCTCAATGAATTTAATTCCATAAACAAACGAAAAGGCAATTCCTTCAAGGGTTGCTCTATACATAGACCCAAGGTCATGTTGATTGAGATTTAAATTTAGATATCTAGCATTTATATTCTGATTGTTGAGCATTCTCTCGGCACCATTTCCAAAAGGATAAACCAGCAATCCGTCAGATCCGATGTCCTGTTTTGCTGCCAATTGATTCATTTCCTCATAACTGTTGGCACCAGTGTTATTTTTCATCCAACGATATTGAATTCCTGCCCCATTGATACAAAGCAGCTTACCAACAATAGGAGATTCTTTGGAATAGTTTATGTGAGCAAAATGGTTAATTCTTTGATGCTCTTTCGAGTGCAGTTGATCTGTCAATGCATAGACAACCCCAGAAGTGCCGCCAGTTGCAGCAACTTCTCCAGCGTTGATAACATGCAGCGAGAAAGCATTGTTGGGTTGGTCTCCAGCGCGATATGTAATCGGGGTTCCTTCCTTTAAGCCACTTTCTTCTGCTCCCTTTTTGTTCACCAAGCATTGTGTCACAAAATTGGGAACGATTGTCGGAGTCAGCGAAGAATCGATATTATAATAATCGAAAAGCCATTGGGCAACATCTTGGGACTTGAAATCCCAAATCGTACCCTCAGAAAGACCATTGATCGTCGTTGTCATTTCTCCACTTAACTTGTAAGCGATATAATCTCCTGGCAGCATGTATTTATGAATCTTTTCATAAATGTGGGGTTCATTTTCTTTGACCCACTTTAGTTTAGATGCTGTAAAGTTTGCAGGGCTATTGAGCAAGTGATTCATGCATTTTTTTGCACCCAAATCTTGATATGCTTTTTCTCCAATCGAAACTGCCCTACTGTCGCACCAAATGATTGAATTTCGTAAACAGTCACCCGATTCATCAACAACAACTAGTCCATGCATTTGATATGCAATTCCAATTCTTTGGACTTGACTAGCGTCAACCCCACTTTTTTGCAACAATTTTTTTATAGCAATACAAACGATTTTCCACCAATGATTAGGATCTTGCTCTGCCCACGACGACTGAACACTTATCATTTCCATCTCATCTTTTGGCTCTTGCACAAAAGCGATTTTTTTCCCTGTAAGGGTTTCAGTCAAAGCAGCTTTTACTGACGAACTTCCGATATCTAAGCCTAAACTAAACAAATATAATGTTTATTAAAATCTAAAATCAGAACCAAAATATGTTTTTATTGGGTCAATACTTCCATCACTATTGTGATCAAATGAAGTGAACTTCACATTTCTTAGATGTGTTTTTCCTGACAATTCTGTGTCGTGATAAAAAAAAACCATTGGTCTGCAACCTTCAATGTTGAGTGATGGTTTGTCCATCCCTGTACAGGCTCATGCATTGTTCCCTGATAGACAAATGGGCCATAGGGGTTATCACTTGTTGCATATGCGATTAGATGTGTGTCTCCTGTAGAATAGGACATATAATACACACCCTCGTATTTGTGAATCCAAGGTGCTTCAAAAAAGCGACGCTCTAGGTCTTTGGTCAAAATTGGATTTCCATCTTTATCAATGATGTCGATCGTTTGTACCTCTTCTGAAAACTCAAGCATATCATCTGTCAGCTTGGCCATTCGTGGCATTATCGAAGGTGCATCTGGCACTCCCAAATCCTTCAAAGAACCATTCTTGTCGTAAGATCCATTTTCCCACCTTTGGAGTTGTCCGCCCCAAATTCCACCAAAATATATATATGCTGAACCATCATCATCGATATAAACAGCAGGATCGATACTATAGCTTCCTTTCATAGGTTCGGGTTGAGGAGTAAATGGACCTTCTGGACGATCACTAACAGCCACACCTAACTTGAAGACATTGTCCTTATCCTTGGCAGGATAGTAGAGATAATATTTTCCGTTTTTGAATGCAGCGTCGGGTGCCCAAAACTTACTTTCTGCCCACTCTACATCATCAACCGATAGCGCTACAGGGTGAACTGTTACATCGCTCCCATCCAAATTCATTGATAAAACATGATAGTCAATCATATTAAAATGATTACCACTATCATCCTCAATACCTCCAGACTCGATATCGTGTGATGCATAAATATATATTCGATTTTCAAAAATATGCGCCGAAGGGTCTGCTGTGAAGATTTCAGAAACCAATGGACTGTTATTAAAGTCTGGATGTAAACTTTTCTTTTCTTCTAATTGAGCCCCTGTGTTGTTCATGCAAGACAGAAAAAGAAAAATAAAGGCGAATAAAGCTAAAGGTTTTACAAAGGGAATTTTAAAAGGCATAGTTTGTTATTTTAAAGCCTAAATGTAAGTACCTATATTTTTTGATTTTATAAATATTCAACCAAAAAATGATACAACAAATTCATATGATTATTTTATAAGACACCTCTAATAATGAGATGGGATATAATCAGTATTCGATAATGTTAATTGAGATTCTTCTTTGGGATTGTTCCATTTAGATGGTCTATCAAGTGGATGCAATGTTGGCTTGATGATAGGCATCTTGTGCTGGATAAGAATATCATTTTGACTAATCATCCAGTCATTGAGAACTGCCGATAATTTTTGCTTAATGGCCAATAAACTCTGGTCCTGGGCAAGATTGACATGTTCATAAGGATCTAATTCTAAATCGTAGAGCTCCTCAAATGGCACGTCGGCAAATTGATTAGCTCCACGCTCAATAAAATAATTTATATGTTCATTCGAGCCAAGATTATCTTGAACCACTTCTTTGGCATTATAATTAACAACATATTTATAACGATGATTACGAACAGACCTCGAAGGAAAAACATAACATTTTTGTATGTTTTGACGCGTTGCGATTCCAAAAATATAATCGCGAAAAGAAGTATTACTGTTCTGTATCAAAGGCATCAAGCTTTTTCCGTCAAGACTCTCGATTTTTTTTCCACCTGAGACTTCAACTATCGTCGGAATAATGTCCACAATAGAAACGAGTTTGTCATTTGTTGTGTTGGGAGCAATAACCTTAGGCCATCGGATAACCATTGGTATTTTAAGTCCTGTCTCCCGAACGCTCCATTTTCCTTTCAGGCCATGATCTGAAATATATACAAAGACAGACTCGTCCAAATCTGATACAGTTTCAAGCATATGTAAAACGCTGCCCAATTGAGCGTTGTCATCCTCAATATTTTGATAATACCCTGCTTTGTAAGCACCAATGTTTGAGGAGACCCTTTTTGATGTGGGGTCATAGTCCAAGGGCTTGTTGTTATAATCATTTGATTTTGGAAATGGACCATGTGGCAAGTCAGATGAGAAAATAATGCAAAGTGGTTTTTGGGCATTGGCAATATAATCTTCAACTTTATTGATTGGAATGCCTCTGTCACTATTGGTTGGGAAATAGCGAGTCCAATTAAAAACCGAATTTGGCTTGATGTGGCCCTTACCAGCAAGTACGACTTCATATCCTAATTCAGACATAAAATCATTGATGTCCTTAACGTTTCTGACAGGAAGATGGTTTGCAAAGCAACCATTTTTCATAGGATAAAGTCCTGTAAACAACTGAGATCTGCTGGGTGCACAAACCGCCTGCGTGGTGTATGCATTGGAAAAACGCAAGCCTTCCTTGACCAAACGATCAAAATTTTGTGTTTTCACTTGACTATTGCCAAATATTTCATAATCCCAACTATTTTGATCGTCTGCAATGTAAATAAATATGTTTGGTTTTGAATGAGAAACATATTGAGCAAACGCATTTATAGAAAGCGAAAAAAGAAGAATTAACAGTTGGTATTTGTAAGTAAAAGCCATCCCCAGTTTTATTTTTTAAAATTGACTAAACATAGTAATTTTAATTCATCAATTTATTTAAATTAAAACTTTTATTTCACAGCTTATTTAAAATAATACATTAAAATCAAAGTTTTGATTCAATTTTTATAGTAGCTTTACTTAATGATTCGAATTGTTTTATTTACTATATATATAGTATTTTTTGCTCAAGTTCGTGCGCAAGACCCTTCTTTATTATTTGTAAAGACAAACCCAGATGTAGGAAATCGTGCCATAACGTGTATGACTACTGATACGAATAATCATATGTGGATTGGGACTTATGGTGGTGGTTTAAAGCGTTATGATGGGTTGAATGTTGAGACTTACAACCATGATCCATTTTCTGAAACTTCTATTTCGAACTCTACAATTTATGATTTGGTTTACAAAAAAAATCAAGGTCTTTGGATTGCTACCCAAAATGGTATTAATTTTTTTAATCCCAATGACGAGTCTTTTTCATTATTTAATCCAGCTTCAGAAAGTACTTATGTTCATGCTCTTTGCGAAATAGATAACGACGTTCTGGTGGTAGGAACACATCAAAAAGGTATCTATTTTTTTAATACAAAAAATAAAGTATTTGATAAAATTAGCATCCCAGATTCGATTGATGAAAATGGATTATTAATCAATGACATTGTTGTTGATCAATTGAAGCGCGTCTGGGTTGGTTCTAATTATGGTGTTTTTATTGTTGATAGAAATACAATGAAACTTACCAGAGCCTCATATAGGTTTACAAAAAACAAAACTCCAAACAATACTGAAGTCATGAGTCTTGGTAAAGACCATTTTGGAAATATTTGGATCGGAACAGCAGAAAACGGTCTTTTCAAAATCCTTCCAAATGGGGTGATTAGCTTTGAGGTACTGCATTACGAAATCACAAAGAAGAGGATTTTTGCAGTGCAGGAGTATAATTACAGTTACATGATTTTGGGTACTGAAAACGATGGTTTATTTGTTGTGTCATATGATGGTAAAGTACTAAAACAGTATCTAAAAGAAAAAGAGAGTTCATTTGGAATTCAGTCCAATTCAGTATGGTCTATTCTTTGTGATGCCAGGGATCGCATTTGGTTCGGTTTTTATGACCGAGGTCTAGTGAAATTTGACCCTAATCATTTTAAATTTAAGTTTTTGCAAAACAATACCCAGGACAATATTCGTCCCTTTCCATTGTCAATTTCTTCGATTGTAAAAGACAATCGGGGTCGAATGTGGTTTAGTTCAGTGGATAATGGCGTATATGTTTATGACTCATTTAAAAATGAATATATCCATCTAAATGATCCCAAAAACAAGATTGCCAAGGGCTTAAGTAGTTTTGATGTCCCAAGTTTATTTATTGATGGTCAACAAAATATTTGGATTGCATCTTGGTATAATGGCTTATATCTTTTACGAAACGGAACTAAGAATTTTATAAACATAAATACTGATTCTACTCCTCATAAATTAAAATCGAACAAGGTGGTTAGTTTTTCAGAAGATTCAAATGGAGTAATCTGGATCGGCACATTTTCAGGGGGGTTGCATTCGTTTGATATCAGTAATAACCAGCTTATCCACTACAATGAAAAACAATTTACAGATTTTGAACTTGATCAAGGTAACATCAGAAAGGTTACTGTTGACTCTTACGACAACGTATGGCTAGGAACGCGCAAAGGGGTTTTTAGGTATAATCCAAAAACAAAAGTGATTACTTCAATCAATGAAAAAATTCAGCAGGTCATTAAGAGTTTAAGTTCAGATTTGATTGTTTTTTCTATATATGAGGATACAAATAATACCATTTGGATTGGAACAGACGCCTATGGGTTGTTGAGCTATGCACCCAAACAAGACAAAATCACTTGGCATGGTGATGGAAATGACATGAGAAATCTTTCAATTAACTCTATCACACAAACCTATGATGGATCATTTTGGTTAGGAACAGAAAAGGGTTTAATTCGATATGACGCCGACACAAATGATTATAGGGTTTTTGACAGGAGTGATGGGCTGTTAAATAACAACGTTAATCGCAATTCCTTTTACAATGAACAAAGCACGCTTTATTTTGGAACAATAGGTGGTATAAATTATTTTAACCCAGTTGATATTCCGCAAAATGAAAGTTTACCAAAAGTGACCTTTCAAAAACTTAAAATTTCAAATAATGAAATAGATATTTCAAAAAATTCTGCTCTAAAAAAATCACTCAATCAATTAGATACACTCGTGTTGAGACACAATCAATCATCATTCTCAATAGAGTACATGGGGGTTAGTCATACTCGATCGGAAAAAAATAGTTATGCATATATGCTAGAGGGTTTGGAAGAAGACTGGAACTATGTTGGTCATCAACGAATGGCAACCTTTACTAATATCAAGCCAGGGGAGTATAATTTTAAGCTCAAGGCAGCGAATAATGATGGGCTTTGGACAGAAAAATCTGAAAATATCTTTATCAAAGTATTAAGCCCTTGGTGGTTGAGTTGGTGGGCCAAATCGTTTTATGTGTTTAGCTTTTTATGGCTGGGATTCTACATATATAGATTAATATATTTGAGACTATCTGAAAAAAGAAAAGTAGAAATAGAGCGCGAGCAGCGAAAACAAATTGAGGAGTTACATATCAAAAAAATTCAATTTTTTACCAATATTTCACATGAGTTTAGAACCCCTTTAACCCTTATTTTAAATCCCCTAGAATCGCTTCTTTCTGAAAAGAAAATTATAAATCTACCTCATGAAATATTAAATAAGCACAAAACAATTCATCGAAATACAAAACGATTAAAACGACTAATTGATGAGCTCATGGATTTTAGAAAAATGCAATTTAGTGAGCTGAAGATTCGAGTACAAGAAGTTGATTTGTTTGCCATAATAGCAAATATCACATCTCACTTTGAGGAAGAGTCAAAGTATCGTAAAATTGATTTTCAAATTGATTTCTCTGAAACTATACCCAAAAAAATTTGGATCGATACATCAATGTTTGACAAAATACTCTTCAATTTATTGTCAAATGCTTTTAAGGCTACCAATGAAAACGGAAAGATCGAAGTCAAAGTTTTACATCACAAACAGGGGGTAATCTTCCCACTAATTGATGAAAATAATGCGCAAAGTGGTTTTGAATTTGATATTACCGATACCGGAATTGGAATCAAAAATAAAAACATAAAAAATATATTCAATCGGTTTTATCAGAGTGAAGAAAACAATGAGCAATATTATGGTGGCACTGGGATTGGTTTAGAGGTTGTCAGGAAATTTGTTGACTATCACAAGGGGAAAATTGAAGTTGAAAGTGAACAAGGCGTAGGAACGACGTTTAAAGTTTTTATTCCTGATGGTAACTTTCATGCGTCAACTGACAACCAGATTGTTAGCAATGGAAAATTATTGCGCGCAAAAGATAATTTCGAAACTGATAATACTGATCAACCACTGTTTGGAGACTCGAAACTTTCTAAACAAAACACAGTGTTGATCGTAGAAGACAATTTAGAATTACGTGAGTATTTAAAGTTTGAATTAAAAAATCAGTACCAAGTTCTTGAGGCTTCTAATGGTAAAAAAGGGTTGGAAAAAGCTAAGAAATACAAACCCAATATCATTATTGCTGATATTATGATGCCAGAAATGGATGGTTTTCAGATGACAAGATTATTGAAGTCTGATAAGTCAACATCAAATATTCCTATCATCATGCTGACTGCAAAAGTTGGAGAGAATGAAAGAATAAATGGTATTGATTTGGGAGCTGACGTGTATTTGAAGAAGCCATTTAGCATTGCCCTTTTGAGGACTCACATACGACAATTGGTTCGATCCAGAGAAAGGTTTTATGAAGCTTATTTCAAGAGTTTCGATTTGGAAATAAACTCAGCAGGTGGTGATAAAAAAATTCTTGCGGATGTCATCAATGTAATTAATCAAAACCTTTCCAAAGAGGATTTGTGCGTTCAAGATATTTCTGATGAACTTGCACTCAGTCGAAGTAAACTCTATCGAAAAATTAAAGAATTGACTGGAAAATCTGCCAATGAAATGATTCGTACAATGAGACTGGAAAAGTCGAAAGAATTATTGGCAATTACTGAAATGACCATTGGAGAAATATGTTACAAGGTTGGCTTTTCATCACCATCCTATTATACCAAAAGATTTAAGGAGCATACAGGCTTGATTCCAAAAGAATATCGATTGCGTAATAAAGAGAAAAAAGAATTAATGATTGAAGAATGAAGAATATAAATCAAAAAGAAATAAATAGATATTTTTCTCTATTCATTCTCATATTGATTTTTGCGCTATATCCTTTGCATGCACAAAAAAATATCCCTGTTTCGGGAAAGGTGATTGACGATACTGGCTATGAGATTTCCTTTGCAGCGATTGGCATTATTTCTAAAAATATTGGAACTACCTCAACAGAAGATGGGACTTTTTACTTTCAAATTTCGAGTGCTGAACTGAAAGACACATTGAGTATTTCATCGCTTGGTTTTTCTACCTATACATTGCCTATATCAGAGATCGTGAATAATGAAAAAATGGTTATTGTTCTTGAGGAAAAGACAACATCATTGAATGAAGTGGTTGTAAATTCAACCTCATTTTATGTTCGGCAGGCGTTAAAAAAATTGAAAGAAAACACTTTGAACAAAAACCATGAGTTGGATTTGCTGTACAGGCGATGGTCTGTAGAGGACAATACGTGTAGATTTTTAATCGAGCAAAACATAAAGGCGATTGATAGAGGGCCAAGCTCGTATCTGAATAAATTTTCGATTGAAAACACAAGAACATCAGCAGATTATAGATTTGTTAAAAATGAGCAAAAATTACATGCCCTAAAATATATGGAATACAACAATCCTTTACGCAAAGGGATAAATGTAAAATCCTATCAATGGGATACGATTGGGGACAGCACATACGATGACGAAGATGTAATCATTGTTCAAGGGGTTATTGATGGACAGGAAACGATTACGCTATATATTGGGCTAGACAGTTCTAAAATTTTTAGGCTAGAAATGGAAAAAAAACCTAAAATTGGCAAATCATTATCTGCCACCTACATATACAAGAATAATAAAGCCAATAAGCTTTACCTCAGCTATCACCAAAGAGAATGGAAAGGTGCATCAAAGCTTACTGAAAACATAAGAGGTGCGATGATAAGCGCATCAAAAACACCTCCTGTTTACATTCCAATTGCTTATCGACATGAAGTTTATGTCCTTGATTTGATTGAAAATAAATCTTTGTTTCAGGCTGGGGAGAGTGTTTCGAATTTGGATATGTCAAATTATGCGCCAAATTATGATGAAGCATTTTGGAAATCGTTGAGTATGCCTCCTGAGACAAAATTTTATCGCAAAAATATAGACGAGCTTGAGGGAATTTATGGAGTTTCCTTGGAAGACCAGTTCAAATATGCTAACCTTAGAAATTAAAACTTACCCCTGAAGTTTAATTTTGATCACACCCTCATTTTCTTTTTTATGATCAAAAGAAAATTTGTAGCGTTTATTGCCAACTGAAACAGTTCCCTCATATTGACCATAAAACCCAGTAAAATGAAACTCTTCGTTGAGGTTTATATCTTTTTTAATACTTGTTGTCCAAGTTTCTTTAATTAAGGTTTTTAGGGTGTAAAATGCTTTTTTAGGTTGCAATTCTTGATCCAAAATACCACCTGCATGTCCTCTCCAGGCATTTCGATCTGTCAAATTCCACATTGTCACAGAGCTCACACTTGGCTGGCTAAATAAAAGCGTATATAAGTCTTTGATGTATGCAGCTTGATAGTTCTCTCTTTCTTCGAGGCTTGGCAACGTCAATTGTTTACCTTCTCTTCTGGACTCTTTTCTTTTATTCAAAAAAACTTGGTGGTCCTTCCAGTCCTTAAAAAGCTTAGAACTCGTGACAGTTACTTCAGTAAATTGAATGTCTTTGCCCAGTGGTCCAAATGAATCTATCAGGTCGATGAGTTCTTGCTCCTCAAGCACATTATCCTGCGTTTGCATATGCGCTTGCATGCCAATGGCTTGATAACCAACCCCTTTCTCAATAAAAAATTCATTCAACTTAAAAAATTCAGGGTCTTTGGGATGATAATGGTTATTGGTATATATCTTAGACGAATCGATTTGGTTCACTAAATTGTATAATTCGAGCATTGCAGGGTAAATTCCACCCTTATATTTTATCCAACGGGTGACGCCACTAGGAGTTACATGCTCCTTGAAAGGGGCAACAGCCTCATTGTACACATCCCAATATTTTATTTCTGGGTATGAAAGTATCAAATCCTCAATTCGCTTATAAATAATTTTTTCCAACTCTTCAGGATCATTGTTGTTGATGACCCATTTTGGAAGTGATTCATGCCAAAGTAATGGATGCCCTTTAATTTTCATTTTGTTGCTAACCGCCCAAGATATTTTTTCATCCATCCTTTTATTGAAACCATTGAGACCTCTTTTTTCATCTCTAGCACCCCAATAAAAACCTAGGGTAACGAAATTAAAAACCTCTGAAACTCTTTGTCTATACATGTCTTGATATGCTGTTCCTTCAAAGGGTCCTTCTTGGGTCATTGATACCCCAAAGTTAAATGCATGGTTTGCTAATCCTATATCCAATTGAGCAGGCTCACTGCTGCTGTTGTCTACTACAAAAAGGAGCTTAGCCTTCCCTTTTCGATATGTATCGATACGCTCATTAGCACCTTCCAATTTCCATGGAACATGAACATCATATTGTTGAGATTTTACAACAAAGCAAATCAAAAACATTATATGAAATAGCCGAAATTTATTCATCAATTCGAGTTTGTTTTGACACAAAACTATCAAAAGCTTTACTGCTGAAGTAGAAGTTATTCGTCATAATTTATAATGAAATGTGATTTTAGTCAAGTGAGCTGAAAAAATCCCAAACGTCATCCCATAGCGATGTATAATCTCTGGTGGTAGCATGTCCTGCTCCCTTAACAACGAGGTATTTCACAACTACGTTATCATCACAGTCAGAATATGTATGCAAAACTGTTTGTTCTGATTCTTCAACAGTTACGTTATGATTACAATTAAAATGTGTAGCCCATTTCTTTGCACTTTCAGAAGCACTCAAAAACGGATGCCCAAGTTTCATTCCCCCATCGATTGGGATGAGTAAGTCTTGATCGCCATTAACCTGAAAAATTGATAAAGGAATTGCGTTTGACTTTATTTTTGTTCGCTCAGTCAACTGTGATGCGACTGGTGCGATCGCTTTCAGTCTTTTGTTGACACCTCCCAACACATTCACCATACCTGAGCCATTGGAATTCCCGACTGCAAAAATCTTATTCTCATCTACATTTGAATAGGAGAGTAAAGTGTCTATAATGTTGGAAATAAATACAATGTCGTCTGCAGTAGAGGGTTCTTGACCTAAATTCCATGAATTGAAATGTCCTTGTGGATATACCCCAATAAATTCGCCCGAATTTGTAAACTTGGAAAGTGGTTGCACCCAATTGTTGTTTGAGCCTCCTCTGCCGTGGAGAGCAATCACAATGGGATATGATTTTAGATGATCAGTGTCTGCAGAGGTTTCAATGATTACAGGACGACTAACCATATCATCATCAATTTGTTGCTCGAATAAAATTGTTTTAGATGTAAGAATTTTAACTTCCAGTGATTGGGAGTTGATTTCAGATTGTTTGCACGATAATACACTGATCAATAAAATGACATACAATAGTTTTATTTTCAATTTTTTACAGATTTATATTCAACCAGATCAAAATCAGCGTAACCACTGCTGGTTTTCCCATTGCTCGTTGCATACAAACCAATATGTGCACCAGTAAACCCATGACTCAACAAATGATCTGCAGGCGCTTCTGCAAACAACCGAAAGTTGTCATTTTTTAGAGCATAATAAAATCGATAATTATTTTGATATGATTCTACTTTTAGCTGAATTGGCAATGTGGAATTATAGTTAATTTTTTTTGAAGCAATACTCGTTTCTATTTTATTCATAAGTTTTAGCTCAAGAGAAATATCATCTCCTAATCGTTTGATGGTAAATGACAAAAAATTATTGTCTTTTTGAACAATAGCAATACCTGACTCGTCGCTGTTACTAGAGGGAGAAAAAGTCATTTTCGTTTCAAAACTGAATTCACTTTCAGTTTGTTTTATTCCAGTAAAATTTGCGCGTTTTCTCTCTTGCAATTTGTTGGGATTGGTGTACACTCTTAAAGAACCAGGATTGCTTTCCAAATCAAACATATTTTGCATTGGTGCTCGTCTGTGATTCCATGCAAGACCCAAATTGGTGTCATTGAAGTCATCAACAAAAAAAGTCTCTTTGTTTTGGATGGTTTCACTAAAAATATTCGGATTATTTTTCAAAATCATCCCAGACTGAGGAGCAATGACAGGCCATACTATTTTTCTTTCTTTCCATTCATAGGGCTCTCTTTCCCAAGAAACAGGAGCGATAAATGTTTCTCGTCCCATATTTGATTTACGCTTCACATCTCCTCGAATACCCAGCATCACAATATACCATCTACCATCCTCAAGCTCAACCAAATCGCCATGACCAGTACTGTGTACCCAGTTGTCATAGGACAGATGCCTTGAGCTAAAAATAGGATTGCGTTCATTGGAAACATAAGTACCTGTGATGCTATCGCTCACAGCTACCATAATAGAGTGATTGAATGAAGTACCACCTTCAGCAATTATTAAATAATAGTTACCATCTTTTTTATAGATGTGAGGTCCCTCTGCCCAAACACCTCCACATGCACCCCGCCAAACAAAAAAACGCTGGCCGATAAGCTGAAAGCTATTTGGATCCAACTCTTGTATCCATATTTCTTTTTCATTAGTAAAAGTGGGATCAGATGGTTGATGCATCCCTGTATACCAAAACCTACCATCGTCATCAAAAAAGATATCGGGGTCTATGCCTGGTGCGCCTTTTATCACAATTGGATTTGACCATGGACCTTCAGGTTTTGAGGATGTAATGATAAAGTTGGTTGCAGTTGATCGTTGTTTTATTTCATCGTAATAAACATTGGTAGTTACGATATGATATTTCCCATTATGATAACGAATGGTAGGCGCATATATACCTCCATTCGACTGCACGTCAATCAAATTTATTTGCCCTGAAACTTGTTCCAATCGATTTAGGCCATGACCTACCAATTCCCAATTCACCAGATCTTTGCTTTTATGAATCGGTAATGCAGGAAAGTACTCAAAAGATGAATTGGCCATAACAAATTCATCCCCAACTCTGCATATCGATGGATCGGGATATCCCCCAGCTAAAATTGGATTTTTGAAAGTTTGTGCATGCAAAGAACCAATAGCAACTATAAATATGATTTTTTGCCAGTATGAACAATAGATGCTATGGAATGAATTTAATGTACTATTCAATGGTCAATTTTAGCCCTAATATAGAAAAATGAAATATTTAAGTGTATTTATTACGATTGCCCTGTGTGTGATGAGTTCATATTCGCAAGAGTTGCCGATACAAAATGGAGAGCTTGAGCAGACATCTGATAATGGATTTACAACGTGGACAAATCAGTCGATAGGTGGGTCAAATGCAATTTTTGATGTGGTTGATAATAATGAATTGTTTGGTAGCACAAAAGCACTTCGGACACAGGTGAATGCATTAGGTAGCCATCAATACAGTGTGCAAACAAAGTCTGACCACCCGTTTTCTGTGGGTGCGAATCAAAAAGTAACCATTTCCTTTTTCGCAAAAGCTGCATCAGATCAAGCTGGATCAGAACTGAAATTGTGTCTGAGTGACCCCACTGTTGGCAGCTCAGTTTTTAAGCAAACTACTTTTGAACTAACGCAAAATTGGAAACAGTATTCACATACTTTTACAACGAGCCAAAGTGTACCAAGCTACCAAATAAGTTTTCGCTATTTAAATGCAAATTCAACTTATTATTTAGATGAAATTAATGCAATGCCAGGTAATGTGATTTCGATCAATATCAATGAGCGTTTTCAAACGATTCAAGGTTTTGGAGGCGGAATAAAGCGAAGAACTGACTATCTGAATGATTTATCACAATCTAAAAGAGACCTCGTTGAAGATCTGATTTACAAGGATTTAAAAATCAATATGCTTCGATTTTTTATTCATCACACGATTGAAAACAATCAAAATGATAATGATGATCCAAATCTCATTGATCTTAACAATACATCATGGTATTACTATACAGGCGGATCATTTAAGGTTGGAGAAACGATACAAAGAGCCATTTCCAAAAGCGAAGTTGGGATTGACCATTTGATAGGGAATTGCAACAGCGCACCAGGTTGGATGAAAGTAAACGAATCACATAAACGAAGCTCAGCGAATGAGGATGTATCACTCAACACATTAAAAGTGGGTATGGCGCAAGAGTTTTCAGAATACATAGAGATTTTTCTCAAAGGATTAAAACAATATTTTGATATAGATGTATCTGAAGTGTCTATCACAAATGAACCTGATTTTCTAAACACCTATGAGTCT
Organism: uncultured Bacteroidota bacterium; assembly: GCA_902586905.1. Taxonomy (GTDB): domain Bacteria; phylum Bacteroidota; class Bacteroidia; order Flavobacteriales; family Flavobacteriaceae; genus UBA724. The sequence goes on along the minus strand of CACIJH010000017.1, from coordinate 9,220 downwards.
ATGAATCTAACCCCAAATGAATTGGTGAATGTTATTCCAGTTCTAAGAAGTCGCCTAGACGCTTCTCCCTTTTCGTCGGTCGATATTATAAGTCCTGAAGCAGCAAGAGTGAGCCCAGGAGATAGTGATAAATTAACAGCTGTAAATTCGGCTGTAAGCTATATACAAAATATGTTTCAAGACTCGGCGACAAAAAGCGCAGTAGATGTTGTCGCTACCCATACCTATTATGACTCAAATCATGATGCGAATTGGTCATTCCTAGCCTCAGAAGCAGATGGTAAGCCAGTATGGGTAACAGAGTCTGCAAACTTGAAAACTTTAGATTTTAGCATGGACGATGCATCAGATTACATACAGTGGATAACAAGAGGTTTTAATGAAGGTGGAATGACAGCTTATTTGGTTCATTTACTTTTTGATAAGCATATCTATGCCACGCCAGAGGTGGGTGAAAAAGAAGGTTCCTCTGGATTGGTGGTTTGGGACGATGCTGAGAACGTTATCATTCCAAAACGTTATTTTGCATTCAAGCACTTTTCAACTTTATCGAGCAAGGGATTTATCAGAATTTCTCACACGCAGACTGAAAGTGATTTGTATGTTACCACATTTCTCCATCCCGATGAAAATCAACTGGTTACGCATGTGTTTAATTCAGGTGTCCAAACGATCCCTATGACTGTTGAGATCCCTTACAATACATCTGAAATATTTCGTTATACAACTGATGCTAGTATTGATTTTCAAAAATCTGAAATAGATGTTATTGCCGATCAGCGATATATAGAAACAGATTTAACTCCCAAGTCCATCAATAGTTTTGTTTTTGATCTTTCCGCAACACTGCGTCAACAGTTACAGAAAGTCAACCCGATAACAATTTTCCCAAACCCAACTTCTGGTCATATTTTCTTTTCTGGTAGTGATACCCAAATTCAATGTTCGGTTTTCTCCATCACAGGGAAAAAATTATTTGAACAAACAGTATCCAATGAAAAAAGCTTAGATTTATCAGCATTAAGAGAAGGCTTGTATTTTATTCAAATCCAACAGCGTGACAATATTCAAAATTTTAAAGTTTTGCTCAATCGATGAAAAAAATAAAAATATTAATCGTCCTATTTTTAGTTACAATATCTTACAGTTGCACCAAAATTTCCAAAAAAATGCCAATCCCAACAATAGATAAAACCCAATTTGGTAAAACAATGGATGGCACTGATGTTGATCAGTATATTTTGTCTAACAACAAAGGAATGGAGGTTCGCATCATCAACTATGGCGGAATTATAACTTCTTGGACAGCTGTAGACAAAAATGGGGATTATGAGGATATTGTACTAGGATACAATACTTTGGCTGAATATGAGGCTGAAACTCCATATTTTGGTGCACTTATAGGTCGCTATGGCAATCGAATTGCGGGAGGGAAATTCAAGATAGACGATCAAGAATATACACTGGCAGCAAACAATGAACCCAATCATCTCCATGGTGGTCTAAAAGGTTTTGATAAAGTCGTTTGGGATGCAAAAAATATCGTTAGCGACTCAACAGTATCTCTGGCACTCAGCTATCTGAGTAAAGACATGGAAGAGGGTTATCCTGGGAATCTAGAAACTAAAGTTACCTATACCCTAAACAATGAAGACGAACTGAGCGTAAGCTATGAAGCTACAACAGACAAACCAACGATTGTTAATCTAACGCAGCATTCATATTTCAACTTAGCAGCAGACTTCAATCAAGATATTTTAGATCACGAGGTCGTTATCAATGCCGATTCCTTTTTGCCAGTGGACAATGCACTGATTCCAACAGGTGTGTTTCGAGATGTGAATGAAACGCCTTTTGATTTTAGAAAACCAAAAGCTATTGGACAACAAATCAATGATAAAAACACGCAACTTGAAAACGGAATGGGCTATGACCACTGTTGGGTGCTGAACGATCAAGACAAAGGGTTGCGTTTTGTTGCGTCTGCTTTTGAACCAGCGAGTGGAAGAATGCTCGAAGTTTTTTCTGATGAACCTGGTATTCAGTTGTATTCTGGTAATTTTCTTGATGGCACACTGCCAAATAAATCAAATGGCACCTACCAACATCGGACAGGTTTTTGTTTTGAAACACAACATTACCCCAACTCACCTAATCAGAAAAATTTTCCTTCAGTTAGACTTAACCCAGGTGAAAAATACAATTCAAAAACAGTTTTTAGACTATCGGCTGTATCCAAATAATGAGAGTTGTTGATCAGTTGTAGTGCTTGATCAATGTATTCATTTGATGCTGGGACTTTGTTTATTAATTTGACGCCCAAGTAAACCCATTGGTGAGGAGTTTCCACGCTTGGGGATGATTGATAAACTCGTTGGGGTCATGACCAACAGATATAAAAAAAACTTTGCCTTTACCATAGCTTTTTTTCCAAGCAACTGGCATGACCACATCTTGTATCCACTCAGAGTATTCACCTGAGAATCTGGTTTGTGCAATAATTTCAATATTGGGGTCGAAATGCATATAATATTGTTCTGTATTGATCGTAAAGTCTTCAATCCCTGCAGTTAATTCGTCTTCTAAAATTTCAATGTCAAACGTAACCAAACCACCTGGATGTGCTACCCATTGGCCCCCAATAAAAACTGATAATTGGTGCTTTTTCTAAAAGCATCTACAAGTCCGCCATGAGCTCCAGCTATACTGACACCACTTTTAACTGCTTCAATCAAATTATTTTCTTGGATTTTAGACAAATCACTGATATCGAACACTGCCAGAGAGGAAAACATATCAATAAATAAATAATCGTCAATGATGGAGATATCCAAATTCCCTGGGATAGATAAAAAAGAAAGGTTGGTAGGATTTGAAGGGTCAGAATTGTCAACAATATGTACACCTTCCATTGGCTCATTGACAAAAACATAATTTTGATAGGTAATAATTTTACCAAGCGAGGTTTGCTCTTTGAGGTCTTCAACTGTTACTTGTTCTGCAATAGCAGATGCTGTTTGATAAACTGGGGTCACATAAGTCACATTCACCCAATCTTCATCATCAATATTGTCAGTATCCCTTTCGCATGAAATGAAAAGAAAAATAACGGAAAGAAATAAAGGATGTGCTTTCATATCTATTGAACTTTGGAGTTAGCTTCAAAAACCATGCCTCAAGATTCAAAAGGCAACTAAACTATTCAGGATAAACTTCTCTCAAATGATAGACATTAATCAGTTTTTCGATTAATATCTTTTTGATTAATTCAATTTCTCGCAAACTGATATCTGCCTCATCAAATTGGTTTTCTTCTGCTTGTTCTTCAATAATTTTTTGCACAAAGCTAGCGATTCCCTCAGCTGTTGGCTCTTGCAAACTTTTTGATGCTGCCTCGACACTATCGGCCATCATTAGTATCGCCGTTTCTTTTGAATATGGCTTAGGTCCAGGATAGCAGAATATAGATTTGTCTACATCTTCATTTTCTTTTTTTGCCTTATGATAAAAGTATCGCGTGGGTGTAGTCCCATGATGAGTACGAATAAAATCGATGATACGATCAGGTAAATTGTTGCGTTTGGCAATTTCAATTCCATCGCTGATATGATTGAGAATCAAACGACTGCTTTCAAATGGATCAAGCTCGTGATGGGGGTTGTAGTTTGTTGATTGATTTTCACTAAAATAAAGTGGGTTATTCATCTTGCCAATATCATGATACAATGCCCCTACCCTTACAAGTAAGGCGTTGGCGTTTACTTCATTGGCAGCTGCCTCTGCAATATTTGCAACTTGTAAAGAGTGATGAAATGTACCAGGTGCCTTTTCTGAAAGAGTTCTGAGTATTTTTGAATTTGTGTCCGAAAGTTCTAAAAGAGATAAGTCGGAAACCAAACCAAATATCTTTTCAAAAATATATACCAGTGGATGCACAAAAAGAATACCCAAACCATTGATCAGCAAAAACCCAAGGTTATCTAGAGACACTGTCGATAGATTTCCCTCATATATCATATGAAAAGATATATAACAAAAAACATAGGAAACAACGATGAGAACGGCAACGACAAAAAGGTTTGCTCGTTTATATAAATCAGGCATTGTTAATGTGGCGATTGCTCCAGCAACAAGCTGCATAAATATAAATGAGAAGTCACTCGGTACCATAAAACCAATGAGCAACAAGCCCATTAGGAATACAAAAAAGGCGAGTCGTGTGTCGAAGAAAGTTTTGAGCAGTAGTGGTACAATGCAAAGTGGCACAACATAAACAAAATTAATATTGTAAGTCATCGCCAATTTGATTGCTGCGACCATGATCAAGATAGTGGAGAAAACAAAAACAACCTTGGTGTTGTTTTCATAAACCAAGGGACGGTAGCGCCACAAAAACAAAAAAGTCAGAAAAATGAGGATTGAAACCAGTATTGAATAACCAATAATAATCGACTGCTCGCTTGAAGCCCACAAGTCACTGAGGTATTCAACACGCAGTGAATTTAAAATTTGAAATCTTTTTTGATCGACAACCTCCCCTTGCGCAATGATTCGTTCTCCTTCTGCAACCACCCCACGTGTTGGGAGTATGAGGGACAAAGACTCTTCCAATTTTTGCCTTGTTAGCAGAGAGTCTAAAACTAGATTCGACTCAATATATTCGTTTAAAATCAATCGATTGGAGGCATTGGCAATAATGCCATTGAGTAAAGCGCTTTCATTTGAAAATGGAAGGCTATCATTGATTTTTAGATCTGAAAACAATAGTTTCTGAGCACTGTTGTCCCTGACAACCAAAATTGGTTTTGCGCTTTGTATGGCAAATGATGCATCGATCAGACCTGGTGAATACAGGTTGTTGAGATAGCGATCCCAATCTCTTAGAATCCTTGACGAAGAAAAGGGAGTGACTTGTTGGCGAATCCATTTTCTGGTTCTATCCAGTGATCGCTGCTCGGCTAAGGTATCTATTGTGAAGATCAGTGGGCTTTCTTGTGCTACTGCTTGTCGTTCGGCATTGAGCTCCTCCTCCGACTTGGCAATTGGGAAGTCGAAAGGTGCTAAAAGTGTTTCGTAAGGCCATGGTTTTCCTGTTTGGTAGTTGTATTTAAATCCTCCGCTTCGCGGAAAAAGGTAAACCAAACAGAAGATAGTGATCAAAAAAAGGATGACCTTATAGATGAAAGACTGGTATTTGTAGAAAAATTGCATCGCTATCTTATGGGTCAAAAATACGTTTTCTCAATTTCTTTCGCCAATCGATTCCAATTTGTTTGTATTTTTGGTCTATGCAGTATGGAATATGCCCATTGAGTATTGTCCCACTAAGGGCAGAACCAAAAAATACGAGCGAACAAACATCTCAGCTACTTTATGGAGAGTTTTTCACTGTTGTTGATGCGCGCAAGTCGTGGTCAAAAATTCAAAATGAAAGTGATGGTTATGAAGGTTGGATCAACAACAAGCACTTTTTACTTATCGAAAAAACGACTTTTGAAAAGCTGCAAAATACCTCAAAAGTATATTCCTCCGAACTCGTTGATTTTATTTGGAAAGGAGATGAAATTCTTTTTCCAACAACTATTGGAAGTCAAGTGAGTTCAGCCCAAACATTAGGTCATCGATTTGAAGGCAAACAACTCGAAAATCCCAAATCAAAAGACAATCTAGTCAACACTGCCCTGCACTACCTAAACAGCCCCTATATGTGGGGAGGTAAATCTCCTTTTGGCATCGATTGCTCTGGGTTTGTTCAGTGTGTATATCAACTTCATGGCGTCCAATTGCCGAGAGATGCTTACCTCCAAGCTGAGCATGGGGAAACCTTAGGATTTATTGATGAAAGTGAAGCAGGTGACTTAGCATTTTTTGATGATGAAGAAGGCAAAATCACACATGTGGGCATCATCATGTCAGACTATCATATCATACATGCATTTGGGCAAGTGAGAATTGATCGGCTTGATCAAACTGGCATATTTAACAATGCCCAAAACAAGCATACGCACAAGCTTCGTGTGATTAAGAAAATTGAATTCTAAACTATTGCCCTAACTCCTCTAGTTTGGCTTTCATCAATTTAAAATTGGCAGCATCACCTATTGTTCCAAAGATGTTTTTTAGGGTTGTTAGTGCTTCGATATTGGTTGGGTCAACTTCGTTGAGTTTTTCCAAAACTGGTACTGCCTCCAAAAAAAGTGATTCTCTTTCTTTTTGAAGCTGTCCGTATTTTATGTTGTCAGCACGAGAATTGCCCAAGGCATTCATCTTTTCAACGATTTCAGGCTCTTCATCTAAAATCAGTGCAGCTAAGTTGAGGTATGAAGCAGCATAGGTCGGATCCAATTCAATCGCACTTTCATAGTATGAGCGAGCTTTTACTCTATCACCCTGCTCGGCTGTGATCACACCCAAGTTGAAATACAAAATATGATTGTTGGGATCCTTCTCGATGGCTTCTTTCATCAAGTCACCAAATTTTTCCTTATCACCCAACTGGATGTAAAGATTTGCTTCTGTGAGAATTAAACCAACATCCAAAGGGTTGGCCTCTCGCGCTTCTTTGATGGCACTTATGGCCAAATCATTTCTCTTTTGCTGAACATATATCAAAGCAATGTTTTTAACAATCTCTGGCAGTTTGGATTCTGTCATTTCAGTTCTAAAATTCGAGTACTCTTTTTGTTTTTGAAAAAGAACATAGGTCTCGGCAGACAACTCGATTTCTTCACCAGTATCGCTTTTGGTTGCATAAAATTTTTCTACCGAGCCAGTGTAATTCATGTCTTTGAGCTCTTGATAGTATGCAAGTGCTCGATCGAAATCACCTCCATTTACTGCACTAGAAGCAGCAAAATATAAGTAGTCTGTGTTTTGCTCTTTGTCAACATTGTAAACCATGACAAGCAAGTCTGCAGCAACAGTATAATTTGCATTCTGATTTTCCTCAACAGCCTGATTGATTGCTTGATTACTAAATTCATTCACCAACACATTTATATCTGCAGTGTGCTTGGAACTGCCATTTTCTGCCTCAAGCTGCTTGGCTGAAGCCAAAGCTTCAAAAGCTGCGCCAAACTGTTTTTGCTCACCATAGATTTTTCCAGCCAAAAACTGATATTGCGCTTGGTATTTCAGTTCAGAACCTTCAACAAGTGATTGCACTGCCAATAACTGTTCCAATGCAGATGCATAATCTTCATTTTGAATGAGTTTATCAACTGATTTTAACTCTTTTTTTTGTGCAAAAAGAGATAATGAGAGTAAGAGTATAAAGGGGATATAAATTTGCTTAAACATAATTATATATTTTGATTTTAGTTATGATTCACTTTCAGATTCAGAGGACATATCAACCTCAATATCTTCGACGTCTTCAATTTCATCGTCATCTTTTAACACCTTTGCAACAGCTGCAATGGAGTCGTTTTCACGAAGATTGATCAGGCGAACTCCTTGCGTTGCTCTCCCCATCACTCGAAGACTTTCGACTTCCATACGAATGGCAATACCCGACTTGTTGATGATCATCAAGTCATCACTATCTGAAACGTTTTTAATCGATACTAGACTACCTGTCTTTTCAGTAACAGATATCGTTTTAACGCCTTTCCCACCACGATTTGTCATTCGATAATCATCTAGCTTTGAACGCTTTCCATAGCCATTTTCAGAAACGACTAAGATATCAGAATCCATATCATTGACAGAGATCATTCCAATCACTTCATCATTGTCATCGGCGAGCCTGATCCCTATAACACCAGAGGCGTTACGACCCATAGGTCTTGTTTTGTTTTCCTCAAAACGAATGGCTTTACCAGACCTCACTGCCAAAACAACTTGCGACTGACCAGTTGTCAATTTTGCTTCCAACAGCACGTCTCCTTCTTTGATGGTAATGGCATTGATTCCATTTGATCGAGGACGAGAATATTGCTCCAAAGATGTCTTCTTTACCTGACCTTTTTTTGTAGCCATAATGACATAATGAGAATTGATATATTCTTCATCTTTCAAGTCCTGTGTACAAATAAATGCCATGACCTTATCATCTTGTTCGATGTTGATCAGGTTTTGTATCGCACGACCTTTTGACGTTTTAGATCCCTCAGGAATCTCAAATACACGCAACCAGAAACATCTTCCTTTTTGTGTGAAAAACAACATGTACTGGTGATTTGTCCCAATGAACAAGTGTTCCAAAAAGTCCTCATTTCTAGTTGTTGATGCCTTCTGTCCAACACCACCACGATTTTGTGTTTTATATTCTGCTAGTGGTGTTCTCTTGATATATCCTGCGTGCGAAATGGTAATCACTACCTTATCGTCTGGAATCATATCCTCAATGCGGAACGAACCACCCACAAAATTGATTTCAGATCGACGTTCATCTCCATACTTTTCGACGATGTAGTTCGTCTCAGTTTTGATGATGCCCATACGACGTTCTTTGTTGGCGAGTATGTCCTTTAAATCTTTGATTGTCGATATCAATTCATCATACTCTGCTCGTAGTTTGTCTTGTTCAAGACCTGTGAGCTGGCGCAAGCGCATCTCAACAATGGCTTTCGCCTGTACTTCAGATAAACTAAATTTTTTGATGAGTTTTTGCCGTGCTTCGTCAGCATTGGATGATGCTTTTATCAGTGCGATGACTTCATCAATATTGTCTGACGCAACGATCATTCCTTCAAGAATGTGCGCGCGTTCCTCTGCTTTTTTCAGCTCGTAGGTCGTTCGGCGAACAACCACTTCATGTCGATGATCGATAAAATGACCAATCAATTGCTTGAGGTTTAGCAGCTCTGGGCGACCATTGACCAGGGCGATGTTGTTAACACTAAAGGAAGACTGTAAGGATGTATACTTGTACAACATGTTCAAAACAATGTTTGGTACAGCATCTCTTTTGAGAATGTAAACGATTCTCATCCCCTTTCGATCGGACTCATCACGAATATTAGAGATTCCTTCAATTTTTTTATCGTTTACCATCTCAGCGGTTTTTCGAATCATCTCCGCTTTATTGACTTGATAAGGAATTTCTGTTACGATGATACATTCACGCCCATCAACCTCTTCGATCTCAGCCTTTGCACGTAGTACAACACGTCCTCTACCAGTGTGGAAAGCCTCCTTTACACCTTCATAACCATAGATGATACCACCTGTTGGAAAATCAGGAGCTTTGACATGGGTCATCAATTCATCAATGGTG
>CACIJH010000016.1 GCA_902586905.1 uncultured Bacteroidota bacterium | reverse complement strand
TTTTAAATAAATATAGCTGATTTGTTTAATTTTATTTAGATTTGTCTAAACAATAATTTTAAAAGAACTATGACTAATTTATTATATATTATTGATAATCATGCTGGCGGTATGGGACTTGAAGAATTTACGTTCTTTATTGGAACCATGGCCCTAATGGGTGCGTCTGCATTCTTTTTCTTGTCATTAAGTCAATTTGACAAGAAGTGGAGAAATTCAATTTTAATTTCTGGACTTATTACTTTCATCGCTGCGGTTCACTATTACTACATGCGTAGTGAGCTTGATGGAGGTACTGCTGGAGATATCACTTCTATTCGTTACATCGACTGGATCTTAACTGTTCCATTGATGTGTGTTGAGTTTTATCTTCTTCTCAAAGTAGCAGGAGCTACAACAAAGCACCTTCGTGATTTAATTGTATTGTCACTTGTAATGCTTATCACTGGTTATGTTGGTGAAGCAGGAATGGGTAACGCTGCACTTTGGGGTCTGTTTTCAGGTTTAGCATATTTTGCAATCGTCTACATGATCAAATATGGAGACCTTTCAAAACTTGCAAAGTCTGCTGGAGGTTCAGTTGAAAAAGCACACAACACTCTATTCTGGTTTGTACTCGTAGGTTGGGCAATCTATCCTTTAGGGTATATGATTGGAACAGCGCAAGCTGACCCAGGTCTATGGTATGCTGGAATGGCAAATATTGGTCTTGACATGAATGTCGTTTACAATATTGGTGATGCGATTAACAAAATTGGATTTGGTTTAGTTGTTTATGCAGCTGCCGTTAAGGAAACGAAGTAAGCAATTACCAAAACCATATTATACTAAAAAACCACCTTCGGGTGGTTTTTTTTACATCTGATTTGGGCATTGAATTCCAAGAATCTGCATACCGGACTGAATCACATACCCAACCTGACCAGCCAAACGTACTCTAAACTGACGTAATGCCTGCTCCTCAGATAAGATCACCACTTTTTGGTAATATGAATTAAAGCGTTTGACCAACTCATAGGTGTAATTGGCAATAAGTGCAGGACTGTATTGCAAGGCAGCATTTTGTATCATTTGAGGATACATCTCTAACCACTTTATCAATTCTTTTTCTTTGGGGTCTAGGGGAATGTCAGTAGCGATAGTATCATCCCTGTCATCGTCATGTTTTAAAATCGATTGAATACGAGCATAGGTGTATTGAATAAAAGGACCTGTATTTCCATTAAAATCAACTGATTCTTTTGGATCGAAAAGAATTCTTTTTGTTGGGTCAACTTTCAATATATAGTATTTTAAAGCACCCATTCCAATCTGTTGATATAACTCCTTTTTCGTTTGTTCATTTAGTCCATCGAGTTTACCTAGAGAAGAGGCTATATTCTCTGCGGTTTCGTTCATTTCAGCCATCAAACCATCGGCATCTACAACAGTACCCTCACGACTCTTCATTTTTCCAGAGGGCAAATCGACCATTCCATAGCTCAAATGATGTAGCTGTGGAGCCCATTTATAACCAAGTTTGTTCAAAATCAGAAACAAGACTTTGAAGTGATAGTCTTGTTCGTTGCCAACTGTATAGACCATCCCATCCATCTTCGGGTGATCTTTAAATCGCAACACTGCTGTACCCAAATCTTGTGTGATGTAAACAGAAGTGCCATCTGCACGAAGAACCAGTTTTTCATCCAACCCATCATCACTCAGGTCACACCAGACTGATCCATCCTCTTTTTTGAAAAAAACTCCTTTAGACAAGCCTTCATCAACAATATCTTTCCCAAGTAAATACGTATCACTTTCATAGTAATACGAGTCAAAAGATACGCCGAGTTGCTTGTATGTTTGCGCAAAGCCATCATAAACCCAGCCATTCATCTTGGCCCATAATTCATGAATCTGCTTGTCTCCTGCTTCCCATTTTCGCAGCATGTCTTGCGCCTCCAACAGGATTGGAGCTTGATTTTTGGCTTGTTCTTCTTCAATGCCAGTTTTCATCAGCTCCTCCAATTGTTTGGTATACTCAGAATTAAACGCAACATAATATCGCCCAACAAACTCATCCCCTTTTTCACCTGTAGATTGGGGCGTTTCATCGTTCCCAAATTTTTGCCAAGCGATCATAGATTTGCAAATGTGAATCCCTCGATCGTTGATGATCTGGGTCTTGTGAACATGATTGCCGGCAGCTGTTAGCAACGCAGATACAGATACCCCCAACAAATTGTTTCGAATATGCCCTAGATGTAATGGTTTGTTTGTATTAGGAGAAGAAAACTCAACCAATATCTTTTTACTGTTTTCTGTTACTGGTTTAATTCCAAAGGATTCTGGTGATTTTATGTCAGAAAGAAATCTGAGATAGTAGGTATCATCAATCATCAAATTCAGAAATCCTTGAATGACATGATATGCTTTAATCTCATCGATTTGGCTTTGCAAATACTCTCCCAAAGCAGTTGCCAAGTCAACAGGATTTGATTTGATAAAACGAAGGAGGGGAAACACAACTACAGTGACATCTCCCTCGTGATCTTTTTTTGTAGGCTGTACCTCAACAGCGTCAATTTGAACACTGTGGTGGTATGTTGCAAATTTTTGAACATGTTGCCGAATCTGATCTACCAATTGCATGAATTGTATTTGTTGCAAAGATAAGTCCTTTTGGGTTGAATTTCTTTCCCTTACCTTTGTTTGATGCTAACAAATGTTTCTTATCGAGATCCTAAACAAGAGCAAGTCATTACTGATTTGGTCGGTAAGCCATTTAATCTTCGTATGCGTTTGAAGTTGGCTGGGGTTGGATCTCCAAAACTACAGATCGTTAGCAGCAGTCCCAAAATTGCCAATCTGCTTTTACTAGACAATAATCTTGACGTGTGTAATATCGAAATTCGACCCAAGGGAATTATTGTTCGATTTCGGAGTTTACTTGAAACTTTCGCCCTTGTTATTCCCTTTTACAAACTCACAATTTTTAAGGGAAAATCAACGACTTATTCGATCCATTCAGATGGACAGAAAATCGAGATTCAAGCAACTAAAAACACCCATTCATTTTTTTTAAAGATTACAGCCCAAAAGGCGAAGTATATGCAAAATCCTACATAAATATCTCTGCCATCATACATCGAGCGCTACCCCCTCCAAGCTGTTCGATTGTAGACAAAGGCGAATGAATAATTTTGAGTTGATCTGATAATTCCTCTACTTGGGTACTTGTCAATGCATGATAACCTCTGCTACTCAGAGCAAGTAAGCGTGCCCCATTGTCTGATTTCAATTCCAGTGCATTTCCTGCAAATTGATGGATCTGATCTTCACTCAGTTCTAAGATTCTTTTTCCAGTATTATTGAAATAATCAATCAGTGTATTTCGCTCATCAGGATCATCAATAGACTGAAGACAAACCATTGCAAAATCAAGACCAATACTCATCATTACATTAGTGTGATATATAGGTTTTCGTTGCCCATTCACAGTCTGAAAAGACGAAAATACAAACGATGTATATCCCATTTCTTTACAGAAAAGATCAATTAACTCTTCGTTGGTACGCTCCGACCTTGCACAATAAGCAATTTTGTTTACTCGATCCAAAACCATGCTGCCAGTACCCTCCAAAAATCGATTGGATGAAATATGGGATGTAAAATCAATTTTATTGTTGAACGAAAACCCATTAGATTCTAAAAATTTGATTGGCGCATCACTGACCTCAAGCTGTCGGTTGGGAGCAAACATTGGATAGCTGATCAGTGTTGAGGGGTTGTGAAAAGAAATCCAATTGTTTAGAAATAAAGCATCAGGTGTAATTGGTTCTTTTGCGTCTTGCCAAACATATACCTTTACGCCATTGGCTTTCAATACATCAACGAATTCGTCAAACTCTTGTTGTGCTTTTATAGTTGTTGATTGTCTATTGTCCTTCGTTCGTTCCTGAAAGTAGTTATTGGTTGCTGTTTGTTCATTTGTATAAAAGCAATCTGGACGTATCATCAATAATTTGTCAGTCGTTTGTTTCATGCTTTTCGAATTAGGGGAAGTGTTGTACATCGGAAAAGACCAGCTTGTTTAGAAATCTGATCATACGCAACCGAAATCACCTCAATACCCTTACTGTTTAACCAGTTGTTTACTTCTGAAAAAGTGGGGTCTGAAATCACAAGATCTGAACGTATGCTCAGGAGATTGGATTGCATTTCAAACATGCTTTGCTTGTCTGTTACAAATAGATTTTCTGCTCCAAAATGGTTTTCAATCCACAAAACATCTTCTTTGTGCATAAAACCATCAGGGCAAATGATGGCAAGGTTTTTTCCAAAGGGCTGAAAGCAACAATCGAGATGAAGCGTATTTGCATAAGGATCATCATTGGATTTATGAAGCTCAAATCCAATCACCTCTTTCTCTGGAAACTGTTCAGACAAGTATTTCAAAGCATTTGCATTTGTTCGCGCAGTTACCAGCTTTGCATAGTCTGATTGGTTGTAATATCCAACAAATAAGTACTCGTTATGAACAACCACATCTCCCCCTTCTACATGAACGTGATTCGGAATCGAAAGAATATTTTCACTTGGTATTTGATCAATAATAAATTGAATGGCGTTTATCTCTTGGTTTCGAGCAGGAAGGATATTTGATAACAACAAATAATGATCGACTACAAAGGCGATATCTCTGCTAAAAATTTGATTGCAATTGGGAACAATTTTGGGTCTGCGCACATCAACACCATGCTTTTGTAAAGCCTCTTGCATCAAATCCAGTTGATGAATCAGGTCTATTTCCTTGGGATAAGTTCCATTCGCAATATGTAAACGTGATTTTGGATCATAAGCCTCATCGTAAGTAGGAGTCGATCCACTTTGATCAGCTACACCCAGCAGTACACACAACAGTTGATTTGTCTCGTTACTAATTGATGGGATAAGCATATGTGCATAAGTTATCGCTTGTCAATTGACACAAAAGATCGTTTCTGTTCTCCTGTATAAATCTGACGAGGACGCCCAATGGGTTCCTTTCGCTTGCGCATCTCACGCCATTGGGCGATCCAACCAGGCAAACGACCTAAAGCGAACATTACAGTATACATTTCAACTGGAATTCCCATGGCACGATAAATAATCCCAGAATAAAAATCAACATTTGGATAAAGCTTTCGCTTGACAAAGTATTCATCTTCCAACGCTGTTTGCTCAAGTTTTTTTGCAATATCTAAAACAGGGTCAACAACGCCCAAATCGTTGAGCACATCGTGTGCAGTTTTTTTGATGATTCGTGCACGAGGATCAAAGTTTTTATACACTCTGTGACCAAATCCCATCAATCGAAAAGGATCTGATTTATCTTTTGCCTTTTCAATATATTTTTGAACATCACCATCATCATTTTTGATATCCTCAAGCATTTCAACTACAGCCTGATTCGCACCTCCATGAAGGGGGCCCCACAAGGCTGAAATCCCTGCAGCAACAGAGGCAAATAGACCAGCATGAGATGAACCAACAATACGCACAGTTGAGGTCGAACAGTTTTGCTCATGGTCTGCATGAAGGATTAACAACTTCGTCAGTGCATTATCAACAATTGGGTTGGCAACATATTCTTTGTTGGGCTTACGAAACATCATTCTTGCGATGTTTTCCACATATCCAAGAGCATAATCCCCATATTTCAGTGGTAATCCCATCCGCTTTCGATAAACCCAAGAAACGAGAATTGGAAGCTTACCCATGAGACGAACGATTGCATTGTAAATCTGATCATCTGCATTGACATCAACTGAGCTTGGGTTGAAAGCAGTTAGACCACTTGTGAGTGAAGATAAAACACCCATTGGATGGGCACTCTTTGGAAAACTCTCTAATATTTTCTTTAAGTCTTCGTCGACGTAAGACTCCTCTTTTATTTCGATTAAAAATGCATCATGCTGCTCTTGCGTTGGCAGCTCGCCAAAAATTAAAAGGTAAGCAACCTCTAGAAAGTTGGCTTTTTCGGCCAATTCGTCAATTTCATACCCTCTATAGCGCAAGGTGCCCTTCTCACCATCCAAGAATGTGATTCCACTTTCGCAAGAACCTGTATTTTTATAGCCAGGATCAAGTGTAATCAGACCCAATTGCTGACGCAAGCTTTTTACGTCTACAGCGAGTTCACCCTCGCTCCCTTCAACAATTGGTAGTTCTACTTCTTTTCCGTTAAATTCTAAGTTTATTTTTGAAGACATCTGCATTGTTTGTCTTACAAAAATACAATAGGATTCGCAAAAAAGCGAGGGGGATGACTTAATATTCGCTAGTCAAAAACTTTAAATGCTTTTTCTTGAGGGAAATAAGCAACATTTGCAAGTTGTTCTTCGATTCGCAACAACTGATTGTACTTTGCCATGCGATCGCTTCGCGATGCTGATCCAGTTTTGATTTGACCTGTGTTGAGTGCCACTGCAAGATCGGCAATGGTGTTGTCTTCTGTTTCACCACTTCGGTGCGACATCACAGAAGTGTAACCAGCACGGTGTGCCATTTCAACAGCTGCAATGGTCTCTGAAAGGGTTCCAATCTGATTGACTTTAATAAGGATTGAATTGGCAATATTTTCATCTATCCCCTTTGAAAGGCGAGTGACATTGGTAACAAATAAATCATCACCAACAAGCTGAACTTTATCTCCAATTTTTTCTGTGAGGTATTTCCAACCCTCCCAATCATTTTCATCCATACCATCTTCAATCGAAACAATGGGATATTTGGAAGATAGCTCTGCTAGGTAGTCTGCTTGCTCTTTTGGCGACCGAACTTTCCCTTGCTCACCCTCAAACTTCGTGTAGTCATATTTCCCATCGACAAAAAACTCGGCAGCAGCACAATCTAGAGCAATTCGAACTTCCTCACCTGGTTTATAACCAGCGTTTTGAATGGCTAATAAAATGGTGTCGAGCGCATCCTCTGTTCCATCCAAAGCAGGTGCAAAACCTCCTTCGTCACCAACAGCTGTACTCAGATTGCGTTGATGTAAAACTTTTTTCAAATGGTGAAAAATTTCTGTACCCATACGAAGCGCTTCAGAAAAGGAATTTGCTTGAATTGGCATCACCATAAACTCTTGAAATGCGATGGGTGCATCGGAATGCGATCCACCATTGATAATGTTCATCATCGGAACAGGAAGGGTGTTTGCATTGGTTCCTCCAATATAGCGATACAAAGGCATCCCCAACTCGTTGGCAGCGGCTTTTGCAATTGCTAAAGAAACGCCGAGAATTGCATTCGCACCCAGTTTTGATTTGTTGGGTGTACCATCCAACTCAATCATCAATTGATCTAAATCCTCTTGTTCAAAGATAGAGTTACCAATCAGTTCTTTGGCAATAATTTCATTGACGTTTTTAACAGCTTTTAACACGCCTTTTCCCATAAACGCATCACCCCCATCTCTTAGTTCAACAGCTTCATGTTCTCCTGTAGAAGCTCCTGAGGGAACAGCAGCTCTTCCAACAACTCCGTTTTGTGTTGTGACGTCAGCTTCGACAGTGGGGTTACCACGAGAGTCAAAAATTTGTCTTGCGTGGATATCAATAATGATGCTCATAATTTACTTTTTTTGGTTTTGGATAAGTTGAATAAATTGATCAAACAGATAAGAAGAGTCATGTGGACCAGGACTTGCCTCAGGGTGATACTGAACAGAGAAGCAGGGTTTTCCATTCACTCGAATACCAGCAACAGTATTATCATTTAAGTGAAGGTGTGTAATCGAAACATTTTTATTGTTTTCAGTCGCCTCTCTATCGATGGCAAAACCATGATTTTGAGAAGTGATTTCGCCTTTACCTGTTTCAAGGTTCAAAATTGGATGATTGATACCACGATGCCCATTTCTCATTTTATAGGTTGGGATTCCTTGCGATAAGGCAATGACTTGATGACCAAGACAAATCCCAAAAAGGGGTTTGTTTGCCGCCAAAACCTGTGATGCAACTTCGATTGGGCCAGTCAATGGTTCGGGATCACCTGGACCGTTTGAAAGAAAGTATCCGTCGGGGTTCCAAGCAGACATTGTTTCAAAATCTGTATCAAATGGAAATACTTTTATGTAGGCGTTTCGTGCGACTAGGTTTCGCAAAATATTCTTTTTGATCCCTAAGTCCAAAGCAGCAATTTTGATAGGTGCATTTGGGTCACCCTCAAAATAGGGTTCAGTTGTGGAAACTTTCGATGCCAATTCAAGACCTTTCATCGATGGTACTTTCTGCAATTGTTGCTGTAAGCTATCCATCTCGTCGACTTTGGTTGAAATGAGTGCATTCATAGCACCATTGTCTCGAATATAGCTTACCAATGCTCGTGTATCCACATCAGAGATGGCTACCATATTTTGCTTTTCAAAAAAATCAAAAAGTGACTCATCTGCTGCAGGTCGTGAATGCTCAAAGTTGAAGTTTTTACATATCAAGCCAGAAATTTGAATCTGATTTGACTCAACCTCCTCATCATTTACACCATAATTTCCGATATGGGCATTGGTGGCAACCATCAGTTGGCCATAGTATGAGGGATCTGTAAAAATTTCTTGATAACCTGTCATTCCGGTGTTGAAGCACACCTCGCCTGTTGCTGTGGCGTCTATTCCAACGGATTTTCCAAAAAAAACAGTTCCATCTTCGAGCAGAATAAACGCTTTTGGACGCGGACTGTATTTACTCATCTTGTTGTTTGTTGCTACAAAAATAGCACAAAAAAAAGGATAAACACAATGGTTTATCCTCATTAGTTATTAAGAAAATTTTGAAGATTTACACAATGCTATTCAGCAGCATCTTCTTTTGATTCTTCGTCATTTTGTTCAGCCTGATCAGCTGAGGCTGACGAATCTTCAGCAGCATCTTCTTGCTTTTCAGGTTTTACTTCCTCTACAGGTGCTGCTTCCTCTTCTTTGTCAGCAGTTGCGTCAATTGTTGGTGCTTCTTCCTTGACTTCTTCAGTCGCAACAGTATCAATAACCTCCTCAGCCAATTCTTCAGTCGCTTCAGCTGCAGCAGCTGCAGGAGCAGGAGCATCAGCTTTTTTCTTACCACCACGGCGTCGTGATCGCTTTTTGGTAGGTTTGTTGGTTACATAGGTGTCGTTAAAGTCAACAAGTTCGATCATTGCTATTGAGGCATTGTCACCCATGCGACTTCCAACTTTGATAATTCGTGTGTATCCACCTGGTCGATCTGCAACCTTCTCGGCGATATCTCTAAAAAGTTCACTCACTGCATATTTGTTTCGCAAAGCTGAAAAAACGACTCTTCGATTGTGAGTCGTATCACTTTTAGCTTTTGTAATCAGTGGCTCGACAAACTTTTTGAGAGCTTTGGCTTTGGCAACAGTGGTGTTGATGCGCTTGTGCTCAATTAATGAGGATGCCATGTTCGCCATCATTGCTTTGCGGTGAGATGCTGTTCTCCCCAAATGCGCAATTTTTTTTCCATGTCTCATAATACGATTCTTTGCAGGGGGTTAGTCCTTATCTAATTTGTATTTGCTTAAATCCATTCCAAAATTTAGACCTTTAGAAACAACTAAATCCTCGAGTTCTGTCAACGATTTTTTTCCAAAGTTTCTAAACTTCATCAGGTCCGATTTATTGAATGAAACCAAGTCTCCAAGTGTATCAACCTCAGCAGCTTTCAAGCAGTTTAAAGCGCGAACTGAAAGATCCATATCGATGAGTTTTGTTTTCAATAACTGTCGCATATGAAGCGATTCTTCGTCATAAACCTCAGTCTGTGCGATTTCATCAGCCTCGAGGGTGATACGCTCATCTGAAAACAGCATGAAGTGGTGGATCAGAGTCTTAGCAGCTTCTGTCAATGCGTCTTTTGGGTGAATAGACCCATCAGTAGCGATTTCGAAAATAAGCTTTTCATAATCTGTTTTTTGCTCAACTCGAAAGTTTTCGACACTGTATTTCACGTTCTTGATCGGCGTGTAAACAGAGTCGATAGCAATGGTTCCAATTGGTGCAGAAGCTTTTTTGTTTTCCTCTGCTGGCACATAACCTCTTCCTTTGTAAATTGTAAACTCGAAATTGAGGTTAACACTCTTGTCCATATTACAAATCACCAAGTCTGGGTTGAGCACTTGAAAACCAGAGATGAATTTTTGTAGATCTCCAGCAGTGAGTTTTTCTTGATTGGATATCGCAACACTGACGGTTTCATCATCAACTGCATCAATTTGCTGCTTCAGTCGCACCTGCTTGAAGTTCAAAATCATTTCTGTAACGTCTTCAACAATGCCAGGAAGGGTGGAGAATTCGTGGTCAACTTGATTGATGCGCAGGGAAGTAATGGCAAACCCCTCAAGAGAGGATAACATCACTCGACGTAACGCGTTGCCAACTGTCAGCCCATATCCAGGCTCAAGAGGTCGAAACTCGAAGATTCCCTCAAACTCCGTGGATTCAATCATTATTACTTTGTCGGGCTTTTGAAAATTAAATAATGCCATTCTAATTTATTTTGAATAAAGTTCTACAATCAATTGTTCTTTTATGTTTTCTGTTATTTGCTCGCGCGTAGGAACAGAAACCATGGTACCCTCTAAAGTGGCTTCATTGAATGATAGCCATTCTTGTACGGAATTCGGTTGAGCAATCGCTCGCTCTACAACATCTAGTGATTTTGATTTTTCGCGAACACCTACAACATCACCTTCTTTAACGGTTGTTGATGGGATATTGTTGACCGATCCGTTTAGGGTAATGTGTCGGTGGCTTACCAATTGTCGCGCTGCACTTCTAGTGGGTGCTAATCCCAGTCGAAAAACGATGTTGTCTAAACGAGATTCACATAGCTGAAGTAACACCTCACCAGTGACACCTTTGCTTCGGCTCGCACGATTAAACAAGTTTCTGAACTGACGTTCTAAAATCCCATACGTGAATTTTGCTTTTTGTTTCTCCATCAGCTGAATAGCATATTCAGACTTTTTTGGACGACGGCGATTATTTCCGTGCTGCCCTGGTGGATAATTTCTTTTTTCGAAAGCTTTATCCTCTCCGAAGATGGCTTCGCCAAACTTCCGAGCTATTTTTGTTTTTGGACCAGTATATCTTGCCATAGTTATTATTTAGTGAAGGGGAATGAGAATTAAGGTCTATCCTTCGTCAAACAAATTCCCTCCTTATTATTTATACTCTTCTTCTTTTCGGTGGTCTACATCCGTTGTGAGGAAGTGGTGTAACATCAACGATTTCAGTTACCTCAATTCCCAGGTTGTGAATGGTTCGGATGGCAGATTCACGACCATTTCCGGGACCTTTCACAAATACTTTTACTTTACGCAAGCCCGCTTCCAAAGCAACCTTACCAGCATCCTCTGCAGCAAGTTGAGCTGCATAAGGCGTATTCTTTTTCGAACCTCTAAAGCCCATTTTACCTGCTGATGACCAAGAAATTACTTCACCTTTGGTGTTGGTTAGAGATATGATAATGTTGTTGAACGAAGCAGTAACATGTGCTTCTCCAAATGACTCAACAACAACTTTTCTTTTTTTAGAACTCGTCTTCGCCATAGATCAATGATTATTTGGTTACTTTCTTTTTGTTTGCAACAGTCTTACGTTTTCCTTTTCGTGTTCTAGAGTTATTTTTTGTTCTCTGTCCACGTAGAGGTAGACCAACTCTGTGGCGAATTCCTCTGAATGAGCCGATGTCCATTAATCGCTTAATGCTCATCTGTATTTCCGATCGAAGTTCTCCTTCAATGGTAAATGCAGAAACGGCGTCACGAATTCTTCCAATTTCGTCATCATTCCAATCCGAAACTTTTTTGTTGACATCCACCCCAGCTTTTTCTAGTATCTGTTGTGCTCTACTTTTTCCTATACCAAAAATATAGGTCAAGGCGATTTCACCTCGTTTTTGTTTTGGAATATCTACTCCTGAAATTCTTGCCATAATTACCCTTGTCTTTGTTTAAATCGTGGATTCTTCTTGTTAATGACATACAAGCGGCCTTTGCGACGTACAATCTTACAATCTGCGCTTCTTTTCTTTAATGATGCTCTTACTTTCATAATTAGTATCTATATGTAATCCGTGCCTTTGTCAAGTCATACGGACTCATTTCAAGTTTTACTTTATCTCCTGGCAACAGCTTGATATAATACATACGCATTTTACCAGAAATGTGTGCCGTAACAACGTGGCCGTTTTCCAATTCTACACGAAACATAGCGTTGGATAATGCCTCAATAATCTGTCCATCTTGCTCTATCGCAGGTTGCTTTGCCATGATTATCCTTTTCTTTTATTTCCCGTTGTCATCAAGCCGTCGTAATGACGGTTAAGCAAGTATGCATTGACTTGCTGAATCGTATCGATAGCAACTCCAACCATAATCAATAGTGAAGTTCCTCCGTAAAAAAGAGCCCAACCTTGTTGTAAGCCCAATAATTGGTATGCAACAGCGGGTAAAACAGCTATTGCTGCCAAAAACAACGACCCTGGAAAAGTAATATGTGACATTACTCGATCCAAAAAGTCGGCTGTTTCGCCTCCTGGTCGTATACCAGGTATAAATCCACCATTTCGTTTAAGGTCATCTGCCATTTTGTTTGTTGGAACTGTAATTGCAGTATAGAAATACGTAAATACAATGATTAATACCCCAAACAAAACATTATACCAAAGACCAAAGATATCTGAAAACGATGCTTGCATCCATTGACCAACTGCATTGTTGCCGATTGCCTGACCAAGGTATGCTGGTGCAAACATGATCGCTTGTGCAAAGATGATAGGCATAACGCCTGACGCATTCAGTTTTAAAGGGATGTACTGACGTGCACTCCCTTGATTTTTTGCATAACCCCCAGCTGCTGTACGACGAGCATACTGAACGGGTATTTGACGAACTGCGAGAACTAAAAGGACACACAATCCGTTGACGATGATCCAAATGACTAACTCAACCAAGATCATGATAAGACCTCCGTTGTTTTCAGTCACTCGTGACACAAATTCTTGTACAAAAGACAATGGCATGGTAGCGATGATACCCACTGTAATAAGTAAGGATATACCATTTCCAATTCCCTTATCTGTAATTTTCTCACCCAGCCACATCGCGAATATAGTTCCTGTTACCAATATGATAACTGAAGTAATAATAAAGGTAGGACCTTTTCCAAGAAGGAATGCAGAATCAGGAACACCAAGAGCACCCAAACCATATAAATATGCTGGTGCCTGTACAACACAGATGGCAATGGTTAACCAACGTGTAATTTGATTGATTGTTCTACGACCACTTTCACCTTCTTTTTGCAATTTCTGAAGATAAGGAACAGCGATTCCCATCAACTGAACAACAATAGAAGCAGAGATATATGGCATAATGCCAAGGGCAAATACTGATGCATTGGCAAATGCACCTCCTGTAAAAGCGTTTAAAATCCCTAAAAGACCCCCACCATCGGTTCGATTGGCGAGTTCGGAAAGTTGAACCGAATCAATACCAGGAAGTACAACTTGAGCACCTACACGATAAACAAGTAATAAACCCAAAGTGAGACCCACACGGTTTCTCAACACTTCAATTTTCCAAATATTCTTTATTGCTTCTAAAAATTGGCTCATAATCAATTAAGCATCAATAGCTTCTCCACCTGCAGCTTCAATTGCTGCTTTGGCTGATGCTGTGAATTTGTGCGCTGTTATCTTCAATGCAGCTGATAATTTTCCTCGACCTAGAATCTTGACTAAATCATTTTTTCCTGCGAGTCTTAGATCAACAAATTGAGCGAGCGCAATTTCTTTTTTAACTTTTTTATCGTCTACCAATTGCTGCAAAGTATCGAGGTTGATGCCCTGATAATCTTTGCGATTGATATTGGTGAATCCAAATTTAGGAACACGACGTTGCAAAGGCATTTGACCTCCTTCAAAACCAATTTTTTTGGAGTAACCTGAACGAGACTTTGCTCCCTTGTGACCACGTGTTGCTGTTCCACCAGTTCCTGAACCTTGTCCACGACCTAGTCGTTTATTAGCAGATTTTACAGCTCCCTTTGCGGGTTTTAAATTTCCTAATTCCATAGCTTATAATTGTTCTACTGAAACAAGGTGTTTCACTTTTTCTATCATTCCTAAAACAGTAGCAGAATCATCATGCTCTACAGATTGACCAATGTTTTTCAAACCCAATGCTATCAGGGTTCGCTTTTGGTCTTCTGGTCGCTTGATGTTGCTACGTGTTTGTGTTACTTTAATTTTTCCCATGATGCTATCCGTTATAAACTTTTTCAAGAGAAATCCCTCGTTGTTTGGCAATAACATTTGCGTTACGCAATTGTAATAGCGCATCAAAAGTAGCCTTCACAACGTTGTGAGGGTTGGAAGATCCTTGTGACTTTGAAAGTACATCTTGTACCCCTACTGCTTCTAGTACTGCGCGTACTGCACCACCAGCAATTACTCCAGTACCCGCTGATGCAGGTTGCAAGTAAACTCTGGCACCACCAAACTTACCCTTTTGTTGATGAGGGAGTGTACCTTTATGAACTGGAATACGTACCAAATTTTTCTTGGCATCCTCAACAGCTTTTGCGATTGCTTCGCTCACCTCTTTTGACTTTCCAAGCCCATGTCCAACAACACCATTTTCATCGCCAACGACAACAATAGCAGAAAACCCAAACGTACGACCACCTTTGGTTACTTTTGTCACACGCTGAATGCCAACAAGACGGTCTTTGAGTTCCAGTCCACCTGGCTTGACAAATTCTATATTTTTATAGTTTTGATACATACTTCAATTAAAATTTTAATCCACCCTCACGAGCACCTTCGGCAAGTGATTTCACTCGACCGTGGTAGAGATATCCACCTCGATCAAACCTAATTTTTGTTACACCAGCAGCCAATGCTTTCTCAGCTATGTGCTTTCCAACCAAACCAGCTTGTTCGGTTTTGGATGATCCTTTTCCAGTCAAATCACTATCACGAGATGATGCAGCAGCGAGCGTTTCTCCAGTTTCATCATTGATGATTTGTGCATAAATCTCTTTATTACTTCTAAAAACAGACATACGCGGCTTGTCAGACGTACCAGAAACGGTAGCTTTCAAGCGACGCTTGATGCGAAATCTTCTTTGTGTTTTCGTTTGCTTCATAACTTTACTATTATGCAGACTTACCTGCTTTTCTTCGAATTTGTTCTCCAACAAATTTGATTCCTTTTCCTTTGTAAGGCTCTGGCTTGCGGAAAGAACGAATCTTAGCAGTCACAGCTCCTAACAATTGTTTGTCATGGGAGGAGAGTTTCACAATTGGGTTTTTACCTTTCTCAGAAATTATTTCCACTTTCACCTCACTCGGAATCTCAAAAACAATATTGTGAGAAAAACCAAGTGCAAGATCTAGCTTTTGACCTTGATTAGATGCACGATATCCAACACCAACAAGTTCCAACTCTTTGGTAAAACCTTTGGAAACGCCCTCAACCATATTGTTGACCAAAGCCCGGTACAAGCCATGCTTTGCTTTATGCGGCTTTGCTTCAGATGGTCTACTGACTTTCAATGTCGAATCTTCATGGGTGAATGAAACTGAATCATATGGCTGACTTAGCTCTCCCAACTTTCCTTTAACGGTAATGACGTCAGATTGAATATCAACCACTACCCCTTCTGGAATTGTTATCGGATTGTTACCTATTCGTGACATATATACTTTTTTACTGTTTTTTAATAGACGTAGCAGAGTACTTCTCCACCTACATTTTCTCTTTTTGCTTGCTTTCCAGTCATCACTCCACTGGACGTAGACATGATGGCAATACCAAGTCCATTGAGTACTCGTGGAATGTCGACAGACCCTGTGTACTTACGAAGTCCAGGTGTACTTGCACGCTGGAGTTTTTTAATCACAGGATCTTTTGTGATCGGATCATATTTCAAAGCGATCTTAATCGTTCCTTGCGCATTGTTATCTTCTTTCTTATAGCTTAGGATATATCCCTGATCAAAAAGAATTTTAGTCATCTCTAACTTAAGTTTTGATGCGGGAATTTCAACAACACGAAGTCCTGCGCTATTGGCGTTTCGAATACGTGTTAAAAAATCTGCTATTGGATCTGTGATCATAATTATTTTTTTACCAGCTGGCTTTTCTTACACCAGGAATTAAACCTTTGTTTGCCATTTCACGAAACATCACTCTAGAAATTCCAAACTGACGCATATATCCCTTCGGACGACCTGTCAATTTGCAGCGATTGTGCATGCGAACAGGTGATGAGTTTTTTGGCAACTTTTGTAAACCTTCATAGTCACCAGCTTCCAGCAATGCCTTACGCTTGGCAGCGTATTTCGCATTGAGTTTTGCACGTTTGACCTCACGGGCCTTCATCGATTCTTTAGCCATATTAATTGTTTTTAAAAGGCAAGCCCAAATGAGCTAATAATGATTTTGCTTCTTTATCTGTTTCTGCAGACGTCACAAAAGTGATGTCCATTCCAGCGATTTTAGCGACTTTGTCAATATCAATTTCTGGAAAAATAATTTGTTCTGTAATCCCAAGGTTATAGTTACCTCTTCCATCAAAACCACTCGCCTTGATTCCTTGAAAATCACGAACACGTGGAAGTGCGGCAGTCACGAGTCTGTCTAAAAACTCATACATGCGATCGCCGCGCAATGTGACACGAGCACCAATTGGCATCCCTTTTCGCAACTTGAAGTTAGACACGTCTTTTTTCGATAGAGTTGCCACAGCTTTTTGACCAGATATCAATGTCAATTCTTCAATTGCATGTTCAACAAGTTTTTTGTCAGCAACAGCTGCTCCAACTCCTCGGCTGATCACAATTTTCTGAAGCTTGGGCACTTCCATCTTGTTACGATAACTAAATTCTTCAGTCATCGCACCAATCACTCGCTGGTTATACTCTTCTTTTAGTCTAGGTACCATTAGATTACTTCTTTTGTTTTACGTGAAATACGCTCCTTATTCTCTCCATTAATTTGGTAGCCAACACGTGTTGTTTCACCATCGGTAGTCAGCAATGAAAGGTTAGAAACATGGATCGCTGCTTCTTTTTCTACGATACCGCCTTGAGGGTTTTGCGCATTTGGCTTGGTGTGACGCTTGACCACATTTACCCCCTCAACAATAGCTTTGTCTTTGCTCGATAACAACTTGAGAATCTTACCTTCAGACCCCTTGTGATCACCTGCGATGACGCGCACTGTATCTCCCGTTTTTATTTTTAATTTTTTCATATTTTGACTTATAAAACCTCTGGTGCTAGGGATATAATTTTCATAAACTTCTTATCGCGTAACTCTCGGGCAACTGGACCAAAAACTCGAGTCCCGAGCATTTCACCTGCTGGGTCAAGCAATACACAAGCATTCTCATCAAAACGGATATACGACCCATCTAGACGACGAATTTCTTTTTTTGTCCGAACAACAACTGCAGTTGACACTTGCCCTTTTTTGGCAGTACCATTTGGAGTTGCATCTTTCACAGAGACGACAATTTTATCACCAATAGATGCGTATCTGCGTTTGGTGCCCCCGAGGACACGAATTGTGAGTACCTCTCTGGCACCAGTATTGTCGGCAACTTTAAGTCTTGATTCTTGTTGTACCATTATTTTGCTCTTTCAATAATTTCCACCAATCTCCAACACTTTGAAGCACTCAGTGGACGCGTTTCCATTATGCGAACGGTATCGCCTACTTTACAATCGTTTTTCTCGTCATGCGCTACGTACTTCTTTGTTTTCAAAACAAACTTTCCATACATCGGGTGCTTTACACGCTTGACTTCACTCACAACAATAGACTTTTGCATCTTGTCGCTCGTCACTACACCAATTCGTTCTTTTCTTAAATTTCTTGTTTCCATAAGCTTAGACCTCTTGTGTTTTACGTCGATTCAATTCTGTTTGCAATCTTGCGATTACTCTTCGTTGCGTACGCAACTGCAAGGGGTTCTCTAAATTAGAAAGCGCATGTGTAAACTTTGCTTCTTTATAGCTTTTTTGCATCTGAGCCAATTTGTCTTGCAGCTCATCCAATGTCATCGTACTGACTTCTTTTTGCTTCATTTTTTAACTATTAAGCGTCGTAATCACGCGCAATTACAAATTTTGTTTTTACAGGTAGTTTTTGAGATGCCAAACGCAAAGCTTCCTTTGCAACATCGATTGGCACACCTGAAATCTCAAATAAAATACGACCTGGCTTCACCACAGCAACGTAGTGATCTAAGGCACCTTTTCCTTTACCCATACGAACCTCCAATGGCTTTTTAGTGATGGGCTTGTCTGGGAAAATTTTAATCCACAATTGTCCCTCTCTTTTCATGTAACGAGTCGCTGCAATACGAGCAGCTTCGATTTGACGTGAGGTAACAAATACAGCATCAAGCGCTTTGACACCAAACATACCGTTTGACAATCGGTGTCCACGCTGAGACAGGCCTTTCATGCGGCCCTTCTGCATTTTTCTATATTTTGTTTTCTTAGGTGATAACATAATGCTTTACTTTCTTCTTATACCCCCTCGAACAGAGCGTTTATCGTTTTTACCTTTTGTAGCGTTTAGGCTCATCCCAACTAGTGGTGAGAGTTCACGCTTTCCATACACTTCCCCTTTCATAATCCATACCTTGATACCAATACGACCATAAGTGGTTTTTGCTTCGACCAAAGCATAATCGATATCAGCTCGGAATGTTGATAGTGGAATTCGTCCATCTTTATAGCTTTCAGATCGTGCCATTTCGGCACCATTCAATCGACCAGAAATCTGAACTTTGATACCCTCTGCGTTCATACGCATTGAGGCAGCAATCGCCATTTTGATTGCTCTTCGATACGAAATTCGACTTTCGATCTGGCGTGCAATACTCGCCGCAACGAGCTGGGCTTCGAGTTCAGGACGTTTGATCTCAAAGATGTTGAGCTGAACCTCTTTACCTGTAATTTTCTTTAGCTCTTCTTTTAGGCGATCGACTTCTGATCCACCCTTACCGATGATGATACCAGGTCGAGCAGTCGTAATCGTTACTGTCACAAGCTTTAGTGTTCTTTCAATAAAAATTCTAGAAACACTTGCTTTGGCAAGACGAGCATGAACATAACGGCGAATTTTGTCGTCTTCAGACAATTTATCACCATAATCTCTTCCACCGAACCAGTTGGATTCCCATCCGCGGATGATTCCTATTCGATTACCAATTGGATTTGTTTTTTGACCCATAGTCTTATTAGCTTTGAGAATTATCTTGAGCCCCTAGTACCAATGTTACATGGTTTGAGCGTTTACGAATTCGATGCGCACGACCCTGAGGTGCCGGACGTAATCGTTTGAGCATACGTGCACTATCTACACGAATTTCTTTTACAAATAAGCCGGCCTTTTCCAGATCACCGTCTTCATTTTTAGCCTGCCAGTTGGCAACGGCAGACAATACCAGTTTCTCTAATCGAACTGACGATTCTTTTGCACTGAATCGAAGAATAGAAAGGGCATTATCAACAGCTTCACCACGAATTAGATCTGCCATGAGGCGCATCTTACGAGGAGATGTTGGGCAGTTGTTGAGCTTAGCGAACGCAATGTGTTTGCGCGCTTCTTTCAATTCTTCTGCTGATTTGCGTTTACGAACTCCCATAGTTACTTTTTACCTTTATTTTTTGCTCCTGCATGGCCTCTAAAATTGCGCGTTGGTGAAAATTCACCCAACTTGTGACCCACCATATTTTCAGTGATATATACAGGAATAAATTGCTTACCATTGTGAACACCTATTGTCTGACCAACGAAATCTGGTGTGATCATCGATGCACGTGACCAAGTTTTTATCACATTCTTTTTACCAGAATCGAGGTTTGCCTGCAGCTTTTTCACCAAGCTGTAGTGTACGTAAGGTCCTTTTTTTAATGATCTAGCCATACTTATTTTCTTCTACGTTCAACAATATATCTGTTTGACGATTTTGTCTTATTTCGCGTACGATACCCTTTTGCAGGAATCCCATTTCTCGAACGAGGATGCCCTCCAGAGGCACGTCCTTCACCACCACCCATTGGGTGATCGACAGGGTTCATTGCTACAGGACGAGTTCTCGGACGTCGACCCAACCAACGAGTGCGACCCGCTTTTCCAGAAACGAGTAACTGATGGTCGGAGTTGGAAACTGCTCCAATCGTTGCCATACAGTTCGTGAGGATTAAACGCGTTTCACCTGAAGGTAGTTTAATGGTTGCAAACTTGCCCTCACGAGCCATCAACTGTGCGAAAGAACCGGCACTTCTTGCCAGTGTTGCTCCTCTGCCTGGATGAAGCTCGATACATGAAATGATTGTACCTAAGGGAATGTTGGAAAGTGCCATTGCATTTCCAATTTCTGTTGCAACTTTCTCGCCCGAAACGACCTTTTGGCCTACTTTCAATCCGTTTTGTGCAATGATGTATCTTTTTTCTCCGTCTTTGAACTGAGTTAAGGCAATAAAAGCCGATCGGTTAGGATCGTACTCTATGCCTAATACCTCAGCAGGACTGTCAAAGCGATTGCGCTTGAAGTCAATGGTACGGTAGCGTCTTTTGTGGCCACCGCCGCGATAGCGTACAGTCATTCGACCACTATTGTTACGACCACCTGAACGTTTTTTCGGAGCAAGCAAGCTTTTCTCCGGCTTATCAGTGGTGATGGCGTCGTAACCATTGACCACTCTACCGCGCTGTCCAGGAGTTATAGGTTTAAGTTTTCTAACTGACATCCTATTTGATTATAAATTACTATAAAAATCTATTTGATCCCCCTCTGCAACCTGTACAATCGCACGTTTGGTTGCATTGGTTTTTCCGTTCTGAATTCCGGTTTTTGTGTAGCGAGTTCTTCGCTCTGGTCCGTAAATCAGTGTTCTTACTTTGTCAACAGTTACGCCATATGTAGACTCAACTGCTTTTTTGATCTCTACTTTGTTTGCTTTTGGATTTACCAAAAACGTGTAGCGATTTCTCAACTCGCTTTCGCTTGTTGTTTTTTCTGTTACGATAGGCTTGATCAATACGCTCATGAGTTCTTATTTTGTATTCAAATTAGAAATGATTGAATTCACAGCGCTTTCTGCCAAAATCAAATGCTGTGCATTGACTATTTTATAAGTGCTCAGCTCTGCATCATTTACAACCTCTGCACCTTTCAAATTACGAGCTGACAAATACACGTTTTTGGCTGATGAACCCAGAACTAATAATGATTTTTTATCAGAAACTCCAAGTGCATTCAACACTGCTGTAAATGACTTCGTTTTTGGCGTATCGAAATCAAAATCCTCAACCACTGTTAAAGATTTGTTTTTTGCCTTTAAACTCAAGGCAGACTTTCTTGCCAATCTTTTGACATTCTTGTTTACCTTTTGATTGTAGGAACGAACACGTGGACCAAAAATGCGTCCACCACTTCTAAACAATGGGTTTTTGATACTTCCCGCTCGAGCTGTACCAGTTCCTTTTTGCTTTTTGATTTTACGAGTACTACCCTTAATCTCTGCTCGCTCTTTAGTTTTGTGTGTACCCTGTCGCTGATGCGCCAGGTATTGTTTTACATCCAAATAAAGAGCATGCTCATTTGGGTCAACTCCAAACACATCTTTAGACAAGTCAACTTGTCTGCCTGTGTCTTTCCCTTTTTGATCTACTACTGATACCTTCATCACTTCGATATTAAGATGTAACCGTTTTTGTGACCAGGAACGCATCCTTTCACAACTAATAAATTTTTCTCAGGTACTACTTTCAAAACTCGTAGGTTTTGAACAGTAACCCTTTCATTTCCCATTCGGCCTCCCATTCGCATACCTTTAAATACACGTGCTGGGTATGATGCCGCACCAATAGATCCAGGTGCACGCAGTCGGTTGTGCTGACCATGTGTTGCTTGACCAACCCCACTAAAACCGTGACGCTTCACAACTCCCTGAAAACCTTTACCTTTGGAAGTTCCAGTGATGTCAACAAACTCACCTTCGCTGAATAAATCAACTCCGATGGTATCACCGAGTTTGTGTTCTGTTTCGAAGCCTTTAAATTCAACCAACTTGCGTTTGGTAGAAGTATTTGCTTTTTTAAAGTGACCTTCAGCGGCTTTATTGCTGCTCTTGGTTGACTTATCATCAAATCCAAGTTGCAATGCATCATATCCATCCAAGTCTTGTGTGCGTACTTGCGTCACTACACAAGGCCCAGCCTGAATGACAGTACATGGCAAGTTTTTGCCATTCTCGTCAAAGATGCTCGTCATGCCGATTTTTTTTCCAATTAACCCTGACATATTGGTTTATTTAGTTATTCTCTAATTAGAATCTAATTATACTTTAATTTCAACTTCAACTCCGCTCGGAAGCTCTAATTTCATCAACGCATCAATTGTTTTAGAAGACGAGCTGTAAATATCCAATAGACGTTTGTATGAGCTCAACTGAAACTGTTCGCGCGACTTCTTGTTCACGTGTGGTGAACGCAACACAGTAAAAATCTTTTTATGTGTTGGAAGTGGAATTGGTCCTGTTACCACAGCTCCTGTTGTCTTTACTGTCTTTACGATTTTCTCAGCTGATTTATCAACCAAATTGTAATCGTAGGATTTGAGCTTAATTCTAATTTTTTGACTCATTGTTTTTCAATTCTTTATCCGACTGTTGCGGAGATTACTTCCTCTGAAATATTTTTTGGCGTCTCTGCGTAATGCGAAAACTCCATCGTTGATGTTGCGCGTCCAGATGATAATGTTCGCAATGAGGTAACATATCCAAACATTTCTGAAAGAGGAACAATGGCTTTTACCACCTTTGATCCTGCACGATCGTCCATACTATTGACTTGCCCTCTGCGACGGTTGAGGTCACCGACAATGTCACCCATATTTTCTTCAGGTGTTAACACCTCAAGTTTCATCATTGGTTCCATGATGACTGCTCCAGCAGCTCTGGCTGCTTCTTTGTAGCCAAGCTTTGCTGCCAACTCAAATGATAATGAATCGGAGTCAACAGGGTGAAAAGATCCGTCTTTAAGAGTTACTTTCATCGCATCAATCTCAAATCCTGCCAATGGACCATTGTGCATGGCATCCTTAAATCCTTTTTCAACAGATGGAATATATTCTCTAGGAACATTACCACCTTTGATCTGATTCACAAATTCAAGTCCTTGCTTTCCTTCTTCTGCTGGTTCGATTGTAAATACGATATCAGCAAACTTACCACGTCCACCTGTTTGTTTTTTATAAACTTCTCGATGGTCTGCAAGCTGGGTAATCGCTTCCTTGTACTCCACTTGAGGCTGACCTTGATTGACATCAACTTTAAACTCACGACGTAAACGATCGACAATAATGTCGAGGTGAAGCTCACCCATACCACTAATAATCGTTTGCCCAGATGCCTCATCCGTTTTGACTTGGAAGGTTGGATCTTCCTCGGCGAGTTTACCAAGTGCCATACCCAATTTATCGACATCAGATTTTGTTTTTGGCTCAACTGCGATACCGATAACAGGGTCTGGAAAGTCCATACTTTCTAATACAATAGGACTTTTTTCTGCACAAAGCGTGTCACCAGTTTTAATATCTTTAAATCCAACTGCAGCCCCAATGTCTCCTGCCTCAATAAAATCAATGGCATTTTGTTTATTGGCGTGCATTTGATAGATACGAGATATTCTTTCTTTGTTTCCTGAACGAGTGTTGAGTACATAAGACCCAGCGTCTAAACGACCCGAATATGCTCTAAAGAATGCCAAACGCCCTACGTAAGGGTCTGTTGCGATTTTGAATGCCAAAGCCGAAAATGGGTCAGAAACCACTGGTTTTCTTGAGATGACTTCATCTGTATCAGGATTTGTGCCCTCAATCGCATCTTTGTCTTCTGGCGAAGGCAAATAACGGCAAACAGCATCCAATAAAAACTGAACACCTTTGTTTTTGAAAGCAGACCCACAGATCATAGGAATGATACTCATATCCTGTGTCGCAGCACGAAGTGCACTGTGAACCTCATCTTCAGAGATACTTTCAGGATCTTCAAAATATTTTTCTAGAAGGTTTTCGTCATATTCAGCCACAGCTTCGATAAGCTCCCCACGGAATTTTTCGACTTCATCCTTCATATCATCTGGGATATCAACAACATCGAATGTTGCGCCCATATTTTCTTCATGCCAGATGATGGCACGATTTTTTACAAGATCAACACAGCCTTTAAAGTTATCTTCATCACCTATTGGCAACACGATCGGCACTGCATTGGATTTGAGCATTTCTCGAACTTGCGTACAAACATTGAGGAAATTGGCTCCCTGACGATCCATTTTATTGACAAAGCCCATTCTTGGAACTTTATAGTTGTCAGCCAATCGCCAGTTGGTTTCAGATTGTGGCTCAACACCATCAACTGCTGAAAACAAGAAGACAAGTCCATCAAGAACACGAAGAGAACGATTGACCTCAACAGTAAAGTCAACGTGACCAGGGGTATCAATGATATTGAAGTGATATCCTTTGGCTCCGTCAATTGGCTTTCCTTGTTCAGTTGGAAAAGTCCATTCGCATGTAGTTGCTGCAGAGGTGATTGTGATACCACGTTCTTGCTCTTGCTCCATCCAGTCCATAGTAGCAGCTCCGTCGTGAACTTCACCAATTTTGTGACTAACACCTGTATAATATAGAATACGCTCAGTTGTCGTTGTCTTCCCAGCATCAATGTGGGCAGCAATTCCAATGTTTCTCGTAAATTTTAAATCTCTTGACATTATTATGTATGTTAAAACCTAAAGTGAGAGAATGCTTTGTTGGCTTCGGCCATTTTGTGTGTATCCACACGTTTTTTAACAGCTGCGCCTTCTTCTTTTGAGGCAGCAAGAATTTCGGCAGCTAGTTTTTGAGCCATTGATTTTTCGTTACGCTTGCGCGAAAAGGAAATCAACCACTTCATAGCGGTTGATATTTTGCGATCTGGGCGAATAGGGTTTGGTATTTGAAAGGTTGCTCCACCAATACGACGGCTACGCACTTCGACGTGTGGCATTACATTGGTCAAGGCTTCTTTCCAAATTTCTAACGCTGATTTTTCATCGTCTTGTTTTTTCTCATCAACGATGTCTATTGCGTCATAAAATATTTTGAATGCGATAGATTTTTTGCCGCTCCACATCATGTTATTTACAAATCTGGTGACCAGTTGGTCATTGAAGCGTGGGTCTGGTAACAAAGGGCGTTTTTTCGCCGATCTTTTTCTCATGTTTCTAAATTGAGTGGTTCAAGCGAGCTTGAACGTCATTATTTAACTAATTCTTTATTTCTTAGGACGTTTGGCGCCGTATTTCGAACGTCGTTGTAGGCGTCCCTCAACACCGGCAGTGTCTAGTGCTCCACGAACAATGTGGTATCTAACACCGGGTAAATCTTTCACACGACCACCACGAACGAGAACAATTGAGTGTTCTTGCAGGTTGTGTCCTTCACCAGGAATGTAGGCGTTTACCTCATTGCCATTGGTTAGTCGAACACGAGCCACTTTGCGCATGGCAGAGTTAGGCTTTTTCGGTGTTGTCGTGTAGACACGAGTACAAACCCCACGTCTTTGTGGGCAAGCATCAAGTGCTGCAGATTTACTCTTTTTTGAGAGATCTGTTCTTCCTTTACGAACGAGTTGCGAAATTGTTGGCATACTACTAATTAATTTCTTCCCTTATTTTAAGGGCTGCAAATGTAGTATTATTTTTTTTTACATTCAAAAAAAACAAGCTAAATTGCGTTCAATTTTAAGTTTTTATGAAAAAGAAATTGAAACAAAGCGGTTTTTTTACTTTGAGAAGCCTAAAAAGAAGTTCTGTTAAAGTAGTGTTATTCTTTAACCTTCTACTTTCTACATCACTAATTGGACAGGTTGAATCATTTAATTTGTCAATGATGAATGATGGTGATTTACAACAGATGTTAAGTAAAATTAGTTCTTCAGATAAGTTTGATGATTATGAGGGATCGCCTTATTTATTCAAAGAAAAAGCGAAGGGCATTATTTTTTTAGGAGACAACGAAAGCGTATCTTTTCCTGTAACATTTAATTTAGATTTTCTTTCCATGAAATTTGTCATATACAATGAAAATGAAACTTATTTACTTAATTCTACTGAAGTTACATCTTTTAAATCTGGTGAATTTGCATATATTAGAAATAATGAAGGCCAATTTATCAAAATTATTTTCAAGGAAGATGATTTTATTCTTTT
>CACIJH010000015.1 GCA_902586905.1 uncultured Bacteroidota bacterium | reverse complement strand
TAGAAATGTCAAGATATAGATTGAGAAAAAAAATTGAGTTTAGACAAAAATCAAGATTTAAATGCTTTTATTTTCAGTATTTAAATAATTACACCTTTTTTTTTACCATATTAATAGTTTTTGCAGGGCTTAAATTTGTTTTGGACAAATCCTATACTTAACTTCGTTTTTTATTATTTACATATGAAAGCTTTTTTATTGTTAATTATTATTTCATTTTCCTTAAAAGTGAGTTCTCAACAAACACAATTACTATCTGACTTTGAGGTTAATGGCATTGACAAAACTTTTGTTAACTGGAACGGCACGCTTTCATCAACAACAATAGACAACCCCAGTCCTGATGCTATAAATTCGTCTGAAAAAGTCGGTAAATTAACCATGATAGAAGACTTAGTTTCTGTTGCTGGTCTACCATTAATTGATGGGTATTATGATGCTGAAAACAATTCAGCTGTTACGATGAAAATTTGGACGCCAGTAGAAATTAATATTAATATAAAATTAGAAAATAGTCCTGACTGGGGAGGCCACAACACTATCGCTACTACTGCTGTAACTCAAACTAACCAATGGGTTGAAGTAACTCTAAGTTTCAGCACCAATGATATACTTTTAAATAAGTTTGGTATTTTCTTTAGTGGTGAAAATAATGCTATTGGTAATACATATTACATTGATGATGTTACAGCACCTAATTTGTATACTGAAAATCAATTAAGATATCTTCCATCTGATGGGAAAGCAAACGTTTCAAAAAACACTGAACTAAAAATTTACTCCAATGCTGGTTTGGTAAAAATCGATAACACAGAACTAACAAATGATGATTTGGTTTCATCTATCATCTTTAAAGAAAATAATGCGAGTGGAACAAATGTCACCTTTACAGCAACAATTAACAATGATAAAAACGAAATTGTAATTTCTTCTAATGATGGCTTGACAAATGATACGATTTACTACCTATCGATTGACCACACAATGGTAGCCTACAACGATGC
This sequence comes from uncultured Bacteroidota bacterium, assembly GCA_902586905.1. Classification (GTDB taxonomy): domain Bacteria; phylum Bacteroidota; class Bacteroidia; order Flavobacteriales; family Flavobacteriaceae; genus UBA724. The sequence goes on along the minus strand of CACIJH010000015.1, from coordinate 25,423 downwards.
ATCAAATCTTGTACCTTCAAGTTCAACATTTGTTACAGAGCCTTTTCTTGTAAATCAAATGTTAATTGATTTTGAATCTGATGAGACCGATGCATCATGGTCGTCATGGGGAGGAGCAGGTTTTCAAAAAATTGAAAATCCTGACAAATCGGGGATAAACACATCTAATTATGTAGGAAAATATACTGTCCCTTCTGGCGATGCAGGGATTGAAAACGGCGACGTAAATGGGTCAAAGCTAAGTTTTTTTGATTATTCAGTTACCCCTTATTTCAGGGTTAAGGTTTGGGCACCTAAGCCAGTAAAAGTTAGGATGCAACTTCAGAATGATCCAAACTATGGTCAAAATAGTGGTGAAAAAGAAATATATGTTACAGACATCAACCAATGGGTTGAACTTGTATATAATTTCAGTACCACTACTGCCACAAACCATAACAGAGTTCAGCTTTATTTTGATAGAACTCATGGCGGTTCTAGCACTGGTGATATATATTATTTTGATGATATTCACAAAGGGGATACACCTCCTAGTGCAAGTTCAACTGTAGTTCAAGATGGACTAACTGACCTTGATGTCTACACAACCCTATCAATCACTGGAAGTTTGGCATATGTAAATTATGATGGCTCAGAAATAGTCGATAGTAATAATAATGTTGAATTGCGTTTAGGGCAATCTAGTGGAGAAATTGTTCCGAGCCGTGCAATATTATCTGATGATAAATTAACTTTTACTATTGTGCCTAATGAAATGCTTTTGCCAAATAATACATATTGGTATGGAATAAAAGAAAACTCAACAAGTTATGTAGGGGGTGCTTCAGTTTCAGGTATTAATGGAACTTTTACGACATCTGCAACAGTTCCAACTTTTGCTATCTACGATGATAATGAACCGGGAGGAGCTGAAGAGTATGTTGTAAAAGATACATTGGGTGACCCCCCACCAAACTTTTCCATTGTCAATGATCCAGCAGATGCTTCAAATAACGTACTAAAATGGGAGAAAAATAGCTCTTGGGGCGGCTGGAACAGAATAAGTTATGAGTTAAATAATTTCATTGATTTCAACAAGGATGATGTCTTTTCTATTCGAGTATTATCTCCTGAAACAACTTATGTTCGTTTTAAAGTCGGCAGTATTAAGGGTGATGGAAATAATACATCATTTGAAACAGATGATAATATTTTATTTGCAAATCAGTGGCAGAAACTATATTTCAAATTATCTTCAGTCCCGGATGATCAACCAGATTACAAATTTATAAGTATATACATTAACGGGGGAAATGATACCCCCAATACTTTTTATATTGATGACTTAGCTGGCCCATCTTTCATCGGATCGACAGCATCCTTTAGTCATTTTAGGGAAAAGGATATCCTAATTTATCCTAACCCAACATCTGATTATATTTATTTCAATGGAATAGCATCAAATGATACAATCAAAATTGTTGACCTTTCTGGGAAAACAATTCTTGAAGAAGATATAACTAATGACATACTTTACGTTGGTGATTTAAGTAGTGGAATTTATTTAATACTTATTAATAGTTCTTACCAAAAACTTGTAATTGATAAATAAAAGCATTTTTTTAAAGCTAATGTTTTTGATTCTTTAAATATGAAACTAAAATATGCCATTTGTAGTTTACTCATATGTGTTTTGAGTACATCAGTTGTGAGTGCACAAGGCCATTTAATTTCTGGAAATGTAGTAGATGTTAACGGCGTTCCCCTACCAGGTGTAACTGTTTTAGAAAATGGCACCTCTAATGGTGTTGTTTCGGACCTAAATGGTCAATATGTTATGACAACCTCAACAGCTACATCCACATTAGTCTTTTCATATCTTGGTTTTGAAACCAAGTCAATTGCTATAAACAAGAAGCGATATCTTGATGTCATTTTATTAGAAAATGTTGAAAGTCTTCAAGAAGTTCAAGTAGTTGCTTTTCAAAAGCAAAAAAAGAACAGTGTTATTGGGTCAATTAATACAATTAAGCCTGAAGAACTTAAACTACCCAGTTCAAATTTAACAGCTTCTTTTGCTGGGCGATTGGCAGGAGTTATTTCTTACCAACGTTCAGGTGAGCCTGGTGCAGATACTGCTGAATTTTTTATTCGTGGTATTACCTCTTTTGGCACTTCAAATAGCCCCTTAATTTTAATTGATGGCCTAGAAGTAAGCTCCTATGATTTGGCAAGGGTAGAGCCTGATAATATTGCGAGTTTTTCTATTATGAAAGATGCTACAGCCACATCACTCTACGGAGCACGTGGTGCTAACGGTGTAATTCTTGTTACAACAAAAGAAGGAGTAAAGGGGAAGGCCAAAGTTTCATTTCGGTATGAGGTTGCTAATGCCGCCCCCACTCAAGTCAGCGACTTCTTAGATGGTGTCGAATATATGGAGCTCTACAACCGTGCATTGCGATTAAGGAACCCCTCATCTCCTTTGGCATTTAGTAAAAATAAAATCGAATCAACTCGCAGAGGTGTCGATTCTGAAATTTATCCAAATGTAGATTGGTATCAAGAATTGTTTAAGGACTACACCCTCAACAGAAAATTCAATCTTAATGTAAATGGAGGAGGAGATGTAGCGCAATATTATTTGTCAGCATCTCATAACAACGATACGGGTTTATTAAAAGTTGACCCCCTTAACAATTTCAACAACAACATTGATATCAATTTATCTAACCTGAGAGCTAATATTAATATTAACTTAACAAACACTACACAGATTGCGGTTAAGTTTAACTCTCTTTTTGAAAGGTATAATGGCCCCATTAACGATGCAGGAAGTATTTTTGGAATGGTCGCACAAGCAAGTCCTGTTAATTTTCCAAAATTTTACACTTTTGATGAAGAGTCAAATGTAAAGTTTAATCACATATTATTTGGTAATAAGGGTAATGGCGGGTTTGTGAATCCATATGCTGAGATGGTTCGCGGATACAAAAATCGTTTCACCTCCACAATATTATCGCAAATACAAATCGAACAAGATTTGAACTTTATTACAGAAGGCCTATCATTACGAGCCCTAGCTGCTATTAAAAGTTATTCATCTAATGAAAACCTGAGAAGCTTTACTCCCTTTTACTACGGAGTTGCTGAAACAGAGACCGAGTCGGGAGTCACTAATACTCTGTACCAAATTCAAGAAGGTACAGAATATTTAGATCGAAATGATATATACAACTATGTAAATAGTAATTATTATTATGAGTTTGTTACCCAGTACGACAGATTATTTTCAGAAAAACATCAAGTAGGTGGATTGCTAGTTTTCAATTTTAGTGAGTCAATGAATACAATTTCTGGAAACTCTGCATTATCGAGTTTGCCCTCTAGAAATATGGGGCTTTCAGGCCGTGCAACATATGGGTATGATGACCGTTATTTTGCTGAGTTCAATTTTGGATACAATGGTTCTGAAAAATTTGCTGAAAACAATCGTTTCGGATTTTTCCCCTCTGCTGGACTGGGCTGGATTGTATCAAATGAATCTTTTTTTAGTAATTTGAAAAATACCATTTCTCTGCTTAAGTTTAAGTTTACTTATGGTTTGGTTGGAAATGATAATATTGCTTCGGCTAGTGATCGATTTTTTTATCTTTCTGATGTTAATCTCAATGAAGGCGGGAGATCCTACACTTGGGGTGATGATTACTCGAACTACTTTAATGGATACAATATTTACCGTTACTCAAATCCAAATGTGACTTGGGAAGTTGCTGAAAAAACAAATTATGGTATAGAATTAGAGTTTTTTGAAAACTTTCTCTTTCAATTAGACTATTTCAAAGAACATAGAAAAAAAATATATGAATCTAGACCGGTCTTCCCTCAAACTGCTGGATTAACGACATCCATTAGCAGCAATACAGGAGAAGTTTCTTCCCACGGTGTAGACATCGCAATCGATTACAATCATGCTTTCTCAAATGGAATTTATGTAACAGGGCGTGGTACTTTTACATATGCAACCAATGAAATCCTAGTTAAGAATGAGCCTCAATACCCTTACTCTTATTTAAGTGAAATAGGGTATCATACCAACCAGCCAAGAGGTTACATAGCAGACCGACTATTTATTGATGAATCCGATATTATTAATTCTCCAGAACAGTTTAACGGACTCTCTGGAGGAGAGTTTACTTACTTACCTGGAGATATTAAGTATGTTGATGTTAATGAGGATGGAAAGATCAACGAGCTAGACAGAGTCCCAATAGGAAGTCCATATATTCCTGAAATTATTTTTGGATTTGGCGCTTCCATAGGATATAAAAACATCGATATGTCATTTTTCTTTCAAGGTGCAGCAAATACCTCCTTTTTTGTTGATCCTAGCGCAGTAGCTCCTTTTATTAATGAACGGAACGCTTTAAGTATTATAACAGAAAATAACTGGTCCGAAAATAACCCTGACCCCTATGCATTTTGGCCTAGGCTGTCAACAGAAGTTGTGGAAAACAATAATCATGCTTCAACATGGTGGTTGAGAGATGGTGATTTTATCCGTTTGAAAAATGTTGAACTTGGCTACACAGTTCCAAAAACATTATTAAATAATAGGGATATATCAATCCGGTTTTACTTGAGTGGGTTAAACTTGTTCAGTCATAGCTCATTTGATTTATGGGATATTGAAATGGCAGGAAATGGGTTGGGCTATCCACCCCAAATAATTATTAATGCAGGATTACAACTAAACTTTTAAAGATGAAAAAATATCTCTTGATCTTCACCGTTATTTGTTTGACAGTAAGTACAATAAGCTGTAATGATTATTTGGACATTGTTCCTGATCGAACACAGGAGGTCTCTCTGATGTTCCAACGCAAAGATGCTGCATATACTGCTCTTGCGACTTGCTACAGTTATTTACCTCAAAATGATGCACTTTATGCCTCCTTTGTGTTGTTGACAGATGAGGTAACTACTCCTTTCGCCAAAGAACCTAACTCTATTAAAATAATGAAAGGGGAACAACTAACCGATGACCCCTTAATGGGTTTTTGGAGTGGTTATGGTGCTGCAGGAAGAGGTCAAGGGTCACTTTGGGAAGGGATTCGAAGTTGTAATTTACTTATTGATAACATTGATTTGGTAGTAGATATGAATCAAGAAGAAAAAAATGCTTGGGCAGCAGAAGCCAAGTTGTTAAAAGCGTACTATCATTTTTTAATGTTGAAAAATTATGGTCCCATTCCCATAGTTGACGTAAACGCTCCTATTGATGCTTCAGATGAGAAACTCCGCGTATACAGAAAACCTGTTGATGAGGTAGTTGAGTATATAATTAATACTATTGACGAAGCAATAATTCATTTACCCAGTCGTGTCATGGCTACAAATGATCTAGGGCGATTGGATAAAGTTATCGCTAATGGCATTAAATCAAGAGTGAGTCTATATGCCGCCAGCCCATTATTTAATGGTAACAATGAATTTTATTCAAGCTTCAATGATCATGCGGGCAATCCATTTTTTAACTTGGTTAAAGACATCACAAAATGGGAACGTTCAGCAGCAATTTCTCTTCAAGCGATAGAGTATGCCATTGAACAAGGTGTAGCTATTTATAGTTACTCGGAAAGTCCTAGAGTTTATGATACTGATAATTTCCAAAATAGTTTTTATAGGAGTCTTTATGATGTGAAATACTCAATAGTAGATAAATGGAACTCTGAGTTAATTTGGGGTGATTCGCATCCTGTAAATAGTTGGTGGCAACTTCAGTCAGGTGCCTTGATGAAAGACCCAACAGCTTCTGCTGTTGAAGCTGCTTGGCAATGGATTTCCCCAACTTTAAGAATGGCTGAAATATATTACACGAGAAATGGATTGCCAATTGATGAAGATTTATCTTTTAATTATAGTGGTCGTTATGATTTATTGACAATTCCTCCAGATCGAAAAATATACGCTAAACCTGGTTTGAAAACAGCCTACCTACATCTTGATAGAGAACCTCGTTTTTACTCATCTATTGGATTTGATACAGGAGAATATAGAGGATGGGGCGAACTTTGGACTCTGCGTATGAGAAAAGGTCAAACTCATGGAAGAATTGCACAAACAAGTGATTACCTTTTAACAGGATATGCATTGAAAAAACTAGTACACCCAGATTCGGAGGGTGAAGGATATGATAAATTGGTTCGCTACGCTTGGCCAAATATTCGCTTAGCAGAACTTTATCTTAACTACGCTGAAGCTTTGAATGAAGCTTATGGCCCTAGCCAAGAAGTATACGACGCAATCAATATTGTTAGAGAGCGTGCTGGGATTCCGACAATTGAAGAAGCATGGGGAAATACTTTTATTGCAAAAACTCCAAATAAACACACAACTAAGGAGGGCTTACGTGAAATTATCCATCACGAACGTATGATTGAACTTTCTTTTGAAGGTCACCGTTACGACGATTTAAGACGATGGAAACGTGCTGAAGAATATCTAAATCAGCCTGTTTATGGATGGTCTGTTGATGAAGCTTCTGAATTTGGATATTATCAGATAAAAGAATTGGGAACACGCTCATTCTCAACTCCGCGTGATTATTTACATCCTATAAAAACGAGTGAATTAACGACTAACCCCAATTTAATTCAAAATCCCGAATGGTAAAAACAAAAATAATTTTTATGAATAAGTTAACTTATTTACTAACTCTTGCGTTATCTATTTTTTTGATTGGCAGTTGTGATAACGTTGATATAAATGAAGATACTAATGCTCCAGGGAAACTGTCAGTACAATCGGTAACTCCCACAAGTGGAGGAGGAATTATTTATTACAACTTACCTGCTGATAATGATATTCTATTTGTGCGTGCCGACTACATAAACGCCCAAGGTGATGAAGTGTATCGTGTCTCTAGTAAAGAAAATGATTCTATTGAAATAAGTGGCTTAATCGATATGAGTCCCGTGACAGTAAATTTATCTGTCTATGATACAAGTCAAAATCAGTCAGAAGTTGTTTCTGTCGATTTTTCCCCTGATCGTTCGTTTATTTTTGACGTTTTAGAAAGTCTAAAAATTACTCCCGATTTGGGCGGAGTTCGAGTAAACTGGACAAATGATGAAGAAAAAACAGTCTTTATTTATGTGTCTATAACATCAAGTGATGGTGAAGAAGAAATCAGAATTTTATCTTCAAGCAATCAAAACGGAGCTAGATTTGTAAGAGGTTTAGCTGCTGAAGAGAAAATTTTTAAGATTAAAGTTGAAGATTTTGATGGAAACTCAACCCCTGATACAGACTTTGGCTCCTATACCCCACTGTTTGAAGAAAAAATTGATAAAGTTTCTTGGAGGTTAGTTTCAAGTCTTTCAGTGAATGGAGATGCATGGGAAGGTCAAACTGTTAATTTTTGGGATGATATAGTCGATACTGTTTCGACAGATAGTGATAACAGTTATTTCATAATATATAGATCTTTAAATGGAGGCGTTTTACGTTGGCCACTCGATATAGTAATCGATCTTAATAAAACTGTAAAAATCAATCGTTTTAAAGTCTGGCAGCGTGCATTTTGGTATAATGGCCCTGCAAATACAGCCTATTACTACCAAGCTGAAAACCTTCGTAGCTTTGATGTATATGTGAGCAATGATAAGATAGAATGGGAATTATTGGGAAATTTTGATATCGGTGATCCAAGTGATGGATCCGGAAATATTTCTGATCAAAAAATTGATGAGGCAGCACAAGGGCATGATTTTAATCTAGATGAGGTGTCTCCAGAGTTTAGATATTTTAAATTTAGTATAACTGCAAATTACGGTAGTGATACATATGTTCACGGCTCTGAGATATCATTGTTTGGGGTTGATAATTTATAACAATTTAAATATGTTTCATTTTTTATTATCTTTTCTATCTATAACGTTAAGCCCTATTGACTCACTTGCCATAACCAAAAAGTTTACAGTTTACACCACAGAAAGTCAATCAAGCAACAAAATGGTAATGACTGAACCCACCATTCTTTTTGGTGACTTTGTTCAACCATTAGAAACTCAATCGAGTGTGACCATAGATCCTGACATCAAGTTTCAATCTTTTTTGGGAATTGGAGCAGCTTTGACCGATGCTGCAGCTGAAACATTTTATAAACTTGATAAAGACCAACAAGATCTTTTTTTGAAAAGTTATTTCTCTGAAAAAGAAGGTATTGGATATACTCTGGCTAGAACAATTATCCATAGTTGTGATTTTTCATCTGAAAGTTATACGTACATTGATGAGGGCGATGAATCATTAGAAACATTTTCTATAGAAAGAGATCGTAAATTTAGAATCCCATTTACCAAAAGAGTGTTGGAAGTAGCTTCAAAAGATATCGTAGTTTATGCTAGTCCATGGAGCCCTCCTGCTTTCATGAAGACAAATAATAACATGCTTCAAGGAGGTAAGCTGAAAAAAAGTTATTATCCGGCTTGGGCAAATTATTTCACAAAATTTATCAAGGCCTATGAAAAAGAAGGTATACCTATTTGGGGTCTGACTATTCAAAACGAACCCATGGCTGTTCAACGTTGGGAATCTTGTATTTATACAGCTGAGGAAGAGAGAGATTTTTTAAAAAATCATTTAGGCCCTACATTAGAACGTGAAGGTTTAGGAGATAAAAAAATTATAGTTTGGGATCACAATCGTGACCTACTTTTTGAGAGGGCTAGTGTTATTTTAGCTGACCCAGAAGCTAACAGATATGTTTGGGGCACTGGATTTCATTGGTATGAAGATTGGAAAGACGGAAAGCCCATGTTCAATAACGTAGGAAAAGTTGCAACAGCATTTCCTGACAAAAAATTGATTTTCACAGAAGGGTGTAATGAAGGCTATGATGAAAGCCGAATTAATGATCCAAAACTTCCAGAACGCTACGCCAAAGCAATGATTAATGATTTTAATAATGGTACAGTTGCATGGACAGATTGGAATATTTTACTCAATGAATATGGAGGCCCTAATCATGTAGGTAATTTCTGTTTTGCTCCAGTACATGGAGATACTAATACGGGTAAAATAAAATTTACAAATTCATATTACTATATTGGTCATTTTTCAAAATTTATCCGACCAGGAGCAAAACGAGTTTCCGTTGGTACCACATCAAACCAACTTACTTCTACTGCTTTTGTAAATAATGATGACAGTTTGGTGGCAGTCATCTTAAATGAAAATGACCATGATTTAGACTATGTTTTAACCGTTTCATCAAAATCATCAACTTTAAAAATTCCGAAAAGGTCAATACAAACAATCATAATAGAAAAACATTAAAATGATAAAAAATATTTTTATACATGGGGTTGTTTCACTCATTTGTATTTCGATCTCCTATGGATTTTCAAGTATCTTGAATGATGATGAATGGAAGGTTGATTTCTTTGATGACTTTGATACATTTGATCACAATAACTGGCAAGACCAAAGAATTTGGGTAAATAATGAAAAGCAATGCTATGTGCCAGATAATCAATATAACACACGTGAAGTGAGTGATGGGACTTTAAAAATAAAATTAATTAACATTGAAGATAATATCGTCTGTGATAACATGGACAAATATGGAAATCAACACCCTAAAACCCCTTATGTGGCAGGTCGAATTGCTTCAAAAAATCGAAAAGAATTCATTAAAGGGAAATGGACAGCTCGTTTACGGATTCATGGTGAAAGCCAGGCATCTATGTTTCCAGCATGGTGGATACTAGGTGCTCAAAATAACGAACCCCCAGTGCAAGAGTCTAACGAAAATATTTGCTGGCCCTTAACTGGATCAGGAGAGATCGACATATTCGAACACCATGGCGACTTTGGAGATGGACACTACACAACAGGTGCAATAAAAAGTCTAGGCGAATGTAATAAAGGGGATTGGTGGAGTCTACGGACTTCAGTCAATACCAGCTTGGGTGACTTTAATGAATACTCCGTTGAGTGGCAAGATAGTGACCTTGTTTACCGATTAAATGGAGAGGAAGTGTACCGCAACGAGGGTTTAGGGGATAATTATCCAGAACCAATGTTCGCCATTCTAAACTTTGCGAAAATCACAGATACGCCTATGAAAGGTGAATGGGTGATGGAAGTTGATTGGGTAAAGCACGAGAAACGTAGCTAATTTAAACTTAATGGTGCAGTCTTAATAACATGAACCGTAGTCTAGTTTTACTTCTAATTATATTTTTTGGTGTATTCTCTCATGCCCAATTTCTTACAACTTCTGGAAAGCAAATTTTAGATAAAAATGGAGATCCAATCATCTTGCGTGGGGTTGGTCTTGGGGGCTGGATGTTACAGGAACCCTACATGATGAATTTTGTTGGAGGAGCGGATAATCAGCAACAGTTTAGATCTAAGTTAGAATCCTTAATTGGAGAAACAAATACCCAAGAATTTTATGACAATTGGCTTGATAATTTTGTGACAAAAACAGACATTGATTCCATAGCAAGTTGGGGATTTAATAGCGTTCGATTGCCCATGCATTACAATCTGTTTACACTCCCAATTGAACAAGAAGACCCTGGGCAGAATACCTGGCTTGACAAAGGGTTTGAAATCGTAGATAATTTATTGGAATGGTGCAAAGACAACCAACTATATCTAATTCTTGATCTTCATGCTGCGCCTGGTGGTCAGGGTTATGATCAAGGTATCTCTGACTATGACACCAGCAAACCGTCTTTATGGGAAAGCGATGCAAACAAGCAAAAAATGGTTGCTTTATGGGACAAATTGGCTGAACGCTACAAAAATGAGGAATGGATAGGGGGGTATGATATTTTAAACGAACCCAATTGGAATTTGAGTGGAAGCGAAATTAGAAACCTCTACGTGCAAGTCACTAATGCAATTCGCTCCCATGACACTAACCATATTATTTTCATTGAAGGGAATTGGTTTGCGAATGATTACACTGGGCTTACACCTCCTTGGGATGATAATATGGTTTACAGCTTTCATAAATACTGGAATGTCAATACGCAAAACACCATTCAATGGGTTTTGGATATGCGAAATCAATACAATATCCCTTTGTGGATGGGCGAAAGTGGTGAAAACTCCAATGTGTGGTTCAAAGAAGCAATCTCCCTTTTTGAAGATAACGATATTGGTTGGGCTTGGTGGCCTTGGAAAAGAATAGAAACCACTGTATCTTCATTATCTATTACATCTAACTCCAATTACAATGCAGTAGTTGAGTATTTTAAAGGCAATGCAAGCGCTCCAAATGCATCGACTGCCTTTCAGGGGTTGCTCGAAATTGCGGAGGCCTCAAAAATTGAAAATTGCCAGTACCGTAAAGATGTGATCGATGCGATGTTGCGTCAGCCAAGCTCTGATGAGTTAAAACCCTTTGCGAATCACTCGATTCCTGGACTGATCCACGCTACTCATTATGACATGGGTTCTCAAGGAATCGCTTATTACGATACAGAATACGGAAATTACAGTGGTTCTGGAGGTACTACCACTTGGAATAGAGGTTGGGTTTTTCGAAATGATGGTGTAGATATATCTACATCCAATTCTGGAGGCAGTAATTCAAATGGGTACTCTGTTGGTTATGTTCGTGACAGGGAGTGGATAAAATATACGGTTAATGTTCTACAAGATGGGTATTACGATATTGAATCCACATATGCTGCAGATGATTCAGGAGGTAAAATTCAGTTCGAAATGAATGATAATATAATTACTGCTGTTATATCATTGAATTCTACAGGGAGTTTTTCAAATTTTACAACAATAACTACAGAAACAACATATCTTGTTTCAGGTACATATGAACTAAAAATTCGTATCATAGGGGATAAGGAGTTTAACCTTGAATCTTTTACTTTTAATTTGTCATCAAATCAATCACCAGCATTTAAAATTATAGGTGGTGTTTGTGATTCGAACGATAAGCAAGTTTCACTCACATTTAATAAACCTATTCTTTTATCGTCTATAAATAAGAACGAATTCACTCTCTTGGTCAATGGTGAAGAAATTGAAATTGGAGATGCAACGATGGGGAATAACAATAATGTACTCGTATTAACTTTGAATGATTCTTTGTCGTTTTATGACCAAATTGATATTAGTGCAAGCGCTGGAACTCTAATTTCATCTTCCAATGATAACTTATTGGGATTTTCAAATTTAGAGATTGTTAATTTGTTAGATAAAATTAATCTTGTTCCTGGAAAAATTGAGGCAGAACGATTTGATGATCAAAATGGAATAGGTGTTGAGGATACCACTGATATTGGACTTGGTACAAATATCAAAGATTTGCATCCAGGAGACTTCGCCAGTTATGAGGTTGACATCCGTGAAGGGGGAAATTATATGGTCGAGTGTAGAGTAGCTACCACAAGAGAGAATGCTTCATTTAGCTTAGAACTCCGAAATGGAGAAACAATGGAATTTTACACTTCTTTTTCGTTTAGCAATACAGGTGGTTGGCAAAACTGGCAGACGATATCTAAAGAATTGGATTTAGCCCCTGGAAAATTTAAGCTTGTTTTCAGACCTATGGATAATGAATTCAACCTAAACTGGTTAAAATTCACGCTAACAAATGACACAAGTCGAAAACCTATTCCAGGAATTGTTCAAGCAGAGGATTTTACAGTTCAGGAGGGTCTATCCGTTTTATCCAATTCCGATATTGAAGCTGGCAGTGGACTCGGCTATTTAAACTCTGGCGATTTCGCAATATATGATGTTCGTGTTGAACAACAAGGAACATACAACTTGCAAAACCGTGTGGCTACTGCTTATAATGGTGCACACTACAATCTTGATCTCATTAGTTCTGATGGCAAGATATATCCAATATCTCAGGTGAGGCCAAATAATACTGGTGGTTGGAATAATTGGCAAACAGTAGAGCAGCAAGTCGTAATTCCAAAGGGAAATTATGATCTCAAAATGACTTCAATTGCCTCTGAGGTAAATATCAATTGGTATAACTTCATTTTTGAGTCAAATAATATGCAACCCATAACACTTTCTGGAAAAATAGAAGCTGAAGATTTTTTTAGTCATTATGGGATAAGTACTGAAAATTGTACTGACATTGGAGGAGGGAAAAATATTAGTTATTTAGATCCAGGTGATTTCACAAACTACTTGGTTCACATCCCTCATACAGGTTACTACACCATCAAAGCAAGAGTTTCAGGTTATGATGAAAGTCGATTCAATTTGTCTTTATCAAGTGACAATAAACCAGATGAAATTTTACATGAATTTACTACTACCAATACAAACGGATGGCAAAGTTGGCAGGACACTGAAGCGATAACTATTCTAATAAAAGGAGGGGATTATAAACTAAATTTTAATGTTTTAGAAGGTGCTTTCAATGTTAACTGGTTCGAGTTTATTTATGATGAAAACGGTGGAATTCAAATTCCAGGAAACTTGCAAGCCGAAGATTACTGGCAAGAAAGTGGTCTTAACATAGAAAACTGCTATGATGTAGGGGGTGGTCAAAACTTGTCATATATGCACCAAGGTGATTATGCAAAATACCTTGTTCATGTTGGAGAATCTGGAAAATATAATATTAAAGCTAGGGTTTCTAGTAGCTATTCAGGAGGGTTATTCAATCTTGTGCTTTCTGATGATAGCTCAGATGATACGATCCTTAACAATTTTCAAGTCCCCAATACAGGTGGTTGGCAAAATTGGCAAACAATTGAAAAGGATTTCGAATTGATGCAAGGGTCTTATGAGTTGACAATGAATGTAACCGGCAACGAGTTTAACTTAAATTGGATAGAATTTGATCTTATAGGTCCTCTGAGTAATTCTGTTTTTTCACCTCAAGACATATCACTTTTTCCAAACCCTTCAACTGGAAACATATTTGTTACATCTGAATTTCCAATTGATACCATTGAAATCTTTAGCATCAACGGAAAATTAATTCATAAATTATTCATTGGTGGTGCTTCTAATTTTTCATTGCATCCAAATATTTCTGCTGGGTTGTATCTACTCAAGTTTAACAACAATACAGTAAAAAAATTATTAATTAAATAGTATTTATAAAGATGGTACGATTTTTACTAAACAAAAGCTTTTACTTTTTATTCTTTTTTGGTTTGTTAAATGCGCAACAGTCCCAATGGGAAACGATTGTTTCAGAAGGGACAACATGGAAATATATTGTGCCAACTTCACAAGTGCCAAACAATTGGAAAGATCCTGCTTTCAATCCCTCATCTTGGGCACAAGGTGCATCTGGAATTGGATATGGCGATGATGATGATCAGACTGTTATTTCACCAACAGTAGCTTTGTTTATGCGCAAAACATTTGAAATTCAAGATGTTAGCTTAATTTCAAGAGCAGTATTAGACATTGATTATGACGATGGTTTTGTTGCTTATATCAATGGCGTTGAGGTTGCGAGAGATCTTTTTTCAGGAGATCATACTTCTTACTCGATGACTAGCGATGGCTATCACGAAGCACAGCTCTACAGTGGAAATGTTCCTGAGCGATATTTTTTTGACAAAACACTGCTGAATAATGGCTCAAACGTTATTGCTATTCAAGTTCACAATCAATCGTTATCATCCTCCGACATGAGCGCATTGCCAGTCATCTCTTTAGAACTTCCAGAGGGGCCAGAAACATATTTAGAACTCCCAGATTGGTTTGTAGAACCAAGTCCCCAGCCTGTAGAAATTAACTTTACATCATCAAACCTACCTATCGTTATACTAAATACCAATGGAGCTGATATTCCTGATGAGCCAAAAATAGATGCCACAATGAAAATCATTAAGCGTCCCGATAACGAGTTAAATTATGTTTCTGATGAAAATAATGAAGACTATTTAGATTTTGATGGACCAATACAGATTGAAGTTCGCGGATCAAGTTCTCAACTTTTTTCAAAAAAGCAGTATGCTTTAACCACATATGACAACTCTGGTGATAAGGATAATGTAAAGTTACTCGACTTACCAAAGGAAAACGACTGGATTCTTAATGCATTAGCCTATGACACCACTTTTGTTCGAGACTATGTTAGTTACAAATTATCAAATTCTTTACATCAATATGCATCTAGAGCTGAATATTGCGAACTGATTTTGAATGGTGAGTACAGAGGAATTTATATGCTTCTTGAAAAGTTGAAGGCAGATGATAACCGAATCAACATAAAAAAAATAAAGGATGATGATAATGATGTTCCTGACATCACAGGTGGCTATATTGTTAAATCAGACAAAATTGAGGGGACTGAACAGTGGGGTTGGTCAATGTCTGGTTATGGTGGGGGCAATGTAAACTTTGCTTACGAGGTGCCAAAGCCAGAGGATAAAACAAGTCAACAAGACGACTATATCCAAGACGTTTTTAATCAACTCGCAAACACCTCAAACGCATCAAATGCATCTTTCGTTGATGGGTATCCATCTGTCATTGATATTCCCTCTTTTGTTGACTTTATCTTGTTAAATGAACTTGCTGCCAATGTCGATGCATATCAATTTAGCACCTTCTTCCACAAAGACAGAGGTGGTAAGCTACGTGCTGGTCCTGTTTGGGATTTTAACCTTACCTATGGGAATGATCTATTTGATTGGGGATTTGATAGGAGTAAGATCAATCTTTGGCAATTTGAGAATTACAATCGTGGGGCTAAGTTTTGGACTGATCTTTTTAATGATCCTGACTTTTCTTGTTATTTGACAAAGCGCTGGCGAGAATTGACTGCTTCAGGTCAAGTGCTACATGAAACAAAGATTCATCAACTAATCGATGAGACAGTTGCCAATATTTCAGATGCTGTGAGCCGTCAACAGCAAGTATGGAACATCGACATCAATTTTGGAGGACGTATTGCCAACATGAAAAATTTTATTAGCCAACGGATCCAATGGATAAGCAATCAACTCAATTCAAACATATTAGATTGTGAAAATGTGACTACACCTCATTTGGTAATTTCAAAAATACACTATCATCCAAAAGATCAAGTGGATGATGATTCTGATGATTTTGAATTTGTTGAAATTACGAACAACAGCGAAGTTGCATGGGACCTCACTGGGGTTTATTTTGGGGGCTTAGGATTTTCTTATCAGTTTCCAAAAGGGTATGTCATTCAGGCTCGGGAATCTGTTTTTTTGGCAAACAAACCATCTGCTTTTGAATCGACCTATGGATTCACTCCCTTCGATGAATTTTTTAGAAATCTTTCCAACAGTAGCGAGCGTTTGGAGCTATTGGATGGATTTGGAAACCAAATTGATTTGGTTATTTATGATGATGATAATCCTTGGCCTGAAGATGCAGATGGGGAGGGCTACTATTTGCAGTTAATGGATTTGGACATTGACAATAGCTTAGCTGAAAATTGGATTGCTAGTTCAAGCGCAGAGGATCTGTTGTCTTTCGGCAACACTGATGGTTTGCCAATATCGATTTATCCAAATTCCACACGTGATTTTTTATACCTCAGCTCTGCTGATGAGGACGGAATAAAATCGATCGAAATTTTAAACTTAACTGGGCAAAGGGTCATGACAAAAAGCCTTTCCAAAAATCAGAATTCACTTAATATATCAGAGCTAAGCGCAGGGATGTATTTTATTCAAGTAGAAATGACAAAGCAAGTGATTTTTAAAAAGATTATCAAAAAATAGTTTTGACAATATTAAATGATAAAAATTTCAATTGTTGAGAATAGAAATGTGAACGTAATTTTTTCAACATAATTTGACTATTTAATTAAATAGTTATTTCTTAAAATAAAAATTATTTTAGAGAATAATGCAGTGGAGGATAGGGGAGTGAAATCGAACTATTTTAGAGAAGATTTATCAAAAATGATGAATCTTTAGGCTTTGTAATTGTTGGTATAAGTCCCGCCTCGAGTACGATTATCCTCAATAATAATTTATTGTTTTTAGGGATATTTTTTACATACTTTATATTAATTGCAATTAACTTCTTCCAATTCAACGGCAGCATCAATAATTTTAAATCTATAGCATTTTCCGTTTTGCTCTGACTTCATGATAAATCCATTTGCCTTGCTAACTACAACTTCATTGCGTTTTGATATAGCATTATTGTGAAACTCTTCAGCATTGACAAGTAATGTGTCCCTTACTTTAACATAATTTGTTGGGTCATAGTCAAAGCTCCCAGAATTAAACTCATTTATATATCCATCTAGTTATGTTTGTATTTCGTTTAAGACTGATAATCCCTCATCGATTAAATCATTAACTTCTTGGGCAATTGATGACAATTGTTCTTCAATATAATCTGCGTTTTCAGAATTGTTCAGAGATCAAAAAGATTGAGTTTGATAAATAGAACCTGCAATTGACTGATTGCTACTATCTGCATCTGAATTTGAGTTGTTATTTGCGCTCAAGTTCCATTGACCAACATCTGGGTTTACTTTATCAAAAATTGACTTGGCATTGGTGATATAGTGCCAAAATTTGACGGGTCAATGGTTTCACTGCCGTTGGGTTCACTTGGGGTTTCATCAACGACAGGGTCTTTTTCTGAACAAGAAATAATGAAAATCGATAGTATAATTAAAGACAAAAGTTTCTTCATCCTATTGTTTTTTAGTAGTACTAATTTACTATAAAATAGATTATACAAAAAACACCCCCTTGTTGAGGGGGTGTTTTTGCTGGATAGTAAAACATCAATGGGTTTACGATCTATTTCAAAAGAAACTTTTAATAGTGAATCATCATCTGTTCTTCATTGATCCAATTCAAAACATTGTTTGACATGATTTCTTTAAAGTCACTGTCATTTTCTCTTTTACCATCTCTTATTGCTAAATTTTCGAAATATTTTTGTCTTGATTCATCTATAACAATCAGTAAAAAATCAGCATTGTCAAAACCACCAAACATCGGTTGGTATATCAAAGACAGATAGATGTTTTCTAGCTTTTTGTCGTTCTCCTGAACAGCTTTCAATTGATTATAAGCATCACCCCATTCAAAATCAGTTTTGATATCTAGAAATACATTTCTTCTAAACCTCATTTTTGGAAGATCAGATGCCAAGTCGATGGATTCTGGGATATAACTCAAGTCTGGGTTAAACGCAAAAACGTGATTCATAACAAAATTTGGATTTACAGACTCAAATGGGTTTTCTTCTGGATATTTTTTCTTCCACTGATCCCATACTTTTTGATTCCATCCATCATCACCCCATCTAGTGGCATTGTTATCCGCAAGCTGATTCATATCTTCATATCCTCTACAAAAATAGACCTTGTTCAAACTCATCACTTCCAATACAAAGCTCTGATAACCTGTCACTTCTGATTCGATATCTGACCAGTCATTTAGCATTTCAACCCATTTGGTTGAGTCGTCTGAGGTAAACTCATTCACCTCAACAAAGTTGGGAAGCTGAGCGCTTAATGATACTGTAAATAGTAGTAAAAATAATTTTCTCATTTTATTGTTTTTTAGTCTCCACAAAATAGAAATTATTTGGGTTTTTTGAAAAGAAATTATTTAGCTTAACTCAAATTTAATATCAAAACGAAGTTACGCTTGATCGTGGAGGCTAGGGGAGTAAAGTCGAACTATTTTGGAGATGATTTGTCAAAAACGATAAATCTTTAAGCTTTGGGATTGTAGGATCAAGTCTGTCCCACCTCGAGTACAAAACCCGCAACGATTGTTGTGGACTTTTTATTTTCAAAACCTTATTAGACTTTTCACTAGTGATTAAGTTATCGTTAAGGATATGGCCCTTGCTTAAATAGGGGAAATTTTTTTGTAGATTTAGAAAATGAAAATTTCAATCACACTTATTGGGCTTTTTGTGGGCCCATTTTTATTTAGTCAAATATTAACCGTTAATTCTGGTTCGTCTGTTTCCATTGCTTCGGGTAGCTCTGTTACCCTTGATGGACTAGAGATTGCACCTGCTGTTACTTATATCATTAGCGGAGCCAATGATGTCTCGCGTTCTGCTACTGCAGCTACTGCAGGATCCAATAGCTCTGTGTCTCGTGTATATAGCTCAAGCGCTTTACTTTCAGGTTTTACAGGAACTTTATCTTTTTCTTATTTAGAAGGAGAACTTAACGATATAACAGAAAGTGAGCTTGTTTTGGAGCTTCAATCAGACAACGATAGCTGGACGGCCTACACAGGAACTGTTGATGAAGAAAACAATAGGGTTAGCTATACCTTTACTGATCCGGTATCCTTTAAAGCCGTAACGGCCAGCGCAGCAGACGCTACATTAACCATTGAAGACCTAAGCCCAACGGCAAGCAGTATCTACGTTTATCCCAACCCAACAGCCAATCGTATTTACATACAAGCAGACAACATCAAAAAAGCGGAACTATTTGACCTTATGGGAAGGAAAGTAATGGAAACAAGCCAAGATCAACTGGATTTAAGGAACTTAAACAACGGATCCTTTATCCTAAAAGTCATCACTAATAATAAATCAAAATCCTTTAAAATCTTAAAAAAATGAGAACAATACTATTTCTAATAATTACATTTTACTGTTCTGTTTCTATTGGACAAACAACTATAAATCTTTCACCAAACGAATATCTAACCTTAAGTACTGGCGCAATTTCAAACAGTTATGAAGGTTCAATTGACATATACTATGAAATGGTTGGTGGATATGATATTAAATGGCAAGTAGGCGAAGGCGTTTTGGTTTGGTTTTTTAGAGCTAATGATTACAATTACGATAATCTAAATTCTTTAACAAGGGCTAGCATTGACGGTTGTACTCGTGTTAATCAGCCTACCTCGAACTGTTTTGAAGCTATGGAAATGGGTACTATGGCCGATATGTATTATTTGATAATTGAAGACGGCGCTGGTGGGTGGTTTAAGCTAAAAGTAAATGATGCTTTTGGAAGTCCGATTTCAATTACATTCGAGGAATTACCTACTGCATACGCTGTTTCAAACGGTAACGATAGCGGGACTGGTTCTCTAAGAGATGCTATTTCGAGTGCTTCTTCAGGTGAATCAATATTTATTAATACAGATGTTGAACTTATTTCACTTTCAAGTGATCTTAACATAACCAAATCTTTGTTAATTAAATCTTTGGGTTTTACAACAATTAAAGGAGACAATACATTTAGATTAATTGACGATAATAATACTCAAAATGATTTAACCTTTGAAAATCTTCGCTTTATTAATGGAAATGACGGAGCTTATGGCGGCGGAATTGGAGGTCAAAACGTAAATCTTGTTTTAACAAATTGTATCGTTGAAGACAATGAAGTTACTGGAAGTTATGGTGGAGGAATTGCTACTCGAGGCACCTCCTCGTCACTCACATTAAATAATACAATTGTTAGAAATAATAAGTCTGGAAGTTATGGTGGCGGTATTGGGATTATGGATGGTGCTCAAGTAACCATGATTGATTCAGAAATTTCCAATAACTCTGCTGGTTATGGTGGAGGAATACAATTATTTGGAAGTAGCAGTTTAAATGCAACCAACACTGTATTTCACGCAAATAAAAACAATGATGGAGTAACTACCTCTTACAGTGGAAAAGCAATTTTAGCTTCAGATAATACAGATGTAACCTTAACAAATGTTTCTGTTACTGGTCACGTCTCTGGAGGAGATGTTATTGAAATAAAGAATGGTTCACTTACAGTTAAGAACTCCCTATTTAGCAATCAAAATTCGAATCTTAAGATTAATGGTTCCGCTACATTATTATCTCAAGGATATAATTTTTCAAATGATACATCAATGTCAGGTCTATTGAATAACGAATCAGATGTTGTTGGGGGTACACTTACAGGGGCTAACTTAATTTATCTTGGAAACAATTCAAACTCAAATAATTTTGGAAATATACAAGTTGGAGCTTCCAATGGCAATGTAATTGACACTTCTTCCGGAGATTTAACTATTGATTCAGCTAGCGGAGTCACACGTGTTGATGATAATTTAATTGTTACTGGAGATATCAATGTAAATTCAGATGCTCGTCTTAAAGCAAATATTATCTCTCTAGGCTTTACACTTGGAAAATTACTACAAGTCGACGGTAAAACATACATATTTAAAGAGGATAAAAATCACAACTCAAAAATAGGACTGCTTGCACAAGACATAGAAAAAGTCTTTCCGGAACTTGTTACGGAAACTAATGGTATTAAATCCGTAAATTATCAAGGTCTTATTCCAGTGCTAATAAATGCATTGAAAGAACAAGATCAAAAGATCAACGATCAGCAATCACAAATTAATAAGTTAGAAAACGTAGTTCACGAGTTAATCAAGTAGGGAATAATAACGAGGAGGCTAGGGGAGTGAAATCGAACTTTTTTAGAGTTGATTTGTTTAAAATTGTAAGCAACTTGTCTTAGGTATTTTGCCTCTCCCGTCTGTCTTTTTGGGTTGTTTCTGAAACAATTTTTAAATCAATTAAAGAGAACGAAATATATAGTTGCCTTATTCTCGAATTCGTAAAGCTTCTTGAAATAAACTATTCCGAACCTCGTTTATTGTTGGCGATGGATTGGTAAGCAAATTGCTTCTTTCATATGGGTCATTTTTTAAATCATAAACCGACTCTGTCCCATCGGCATCAACGATTAGTTTATACTGCGCATCTCTAACGGTATAACTCATATTCCCATCTGTTGATTTTTCAGTATAAGCATATGCTCTTGTGTCAACATCTGTTTCCCTAAGCAAAGCGTGGAAACTTTTACTGTTGTGTTTTTCTAAAATAACAGAACCTGCCATTTGCGCAATTGTAGTAAATAAGTCTGTTGATTGAATTAAAGCATCCTCACGTTCCCCTTTTCTTGTTACACCTACTCCAGAGATAACCATAGGGACATTTATACCACCTTGAAAAATACTTCCCTTAGCTCTTCTAGTTCGATATGGAGATTGAACAACTTGACTTGGCGTTCCGTTGTCTCCTAAAAATATCACAATAGTGTTTTCAAGACCATTTGGAATTGATTCAATTACTCGACCCAACTCAGCGTCAAGGGCTTCGATTGCAGAAAAATAATACGGCAAGGGGTTTGCCTCTATCATAGTCTCATCTTCAGACAAATTCCCTTGATTATGTAAGTTCGTTGGGGCAAGATGAAAAGGGGTGTGTGGCGCATTGTATGCAAGCCATAAAAACCATGGCTTGGATCTTTGACTAATCCATTGAACTGCCTGATTAGAAAATTCAGTTGTTGTATAAGTGGCCACTCTTTCTCTTTGTCCACTTGTGACTCGATTCCAGTTTGTGTATGAGGACACACCTCCTCCAATAATGCCAGAGTAATAATCTACTCCCATGGAATTTGGATCAGTAATTGTATTTGATAAATGCCATTTGCCGATTAATGCTGTATCATAGCCACCATTTGTTTGATCTTTCAAAAAATCGTGTAAAGACTCCTCATTTAATGAAATATCTTGCTCTACTTCCATTACTCCTGTATGATGTCCCAATTTTCCCGTTAATATAGAAGCTCTGGTGGGTGAACAGACCGAATAAGTCCATAAATTATCGAAAGTAATTCCACCAGCCATTAAGTTGTTAAGGATTGGTAATTGTGGCTTTTCCTGACCCTCAGTGTAATTTGGAAAAGCATCTTTTCCGATATCATCTGCAATGACTAATAAAATGTTTGGTAAGGCGCTTGCAGGTTTTTCTTGAGTTTCAGAAGTGTTTACTGACTGTTTTTCGCAGGAAATAAAAATAAAGATGATAATCAGTATAAAGATTTTAGGCTGAGCTACAAACCCTTGTTTGTAATTCTTGCTGAGATGCTTGATTGACGTCATTTTTTAAGTACCCCCTTTTAAACAACGTGTAAAGAAGGGAAAATCATCGGAAACAACATAGTAGTAGATCCCATTAGGAAATTCAGGAGTAGCGCCAAACCTTCCGTTACATTCATCTAAATCTCCAAGTCCTTCTACATATTCATAGTCTTGCGTAAAAGCACCCATTGGAATGGGTTTATTGATATTACTATCTGCGTTTGGCCCACCAAGAATTGCCGTTAGTGTGTTTGGCCGATTTTCATCAGGTTGAGACTTCAATCGATAGCTAGTGGTTAGTGCTTTTAATTGACTTTTCGAATCTTCGGGGTCAGCGTATCCATACCTTGCATAAACTGGAAACCCATCGGATGCCCATCCAACTAGGGTCATCCCATCTTTATCTCCTAAAAAATCTATAAGTAGTTCAGGCATTCCGTGATAATGATAAGCACCATTGGGTTGAACATGTGCGTGATTCATGTCATCTCCAAAATCAAAGGTGTCATGTCCTAAAGCTTCAATATTCCAGTTTCCTTCTCCTCGAGCTAAACTACATTCGCCAGCATCATTGCATCTACCTGCAGTAGCGGGATCAAATTTTACGCTATTTAAGGCATAAGCAATAGCCATGGCAGGGCCAATCAACTCGAGCCCACTTTCATAAATTATTGATGGACAAAGTGTAATTTTTTTGCTAACAGTTTGCTCGCTAATGCTGTTTGGATTATTTGAATTCGGAAAGGTGCCTACTTCATGATTTGGAATGCCATTTCCATTTAGTATTCTGTTTGTACCGTCTGATGACCACGAATACTTACTAAACGCCAAAACAGATTCGTCATCATTGTAAATCTCTTCATCAATATTTACTAAAATAGTTGCTGTAGAAGTTCCTGTTGAACAATTTGTAGATTCTTCATCAATTTGCGATGATGAATCATTATTGTCACATGACATGAATAACAATCCAATTAGGATAATTCCAATTCTAAGATTCATTTGCTATCTAGAGTTTTCACTTATTAGACCTTTCAAAGCTAGTAAAGTTTTAGAAACTGATTATTAAAATATATTTCCAAGAATAAATTATTATTCCCGGAAATAATCAGTGGAGCAGGTGGGAGTAAAGTCGAACTATTTTAGTCAAGATTTGGTTGAAATCAACAAAAAAGTATTTTGAAACAACAGGATTTTATTTACGCCACTTATTACTTCTTTTTGAATATTCAAACGCAGCATCACCAGCAGAGTTGTGCCACTTTACAGCTTTTTTATTTGCATTTTTGATATAATTTAGGGATTCAAGTCTTGGTTTTCCAAAAGGATCAAAAAAACCAGATTGTTGTTTCCCAGTATTGTCTAATTTACCGCCAGTCCATTGTTCAAGATAACCACAGTTGTGCCAGCCTAACATAAATGGAAGATTCATTATTCCCCTTAAATATGTAGTATATTCTTCTCCCACAGCAGTATGACTTTCTACTTGCAATCCTTTTGATGCCTTTTGTTCTTTGACCGTTACCGCATAGGATGCATCACCATTTAATACGGGTTTTCCAGAAAGACGATGGTATCGATTTAATTCTTCTATGTGTGATGGATTTAGCATTTCATAGTCTTGAATTAGCAAGACGTCGACATACTTACCAATAATTTCAAATACCCAATCGGGATGTCCTTTTCCATGACAAAAGATTTTATCTCCAAAAATCAAATGGTTTGGGTCATACTTCAAAATACTTTCACGGTTTATTTTATGCCAATTCTCGAGAATTTTTTTACTCATTTCCTCTTGGTCGACTAGCCACTTTTCCTTGTTGTTTGGCTCAGGCCAGTATGAAACAGAAGCAATGTCGTCCCACTTATTTAGGTTGATGTTATAATTTTTAGCTACTTCAGCAGGACTATTGTAGTTTTTCTTTAGAATTGTAAGCCATACTTTTTTACCGTTTGTCAATCCATTTTTGTTAATTATATCGGCAACCCACGGAAGGTATGAAAAGTTATTGCTATTTTTCAAATGAACTTGTTTATACATTTGGAACTCATAAGCTGGCAAGTCTTCATAAGTATATCCGAGAAAATATTTGTTGTTTTTGTGTTTTGAACAGTATTCTTTCGCAATACGATCAGCTCTAACTTTAAATTTCTCACTAAAAACATCAGGGAATTTGCCATTTTGGGACAAAGTTTTTACTCGATTTGCATGGATGATTCCAGTTTTTATTTTTCCAAAGTAGAAAATCTCTAATTCTTCAAAATATTCATCTGGTATATTTAGCTGCCTGTGGTAAGGAATGGTGTTAAAATCGTAGTTTTTATGATCTTCAACTACTTGTTCCATCCACCTTTTTACTGCAAGGGTAGCTTTTCCATTGTATTTCCCATTTTTAAGAATTTCTTCTCCAAATTTTTTTGACCAATAGTTTTTGTTGTAATTCGCAAATCTGATGTTGGCCTGAATGTGGTTCATTCCAGTGGAGATAAACTTTTCCCCAGCTGCATCTACAAACCACCAAACATTGTCAATTTTTTTCAGATGTATGAAAGATTCTGATCCAATTATTTGA
>CACIJH010000014.1 GCA_902586905.1 uncultured Bacteroidota bacterium | reverse complement strand
CCATCAAAAGCATCAGAAAATTCTTTATCTGATTCAGTGTATTGTTTATTGAAGTCACTTCTGTATATACCAATAGCTGAGGCATTGATAAAATGCACTTTTTGTTGGGTTTTTTGAATGGTATCAAACAACAGTCTCGTAGATTCTGTACGACTCTTCAATATTGCTGCCTTGCTTTTTGTTGTCCAACGTTGATTGATTTTAGCACCTGTAAGGTTAATAACAGCGTCAACCCCATCCAAAGCCCGACTATCGATTTCATTATTTTGGGGAGCCCATCTGAAAATTTGTGTTTGTTCATTCTCGACTTGCCATGGGGATCTTGTCGTTAAAATGTGAAAGGAGTGCCCTTTTGACAATAAATGGTTGCATAGCTTTGTACCAATTAACCCAGAAGCACCAGTGACAAGAATCCTCATATTTTTTTTTACAAAATTAAGATGCAATGATTTTCAATGTACAACTTTTCGTAATTTTGTTATCAAATCATCAAACAATGAAGTTACGCCCTATCGAAAAATCAAAACTCGGCACTGTTGATTTCGAGAACTTGGACTTTGGTTCAACTTTTTCTGATCATATGTTTGTTTGCGATTATGCAAATGACAGTTGGGGAGAACCAGAAATTGTTCCCTATGCGCCACTACAGCTCGACCCTTCTGCGAGTGCATTGCACTATGGACAAGCAATCTTTGAAGGTATGAAAGCCTACAAAGATGACAAGGGAGATGTGTTTTTGTTTCGCCCTGATCAAAACATCAAACGTCTAAACAAATCTGCTGAACGTTTGGCGATTCCACAATTTCCAGAAAAATTATTTTTGGAGGGTTTACACAAACTCATCGACTTGGAAAGAGATTGGGTTCAGCCTGGTACTGGTAATTCACTATATGTTAGACCTTTTGTATTTGCGAGTGAGCCATGCGTACAGGCATCCCCTGCCAAACAGTATCAATTATTGATTATCTGCACACCTGTTTCAAGCTATTACAATCACAGTGAAGTGCGTGTCAAAATTGCTGATCAGTTTAGTCGTGCAGCACAGGGAGGTACTGGTTATGCCAAAGCAGCTGGAAATTATGCTGGTCAGTTTTATCCAACCAAGCTAGCGATGGATGAGGGGTATCAACAAATCATTTGGACTGATGCAGCGACACATCAATATATAGAGGAAGCTGGAACGATGAACCTGTTTTTTTATATTGGAGATAAGCTGATTACTGCACCTACTTCGGATAGTATTTTGGATGGGGTTACACGAAAAAGTGTGATTCAATTGGCAAAAGATCGAGGGATAGAGGTTGAAACGCGCCAATTGACTGTTGCCGAATTGATCGAAGCTGCTGAAAACAAGACCTTACGAGAAATTTTTGGAAGTGGAACAGCAGTTGTTGTTTTGCCAATCCATGGCTTTGGTTATAAAGGAAAAGACTATGACATCGGAACACCTACCGACGCATTGGCATTGACCTTGAAAACAGATTTGACTTCAATACAGTATAATCTCACTGACGATCCACATGGGTGGCGCGTGAAGGTTTAATCTATTGCTTTAGAACTTTTGAAATATCTGGCTTAAAGTAATTTGGGCCTTTTAAAACTTTTCCATCTTCTCTGTAGATTGGTTTTCCATCACTACCAAGCTTACTCATATTGCTGCGTTGAATTTCTTCAAAAACCTTATCAATCACATCCTGCATACCATGGGTAATAATGGTTCCACAAAGAATGTACAGCATATCTCCCAAAGCGTCTGCCACCTCGATTAGATCCTTGTTTTTCATAGCGTCAAGGTATTCTTTGTTTTCCTCATCCATTAACGAAAAACGTAAATTCATGGTTGCCTCATCTATCTCTGTTGTAGGTGTGTTGTTAACCCCTAATCCAAATGCTATATGAAATGCACTGACTGCAGAAAGTTTATTCTTCATATTTTTGTTTTGCTTAAAATTAAACAATGTTTAGCACGGGACAACTTCTTTTTGCACTATTTTTCATTATTGGATTTACCATACTAACAGTCTGGAGTTATCGAAAAGATCAAGCCAAAAACCCTACATACTTTAAAGGGAGTGTTTGGGTGCTTGTAGGATTTCTTGCGTTTATTGGATTGCTATTATTCCTAAAAAGGGGAGTTTCATTATGAAAGAAGTGTTGTGGGTTTTTATAGGCGGTGGATTGGGAAGCATTTGCAGATATATGATTGCAGTAATTTTAAAGGAAACCGATTCGATTTACCCCTGGTCGACCTTGTTGGCAAATGCTATTGGCTCATTGTTGATCGGGGTTTTGGTTCATCAATTAATGCGAAACAACGCTATGCATAGCACAAGTATATTATTTTGGATTGTTGGATTTTGTGGTGGGTTAACGACTTTTTCTTCATTTGTTTTTGAGAATATTTCATTATTTAAAGACTATGGGTTGCTAAAGATGATTATTTATGCTTCGTTAAGTTACTCAATTTGCCTATGTTCAGTTTTTGTTGGAATGTACTTTTCTAAAGAGTTTCTAACTTAAAGTTGATAATTTTACTGTGAACTCCTGTACCTTTTAAAGGAATACTTGAGAATTTATTAACATGACCCTGTTGATTTGTATGTGCTTGATAATTTTTTGGTCATGTTTTTTTTAAACTCAAAAAAAAGTTGAGCTATTATTTATAATTTGATAAAAATTCAATTTTAACAGTTGTTTTTATGCTAGTTAGTAATGTTAAACTTTACATTTGGTACATACTAATCTAAAATTATTAAAATTATGAAACTAATTAAAAATTCAATCATCCTATCTTTCGCAGTAATCTTATCTTTTACTACTACAGATATAAAAGCGCAAGACTTTGGTGCTGATGTTGTGAGTTCCTACGTATGGAGAGGTACTCAATTTGGAACTGGACCAGCAGTACAACCATGGTTTACACTTCCAGAACTTACAAGTGGCTTAGAACTTGGTGTCTGGGGAAGCTTTCCTCTTTCTGATGCTGCTTCAGGCCAAACGTACGAACTAGACATGTATGCTTCTTATGATTTTGGTCCATTTGCATTGACAATTACAAATTATACTTTTAACAATCCTAATGGAGTTTATGGTGCCACTGTTGATACCTATGAAGATTCTGGTTATGAACTTTTTGATGGCGACATGGAAGTAACTGCATCTGCATCTCTCGGTGCAATCGGACTAACAGTTGGGTATTTCACTGATTTAGAAGCATTGTATGTGGAGGCTGGAACAACCGTCGGAGGAATGGATCTAGCTATTGGTTACGGATCTGATGGGGACGGTGCATTTTATGCAGGTGGAGATTCTGGTTTAGTTAACGTTTCACTTGGTGGATCCAAGGATATCAAGATAACTGACGACTATTCGCTCCCATTATTTGGCTCATTTATATACAACCCAGACGCTGAAGCAGCATTCATGGTTGTTGGTATGAGCTTTTAATAAATCACTAATTATAATATTATGGAATTATTAACAGCTAATAATGTATGGATGATGATCTGTACAGGCCTAGTATTTTTTATGCACTTAGGCTTCACTTTCCTAGAAAGTGGTATGACTCAAAAAAAGAACACAGTAAACATCTTATTTAAAAATTTCTTTGTCATTACAATGGGTCTCCTTGTGTACGCTGCAGGAGGTTTTAACCTAATGTATCCTGGAGATTTTGGAATAATTGATGGCTGGTTAGGATTTGCTGGGGCAGGTTTAGACCCTGGGGTTGATTACGATCAACTAACCTACGCAGACGGTGGATATACTTACTGGACCGATTTCTTATTTCAAGGAATGTTTGCTGCTACTGCCGCTACAATAGTCTCAGGAGCTGTAGCTGAAAGAATCAAATTGGGTGCTTTCATGCTATATGCATTTTTACTTTTGGTTTTCGTTTATCCGATTGTTGGTTCATGGCAATGGGGCGGTGGAAAATTTAGCACTTTCACTGAAGATGTAGGTTTTTATGATTTTGCAGGTTCTACATTGGTTCACTCGGTTGGTGGATGGGCAGCCCTAGTAGCAATAATTTTCCTAGGCGCAAGAGTTGGAAGATTTGGTTCGGATGGTAAGCCTAATGCCATACCAGGTCACAACTTACCATTATCTGCTGCAGGCGTTCTTATTCTTTGGCTTGGATGGTTCGGTTTTAACGGTGGTTCTGTTCTATCAGCAGACCCAGCTCTTACTTCATATGTTTTAGTTACAACTTCAATAGCTGCTGCTACTGGTGGGATTGTTGCGTTCGTTGTTGCCGCATCTGCATATAAAAATTATGATGTAACAATGTTTATGAATGGTATATTAGGAGGTCTTGTTGGTATAACAGCTGGTGCTGACCTAATGTCCATTTGGGATTCGATACTTGTAGGTGGCATTGGTGGAGCAGTAGTAGTTGGAGCAATCGCCTTTATGGACAAGCAAAAGCTTGATGACCCAGTTGGTGCCATCGCGGTTCACTTATTTGCAGGTATTTGGGGTACACTTGCCGTTGGTGTTTTTGGTGATTTAGCCGGATTTGACCAATTTATGGTTCAATTAGCATGTGTTGGTATTGCTGGTGTGTTCTGTGTTGTCTCTTGTACAATAATAGGTTTTATAACATCAGCTATTTTTGGAGGTATGCGTGTCACCAAAGAGGATGAAATTGCTGGTCTAGATGGTGTTGAGCATGGCATGGCTGCTTACGCTGATTAATATCTAAACCAACTTTAATTAGGTTATAGTTTAGTTTTGTAAAAAATCCCGCCACTAGGCGGGATTTTTTTATACCCACACTATTGTTTAAATTTGTAAAAATTATGATTTCAATAACCCTTATTATACAGTGTCCGGATCAAAAGGGAATCATTGCTGAAGTTACACAGTTTATCTATAGTTATAAAGGGAATATAATTTATATTGATCAATACGTCGACCGTGAGAATAAGGCATTTTTTATGCGTCTTGAAAGTGAGTTTAAAGGGGATTTAAAAGCCATTGAACAATTTCAAAAGGCCTTTGCCAATGGGCCTGTTACCAAGTATGACATGGCATGGTCTATCTACCCCCAAGAGAAAAAACCACGTATGGCATTGTTTGTATCTAAATACGACCACTGCCTTTACGACCTTTTGGGCCGATTTAAATCTGGTGAACTCGAAGTGGATATCCCATTTATTTTAAGTAATCACCCTGATCTACAACCAATTGCAGTGTCATTTGGTATCCCCTACTATCACATACCAGTGACCATAGACACCAAAGCACAAGCCGAACAGAAACAACTGGAACTGCTAAAACAACACCATGTCTCTTTTATCGTCCTTGCGCGATATATGCAAATTGTATCGCCCAAGCTCATCGATGAATATCCAAACAACATTATCAATATCCATCATTCCTTTTTACCTGCTTTTCCAGGAGCTAAACCCTATCACTCTGCCTTTGCACGTGGGGTGAAAATTATTGGTGTTACAAGTCATTACGTCACTGAAGAGCTAGACGCTGGTCCAATTATTGAGCAAGACATAGTTCATGTGTCACACACACACAATGTGAGTCAGCTCGTAGCCAAGGGAAGGGATTTAGAAAAAATTGTTCTTGCTAGAGCAGTCAAAAATCATATTGCCCATAAGGTGATGGTTTATGGCAATAAAACAATCGTGTTCTCCTAATGTTTGAGATTCTGAATAAACGAAATTGAATGCTTGTTAAATTCATCTGGTTGATCAACATTGACCACATGTCCAGAGTGTGGAACAACGTTGAGCTGTGCAGATTTGTGTACTGCTGCCAATTTTTCAATACTAGGCAAAAACATATAGTCCTCACTTCCCATCACATATAAGGTGGGGATATTGATATCCACTTGGCGAAACAATCGCAATAAGGGTTTGAGTTCTGCAGTGAGCTTATACCAGCGTAAAAATTCTTTTTGATAAAGTTTTTTGGCCTCTCGAACAAACAACAATCGAGACTCTTTGTGGTTGTTCTTTGGCATGATGATGTAGGCAAACAGGCGATAAAGCCATAGATATGGGATGATCGACTTGCAATTATTTCCAAAACGCATCAATATTTGGGAGCGCACATTGAGTTTCATAATAGCACCAGCCATCACCATACTTTGCACACGCTCGGGGTACATTTCACCTATTTGACGTATTAATATTGTACCTAAAGAAATCCCCACAAAATGAGAAGTCTTGATTTTTTCTTTATCCAAAACAGCAATTATATCTTCTGCCAGTACATCAAAAGTGTATTTCTTTTTAAAAACATTTGAAAACTGCATTCTAGATTTTCCATGCCCTCTTAGATCGAGCAATAATAAATTGAAATGTTTTGAAAACTCTCGCAACTGCTTAAACCAAATCGACGAGCTCCCCCCTGCCCCATGCACAAAAGTGACCCAAGCTTTGGACGTCGGATGCAAATGTGTAGAATAATGAAGCATTATAGTAGTTTTTTCATTTGTTGTTGCAAATCCATTGAAGCCATTCGAGCTGCATCGGTATAGTCATCACCATTCGATGCAAAAATGATACTTCTTGAGGAATTGACCAACAACCCAACATCCTCATTTGCTGCTGCATGAAATACAGATGCTAAATCTCCCCCCTGCGCTCCGACTCCTGGAATCAAAAAGAAGGAATTTGGCGCCAAGGCACGAATGCTTGCCAAATGATCTGTTTTGGTTGCACCAAGGACATACATCAATCGATCGGCACCCTTCCATGTACGACTCGTAGCGATAACTGTTTCATAAATTGATCGATCGACGGTGTTCAAGGTCTGAAAATCATAGGCACCCATATTTGAAGTCAGTGCCAATAAAATGGCGTACTTACCCTCAAACTGTAAAAAAGGCTCTATGGAGTCACGACCCATATAAGGAGCAACAGTAATTGAATCAAATGGTAGCTTTTCAAAGAATGCTTTTGCGTACTGCGTGGAAGTATTTCCGATATCGCCACGCTTGGCATCTGCAATTGTAAAATGATTCGGATAGTTTTCGTCAAGATACTGCACTGTTTTTTCGAGTGCTTGATAGCCTTTAGAACCATCAGACTCATAAAAAGCAGTGTTGATTTTGTATGCAACTGCCAAATCATGCGTTGCATCGATGATTTGTTTGTTAAACGTAAACTGTGCTTCTGGATGTTGACTGACGCTCGATGGTAATTTAGATGTATCTGAATCCAACCCAACGCATAAGAAGGATGATTTTTTTCGGATTTGTTCTGTCAATGATTGGATTGTCATATCAACTCTCCAGAAACTTTAAGTTTTTCGGTATTGTAATGCAATTGTATTTCGTCCACGAGCTTATCGAGATCTCCATTGACGATGTTTTGTAGATCATAGAGTGTGATGCCAATTCGATGATCGGTCACACGACCTTGCGGATAGTTATAGGTGCGTATTTTTGCAGAGCGATCACCAGAGGAAACCATAGCGCTTCTCTTGGCTGAATCTTCTTCTAACTTTTTACTCCACTCGAGTTCATACAAACGTGATCGAAGTACTTTCAAGGCTTTTTCTTTGTTTTTGTGTTGGGACTTTTGGTCTTGACATTGGGCAACTATCCCTGTTGGTGTGTGGGTAAGGCGAACTGCCGAATAGGTTGTATTTACCGACTGCCCCCCCGGTCCAGAGGAACAAAACAAGTCAAGTCGTACTTCATTCATATCAATTTCAATGTCAAACTCCTCTGCTTCTGGCAAAACCATAACTGTGGCAGCAGAAGTATGAACACGACCTTGGGTTTCGGTTTGGGGGACCCGTTGCACACGATGCACACCAGACTCAAATTTCAAGGTGCCATAGACATCTGTCCCCGACACTTCGATGATGATTTCTTTGAATCCACCTGCTGTGCCTTCACTGAAATCAACAACATTGACTTTCCACCCCCTATTCTCACAATATTTGGTGTACATACGATAGAGGTCGCCAGCAAAAATCGAAGCTTCATCACCACCGGTTCCCGCACGAAGTTCCATTACGACGTTTTTGGCATCTTCAGGGTCTTTTGGAATTAGCATAAAACGAATTGTTTCTTCTAGGGAAGTAAGTTTGGACTTGACTTCTTCCAACTCTTCTTTTGCCATATCAGACATTTCTGGGTCTGAGCCGTCAGAAATGATTTCTTCAGCTTCTTTTTGTCGTTGGCTCAAATTAAGGTACTGCTTTCGCTTTTCCATCAGGGCACTTAGATCCTTGTATTCACGATTGAGCGCAATGTATCGCTTTTGATCAACAATGACATCAGGCTGGATAATAAGGTCCGAGACTTCTTCAAATCGTTGTTTCACTGTGGATAATCGCTCTATCATAAGGGCAAAGTTACGACAAATCAGGCAATGCATTTACTTGGATAACAAGATAAAAGCGGTTTTGATTTTACAGTTTTTTAGCTGTTCTCGTGTAGTAAATAGTTTTAACACTTTTTATAATAAAATTGCATTTGACTCAGTAAAGCATGGAGTTCCATTCGTTTGTAATCCTGAAAATTAAAAGAAAGCAGCTTAAATAAATTTCTAAGAAACAGGGTTCTACACAAATATTTAATACTTAAACTTTCCATAAGGAGAGGAAATCGTCAATTTTTTTTTGGTTGAGGCCTCAACCCTACCAACGATTTGTGCAGCCACCCCAAAAGATTCCGAAATTGAAATAATTGTGCTGGCTACAGCTTCAGAAACAAACATTTCCATCCTATGACCCATGTTAAAAACCTGATACATTTCTTTCCAGTCTGTTCCTGACTGTTCTTGTATCAATTGAAATAAAGGTGGTAAATCAAATAAGTTATCCTTAATGACATGATGCTTGTCAATAAAATTCAAAATTTTGGTTTGAGCACCTCCGCTACAATGCACCATCCCATGAATCTGTTGTCGATCAACATGGTTAAAAATCGCTTTGATAATGGGTGCATACGTCCGGGTTGGAGAAAGTACCAACTTTCCTACATCGAGCGGGGTATTTGTAACCTCAGTCAATGATTTTTGTCCAGTATACACCAATGCCTCTGGTAAATTGGAATCATAACTTTCAGGGTATTTTTGTGCGAGAATTTTGGAAAAAATATCATGTCTTGCAGATGTAAGACCATTACTTCCCATACCTCCATTGTAAGCAACTTCATAAGTCGCTTGACCAGAAGAGGCCAGGCCAACAATTACGTCACCTGGCTGAATACGAGCATTGTCAATGACATCACTTCGTTTGATACGAGCAGTTACAGTGGAATCAACAATAATTGTACGAACCAAATCACCAACATCTGCTGTTTCTCCACCTGTATTGTGTATCTCTATACCATGCTTTGATAAATCACTAATCAGTGCTTCCGTTCCATGGATAATAGCTGCAATAACCTCCCCGGGAATTTTGTTTTTGTTTCTTCCAATAGTTGAAGAAAGCAAAATATTACCAGTAACACCAACACATAATAAATCATCAAGATTCATTACAAGAGCATCTTGCGCAATGCCTTTCCAAACCGATAAATCTCCTGTTTCTTTCCAGTATAAATAAGCTAAAGATGACTTTGAACCTGCTCCATCAGCGTGCATGACCAAACAAGTTTTAGGGTCATTTGTTAGATAATCAGGTACGATTTTACAAAAGGCCTTTGGAAATAACCCCCTGTCCATAGAAGCAATAGCCCTGTGGACATCATCTTTTGTTGCGGAAACCCCCCGTTCACTATACCTTTTGTCGTTCATGTATGATATTTAAAACAAATATATCCGTTTGTACATTAGCGTAAAAACAAAAGCTCACTATAATTTACAGTGTGGCATAACTTAGCATTGAACAATAGTTTTTTACAAGTAAAATAACAAAGTAATTCTACTAAAAGTACTTAATGTCACAATTTGGATTTGCATAATTCTGCAATATTCGCAAAATGATTTTTAAAAATTAATAAAAATTAAATTTAACCCCAATAAAAATGGGGTCTTGATAAATTTAATATTAATACTTACAGTTTGTTCCGTTATCTGAAATAGAGTTGGTTAAAAAATTTATATTTATTGAGCAAAAAATATACTATATATGAGTAAATCTAAAGTTGAATATTTATGGTTAGATGGGTATAAACCCACTGCCAACTTAAGAGGTAAAACAAAAATTATTGAAAATTTCAGTGGTAAATTAGAAGACGTTCCGATGTGGGGGTTTGACGGGAGTTCTACCCAGCAAGCGATTACAGGTTCATCGGATTGTTTACTTAAACCAGTAGCCATTTTTCCCGATCCAGCCCGTAGAGAGGGGTTTTTAGTTATGACAGAAGTATTAAGTCCTGATGGGTCAGCACACGAGTCAAATGCGCGTGCGACGATTGATGATGATGATGACGATTTCTGGTTTGGGTTTGAACAGGAATATTTTCTTTGGGATCCCGAAACAAATCTTCCTCTTGGCTTTCCAAAAGATCAAACACCTCAAGGTCAATTCTATTGTTCTGTGGGTGGTAGCAATGCTTTTGGTAGAGAAATTATGGAACGTCATTTGGATCTGTGTCTGGATGCAGGAATCAATGTAGAAGGAACAAATGCTGAGGTTGCACCAGGACAATGGGAATATCAAACCTTTGCAAAAGGTGCTGCAAAAGCAGGAGATGAAATGTGGGTTGCACGTTACATCCTGGAGCGTTTGGCTGAAGAGTACGGCTTATCAATCGACTACCATCCAAAGCCATTGGGTGCAACAGACTGGAATGGGTCTGGAATGCATGCAAATTTCTCAAACACGACCCTAAGAACATGTGGTTCGAAAGAAACATATGAGAAGATTTGTGAAGCTTTCCGTCCTGTTGTAAAGGAACACATTGAAGTTTATGGAGCATACAACGACCAAAGGTTGACAGGTGATCACGAAACACAGTCAATCAATGAGTTTAGCTATGGTGTTTCTGACCGTGGAGCATCTATTCGTATCCCTATTATGACAGTTGAAAAAGGTTGGAAAGGATGGCTGGAAGACAGAAGACCAGCTTCAAATGGAGATCCTTATAAAATTGCAGCAAGAATTATAAAAACAGTTAAGTCTGCAAAAGTTTAGTTTTTATTGACAAGCCAAGACGATAAAGCACCTAAATCTAGGTGCTTTATTAATTTAGGGTTATTCCGATAAATAAGGTGTAAACCGCTAGTAATATAAGACCATCACGCCAATAGATTTCCATTTTTTTTGGCATAAACACCAAAGTAATTAACAAAGCAGCAATTCCAATCATCACATAGATATCAAAACTCAGCAGAGTATTGTCGGCCACAGTTAGTGGATGAATGAGAGATGTAATACCAATAACAGCAAGAATATTGAATAAGTTAGAGCCCAGAAGGTTGCCAATGGAAATGGCATTTTCTTTCTTTGAAATAGCTACCAATGAGGCTGCAAGCTCAGGAATACTCGTACCAACAGAAACGACAGTAATGGCGATAATTCTTTCACTTACACCAAGCTGACTGGCAACCTCAACTGCACCATTGACTAGCAATTCGGAACCAAAAGTTAAAAAAATAGATCCAAAAACTATTAGCAGTCCAATTTTTGGCCACGATACCAAAGTATTTAAATTATCGGTAGCAACAAAGTCTGACTTGTCCTTTAAGCGTAAAAAATACACTAGCATAAGAACAAGCAGTATGACAAGTGCAAATCCCTCTATGGCGGTAATTGATCCATTTTGAATGAAAACCCAAAGAAGTATAGATGCAATAAACATCATTGGCCAATCGGATTGGTAAAAACTCTTACTAACCTTAATTCTGGTAAAAAGCAACACAAATCCGAGAACCAATCCAAGGTTCGCAATGTTAGAACCTACAACATTACCTAATGCCAAGTCTGGGTAGCCCATAAAAGCAGATCGAATGCTAACAATTAGCTCAGGAAGAGATGTTGCAAAAGACACGACAGTCATCCCTATAACAATTTTTGAAATTTTAAGCTTATTAGATGCTGAAACTGCTGAACGCAATATTAAATCTCCTCCAGATATTAAAGTAATAAGGCCACCAACAATTTTTAAAATCTCAATTAACATCTCACTAAGATAGAGTAAGATAATTTTGTATTTTTATTTTATGAAATTTTTTTTTAAAATAATTGCAAAATTTAATAAATTAATTTTCCCAAGTTTTTCAAAAATGGGAATTGAATTATCAAGCGCCTCTCAATTTCAATTAATTATTTTAAGCTGGAGAGCTTACATCACAAAACGTGCCTTGTAAATTAATAATAAAAAAAAGGGCTTCAAACGTTTGTATGAAACCCTTATTATTATGACTGAAAAAATTTAAATTGAAAATTTAACCCCGCGGTAAATCCCTTTTGAAGTTGAAGCAATATTTCTTTTCAATTTGCTCAAATTGTACTTTACTCCTCTATATACACCCTCAGTTTGTGATGATGAATTTTTGAATGTAGTGTTCGAGATGTTATAAGAAACACCTCTGTAAGTGTTTTGTGTTTTGTTTTTATGATCACTCATATATCTAATTTATTAAAGTCAAACATATGTAACGATTTTTTCGGATGCGTTCACTCCACCCGCGACTATATTATTAATCCCAGTCTACACGGGATATATTACAAATATACATAATTTTATTAATATCAGAAAAAAATAGTAAAAAATTTATTATATCCTTAAAATATAAGTTATTTTTCGATTAATTTAATTCCAGTATCAAATGTGAATTAGATTGTGTAATTTCAAATTTAATTTAATTAGTGTTAATTAACTACGTGGAAGAAAAAATATAAGTGGGTGGATTAAATTAAATATGAGAAATAAGGATTAAAGGATATCCTTAATTATTTCATAAGTACCTAATTTGGTGTTTTTGGCAGTACGAGCTTCGTTTTCGTAAGTAGAACTCGTTACTATTGTATATCTAATTGTATTTATATCACTCTTTGTTAATTTAGAAATATCATCATTTGTAAGTGGATAAATGGAAACGCAATTTTTGTCTACATAATCAGTTATGTCGGGTTTATTGGAAGTTATAACGTTGCCATCATTTAAATATAAAATTAGTTTATCACTCACAGGCGGCTTTTGCCAATCATAAATATAATTCGTGAAAGGTATACCTTAATATTATCTTCATCCCTTTTAAAGCTTATTTCAACATCATCGTATTTGTTTTCAAATACTAAAACTTTAGACGATGGATAACTATTTTCGCCTATAAAGACAAGATTTTGAGAAAACCCTAAAGCAGGTAACATAAACAGAAAAAGAAGTTTCTTCATCGTATTGTTTTTAGTGGCTCTAATTTAAAAAAAATCAATAAGTTTGCCACCTCGTTGTACTCATATAAAATGAGTGATTGTATAACATGTTTTACACGACGTTGTACACATACAAAAAAATAAGGGCGCAACGAGGGCATTTTTTAAGAATATACCGGCCTCGTGGCGCAACTGAATAGCGCATCTGATTACGGCTCAGAAGGTTGCAGGTTTGAATCCTGCCGAGGTCACGAATAAATAACACAAATGAAAAAAAACGCCAATTTGCTTGAGCGTTTTTTTTCGTTTGTGGGATTTTCAAAGCGGAGCTTTGGAGGATCGTAGTGTTTCCTTTATGTTTTAAATGCACTTATTGTACTGAAACCACTGCTCTAAACCCAGTATGCATACTTCCTGTGTCTGGCGTGGTTTTCATACGCATACTGTTTCGGTATCCGCTGCAATAGCTGTCGTGACATAAAAAACTTCCCCCTCTACTAACACGCTTTAATGCATAAGGCTCATTGGAGTCATAGCTTGTCTCAGGTCCTTGTGGGTTGTGGGATATTTTGCCAGCTAAAGTTTTGTAGTAGTCTTCGTGGTATAAGTCAGCGCACCATTCCCATACATTACCTGCAATATCATATAAACCATAGTTGTTTGCCTGATAGCTTTGCACAGGTGCTGTAAAATAAAAGCCATCACTCTTATCGTTTTTGTAAGGAAAAGCTCCTTCCCACGTATTGGCTTTGGATTTTCCAGAGCGTAAGTCTTCATTGCCCCAAGCATAGACTGCGTCTTTGAGTCCTCCTCTACTGGCATACTCCCATTCAGCCTCTGTTGGCAATCGTTTGCCTGCCCAATCGCAATAGGCAACTGCATCAAACCAACTCACATGCACCACAGGATGATTTTCTTTGCCTACGATACTACTGCCTGGGCCCTCAGGTTGTCTCCAGTTGGCGCCTTGTCGCCATTGCCACCACTGGCTTACATCCCGCAACGAAACTGGACGATCTGTAGGTACAAAAACCAGTGATGCTGGTGCCAACTGGCTGTCATCAGGTTTTGGGGTTCCAGGGGGTAATTCTTTTTTGATTTCTTCCCAATCCACAGCATTTTCAGCAGTGGTAACATAACCCGTTGCTTCAACAAAAGCAGCAAATTGCGCATTGGTCACCTCATGGACATCCATCCAAAAGGAGTCAACCATTACCTCATGTTTTGGATACTCATCTCGCCATGCCTGGTCATCATCTCCACCCATAGAAAAAGTCCCGCCTGGGATTAAAACCATACCCGCTTTGTTGGCGTTTGATTTCGCTTGTGAGGTTGTACTCACTGAAGAAGAAAACCGACTTTGCGTAGGCGTACAACTATGACCGGCAGTTTGGGGCTGTTTGGGGGTTTGTTGGCAGCCCATTATTATAAAAAATAAAAGAAGGTGATGACTTTTCATAAGATTCAAAATTATAAAAATTTGAGTGATGGTTGTAAAATTAATTATCATATTTTAAGGGCATTTAAAAACCCAAAGAAAGCAGGTTTTGGTAAAAGATTATCGTCGTAAATCGTCGGCCAATCATTCATTTTAAAAAACCTTCGAATCCAAGTATCACGATCATTAAACCCCCAAAATGTTATTCCATATTGCTGTTCTTTTGGCACAATATCTTGATACATATTTACCAAGTCGGCATATTTCTGTGCTTGAGCAAATTTCATTTCTTTAGTCAAATGATCATAAAGTTGAATTCCACCTCCTTTAGAATCATCATGAGTATTGAAAATAATATCAACCTCAGACAAATGAATTTGAAGACCTGTATCAGCAGCTTTTTTTAAAGACCTTGCAATGATTTCATTTGGAATATCCATTCTGATATGCATTTGGAAACCGATGCCAGAAATTGGCACCCCTCTATCCAAAAAATCATAAACCATTTCAAGCATGGAATCTAATTTGAGAGAGTCTCTCTCAATATTGAAATCATTGTAAAATAAAATAGCATCAGGGTCTGCTGCATGGGCATATATAAAGGCCTTTTCTATATACTTTTTTCCTAATGATTTGAACCAAATACTTTCGGTTCTTAAGCCCTGACCTTTTGTGTTTAGACCTTCGTTAACTACATCCCATCCATCAACAATTCCTTTATATCTCCCAACATATGTTGAGATGTATTCTTTCATGAATCCATCCAACCACTCAGGATTTTTTTTAGCCTTTTTTTCGACCCATTTGGGAGTGGAACTATGCCAGATTAAATTATGACCAAACAAACGCTGATTGTTTTTAACTGCATAATCCACGATGCTATCAACACGAGACCAATGATAAACGCCAGGTTTAGGAGTTATTTGATACATTTTCATGTCGCTTCCTGCAGTATAGCTATTAAAATGGTGCTGCTGTATTTTTTGAGCCAAAGTGTCTTTAGAAAAAGGGACAAAACGAACTGAGGTGCCAATATGAAAATTAGCATTATGATGTAGAGAAGGTACATCAGTTTGTTGTGCTACAGCTTCAAAACCTATAAAAATTATAAAAAGAAAAAAACTTCTCATGTACAGGTGTAGGGAAAAAATAATATTCATCAACTTATTTAAACATTGAAATGTGATTCATTCTTTAAATCATACAGCTCAAACGTAGGTTTTTTTGGTCATAACCCACTTCATACAACAGATATACATCCTAAAAAATATTATAATCAATTAAGCCTTGATGATTTTTTTGGTTTCACGAATTTCACCACTTTTAAATGTTATTGAATAAAACCCTTTAGGTAAAGCAGTCATATCGATCACTGCATATCCAAGTTGCATATCCAAATTTCCAGATTTAATATGCCTGCCATTCGTGTTGTGTATGGCGTATTTTACTTGAGTGTTATTTGTGATTGGGTTAACAAAAAGCTTGTCATAAACTGGATTTGGGTATGCAGCCCAAAAAGTTTCACTCTTAGGAGTATTATTACTTAGAGCATAACATGTTGAATCTACATAATGACTTGGCTTTATAACATCTTGTATTTTTTTGGCAGAAAAACTTTCATTATTCGTAAGGTCGAAGAAAGCATTGTCAACGACAGCATTTTCAGCACCTAAAAAGTCTTGCATCAGCGTAGCAAAAACTTGCCTATAATCGTGCTGAACTGTTTTAATCTGCCAGTTGTTATTATTGGTAGCTTCTGTCAAATCTACGTTTACACCTGAAACTCCTCCCTGCACTGGTTTTCCAAACACAAACATCGGAGCGATCTCTCCATGATCTGTACCTAAGTTGCCATTTTGCTTGGCTTTGCGACCAAACTCAGAAAAAGTAAGCCCAACCACATCATCTCCGATTGAATCAGCATTGATATCTGCCATAAAAGCATCAACTGCTCCAGAGAGTTCGGTCAAAAGTTCAGTGTGTTTACCATCGATATCACCCGAGGCTTGATTTTGGACATTATGGGTGTCAAACCCACCAATGGTAACCATATAAACTTTTGTTTCAATTCCCCCTCGTATCAGTCTTGCAACCGTCTTGAGTTGGTCAGCGAGATCGGTGTCTGGGTAGGAAACCAGGTTTTCAGCACCATTGGCATTGAATGCGTCTTCGATGGCTGCTGCATAGGTATTGGCAGCCGAATCTGTATTTATGATGTATTGGAGCTCACTTCCATAGTGTGTTCCTTGCGGAATGTTGTCAGGTGCCTGTCCTGCCAATCCACTGAGAACAGTATAAAAATTTTGAGAATTTTGTCCCTCTATATTGAGTGCCATACCATGCTCATGCTCAGCATGAAAACCTAACCAAGTGTTGCTTGAACCCAACTGAATTCCAAGAGGAAAATTGGTAGGTAACAAACTGCTGTATGCCTCCTCCATAAAACGTCCCAGCCAACCACTTTCTTTGCCATTATCCCAACTGTTGCCATCGTTGCCCGTAGCCCAAAGGTCTATCGAAGCAAAGTGACTTTTGTTTGCAGATGGATATCCGACTGATTGCAATACACGCAACATACCAGACTGATAAAGCCCTTTAAAACCTGCATTAGCGCCTGTGAGAAGTGCTGGATTGAATACCAAGTCTTTGTTCGAACCAGTATTTAGTGCGTCTACTACCAAATTGTTGTAGTCAGGCACTGGTATGTGGATGTCTGGACGTAAAGTCCCAGCGTAATAGTCGTAGTTATTATAAGGAATGAGGGTATTGAGACCATCGTTTCCTCCTTTGAGTTCGATGAGAACAATTTTTCGATTCGAAACATCACATTCGAGTGTGG
Organism: uncultured Bacteroidota bacterium; assembly: GCA_902586905.1. Taxonomy (GTDB): domain Bacteria; phylum Bacteroidota; class Bacteroidia; order Flavobacteriales; family Flavobacteriaceae; genus UBA724. Next base: position 15,989 of record CACIJH010000014.1, on the reverse strand, counting down.
TGTTTGCCAGTTTTAAAGCAGCACCAAGCTCAGATGGAAACAATCCCAAAGCTGAGGCAGAGGCAGATAATTTGACAAATGATCTTCTTTTCATAATCAAAAATTACATGAGTTGAAATTCTGCAGCATTGATCATTCTTGTAAGCAAACTATCAAGTCTGTTTTTTATAAAAACCGCTGCATCTTCAGCAGCCACGGGATCATTGGTATTGGTATAGGCTGTCCATGCATCATACCAAATGTAGTTAACCTCTCCATCATGTATCAATGATTTTTTGAAATAAGCAAGTCTGCTGGCGTCTACAGATTCACAATAAAATAAATCTGATAGCTCTTGAACAATAGTATCAGCACTTACAGGACTAGAGATGTTGTTGGTGATGAATGTGGTGCTGTCAAAACTAGTCCAAATTCGGGCATAATAGGTGCCGCCATTATTGGCTGTTTGAAGGCCTTGAATACGATTGTTTCCGTTCCCCTTATTGTCATTATACGTACTACCGATCAGTGACATGATAGTGTTATATCTAGCAACGATGTTATTCGAATTAAACCATGCCCTATCATATGTGGGAGGTTGATAATCGCCCGGATAGCCCGCAACTGTAGATGGGGCAAACAGACTCATTCCAGTGAAACCAAAAAATGTATTGTGACAAAAATTCCACCAAAATAGGTAAAACCTAAAGTTTTCATTTGAAGTGTCCCAAGAGCTCCCTTGCGCGACTTGTGGTGTATCGGGATTGGGGATATCAACCTCAAGCAATGTGATTAACTCATTGAAAAACTGCAATGGATTTTTAACAATTCCCCCTATATTTTCGTTGGTGGAATCAGTATCATCCAAATCAAAAAAATGTTTTGATTTCAATAAGGTTCTCAGAACTTCCAACAGGTTATAACCATTGCTTTGTAGCTGTTGTGCAAGTGGGGTGATGATATCGTCCTCGACTTCTTGATCCCATTCACTTCGCACAAACGTGCGATACATTTTGCGAACGTAGTTTTTGGCAGTTTCCAATTTGTCAAAAACCATATCAACAAAGTCATCAAGCTCTGTTTCTATAGCTGACTCCGAATTTCCTCCAGTTATTACTTGATTGTTAAAAGCATAGCTAAAGGTTTTATTACCCGAATCATGCTTGTTCACATTAATGTAGCCCATAGGTATCCCGTTGGGATAATGAGGCTGTTTGATTGTATCTAAATCAGGATTGTCTCTATCTCGTTTAAATTTTATTCCCGAGAACACCCTAGCCGCCTGAATCACATCGTGTTCGGTGTAGTTGGTATAGTCTCCTTCAGCCACTTGAGGACCTTTGCCGATGGTGAAAAGCTCCAAAAACTCACGAGCATAATTTTCATTGGGGTTGTTATTGTTGTTATCACCATTGTCGAGATAATAGAGCATGCTATTGTCAAAGGTGATTTTTCTGGCGAGGTCTTTTACGCTTTTGTCAGCGTAAAATTGAAGCAGATTGAGGTAATCAAAGAAATGAGCTGATTTGCCTGCACCATCATCTTTGGACACCGTAAATGTGGTAAACAAAAACCAAGTGAGTTTGTCAATAAGGGTGTTTTGTTTGATGGCATTGTACCACCACCAACCTGCTACCATGCCTCGTTTGGGTACTTGCCTACATTTATATGAAAAATAGTTCCAATTAGAATTGTTGAGCCAATAACCATCTTGAATGTCGGCACAATTAGTGTTCGCATTATTGGTAATTGGGTCATTTGGCCACATCCAAGAGTAGGATTTCGAAATTGATATCGCGTCTATAATCTCCGATGGTGTTTTTCCAATCATTTGATCCAACTGTGATTTGGAGTATTGGAAGCAAGCACGACGTAACAAATGTTTTGCCAATCTTTTATCAAGTGCCCCTAAATGTTCAGCTAATATTGCCATCAGATAGATGTTAGAATTTACATTTATTAATATACTAAACTAGTAACTATGTTTAATATAACTATTATTATTAGATTTTTCTGTATAATTATTAATTCATGACTGAAATGGTTTAATAATTCCTAAAATATAACTAAACAACATGCGTAACAATAATTGGTTAATTATTTGCTGTTAAGAAGTATTTATTTTTTAGATTTAAAATATGAAAAAAATAAGGGTTTCGTTTATATTGGTTTGTTTTAATCTCTTTGCTCAAGAAAATTTAGATTTAAAAAAAGGGGTAGCCTTTAACCTTGGATATGAGAATAGTTGGCAAGAGCGTTTTGAAAAGCTAAAACCTCATTGGCATTATTCATGGCATTGGGAGTATAGAAACAACTACCCAGATGAAATTGAGTTTGTACCTATGATTTGGGGAAGAAACAATGCTACTCAAGACAAAATAGATTATTTAAATAACTTGGCGAGCTTAGGAAAGATCCAAAATGTGCTGATGTTTAATGAACCTGACCTAGAAAGTCAATCGAATATGTCAGTAAATGAGGTTGTAGATCTTTGGCCGTTAATTGAAACATTAAATGTTCCCATATCTAGCCCTGTAACCTCAGCTCCACTTAATGAGTGGATGAGAGATTTTATGCAAGCAGCAAGTAGTCAAAACCTGAGAGTGGATTTCGTTGCTATTCATGTTTATCATAAAAATAATCCAACCAAATTCATTGAACTTGTAGAAGAGGTTTATCAAACCTATGGAAAGCCTATTTGGATAACTGAATTTGCAGTAAGAGACACTAATGCGACAATAAATAACCCAAACATATACTCAGAAAGTTATGTACTAACATTTATGGAAAATGTATTAAATGAATTACATGAATTGGATTATGTTAAACGTTATTCTTGGTTCGATCCAAATGCCAACAATGATAAATACCCAATGCTACAAACTGCTGATATCATTGATGAAAATAATCAGCTAACAACTTTGGGTGAGTATTATGCGAGTCACAATCTAAATAATGCACTTTCAAGTAAGAATAAGAAAAATGACGTGATAACAATATATCCTAACCCCTCAAAAAATTTAATTTATATTGATTCAGAAAATTCTAGCTTTACAGTAAGTATTTTTAATTTAAATGGGGAAGTTCTAGTAAGAAAAAATATTAAAACTCAATTAGATATATCTGATTTAAACAGAGGTGTCTATTATACCGAATTAATCAATGAATCAAACAAATCATTTTACAAATTAATTGTTAAGAAGTGATCTATTTTAAAAATTTTTGGAATTATTTAAATAGATTTAAGTTTATTTTATTGGGATTATTATTTTTCTTAATCTCTACATTTAATCTAGCTCAAAATTCTGAAAAATTTAATGTTTTACTCATCATAGCCGATGATTTAAATTGTGCTATTGGTGCCTATGGCGATTCCCTCGCTTATACCCCCAACATTGACAAACTTGCTAATGAAGGCGTGCTATTTACAAATGCTCACGTTCAATATCCACTTTGCGGCCCTTCTAGAGTTTCTTTTATGACAGGGCTATATCCAGATCAAACAAAGTCAAAAGAACTCAGACTTCATGTGCGCCAAACGATTCCTGATGTGATTACTTTGGGTCAAAAATTCAGGATGGAGAATTATCATTCAATAAGAGTTGGTAAAGTTTATCACTACCATAACCCAAGAGATATAGGGACGGCCAGTTATGATGATCATTATACTTGGGATAGAACAGTAAACCCTTATGGGAGAGATAAGATTGAAGAGCATAAAGTAACATTTCTCAAACCAAGATTTAATGGAGGTGTTTTAAGCTGGCATAAGGCTTCTGGTAAAGATGAAGAACAAACAGATGGAATTGGAGCAACCAACACTATTGCCTTTCTAGACGAATTTGCCAAGAGTGGTGAGAATTTCTTTTTGGCATTCGGTTTTTACCGACCCCACGTACCTTTTGTTGCCCCTGAAAAATATTATGAATTACAGAAAAATAAAGATTTTTCTGTTCCACAAAGTTCAAGTCAATATTTAAAAACCATCCCAGAGCCAGCTGCAATTTCAGTACGTAGAAAAAAAGAACAAGTTGGCCTAGATCCTGAATTGGCACAGGAAATCAAGCAAGCATATTATGCAACTGTTAGCTTTGTGGATGCTCAAATCGGTCGGGTGTTGGATAAACTCAAAAAAACAGGTTTGGATAAAAAAACAATAGTTGTCTTTACATCTGATCATGGCTATCATCTTGGAGAGCATGGACATTGGCAAAAGCAAACACTATTCGAACATGCAACAAGAGTTCCCTTAATTTTTTCAGGCCCTGGAATATCCAGTGGTTTAGGTCCCATAAATGAACCTGTTGAACTTGTTGATTTGTATCCGACAATTATGGAATTGCTTCAAATGGAAACACCAGATTTTGTACGTGGCAAAAGTTTACATCCCTATTTCAAAGGGTCTAAAACTCCGATCAGAAATAGCGCTCTGACAGAGCTTTTAGTCAGAACTCCTGAAGGAATGGCACAAGGATATTCTATAAAAACAAAAAGATACCGATTAAATCGCTGGAGTCATAATAACCTTTTTAAGTACGAACTATATGATCACGAATACGATCGTGACGAACTAATAAATTTGGTAAATGATCAGCAATACACTAAGGTTCTCGATTCGCTAAAAAAAGTTCTTGAAAAAAGAGTTAGTGATGCACAAGAATATCCAGAAGGCCTTGGAAGGCAACTCGATAATGTTCAACCTTGGTTTGAACCTAGATTTAATCTTATGAAAAGAAAATTTAGTAAAACGAATTGATTTCTTGGATAGATTTAAATTTCCAATCTATTCCTTTTCCCCACTTCACCGTTTTGTGCTTCTTAAAGTAGTCCTCCATTTTGGATTCTAGTTTTTTTGCTTTTTTTGGAAACTCTTCAGCAAGATTATTTTGCTCTCCAATATCACTAGAAAGGTCAAATAAGTTTAGCTCACCATTATCATAAAACTTAATGAGCTTATAAGGGCCTATTATAATGGATGAGTGAGGCCTCCCAAATGCGATGTAATTTCTGTATGGAACATGAAAATAAAATCCATTATCCTGTCTTTTAACTTTCCCATTGCCAGAGTTAAATAATACTTTTTTCATGCTACCACCATCAATTGTTTTCATTTGTCCTCGAAGACTGTATCCAGATAAATCTGCAATTGTGGGTAGAATATCAGTTAATGAAACAGGAATATCAGAAAATGTATTGGGTTTGATATTTGGTCCTGAAACAATAAAAGGGATTCTTATCCCACCCTCTGTTGCGTCCCATTTGCCTCTGCTAAGAGGGTAGTTGTAACTTTGTTTGTATTTTCTTCTTGGTGGTAGTGTTGGGACTGCACCATTATCCGAACAGTATATAACATAGGTATTATTTGTGATACCAAGCTCATGCAGTTTGTTGAGTAGAATTCCAACAGAATCATCCAGGTCTTCTGTAAGTGCAGCAAAATATGCATTCTTATGAATTTTCCCTTGATCTTTTTTCTCATATTTCTCCAAAGATCGTTTTGTGGACTGAATATTTGAGTGGACAGCATAATGAGACAGTTGCAAGTAAAAAGGATTTTTTGATTTTGCTTGCTGCTCAATAAAAGCAAGAGATCGCTGTGTTAGAGAGTAGATTTTTTTTGGATCTTCCGATGTAGAGAATTTCCACTCGGGTGGTTGAAAACCTCCGTCCCTATTTGCTGTTTTACCATCAGAGTAATCATATCCAAGTACTGACGGATGAACCCCGAAATTAATCCCCATTTTTGAATTGCTGATACCCATCCCCCATTTACCAAAATGAGCAGTGACGTATTTTGGGTTTACTTTTTTTAAAATCTTAGGGATGGTCATTTCAGTTGTGTGATCAATGTGATCAGTGCTCATTTGGACTCTTATCATATTGAGTCTAGCTGCACTTTTTCCAAATTGTAAACTATATCGAGAAGGTGCACACACAGGAGAGGTTGAATAGGCTTGGGAAAAACGCATACCTTTTGATGCTAGTTTTTCTAAGTTTGGCGTGTAATGATAATCACTCATTGAAGATGCATCACCTTTTTTCATTTGAACTGAAGTCCCACTCCAACCTTGATCATCAACTAAAATAACAATGAAATTTGGAGAAGAGTTGTTCATCTCTTTTTGTGAAAACACTAAAGTAGAACCAAGCATCAGTAGTATCGTCCAAACAGCCCTAATTTTTCTGGTCAAATGTATTGGAATCCCGAAAAGTTCAAAGCTAATTGTCATAACAAAAAATATATTTTAGATTTCATGTACAAAGAATTACTGAGAAGTTGCTTGTTTTATCAACACTTGTTCAGGCACTGCTCCCAAATCATTTGTGTTTAGCATCCATTTTTCCAATTCATCTTTGAGTAATTGAATATGATCTTGGTAAGCGGGATTCTGAATTTGATTTTTCATCTCATAGGGGTCCTTTTGCAAGTCATAAAATTCATATTCCTCTTTCAGACCAAACCACTTTTGTTGGTCTTGATTTAATTGTCCATCTACATGAAGCTTCAGTAGTTTTTGCATCATTGGCATATTTTTTCTGTACTGAACATCAAGATGATGTGACATATCTGGATAAAAACTTCTAATTAGCTTAAACCTCTTATCTTGTATTGCTCGAATTCTATCATACTGCCCATCAAATCTATCCGATGCTGTGATTAAGTAATCTCTCAAGCTTTTATGATAAAATTCGTTGATTGGTTTTCCCTGCATGTGCTCAGGGATTTCGATTCCAGCCATTTGCAAAACAGAGGGTGCCAAATCAACAAAGCTCAGTAGCCTATCATCTTTTTCTCCTGCATGAAGTGATTTTGGGAATTTTATAAAGAAAGGAACCTTTGTGCCTGTTTGATAAATAGCTCTTTTATGTCTTGGAAAAGGTCCGCCATGATCAGAGTAAAAAAATATATAGGCGTCATCGTATAATCCTTGCTCTTTTAGCTCTGAAATAATTTTACCTACTTCCTTATCCATACGAACAAGGTTTGAATAATTAGTTGCCATGTCTTGCCGAATTACAGGGTCATCGGGGAAATAAGGTGGAATAAATTCAATATCATTTGGGTCTAGAAATACTTCTTGTCGTTGTTGCTTCCAAATCTGTGATTCATGTGTGATTTGGAAGTTGAAAACAGCGAAAAAAGGCTGGTCTCCATCTCTTTTTCTCCAATGAATATTTTCTTTCTCATCTCCATGACAATAACGACAACTTTGGTCCCAAGCATTGCTCGCAATTTCAAAATTGTAATCTTGCTTGTTGCTATTGGTGCAATAATATCCCTCTTCTCTCAAGTACACAGTGAAGGGTTTGATGTAGTCTGGGAATTTAGGTGAGTAGCTGGGTATTCCAAGTTGAGGTTGATTGGTTTTTCTTCCTTCATTGTAAGTACGCATATTGTGAGTCCCCAAGGTCGTAGGATACATCCCTGTAATAATAGCACTTCGGGCGGGAGAACACACTGGGGTTGTGGCATGCATATTTTCAAAAAGAACACTGTCTTCTGCTAGTTTTTCAAGGTGTGGCAATGAAACTGTTTTGTCACCATACATCGGAAAAAATTGTACTGATTGGTCTTCACATACTAGCCATATAATGTTGGGCTTGTTTTCTTGAGCTGAAACAAATAAAACACTCAAAAGAAAAAATACAGAATTTAGAAACTTCATCATTGTAAATAATTTGCGTAAGATGTTTGATAACTTTCAAAAAAGAGCTGCCCAATTTTTTTTATCCCTTCATAATTGTAATGCCCTACAGGTTTTCCATTCCATTTGTGTGTATAGATCGGGGTATAATTGCTCCTATTTACGTCTTGACTTCTCTCAATAAAGCTAACATTAGTTAATTTATTACTCACTTGAACCATTGCTTTTTGAACTTTTTTACTACCCACGCCTACTATCAAAAAAGGAAGATCTGGAATATCATAATGATCTCTCACTGAATTGATTAAACTTTCTAAATTAAGATGGTAAGTATCTGCAGCCACTGATCCATTACTTGTATTACTATCAGTCTCACCTTGCACCCATAGCATACCGACAATTTCATGACCGTCGGGATGTAATTCAGCAAGCTCAGCATCTACAAGATCTATAAAATCTTGATAAAGTTTTGGTTTGTCTTGTTCGTTAAAAAAACTTGCCTTTTCAAAAGACCAGTTAGGATTCCAAGCGCCATATAAAGATGTTCCGCCTTGAGATCTTTTGATAAAAAGATAATCCTGTTTGGGGTAATTTTTCACAAGCTCAACCCCAAAAAAAAGCTCAGGACCAAAGCATTTTTCAATTCTGAATTTTTGTTTCACAAAATTCCATGGATTTGTGAAGTCTAACGCACCATCATATCGAATGGCATTTCCTTCTCCCACAGTCCCCTTATAAACAAAATGTATTTTTTGACTTGCATTGGTTAACAATTTCATTTCCGCTTCGGACAGCTTTGAAGCATCGCCTCGACCATCCATATTTGATTGTCCTGCTAGTAAAAAAACTTTTATTTTTTGTGTATTCTGACCCAACGAAATGCCAGCAAATGACAAAAATAAAAGTATAAAAAGAGAGTGCTTTTTAGTATAAATATTTTTGAGATAATTCATCCGAGTCTTTATATTTTTTACGAAGTTTTTTCAGCTTCTTTTTCATCGTTTGAATGATGCTTTGATATTTTGGATTATCGTAAAGGTTTGTCATTTCATTCGGATCTGCTTTTCTATCCAAAAACTCCCACTCATCAATATCATAATAATAATGAACTAGTTTATATTCTTTTGAAACGATCCCATAATGACGCTTTACCATGTGAACAGATGGGAATTCATAGTAGTGGTAGTACACAGCATCTCGTGTCCATTTTTTTTGATCCTCAAAAAGTAAAGGAAGTAAACTCTTACCCTGCATATCGTTGGGTGCCTTTATACTTGCTGCATCCAAAAATGTTTGTGCAAAGTCGAGGTTTTGCACCATTTCATCATTTGTTATACCTGGTCTTATTTTATTGGGCCAGCGAATAAGCAATGGGGTTTTAAAGGATTCGTCATATATAAACCTTTTATCAAACCAACCATGTTCACCCAAATAAAACCCTTGATCTGAAGTGTAAACAACAATGGTATTATCTTCCAAGTCATTTTCTTTCAGATAATCTAATACCCTACCAACATTATCATCTACCGACGAAATCGTTGCGAGATAATCTTGCATGTATCGCTGATATTTCCAAATGGTTTTTTCTTTATCAGACATATTTGGCCATTTGTTTTTAAAATCAGCACTGATTTTATCTAACGTTTTTCTGTATTGCTCTTCTTGTTGTTTGTTTGCTCGTCTAAAAGGTCTTAAAAATTCGCCTGCTCCTGCTTTTTTTATCTTTCTACTCTCTCCAGTATAAGTGATGTCTTTGACCAAATCCCCCATCTGCTGTATTGTCTTTGGATAGACCTTATTGTCTTGCATCAAATGCATGTGTTCAAAAATATTCATTTCGGCACTTGAAGCAGCTGAAGATCTGTTTGAATAGTCATCAAAAAGCGTTTCAGGCAATGGGAATTCTTTTTGGTAAAATTCCTCAAATTTTTCAGGACTTGGCCACCAAGCCCTGTGGGGTGCTTTGTGAAGATACATCATCAAAAATGGCTTGGATGCATCTCTCTTTTCTTCAAACCAATTGATAGTCAGGTCTGTGATAACATCTGTTACATAGCCAGTAATGATTGTGTCTTTTTCCTTCCCTATAAATTTGGGATTGATATAGTGACCTTGTCCAGGCAAAATTAAGAAGTCGTCAAACCCCTTTGGGTTATTTCCAAAGTGAAGTTTACCAAACATTGCCGTTTGGTATCCTGCTTTCTGAAACAATTGGGGGAAAGTCATCTGGGTCGTATCAAATGGGAAAATATTATCAACTTTTCCATTGATATGACTAAACTTTCCAGTTAAAATCGTTGCTCTAGAGGGAGCACAAATGGAGTTGGTCACACTTGCGTTTGAAAATAAAATCCCCTCCTGAGCAATCTTATCGATATTGGGGGTCTGAACAAGCTTGTCATTGTATGCACTGATCGCTTGATAGGCATGATCATCAGACATGATAAATAAAATATTTGGCCTTTTGTCCTGGGCTAAAACAAACGAACTCCAAACCAATAATAAGATAGCTACATAATTTTTCATTTTAGTAAATTTTCTTTGATTTAAGGTTATTACTTAGGCTGTCCATAAGTGTCTCATATTTTGCAAGATGCGACAAGTTCTCCATCTGAAAGGGGTCGTTTTTCATGTCATATAGCATTCTACCAACAATGTTGCCATCTTCAGAATACTTCCATTCAGAATAGGCATAATTATCTGAGATATACATATCGCCATTTGTGTAGCGCGAAAATGCATTGGTTCTAGATATTAAATTTGGGTTTTTTATGTTTTCTACCAATGACCTTCCTTCCAACTGATCTGGTTTTTCTAATCCCAACAAATCACAAATAGTAGGGTACAAATCGATGAGTTCAACAAAACTATCAGACTTTCCTGAATTTGAAACTCCTGGAACTCTTACAAATAAAGGCACATGATTTTCTACCTTGAACAAATTATGCTTGGACCATCGATTGTGGTCAGACAAACTAAAACCATGATCACTAGTGATGATTACGACAGTATTGTCGGAAAGATCAAGATCGTCTAGAGCCTGCAATACATTTCCGATTTGTTGATCGATGAAACTCACACATGCATAATATCCATGAATTAAATTGGTAGTCATTTCTGCATCCATGGTAAATGTCTTTGCATTCAATCCTGGATTATCTGAATAACCTTCTTGGACTCCTTTGTATTTGACGAGCTCGTACCAATTCCCTGCGCCCTCATATGCAGTTGTTGGAAATTTGTTGTTTTTTGGGGGAGTAATCTTGTTTCTGTCATACATTTCCCAATATTTTGCAGGAGCATTAAATGGGAGATGGGGCTTTAAAAAGCCTGCGACTAGAAAAAATGATTCTTTATTCGCTTTCAATTTCTTTAAATCTCTGATTGTCTTTGCAGCGATTTTCCCGTCCTTGTATGCTAGGTCTTCAACATCGGCCTTTTCATAAGGCATATGATTATTTTTATGTGGAAGCTTGCTAGATTCGATATTTTCCTCCAAAAGATAATCTTTTGGGGTTGTTGATCTAGGTCGCCATAAATCATCCCAAGTCGAAGCTTTATCTGATTTATTATGCGAAACCTTTCCATTACTAATCGTAGTGTAGCCCTTGGCTTGTAACAATTCCGAAATGGTTATGGCTTGTGGCATATCCTCATCAATAGAAGTGTAATACTTCTTATAATATTCTCTTGTAGGTCTAATGCCTGTAAGGATACTTGCCCTTGAGGCACCACAAGTGGGAATGTTCACAAAAGCATTATTAAATTGTACTGCATCTTTTGCAAACGAAGTAATATTGGGTGCTACAACCTGAGTAGACCCATATGTTGGCAGAGCAGGTCGTAGGTCATCTACAATGATCAGCAGAACGTTTTTTTGATTTGATTCTTGCCCTATTGTTGAAAAGCAAAAGAAGCTAATGATTATCGATAAATAGATATTAGTTTTCAATTATATAAATATTTTTAGTTAATTGGATTGTAGTTTTTTTGAGTTTAGCCAAATTTGCAGCGTTACCTACCAAAATATTGAAGTCACCTTCTTCAGCTTTATACTTCATTTCTCTATCGTAAAACGCAAAATCATCTAGTGATAGGCTAAAGGATACGCGTTTGGTTTCGCCTGGAGCAACATTTACTTTTTTGTATCCTTTGAGTTCCAGTACTGGTCGAGTAACACTGCTAAATAAGTCTCGGATGTAAAGCTGAACAGTTTCCATGCCCTCTCTTTCGCCAGTGTTTTTAACATCTACCTCAACAAGCACCTTCCCTTTGCCATCCCATTTGGATGTTGACAAGGTTGGTTTTGAAATAGAGAAAGTGGTATAACTCAATCCAAAACCAAACCGATAGAGTGGTTTTGTTTTCTCAAAAGCATATTTGTGAATATAATTCGTGGGTTTGTGATTATACACCATCGTAAGTTGACCTACAGATCTTGCAGTAGTCATGGGCATTTTCCCGCTTGGATTTATCTCTCCAAAAACGATTTTACCCATAGATTTTCCTCCCATGCTTCCTGGCTCCCAAGCATGAATGATAGACTTAATATTATCTTCTATCCATGGCTCACTGATCGGTTTTCCACTTACATAAACGACAGTGAGGTTTTTGTTTTTTTCATAAATGGATTTAACTAAATCGAGCTGTTTTCCAGGAAGACCTAAAAAACTTCTCGCTTTGTTTTCTCCTGCTGTCTTTTGAAAGCTTTTACCACCCTCCCATGTATATCTTAAAGAATTGTCGCCAACAACTACAAATACGTGGTCATAATTTGTTGACATTTCAGCAGTAGCTTTGATTTTCGAATCTTGAATGTTTCTAATCTTGATACCAGAATCGTAATAATCTACTTTATGGTTATAATTTTCTCCTACTTGCTGTATGCCCTCAAAAATAGTCACAACGTTTTCCTCTGGCTGCTCAAAATGCCAATCTCCCAAAGTGGTATGATTATGTGCATTAGGCCCAGTAACCAATATCTGTTTTGCATTTGAATTATTGATAGGGAGTGAGTTATTGTTTTTTAGGAGTGTAATCGAATTGTCAGCTATTTCCTCAGCTTTATCTAAATGACTTTTTATAAAAACATTTTTATCTATTTTGGAGTGATCAACAAGGCGATTTTCAAATAAGCCAAGTTGAAATTTTGCATGTAATATCTTTGAGCACGCCTCATTAACTCTATCGATTGACAACTTATTTTCTTTTACTAAAGCAACAATAAAATCATAAAATTCAGGGCCATGCATATTCATATCCATCCCTGCTTCTACAGAAAACAGTGATGCTTCTTTGTAGTTTCTTGCAACTTTATGATACGACCATATTCGTTTGATATCATACCAGTCACTTACATAAAATCCATCAAAACCCCATTCATTTCTGAGTAAGTCTGTCATAAGGCCTTTGTGCATATGGCTTGGTATTCCGTTGAGCTCATTGTGAGCTGCCATTATTGAATATACCCCTGCATCTATTGCCTTTTTATAAGGTGGTAAATGAATTTCATATAATGAACGTTCAGAGACATCCATTGGAGAGATATTGAGCCCATTGAGTGGTTCAGACCCAGCAATCATATGTTTTGCACAAGCAATTACATTATTTGGTTTGCCAAAGTCCTCTCCCTGAAATCCCATGATCATGGCTTTACCCATTTCACCTACCATAAATGGATCTTCTCCAAAAGTTTCACCAACACGACCCCATCTAGGATCACGTGCAACATCAACATTTGGCATAAATGTCCATTGTGATCCTGTAGCTCTCATCTCCCTTGCACTTTGTTTGGCCACGTCATAAGCAAAATCATTATTAAACGTTGCCGCAATGGATATTGGCGATGGATAAACAGTTGTTCCACGAACCATGGCATTTCCGTGTATCGCATCAATTCCAATAATAAGTGGAATCTTTAACCTAGACTGTAATGTAAAATCTTGTAAATAGTTTACCTCCTCAGGATCAAGAACATGAAGAAATGAGCCGATTTTTCCATCGATAATTTCTTGTATTATTTCACTTTCAGACAAGCCATACATCGCAAAAGCATCTTTATTAAGCTTAGATACATCGCCAGCGGCTTTTTTGTTTCTATTTTGTTTTTTTAAATACTCTAATCCAACATATTGACACATTTGACCTACTTTTTCCTCTAGGGTCATTCGTGCCATCAAATCGCTTAGGCGATCCTCTATATCTGCATTTGAATCCAAATACAAGGGATTATTCTGAGCAATTAATGAAAAGGATGCAAAGAAAACAAATAACAGGTATCTCATATCTTATTTGATTTTTAGTTCAGCGTCAGGGTTCAAAATTGTGTTTCTCAACGAAAAATATGCTGGCTTAGGATTGTTGTTTTTATCAAAAATAAAACGATGTTTATCGTGATGTTTCCCCTTTTTTCCATCCACCATTCCCCAAGTGTTAAAAGTAACTACACCATTGTCTCGTTTTGACAACAAAACATTAAGAATGTTTGCATATGCATCTGCTTGATCATTAAGAGCTTTAAAGTCATTATTGCTATCCCAAATTTTATAGTCAATTTCGGTAACATGAAAATCTAAATCATTTTGATGCGCCCAATCGATCAGAGAAGCAAAGTAATCGAGCTGTTTTTTGTCTAAAGCCAAAGGAACATCACTTCTCAAATGTGCTTGCCACCCAAGACCATCTACACGATATCCCTCAGATTTGAGATACAATATGGTTTCTTTAACCTTTTCCCACATTTTTGGTTCCATACCGCCATGTTGATTAAACACCTGACTAACATTTGGTGCATACTTGTTGGATATTTCGAATGCCTTGGTAATATATAGTGGAACGTCATTTTCATCTCTGCCGATTTGTTCCCAAGGATTTTCCCATTGTGTGACACCTGGTTTTTCTTCAAACCAATTTCCTTGACGAGTAATGGTCTCGTTGACGACATCCATCCACTTGACAGATGGTTCTTTATTCATGCGTCTACAAAGTGCAGTAAAGTACTCTATCATATTATTTTCTAATTCTTCTTTTGTGCGATTATCTGCCTTTGCCCACCTAGAGGCTTGTGGACTAATAGGTCCATGAATGCGAAGAGTTATATTGTTCTTATCTGAAAAATCTAAGTAATCATCAATGAGGTTCCAGTCCCAAACGCCAGGTTTTGGGTGTATTCTTGCTTGTTTTGCGCAGTTCTCTGGTGTTGAATAATTAAATTCTTTGAGGAATAGATTAGATACTTTTGTATTGAGTTGCGAGTGATTTAAAGTGGCACCTACATATACTTTATTGCTGTCATAGCCAGCTTCCAACATCAAGTCCTTAATACCAACCGATGGGTTTGTGTTATTAGAATTGGTCTCTTTTTTTGGGGCTGGCGATAAAAATCTAAGTGCCTGTTGCTTCAGTTCATTGTAGATGCTTTTATATCCATTTTTACCTATATGATTTTGTGTTTCTAAAGGGTCTTTACTGTAATCAAATAGCTCCTCTTGTCTTATGTCATCATCATCAATTTTAGAACCTATTTTATTTTTGTCAATCCAAAGCGTATATCGATGATTTGCAGTCCTAAAACTATATCCCATTTTGTTACGTCTAGGATATTGACTTACTGCAAAATCCTTTACCTTTTGTTGTTGTCCAAGCATCAAGGGTGCAAGAGAATTGCCATCCAAGTGTTGCTGAGGATTTAGTTGCGCTAGGTCGATTAATGTTGGAAAAACGTCAACAAACTCTGTTGGGGTTACAATTTTCTGAGCAGTTTTTGTTTTAGGGTTATAGATGATAAGAGGTGAGCGAGTTGCCTGCTCAAAATTGGAATGTTTATTCCAAAGCCGGTGGTCTCCAAAGTGATAGCCATGATCTCCCCAGACTACGATAATTGTGTTGTTCATTAATCCACTTTGGTTTAGTTTATTTATAATTTTTCCAATTTGAAAATCAATAAATGTCACACAAGCATAATAACCATGTATCAATTCTCTTTCAAAATCTTCATCGAGATTGAGTTGTTGATTTGAGTCCAAAATGTATTCTCTACCATCCTCTACATAGCTTTGTAGTTCACCAGAATTATGATAAGAAAGCTCTC
This sequence comes from uncultured Bacteroidota bacterium, assembly GCA_902586905.1. Taxonomy (GTDB): domain Bacteria; phylum Bacteroidota; class Bacteroidia; order Flavobacteriales; family Flavobacteriaceae; genus UBA724. Next base: position 275 of record CACIJH010000014.1, on the reverse strand, counting down.
CAACATTTTCTGCACGCTGTCTAAATTGTTCTATTGGAATTTTATTTGGGTTGTATAAGTCAAAATATTTTTTGGGAGCTGAAAATGGCAAGTGAGGTCTTTTGAAGCCAACAGCAAGAAAAAAAGGATTTTTTTCTGAAGACAAGCGATCTATCAAACGAATTGCTTCTTCAGCAATTGCACCATCTACATAGGCTTCATCTGGCGCATTACTATTCGAAACTGGAGGTTTGTATTTGTTATTAAAAAATTGACCAACCTTGCCTCTTTTAAGA
>CACIJH010000013.1 GCA_902586905.1 uncultured Bacteroidota bacterium | reverse complement strand
TTAATCAAAGTTTAAATTGGCTTAAATTTGCAAGCATACCATGAGTGATCGCATAAATAAAGATTTCGCAACCAATCATCACATTATTATTCTTGGCTATATGGGCTGTGGGAAAAGCACTGTAGGGCGACTTTTGGCAGAACAGTTACAACTTCCTTTTGTGGATTTAGACGAATACTTGACCAATAAATATGGCGACTCTATCCCAATTCTTTTTTTGAAAAATGGTGAGATTGGGTTTAGAAAACTCGAAAAAATAGCTTTAGATGAGCTTCTTGTTAATCAAAAAACATCTGTTCTATCACTTGGTGGCGGTACACCTTGCTATGCTGATAATATGCAGTCTGTTATACAAGCAACTCCTCACACATTCTATCTTTCTCCATCTTTAAATATGCTTTGCAATCGCCTGTTTCCTGCGCGAAGCAAGCGCCCAATGATTTCTCATTTGAGCACAAAAAAGGATTTATTGGAGTTTATTTCTAAGCATATTTTTGAGAGAAAACAATTTTATGAGCAAGCCAATCATCCCATTTATATTCACGACGAAAGCCCTGCGGAATTGGCAAGTCAAATCATTCAAAAATTAGGTTAAATAACCCTCAAAAGTATTTTTTTTACATACAACTTCTACGTGTTCGTGTAAGCTGGTGGATAACGAAATTCCTTTATAGTCTGCCTTGATCGGAAATTTTTTGTGATTTCGATTGATCAAAACAGCAACCTTGCACTGTGTGAGTGGCACTTCCAAAAAATGACGAACAGCATAGATCAGAGTCGAGCCTGTATTTAAGACGTCATCAACGATAATAACGGAGCAGTTTTTATAGACAGATTGATCAATGGACGTTTGTATTTCAGCATGAGGATTTTTCTTATCCACATGAATTTGACAATCAATGACTTCTAAATCTGATATAGAGCGCAAGATTTTTGCAATTGATTCAGCTACCTGATTGCCATTGGCCACAACCCCAGCGATGATAACTTTATCTTCTTTTGTATTGTCCTCATAAATTTGGTAAGCAATCCTACGAATACTAAGTTCTGCTTGCTCGGACGTTAATATGCAGTCATTATACATACTCAAATATAATCATTCATCAGGATCAATCGTGCCACTTTCTTTAAAATCCATCAGGTCTCTGCGATTTTTTTTACTTGGCCTTCCACCAGTCTCTAGCCTGTTGTTGGATTGATGCATGGCAATTTCAGCCCTTGCTTTTCGAACGTCCTCTGGCGTAATATCTTTTGCATATCTCTCGACTAGCTTGGCACCCACTCTAGATTTTGGAATGTCTAGAACTGCGATGGTAAACTCCATTTGATTTTTTCGAATCATTAGTTTTTCGGCACCAAAAACTTCTCTGGAAGGTTTCACAATTGCTTCGTCGATGCGTACATGCCCTTTCTTACAAGCGATGGATGCTTCGTTTCTCGATTTGTAAAATCGAATGGTCCATAGATATTTATCAATTCGCAAAAGAAATGTTAATTGTTGATTCTACTGACCAAAAATACAAGAAAATCGTATCTTGCAGCACTATTTTTTTAGATGAAAAATTACTATCCTTTTTTCCTTTTTGCATTGTCTTTGTTGTTTATACAATGTGATGAAACCAGAAATACATTTGTTACTCCTCTGCGTGATTATGAGGAACAGCGAACAGCTGACAATGATTCTATTGTTTCTTTTTTGCAAAGTCATTACTATAACTATGATGACTATGCCAATGCAGCATCGACCGATTATGTAGAGTTTACAATTGACTCACTGACAAATAACCCTGATAAAACCCCAATGATCGACCAAGTAGTTGAGCAGGAGGTCAAAATCAAAGATGAAGATGGTAATTATATTTCCCACACCATGTACATCATACCAGATGTGAGGCAAGGTGTTGGGGATTCGCCCAGCTTTGCTGATGAGGCGTATGTAACATATAAGGGAATGTTTTTGGATGGTTATTCTTTTGACAGTAATGACCAACCGCTATGGTTTTCTGGGTTGAGTACTGTTCGTGGGTTTTATGAATTACTACCTCATATTGAACGAGGGACTTGGGAAGTTGACACTGAAACCGGATTGGTTTCATTCGATGGTTTTGGTACTGCAGTTGTGATCATGCCCTCTGCCTTGGGCTATTATGGCAGTTCATCTGCTACGAGGCAGTACGCTCCTTTGATTTTTGCTGTCGAACTATATACATTTAAAACTGCAGATCACGATGGAGATTCTGTTCCAACTGTTGACGAAGATATTGATGGAAACCATCACTTTTCTGATGACGTTGACGATACTGATGGTGATGGGACACCCAATTATCTAGATACTGACGATGATGGAGATGGGATACTCACAATTGATGAGTATGATGTCGATAATGATGGCAATGCTGATGATAGCAATGGCGATGGTACGCCAGATTATCTAGATCCTAATTCTTAATTCCTTACTTTTTTCTTGCTAAAACACGATTTGCAGCACTGACAATGGCGTTGGCATTAAGGCCATACTTATCCATTAGTTGGACAGGTGTGCCAGACTCACCAAAAGTATCTTGCGTTGCAACAAACTCCTGAGGGGTTGGGTGGTGCATTGCGAGTGTTCTAGAGATACTTTCACCAAGACCGCCCAAAAAATTATGTTCTTCACAGCTGACGACTGCACCTGTTTTTTTGGCGGACTCGATGACGAGTTTTTCGTCCAAAGGTTTGATGGTGTGTATGTCAATAATTTCGGTCGAAATCCCTTGCTCGTGCAAAGCTTTCGCAGCTTCCAACGCTTCCCAAACCAGGTGCCCTGTGGCAATAATACTCACATCTTTTCCTGGCGATAGCACAAGCCCTTCTCCCACAGTGAACGTTTGATTCTCATCTGTAAAATTGGGAACCTTAGGCCTTCCAAATCGTAGATATACAGGTCCCTTATAGTCGGCGATAGCAATGGTTGCTGCTTTGGTTTGATTGTAATCACAAGTGTTGATGACTGTCATGCCTGGCAGCATTTTCATCAAACCTATATCTTCAAGGATTTGATGGGTTGCTCCATCCTCACCCAAAGTCACCCCAGCATGAGAAGCACAAATCTTAACGTTTTTGTGCGAGTAGGCGATCGATTGTCGAATTTGATCATAGACACGTCCAGTTGAGAAATTGGCAAAGGTCCCTGTAAATGGAATTTTACCTCCAATGGTGAGCCCTGCTGCAATTCCCACCATATTGGCTTCGGCTATTCCAATTTGGAAAAATCTTTCGGGATGATTGTTCTGAAACGCATTCATTTTCAATGAGCCTGTTAAATCTGCACAAAGCGCAACAACATTTTCATTGGACTGGCCTAGTTCAGTCAACCCATCACCAAAGCCAGAGCGTGTATCAATTTTTTCTGTAAAAGTATATGTTTTCATATGGTCAAATTCAGTAGTCACCTAGTGTTTCAGGATTTTGTGCAAGAGCTGTAGATAGCTGCTCATCGTTGGGTGCTTTTCCATGCCAAGCGTGTGTATGCATCATAAAGTCAACACCATTTCCCATTTCAGTATGCAACAATACACAAATAGGTTTTCCATTGTTTGTTTCTTTTTTGGCTTGATTCAAACCATCAATAATCGACGATATATCATTCCCATCTTTAATGGTAATCACTTTCCAACCGAACGCCTGAAACTTTTCTTGTAGATCGCCCATGTGGAGGACATCATCTGTACTGCCATCAATTTGTTTGCCATTGACATCAATGGTAGCAATCAGATTATCAACTCCTTTCGAACCTGCATATAAGATCGCTTCCCAATTTTGTCCTTCTTGAAGTTCACCATCGCCATGCAAACTGTATATCAAGCTATTGTCTTGGTTGAGTTTTTTTGCTGCCGCTGCACCTAGTGCTACTGACATTCCTTGTCCCAATGATCCAGATGCAATTCTCACACCTGGTAGTTTTTCGTGGGTAGTTGGATGCCCTTGCAAACGAGAATCCAACAGTCGAAAGGTTTGAAGTTCCTCAACTGGAAAAAATCCACTTCGTGCAAGAACGCTGTAGTACACTGGCGAAATGTGACCATTGGATAAAAAGAATAAATCCTCTCCAATACCATCCATTTCAAAATCAGTTTTATAATTCATGATTTCCTTGAACAAAACCACAAAAAATTCGGCACAGCCAAGTGACCCACCAGGATGTCCAGAATTTACTTTGTGCACCATTCTAAGGATATCCCTCCTGACTTGTTGCACTGTATTTTCGAGTTGTTGTATTGTGTTCATGCAGTTAATAATATGAATTGTAAAAATAGGGTAACAGAGGGGCATACAAAAGAGAGTTAGTCATTATTTTACGTTAAAAATCAACATTTTGTCAAGAACAAAGATTTGCTCAGTTGCGATGATTATCTTTACAAGCTGTGAAATTTACTTGTCAACATACAGATACAGGGTCAATGGCACGTGCAGGCACCATTACAACAGATCATGGCCAAATTGAAACACCCATTTTTATGCCTGTTGGAACACAAGCCTCTGTCAAAGGTATTCATCAAAAAGATTTGAAACAGGAGATCAATCCAGACATTATTTTGGCAAATACCTATCATTTGTATTTAAGACCTTCTGTAGATATATTGGAGCAAGCTGGCGGTATTCATAAATTTATGAATTGGGATCGAAACCTGCTAACCGATAGTGGAGGGTACCAAGTCTATTCCCTAGCTGCCAATAGAAAAATAGAAGAGGATGGTGTTCGGTTCAAGTCACATATAGATGGATCGTCTCATTTTTTTACCCCCGAAACGGCAATCGACATCCAACGATCGATAGGGGCAGATATCATTATGGCGTTTGACGAATGTCCGCCATATCCCTGTGATTACAGCTATGCGAAAAACTCGATGACACTCACACATCGTTGGCTTGATCGATGTATTCAACAGATGAATATCACTGATCCAAAGTATGGGCATAATCAATCATTATTTCCGATTGTGCAGGGGAGTACCTACAAAGATTTGCGAATGGAGTCAGCAAAATACATAGCTGATGTTGATGCACCTGGGAATGCCATTGGTGGTCTTTCTGTTGGAGAACCAGCAGAGGAGATGTATGCCATGGCAGATGAGGTTTGTTCGATTCTCCCCAAAGACAAACCTCGCTATCTGATGGGTGTTGGAACGCCGATTAATATTTTGGAAAATATATCCTTAGGTGTTGATATGTTTGACTGTGTGATGCCTACTCGAAATGGAAGAAACGGAATGCTTTTTACCTCTCATGGCACAATCAATATCAAAAATAAAAAATGGGAAAATGATCATTCACCAATCGATCCTGATGGCCCAACATTTGTTGATAGGGATTACTCCAAAGCATATTTACGTCATTTGTTTGCAGCCAATGAGTTTTTGGGCAGACAAATTGCAAGTATTCATAACTTAGGATTTTATTTGTGGTTGACTCGCGAGGCAAGAAAACACATTTTAAATGACGATTTTGCAGACTGGAAAAACAAAATGGTACGTCAAATGAATAACAGATTATAATGCTGAATACTCGGATTTTAGATCGTTATATCATCTACAAATACATCGTCACATTTTTGACAATGTTATTTCTTTTTATCCCCATCAGTGTTTTGGTTGACCTGTCACAAAAGATTGATAATTTCAATCAGAAAGAAGTGCCAACACTAGATATTCTTTGGTATTACTACAACTTTGTTTGGCACTTTGGATTTATTCTATTTCCCATATTTTTATTTCTGTCTGTCATATGGTTTACCTCAAAGCTTTCTTCCAACTCTGAAGTGATCGCGATCCTCGGCTCGGGGATTTCGTTTTACAGATACTTACGACCATTTTTGGTTGCTGCCTCAATCATCTCTATCGGCGCATTTGTAGCAGGGCAATTTATCGTACCAAACGCCAGTAAAAACATCAAAGAATTTGAGTTTGAATTTTTGAAATCATCAAAAAAAGATCGACAAACACAGCTGCTTTTCAAACAGATAGGAGATGGGGATTATGTATATTTAAGTCAGTTTAATCCCACTCGTCAATTGGGGTATAATTTTAGCTATGAGAGTTTTGAAGGCAATGTGTTAACATCCAAAATATCTGCAAGGAATATCCGTTGGATTGAGGAAGATACCCTCTATCGTTTAACAGACTATTTCAAGAGATCTTTTGACCCAAGTGGTGCAGAAACCATCGAGTCAAAGCCTCGTTTGGATACAATTATGCCTTTTACTTTTGAAGATCTATCCCCTTTGGAGTACACGGCCCAAACACTCAACTTATTTGAGCTCAACGATTTTATTGCCAAGGAAAAAGAAAGTGGTAGTCCTTTGATCAATAGCCACCTTCTTGTCCGAAACAAGCGATGGTCAATTATGATCGCTGCATTTATTCTTACAATTATTGGTGTTGCTGTTTCATCTTTCAAGAGACGTGGAGGGATTGGAATGAATTTGGCACTTGGCGTTGTTCTCGCATTCATCTATATTTTTTTCGATAAAATATTTGAGGTTATGGTCGAAAAATCCAACTACACAGCAGCACTTGCTGCATGGTTTCCAAATGTAATTTTTGGGATTTTGTCCATTGTTATTTTAAGGTATGCCAAGCGATAAACTCAAAAGCACACTCCATTTTCATTTTATTGTTTTCATTTTTGGATTCACAGCTATATTGGGAAAACTCATCTCCATTGATGCAGTATCATTGGTGTGGTATCGCATGGTTTTGGCCACTGCTGTTGTAGCACTGTTTATGGCTGTTAGGCGTATATCTTTTGCACTATCTACAAAACAGTTGTACATCATGCTCATCTGTGGTGTTTTGATTGCCCTTCATTGGGTATTTTTCTTTCACGCTGTAAAAGTTTCCAATGTTTCAGTCACATTATCTATTATGTCTTCGGGAGCATTGATCACTGCATTGGTTGAGCCCATATTTTACAAGCGAACGTTTGTTTGGTATGAAATCGTACTTGGGTTGATCGTCGTTGTCGCATTGGGTTTGATTATGCAAACAGAGTATCATTATATCGAAGGGATGATGTTTGCGTTTATTGCCATTTTGTTGTCTGTTGCATTTACACTCATCAATGGAAAGGCTATTCATAAGTCAGATGCAAGAGTGATGTCTGTTTATCAGCTCGGAGCTGGTGCAGTATGTATGAGCATTATCCTTTTGATGCAAGGTAAATTTACAGTTGAATTGTTTTCAATTTCCAAAACCGACATACTTTGGATATCGATATTGGTAATCGTTTGCACAGCATATGCCTTTGTGGTTTCCATCGCTGTGATGCGACACTTAACCCCATTTTCATTGATGTTAGCCATTAATATGGAGCCAGTATATGGGATTTTGTTCGGTATTCTGATTTTTGGATCGGATGAAAAAATGAGTTTTGCATTTTACATTGGCACCCTACTCATATTATTGTCTGTATTGACAAATGGATTTTTGAAATTAAAAAAGAAAATGAGTTCATCCACCAACTAAATCAAAACATTATATTTGTTGAATCAAAATAAGATCCACTATGGAATATTTGGATTTTGAGCAACCCATACAAGAGCTTGAAGAACAACTCCAAAAATGTGCTGTAATAGGGGATGAGAGTGATGTTGATGTCACCACAACCTGTCAGCAAATTGAAGAAAAGCTTTTATCCACCAAAAAAGAAATCTATGGAAACCTAACGCCCTGGCAGCGTGTCCAACTATCAAGACACCCCCAGCGACCCTATACGATGGACTACATCCAGGCGCTTTCAGGTGAAACCTTTTTAGAACTCCATGGTGATCGCACTGTCAAGGACGATAAAGCGATGGTGGGTGGATTTGGAAAAATTGGTGATCAGAGTTTTTTATTTATTGGACAGCAAAAGGGATTTAACACAAAAACACGCCAGTATCGAAATTTTGGGATGGCCAATCCTGAAGGGTATCGCAAAGCCCTTCGACTTATGAAGTCTGCAGAAAAGTTTGGCATTCCTGTTTTGTGCCTGGTTGACACGCCTGGTGCTTATCCTGGTCTTGAGGCAGAAGAGCGTGGTCAAGGAGAGGCGATTGCTCGAAACATATTGGAGATGTCTCGACTTAAAACACAAGTTTTTGTCTTGATCATCGGTGAGGGTGCATCTGGAGGTGCTTTGGGTATAGGTGTTGGCGATCGAGTATTCATGCTCGAAAACACATGGTACTCAGTGATTTCTCCTGAATCATGTTCATCCATTTTATGGCGAAGCTGGGAGTATAAAGAGCAAGCAGCCGATGCGCTGAAGCTCACAGCTAAAGACATGAAACGTTTAAAAATCATTGACACTATTGTCAAAGAACCTTTGGGTGGCGCACATCGAGATCGAAAGCAAACTTTTTCAACTGTTCAAAGAACCATTTTAAAAGCCTACAGCGAAATTAAAGACATTCCAATCGATAAATTAGTTCTTGATCGTCAGGAGAAATTCTTTCAAATGGGTGTTTATAAAGAATAAATGTTTTAGATATTAACATTTATTTATTCTTTTTAACAATAGGTCGTTCGTCTTTTTTCGCCATTCACAGCCGATAGATGTGTATTAATTACCTACATTTATAACGTGGAAAAACAAAAACCAATATCACAACAATCGCGTCAAGGTGGTCAAATCGTTCCTTTGCAAAAAGGGAAAATTCCGCCACAAGCAATTGAGCTTGAAGAGGTCGTGCTCGGTGCTATGATGATTGACAAAAAAGGTGTCGATACTGTCATCGATATCTTAAGCCCAGCAGCATTCTATAAGCAAGCACATCAACATATATTTGAAGCGATTGTTCATTTGTTTTCTGACTCAAGCCCAATTGATTTGTTAACTGTTTCGACCCAATTGCGCAAAAACGATAAGTTAGAACAAATTGGAGGTGATTTTTATTTAATCCAACTCACGCAAAAAGTTTCATCTTCAGCTCACATAGAGCACCATTCTAGAATCATTCTCCAAAAATTTATTCAGCGTAGTTTAATTAAAATTTCGAACGAAATTATTGAGTTTGCCTATGATGATACCAAGGATGTATTCGATATGCTCGATGATGCAGAGTCCAAGCTCTATGATGTGACGCAAGGGAATATCAAAAAATCAACAGATACTGCGCAAACCCTTGTGATACAAGCAAAAAAGAAAATTGAAGAAATCTCAAACAAAGAAGGTCTAAGTGGGATTCCATCTGGATTCACTGATTTGGACAAGCTAACTTCAGGTTGGCAGTCGAGTGATTTGATTATTGTAGCTGCACGTCCAGGTATGGGAAAAACAGCATTGACCCTGTCGATGGCTCGAAATGTTTGCGTTGATCATTCAATTCCAGTTGCCTTTTTCTCTCTCGAGATGTCATCCGTTCAGTTGATCACACGTCTGATTTCTTCAGAGACTGGTCTTTCTTCTGAAAAACTACGTACAGGCAACCTTGCCGATCACGAATGGAAACAATTAAATGTCAAAGTCAGCTCATTAGAAAAAGCACCTTTATTTATCGATGACACACCTTCATTATCGATATTTGATTTGCGTGCCAAGGCTAGGCGATTGTCATCTCAACATGGGATCAAACTCATTGTTGTCGATTATTTGCAGTTGATGACAACAGGCTCATCCAACAAATCAGGAAATCGCGAGCAAGAAATATCTATGATTTCTAGAAACCTAAAAGCCCTAGCAAAAGAACTAGACATTCCAGTGATTGCATTGTCTCAGCTGTCGAGAGCTGTTGAGACAAGAGGAGGGAGCAAGCGACCTTTGCTTTCAGATCTACGTGAGTCTGGTGCCATTGAGCAAGATGCTGATATTGTATCATTTATCTATCGTCCAGAATATTACAAGATTGACGAATGGGATGACGAAGAACGTACACCCTCAGCGGGTCAAGCAGAGTTTATAGTCGCCAAGCACAGAAATGGGGGCTTGGACAATGTTCGATTAAAATTTGTTGCATCACTAGGTAAATTTGAAAACTTAGACTCTTTTGATGCTCCAGTTGAGTTTGAGTCCAAAATCAATCGAGATCAAGAAGACTCGTTCGACAATCCTAAGATAAGCCCTGACGATGCTTTCGATGGGGACGATGGCGTTCCATTCTAAAAAAAAACACGCCTAAGCGTGTTTTTATGATCGATATTTTTAAGTAAAATTTACTTCACTTTATCCACTACAGCTTTAAAAGCTTCTGGGTGATTCATCGCGAGGTCAGCCAAAACCTTTCTGTTTAATGAGATATTGTTGGCTTTTACTTTTCCCATAAATTGGGAGTAAGACATGCCGTGAAAACGAGCTGCAGCGTTTATACGTACTATCCAAAGTGAACGAAAACTTCTCTTTTTGTTTTTTCGATCTCTGTACGCATATACCCATGCTTTTTCAACAGCATTTTTGGCAATTGTCCATACATTTTTACGACGTCCAAAGTATCCTTTGGCGTGCTTCATCATCTTTTTTCTTCGAGCCCTAGAGGCTACTGCGTTTACTGATCTAGGCATTTTAATTTATTGTTTTTGAGGGAGGTGGCAACTAAATGCTCTTTTTATACCAGCCTCAGGGTTATACACCAAATTTTACTTCAATCGAAGTTGTTGTTTCACATTGTCAGCATCGGCTTCATGAACCAAGGTTGAATGTGTAAGCTTTAATTTTCTCTTTTTTGACTTTTTGGTCAAAATATGACTTTTAAATGCATGCTTGCGTTTGATCTTCCCAGTTCCGGTCAACTTGAAACGCTTTTTTGCACTCGATTTTGTTTTTTGCTTTGGCATGATTTCCGTATTTATTATTTTTTAGGGTTCATCAACATGATCATCTTCTTCCCTTCCAATTTTGGGAGCTGCTCAACTTTTCCATACTCTTCTAGGTCTTGCGCCAATCGCAGTAACAAGATATGTCCTTGTTCCTTAAATACGATCGATCGCCCCTTGAAAAACACAAACGCTTTTAGTTTTGCGCCTTCCTCTAGAAACTTTATCGCATGTTTCTTTTTAAAAGCATAGTCGTGCTCATCTGTCTGTGGTCCAAAACGAATCTCTTTTAATACTACTTTACTCGCTTTGGCTTTTAAATTTTTTTCACGCTTTTTCTGCTCGTATAAGAACTTCTTATAGTCGATGATTTTACAAACAGGGGGAGAGGCGTTTGGTGATATTTCGACCAAATCCAGCTCCAGCTCATTCGCAATACTCATCGCATTTGCAATAGGGTAAACCCCCATTTCAACGTTATCACCAACAAGACGTACCTCACTCGCCATGATCTTATCATTGATCTTGTGTGGGTCTTGTTTAATTATTCGATGAGGTCCTCTGCCTCTTCTTCTTCGTATGGCTATAACGCGCGTTTTACAATTTAAATTCTTTCACTTCTTCTTCAATGGTCTTTTCAACCAGTTGAACAAAGTTATCCAGAGACATAGCTCCGTGATCTTTCCCGCCGTGTTGCCGAACAGAAACCTTAGATTCTGAAACTTCTTTCTCCCCAATGATAATCATGTAAGGGTATTTTTGGAGCTCAGATTCCCGAATTTTCTTTCCAATGGTCTCATTTCGGTTGTCAACGAGGGTGCGAATTTCGTTATTTTCCAATAATTGAGAAACTTTTTTGGCGTATTTTTCATACTTATCACTCACACAGAGGATATTAACCTGATCTGGCGTGAGCCATACAGGGAAGTTTCCAGCAGTATGTTCGATGAGAATTGCAACAAATCTTTCTAAACTTCCGAAGGGTGCACGATGTATCATCACTGGTCTGTGAAGTTTATTGTCATTTCCTTTGTAGGTGAGATCAAATCGTTCTGGTAAGCTGTAATCTACCTGAATCGTACCCAGTTGCCAGCTCCTTCCCAATGCATCCTTTACCATGAAATCCAATTTCGGTCCATAGAATGCAGCCTCACCTGTTTCTACGACATAATTGAGTCCTTTTTCTTGGGTAGCATTCATAATCGCCTGCTCAGCTTTGTCCCAATATTCAACCTTTCCTATGTATTTATCGGGGTTGTTTGGGTCTCGAACAGAAACTTGTGCTGTGAAATCTTCAAAACCTAAGGAACTAAATACATATAAAACAAGATCGATCACTGCTTTAAACTCATAATCTAGCTGATCGGGTGTACAGAAAATATGGGCATCATCTTGTGTGAATCCCCTCACTCGTGTGAGTCCATGAAGTTCACCACTCTGTTCATAGCGATAAACAGTTCCAAACTCTGCGTATCGTTTTGGTAAATCACGATAACTCCAACTGCGAGAGCTAAAAATTTCACAGTGGTGAGGGCAGTTCATTGGTTTGAGTAGAAACTCCTCGTTTTCTGAAGGGGTTTTGATTGGCTGAAAGCTATCAGCACCATACTTTTCATAATGACCTGAAGTTGTATATAATTCTTTATGACCAATATGGGGCGAAACAACCTGCTCATATCCAGCTTTTCGCTGCGCTTCTTTGAGAAAACGTTCTAATCTTTCTCTGAGTGCAGCACCTTTTGGCAACCACAAAGGAAGGCCTTGACCAACTCTCTTTGAAAAAGTGAACAAATCCATCTCACTTCCGAGTTTGCGATGGTCTCTTTTTTTGGCTTCCTCAACGAGTAAAAGATGCTCTTTCAGTAACTTTTGCTTTGGGAATGAAATCCCATAAATACGAGTGAGTTGAGGTTTGGTTTCATCTCCACGCCAATAGGCACCAGCGATGTTTGTGAGCTTCACAGCTTTGATAAACCCAGTGTGAGGGAGGTGTCCCCCTTTGCAGAGATCTGTAAAGTTGGCATGATCACAAAAAGTGATTTCCCCATCATCAAGATTTTCAATGAGTTCAGTTTTAAATTGATTTTTTTCTTTTTGATAAAAAGTCAACGCCTCCTTTTTGGAGACTGAGCGCATCATAAAGGCATGTTGTTCGCGAGAAACCTCAATCATTCGTTTCTCAATCACATCAAAATCTTTTTCTGTAACAGTATGACCAGCAGGATCGATATCGTAGTAAAACCCTTGATCGATAGCAGGACCAATGGTGAGCTTACATCCTGGATAAAATTCTTGTAGAACTTGTGCAAGTACGTGCGCAGAGGAATGCCAAAATGCTTTTTTGCCATCTGGATCGTTCCAAGTGTATAAAACTAAATCACCATCGTTTTGCAAGGGCGTGTGTGCTTCAACCACTTGATCGTTGTAGCTTGCTGACATTACATTTCTTGCAAGTCCCTCGCTAATAGAGGTTGCAATGTCAAGAGCTGATGTTCCTTTTTTCACCTCTTTAATCGCTCCGTCTGGTAGTCGAACTTTAATCATCAGTCATTTATCAAAGCCACAAAGATAATACGATTCAGGGCTCTTTCAATGGTAAATTTATTTTTCATTGAAGAAACCTTTGACAAGGAGTTTTATTCCAATAAAACCATAAAGTATTGCAAGAGCACATGCAATCAATCCAACACCTAAAACGGGTATAAAAAATGGGTGTTCTTCGTTACGCACAGCAGAGGTGTACACAACTGGACCTATAAAGGCAAAAAGAATAGCGACAAAAAGACGAGAAATCCCTTTAAAAATATGCTCTTTGTTCATACCCCCAAATGTTTTAATACAGACCTAACACTTCCATGAATTTGTAACAATTCCATTGCTTTTTCTTCATCGACAGCTGATGATTCACAAACCATCCGAACTGCTCTTTCTTGTAGTTTTTGATTTGACAATTGCATATCAACCATTCGATTGCCTTTGACGTGTCCAAGCTTGATCATCAAAACTGTTGAGATTGTGTTGAGGACCATTTTTTGCGCTGTTCCAGCTTTCATTCGCGAACTGCCAGTGACCACTTCGGGCCCAACGACTGGGACAATTGGGTGGTCTACTTCTTCTGCTAAAGGGCTTCCGGGGTTGCAACTGACACCTGCAGTAGCGATTCCATTCGATTTGCATGCTTGGATAGCACCAACAACATAAGGTGTGGTTCCTGAAGCAGCGATACCCACGACAGTGTCCAGCGTTGAAACGTGAAGGTTTACCAAATCTTTCCATCCTTGTTCAGAGTCGTCTTCGGCTCCTTCAACAGCAGTTCGAATGGCACCATCACCACCAGCGATTAAGCCAATCACATGGTCTGGCGAAACCCCAAATGTGGGAGGGCATTCAGAGGCATCGAGTATTCCCAATCGCCCACTAGTGCCTGCCCCGAGGTAAATCAATCGACCTCCTTGTTGCATTTTGGGTAAGGTGGCATCTATAAATATGTTGATTTGAGGTAGGATTTTTTTCACAGCATTTGCCACGTGTTGATCTTCATCATTGATTATAAGACTCAACTGTTCCACACTCATTTGCTCAAGGTTGTCGTGGTTTGATTCGGCTTCTGTGATTTTAGTGAAGCTCATACACAAATGTAATTATTCGGCTGTAAATGGAAGTGAACTAGATTCAACCACCCTAAAATAACCCAATGCAATGGTTTCTTTTTCAGAGCTGACAAAGTTGCCCAGTAGGGTTGATGTTGCTGTTGCAAAAGGGCCACCACCAATTTGGCCACTATGACTTAATAAAATTTGCATGTATGTAAAGAAGTCTTGGTCTATTCCAACCATGCGAATGATGACTTCCTCATTTTTTGGAAACAAGTCATCATAGAAAAAAGAGAAAGTAAATTGTTGTCCGTCGTAAAAGCGATCTCTAGTTACAAAAAGGTTGTTGTATGAAAAATCGAAAAGATAGTAGTTGCCAAGACCAGCTCGATCGGTCAATGTGATCAATGCCTCGGTTTCATTGCCACTAAAAAGCAAACCATCTCCTTGCACTACTCCATCAAATGTGCCAGAAAGAATCAATTCTTCTGTTGCAGTGTAGAGAACTCCATCGACATCGACAACCAATTGATATTCTTTGTCAATAGTGATTTCAGGAATATCAAGAAGATATTCACCACCTTCATTGTGATTGGCAAACAAGACTTGATTATCGAACAGTAAAGACACAGAGGCATTATCTACAGTGATAATATCGGTACTGTAAAAGTCAGTTGTTTTGGTTACAAGCACACGAAGTTGGGCTGCACCACCGCCCTGTGGTCGGCTGAGTTCTGCATCAATGACGACTTGCTCAGGAGCGTTTGGAAGATCGACTGTGATCACGTCTTCACATGAAACAAACACAATGCTAAGTAAAAAAAATAATTTTCTCATTACCAATCAATTCGATACATAACAGAAGGTACGATTCCAAAAATTGAAAATCGTACAGCTTCATTTTGTTGCGTTTCCCTGTTTTGACGAAAGTTGATACTCGCAGCATTTTTGCGATTATAGACATTGTATATACCAAAAATCCAACTTCCTTGTCGATTCTTTTTTTTGGGTCTTTTTAGTGTTGCTGATATATCCATTCGATGATAATCTGCAAATCGATTGCTATTTCGCTTGCCATAATTGGGGACTCGAAGTCCTCCAAATTCATACTGACCAAGAGGGTAGGTTGTCGGCTGTCCAGTTTGATATAAGAAATTGGCATTAAAACTCCATTTATTATTCAGTTTGTAGCTTGCATTCACGCTCAGATCATGTCTTTTGTCAAATGCATTTGGGTACCAATTGCCATCATTGATGCCTGGACCTCCAAATGCTTTTCCTTCTGTTTTTTGTTCAGATTTTGACCAAGTATAAGCTATCCAGTATTGTAATTTTCCAACGGGTTTTTTAACTAATATCTCTGCACCATATGCACGAACATTCCCTGGCATTGTCACTTGTTCCACAGCATCATTTGCAACCAAGTCAGCACCATCGATATAGTCTAATCGATTGCTAACATTTTTATAAAATCCTTCAACCTCAATACTTTTTTGAGATTGTGTTTCTCTGACATAACCAATGGCCCATTGATCGAGTTGTTGGGGTTTTAGATGTGGACCACTCGGTGCCCAAATATCTAGGGGTGTTGGGGAACTGGTGTTTGAAATCAGGTGGAGGTACTGGTTTAGGCGATTGTAAGATGCTTTGAAAGCACTGTTTTCCATCGCATACGACAAAGTGACCCTTGGTTCCATATGGCTATAAGTTGCAGATGATTCATTGGCATTGTATAGGCCTGTAGGAACTCCTTTTTCATAGATTCCCAATGAGTTGTTGAAGCGAGTTGACATTCCGTTTTCATAAGTAAATAGGCCATCTTGTTTTAGCCTTGTAAAATGATTGAAACGGATGCCAAACTGAAAAGAAAATGAGGATGAAAGATCTTGTGAAATATCTAAATAAACACTATGCTCCATCGCATATTTCTTTTGCAACTGCTCAGCATTGATACCTGAGTCCAATCGAGCAGGTTCGATATAGCCAGGGTTAAAGGTATAGTAAGTCGATTGCAGGCCGAAATCTAGACTTGTTTTATCGTTTGCAAAATAAGAGAAATCATATTTTAGATTGAGGTTCTGAATACCAGAATCCCAATCAAAACCAGCAAAGTCAAGCAACAATCCATAGTAGTAGTCACTGTAAATCAGCGATAGATTTGAAAACAATCGTTGTGAAAACAGATGATTCCATCTCAAATTAAATACAGCATTTCCATAAGTATTCACAAAGCTTTCGTCTACATTAAACACATCTCTTCCAAAATAGCCTGAGAGGTAAAGCTTATTTCGATCATTGATCGGAAAACTCATTTTGGTATTTAGGTCGTAGAAATAAGCACTATTTGGATTGTCAGTTAGTTTTAAAAATAAATGAGCATAAGTTCCCCTTCCACCAACGACAAAGCTTCCTTTACCCAGTGGTCCTTCTGCAAGCAAGCGACTGGTTACGAGCCCAATACCACCATTGAGCTTAAACTCTTCTTTGTTTCCTTCCTTTTGATAGAT
The DNA here is from genome assembly GCA_902586905.1 of uncultured Bacteroidota bacterium. Lineage (GTDB taxonomy): Bacteria > Bacteroidota > Bacteroidia > Flavobacteriales > Flavobacteriaceae > UBA724. Next base: position 22,660 of record CACIJH010000013.1, on the reverse strand, counting down.
GTTCAAAACAGATGCAAGTCGCCCACCATATTTGGCTGGAATACCACCTTTATAGAGTCGTAAATCTTTAATCGCATCAGGATTGAATACAGAGAAAAATCCAAAAAGGTGGGAAGAGTTGTAAATGGTAGCCTCGTCCAAAAGGATTAGGTTTTGATCAGCAGACCCACCACGTACATTAAAGCCAGAAGCCCCTTCTCCAGCACTTGTTACACCTGGGAGCAATTGAATGGTTTTGAGTACATCAGGTTCTCCAAAAACAGCAGGTGTTTGCAAGACTGTTTTTGAAAGAAGGCGATTGACACTCATTTCAGGTTTTTTGATGTTAACTCTTTCTGTATTGTCAATCAAAACAACTTCATCGAGTTCCTCTGCTGCAGGGGTAAGCAGTATATTTTGTTTGATGTTTTCGTTTAGTGATATAGGGAACTGAAGTGATTGATAACCTAGGTATTGTACAGTGATGGTGTATTCGCCAGGAGGGACACTAAGGGAGTAAAAACCATAGCTATTTGTAACCGTTCCTGTATTGAGCTCATTGATGAGTATGGTAACCCCAAGAAGAGTTTCCTTGGATAATGAATCAGAAACATCCCCACTGATTGTAACTCGATCCTGAGCCGACAAAAATTGAAACAAAAACAAGAATAGGGTAACACAACCAATATGGCGCATTTGCATAGCAATTTTGACAAATATACAACTAACTAGGTTTTTCGCTCACTCTTTTTTGCTTCCCAAACGCCACATGAGGATACCACCTGTGATAAACATCCATATAGAATAGGCACCTGTTGGCAGTCCCATTTCGAAGTTGTTGAGGATGGTTGTCGCAATAACAAAAGCCAGTGTTCCATTTTGAATACCACTTTCTATGGTGATTGTTATTTGACTATTTCCAGCGATGCCAAACAGTTTGGCAGTAAGAAACCCAAGTCCCATTGCAAGCAAGTTGAGCAGCAAAGTCGCAAGTCCAACTTCTTTCATTGCTTGTACCAAATTGTCCTTATTGGCAATAATGATGACCAGGAAAATAATGACAAAGAGAATAGTTGAGGCAGTACGCATTGGTTTTTCCATTCGTAAGGCAAAGCCCTCATTTCGTTTTCGAATGATCATTCCTATTGCAATGGGGATGACAGTAATGACCAAAATTTGAAGCATTGTTTGCAGCACCGGCAACTCGATCACAACGCCTGTATTTCCAGTGAAATAAGCAATGGCCTCAGAAAGCAAAACGGGGATGGTGAATACTGTGATAAGACTTGCAAGAGCAGTCAAGGTGACTGAAAGACCAATATTTCCTCGAGATACTTGCGTGATGAGATTACTTGTTGGACCTCCTGGACAGAGGGATAGAATCATGACTCCAGTTGCCATGGTAGGGCTTAGCTTAAAGAGTACCACAATCGAAAAACCGATGATTGGTAAAAGTATGATTTGGTTGATCAGTCCAACGAGCACTGCCTTTGGATAGGTAAAAATTCTGATAAAATCCCCAATGACTAGGGTAAGACCCATACCAAACATGATGATTGCCAAAGAAACTGGCAAGAAAATTTGTCCGATGATTGTAGTGATATCCATATCTAATTTAATTTATATTTTATGACTGTTTGTAGCTATTCAACTGAAAATAGTTTACTTGATTGCATCGTTTTTATGACTATATAAAATACGAAGCTAAAGATGGTTCCATAGGTAATAAAGTTAAACTCCACCACCAAAAAATGTGTGATGACAAACCCAGAAAAAAGCTGGAACCCAAAAAAAAACTAAAAAAAGCATGAATAACCCTGTTTTTTCTTTGATGATTATTTTTTTCCAATCAAATGTCATGATTGGATGATCATAAGACAGATTGTTTGGTATAAAAATAGGGGTTTTTTCAGCCCAGTTTAGGTAATTGTTTCCAAATTTTTCTCTTAAAAAAACTTCATCAGCATAAATGATTCTTTCGTAATATAACCAAAAGATAAAAACGAATAAAACGAAAAACCAAATGACACCAGTGAAAAGAACTGTTCCCATCCACATAAAAAAATTACCTACATACAAAGGATTTCAGGTAAGAGAGTATAGACCTTTGGTGTTTAGTTCATCGGCGATTTGCCCTTCTTTGGTGTTTCTTCCTGAGGTATTTTTAGGTGTAAACCCAATTGTATATACGCGAATCAGAAAACCAAATAGCCCAACATAAATTGCTATGGATTGCATAAATTCTGAAATCAGTAGTACAGTTGAAGAGTAGGCATAGCTATGTTGATGATGGTATGCAATGGCAGTAAAAGCTAAGGCAATAAACAATAAGGGAAAATAGCTTCTGTGCTTAAACAAAAAATCACCTTGTTGTTTTAGTTGTTCTTGTAAAGCCATAAGTATAGTGGGTGATAGAAATTTACTCCTTAATAAACCAAATGATAGGCTTTCGGTTGATATAAAGTTTGTAGCTTCCTTTCGAAAGACTTGTAACTTTTATTACGCCGTTAGCTGTCAGCCGACCCTCAAGTAATCGTACTCCTTTGTCATTAAAAATTTGGTATCGCGAGTTTTTTGGATATAAATGACTGATATATAATAAGTTGCCAATAGGTTCGGTATGGAGTGGAATTTGATCATTGTCGTTTTTCTCCAATGTAACACGATGGGATATTTCTCTATCACCAAAGGGTTTTATGACTGGGTTATTTAGATTTTCATTGTAGGCATAGACAACAACATCTTGCGCTTATATTGAATGAGTTGCTAAAGCAACCATAAGCAGTAGGAGGGGCATTGGTTTCATAAGATTCAACTTTTATAAGCAAAATGATTACAAACTTTAAGGAATCAAGAATTTAACTTTTGGAAAAAATGATTGTAAAGATGTAGGCCATTCATACTTGAGATTAAGATTTGAGTTAATAATCCAAATATATAAAATAAATAGAAGTTATCTAACTTTTATATAGATGAAAAGAATCAATTATTTTTTTAAATAATTGATATCATTTGTATAAAATCCGAAAGATTAGCGTGAAGCTTTATCTAAATTTTCTTTGATAGAATATAAAAACTCCTGCGTATTGAGATAATGCTCTCTCTTGAGGTTTTTCTCATGAATAAGCAATGCCAAGTCCTTGGTCATTTTACCACTTTCCACTGTTTGAATACAAACCTTTTCAAGTGTCTCACAAAAGTTTGCGAGCTCTTGGTTGTTATCTAGTTTGGCACGATGCGCAAGACCACGTGTCCAAGCAAAAATAGATGCGATAGGGTTTGTAGATGTTTCCTCACCCTTTTGGTGGAGGCGATAATGTCTCGTCACTGTACCATGTGCTGCTTCAGCTTCCATGATTTTTCCATCAGGGGTGACTAGGGTAGAAGTCATCAGGCCAAGCGATCCAAATCCCTGCGCAACTGTATCCGACTGCACGTCTCCATCATAGTTTTTACATGCCCAAACAAATCCACCATTCCATTTCATAGCAGCAGCGACCATATCATCGATCAAGCGATGCTCGTAGTGTATGCCTGCTTCTTCAAACTTTGTTTTGAATTCATTTTGATAGACTTCTTCAAAAATGTCTTTAAAGCGACCATCATAAGCTTTCATGATGGTATTTTTGGTGCTGAAATACAATGGCCAGCCTTTGCTCAATGCACGATTCATGCACGAGCGAGCAAACCCATAGATGGATGAATCGATGTTATACATGCTCATTGCAACGCCACCTTCTTGAAAGTCATAAACCTCCCAAGTTTTTGATTCACTGCCATCTTCAGGTGTAAAAGTCATTGTGAGTTTCCCTTTGCCTTTTATAATGGTATCAGTTGCTTTATATTGATCTCCAAACGCATGACGACCGATACATATGGGGTTGGTCCAACCCTGTACATATCTCGGAACATTGCTCATGATGATTGGCTCTCGAAATACTGTACCTCCAACGATGTTTCTGATTGTGCCATTGGGCGATCGCCACATCTTCTTTAAGCCATACTCCTCTACACGATTTTCATCAGGTGTAATCGTTGCACATTTAATACCAACCTTATGCTTGTTAATTGCATTGGCAGCATCAATTGTAATTTGATCATTGGTAGCATCCCGACTTTCTAGACCTAAGTCGTAGTATAAAAGTTCAACATCAACATATGGAAGGATGAGTTGTTCCTTTATAAACTCCCAGATGATTCTTGTCATTTCATCACCATTGATTTCGACAACAGGATTAGCAACTTTGATTTTAGTCATGACTTTTTTTTTGGTGGCGCAAATATACAACGTGAAAGCCAAAGAGTATCAACGTTTTCAATACTATTCAGATTGTTATAATATTCTCAAAAAAACAGTAAAAAAATTGATAAAAAAAACCTCCTAGAAAGGAGGTCTTTAAAATCAGAAGTTTTAATTCTTTTTTTCCTTGATTCGTGCTTTCTTACCTCGTAGATCTCTGAAGTAAAAAATACGTGAACGACGTACTTTACCACGATTGTTCACTTCGATTTTCTGAATGGTGGGCAGATTGAACGGGAAAATACGCTCAACACCAACTGTTCCAGATATTTTTCGAATGGTGAATGTTTTTGTGCTTCCAGTACCTTTGATTTGGATCACAACTCCTTTGAAGAACTGGGTTCTTACTTTTTCGCCTTCGCGAATTTCATAATAAACTGTGATAGTGTCACCCGCTTGAAAAGAGGGGAATGATTTTTTCTCGACGAATTCGTCTTGAACATACTGAACTAAACGTTCCATGATTTCTAGCTAAAAAATAACTAAGAACAACATTCACGACCATCGCCAGCGGTTGAACTTAGGGGTGCAAAATTAGATATTTTTTTTTATTATGCAACTGTTCTTTTTTTTAATCCTAATACGACTAAAAATCATCACTTACGATAAAGTGGGAACTGATACATCATCGTATAGTTCAAACCCACGCCCCAAGGGCTGCCCTCAGATACGCGATGATAACCTGGAATAAATAGATTGCTGAAGTTGGTTACCTCTTTGTCATTCATCAAATAGTTCATCCGAACGCTTATGCCCATGTACAAGTTGTTCAGTAATTCTGTTTTAACACCTGCAATTATTTCAATCCAAGTCGCATTCAAATCATCGAACAAAAGAGGTTGATCGAGTGATTTGTATAAGTCTTCTGCCCAAAGTTGATCGAGCTGCCTGACTGCATAACCATTGAGCTGTTGGCTATGGGTACTTGTGCCAAACCTAAAACCTGTCAGCAGCATATTCTCCATCCCTTCCCAGTTGTTGAACAAATTGAAATCAACACCTAGCTTGATGTATTCTCCACTGGTCTGAAAGTCAAGTGTTTCACTCACAACACGTTTGTCTTCCATTCCTACTTCTGCTGCGAGATATAGCTTTTTTGTTATTCGATAATCAGCAGTGAGTTCTAGCCCGTTGTAGTCGTTTTCGATCATAGAGCGAATGGGTTTACTCATATCAATCCCAAAGCGAATGCTATATCGCTCTGTATATTTTGGAATGCTGTCCTGCGCATAGCCAAAACAAACCATAAAAAAGAGGAAACAACTAGTGATAGATTTTAACATGAGCAAGGGTATCTACTAAGACTTCATTCGTTACTATTCCTAATGTTTTTATCCAACTTTGATTGCTGCCGATTTCAATTTCATTGATGATAAATGTACTTTGAAACCCACAAGCGCGACTCAAATACATATCCTGTGTTTGGTAATCGATTAATAGTTCATCATTAATCCCTCCTGATATTGTAAATTCGAGATTCATTTTATCGGCATTGATTTGAAAAGGAATCGCAATTGAATCCGTATTGATTAATTGTAAAATGGATTCATTTTCAGTGTCTTTAACCTTCAAGGTGTCGACTGACTTGAGCTGACTTGGCTGGTTGGCATCATACAAGCGAAAGACAAGTTGTGGTGTTGATGGGTTTTCTATGTTGCACACATCATCTGGTTCACAACTCGAGTGAAGCAACAGTATCAATAACAGATAGCGAAATTTATACATGGATTCCTTCCAAAAGTACAACATTTTCTACGTGTTGGGTGTGGGGAAACATATCGACAGGCTGCACTTTTTTTATTGAATAATGATCACTCAACATACTTAAATCTCGTGCCTGTGTCGCAGAATTACAACTCACATATACAATTCGTTTGGGTAAGATCTTAAGCAATTGCTTGACAACATCTTTGTGCATACCCTCACGAGGAGGATCAGTTATGACAACATCTGGGGTGCCGTGCGTTGCGATGAAGTCATCTGTAAAGACTTTTTTCATATCGCCTGTGGCAAAATCTACGTTGGATAGTTTATTTCTCTTTGCATTTTCTTTTGCTGCAACAATAGCTTCTGGAATTGCTTCAATCCCAACGACATGTTTTGCTTCCTTTGCGACAAATTGTGCAATGGTTCCCAAACCAGTGTAGAGGTCATAAACGATCTCACTCCCAGTTAGACCAGCAAAATTCCGCGTGATTTTATATAACTCATACGCTTGCATTGAGTTGGTTTGGTAAAAAGACTTGGGTGTGATCCAAAAGCGCAATCCCTCCATTTCTTCTTCAATATGTGGGTTTCCGGCATGTAAATTGACATCTAGATCATAGATGCTATCATTTGCTTTTTGATTGATAATATAATGCAGTGAAGTGATTTGTGGGAACTTATCGATGATCGCTTCCAGCAAATTGTTCCTTTCTTTTATATGATTTTCAAAAAACTGAATGACTACCATGATCTGTCCAGTAGATGCTGTACGGATCATCATGCTGCGCAACTGCCCTGATTTATTCTTGAGATCATAATAACTGTTCCCTTTATCCATGGCATATTGATGAATAAAATTTCGAATTTGATTCCCTGGCTCTTGTTGTAAAAAACATTCATCGATGTGTACAATTTTGTCCCACATTCGGGGTTTGTGAAAACCCAAAGCATTTCGATTCATCACTTCCCCAGATTCAATTTCAGCTTTGGTGAGCCATCGACTGTTGGAGAAGCTGTACTCCATTTTGTTGCGATAATTATATTGTGACTTGCTAGGTACAATTTTGTTCAGTGTAGGAAAATCAAAACCACCAATTTTCACAAAATTTTGACAGACCACTTGTTCCTTGTGTTTCAGCTGTGCTGTGTATGAAAGATGCTGCCATTGACAACCACCACAGGTGCCAAAGTGATCGCATTTGGCTGATATTCGGTCAGGGCTTGGAACGAGTAACTTTTCAACTCGACCCTCAAAATAACTTTTCCTTTTTTTGTAAAGAAATACGCTAGCAACATCTCCAGGAACAGCCCCTCTGACAAAAACAACAACACCCTCATTAGTGCGTCCAATCGCCATGCCTTTGGCAGCGATACCAGTAATGCTTAACTCTATTGTTTGTTTGACTTTCATTTCGATTGTAAAAATAGATATCATAAGTCAGATTTCATCGATTCAAATGCTTTATTTCATACTTAATTTTGTATGTTTATTGGGTGAAATCTTATAACATGAAAAATTTATTATTTAGTTTTTTGACAATATCCTATACCCTAATTTCTCCCTTTTGTTATGCACAAGAAGATGAAAAAGAGAGTGAACTGGAATCTGCTTTAAGTGGGTTTTCTTTTCGTAGTGTAGGTCCTGCATTTATGTCAGGTCGTATTGCAGATATCGCAATTGATCCGACAAATGAAAATGTTTGGTACGTGGCAGTTGGTTCTGGGGGTACTTGGAAAACCACAAATGCTGGAACAACTTGGACTCCACTTACTGATGATGAGTCCTTTTACTCAACTGGTTGCATCACTCTTGACCCAAACAACTCATCAGTTGTGTGGTTGGGTACTGGAGAAAATGTTGGTGGTCGTCATGTTGGAATCGGGCATGGGATCTATCGCAGTGCAGATGGTGGATCTTCGTGGCAAGATATGGGTTTAAAAAAATCAGAACATATCTCAAAAATCATTGTTCATCCAAATGACTCGAACACCATTTGGGTGGCGTCGCAGGGCCCTTTGTGGAGCTCTGGAGGAGAAAGAGGCTTGTACAAATCTACTGATGGGGGTAAAAATTGGGTGAACAAACTCAGCATCAATAAGTGGACAGGTGTTACTGATCTTGTCATTGATCCAACCAACCCCGATATTCTGTATCTCGCAAGTTGGCAAAGACATCGTAACGTAGCTGCTTACATGGGTGGAGGCCCTGGAACCTCACTGTACAAGAGTGTTGACGGTGGGGAAACATGGGTTAAAATCGATAATGGTCTTCCATCTTCCAACATGGGTAAAATTGGATTGGCCATTTCTCCTATGAATCCAAAAATACTTTATGCAGCAATCGAGCTCGATCGTCGTAAAGGAGCTGTTTATCGATCATCAGACAGGGGTGGTAGCTGGACAAAAATGTCAGATACAGTCTCTGGTGGTACAGGTCCTCACTATTATCAAGAGCTTGTTGCCTCTCCTCATCATTTCGATCGTATTTATTTGATGAATGTTCGTGCGCTTGTTTCTGAAGATGGCGGAAAAACATTTTATACGATGAGTGAGGCCAATAAACATTCTGACAATCATTCATTGACTTTCAAAAAGAATGATCCAAACTACCTCCTTTTTGGTACTGATGGGGGTATTTATGAATCCTTTGACGATTCTAAAACCTGGAAGTTTGTCAACAACCTTCCCCTAACACAGTTTTATAAGCTCGCAGTTGATGATGCAGCGCCTTTTTATAACATCTATGGAGGTACGCAAGACAACAACACACAAGGAGGTCCCTCACGTACCTTTCGAACCAATGGCATATCAAATGCAGATTGGTATGTGTTGCTTGGAGGGGATGGACATCAACCTGCAACTGAGCCTGGTAATCCAGATATCGTTTATGCACAGTGGCAGCAAGGAAACCTTTATCGAATCGATAAAACCACGATGGAGTCCATATATATTAAGCCTCAAAGTGGCGTAGGAGAGCCATACGAACGCTATAACTGGGATGCGCCTATCCTTGTCAGTCATCATGACCCTAAACGATTGTATTTCGGAACCCAACGTGTGTGGAGATCTGACAATCGTGGGGATAGCTGGACACCAATTTCAACAGACCTTACAAAAGATGAGGAACGATTGGCTTTGCCGATCATGGGTCGTCAGCAAAGTTTTGACAACCCTTGGGATGTGTATGCAATGTCAACCTACAATACGATTACATCACTGAGCGAATCAACATCAAACCCAAATCTTTTATATGCTGGTACTGATGATGGAATTATCCAATACACCAATGATGGAGGGGATAATTGGACAAAAATGACTGTTGATAAGCTACCTGGATCGCCATCAACAGCATTTGTCAATGATATAAAGGTAGATCTTCACAATGATCAAGTGGCTTATGTAGCGCTTGATAATCATAAATATGGAGATTATTCGCCATACCTATATAAGACTACAAATGGTGGAGGAAAATGGGTGTCAATTACAAAAGGAATTCCTGACGGAACGCTAGTTTGGAGAATTGTGCAAGACCATATCAATCCCAACTTATTGTTTCTTGCAACAGAGTATGGCGTATATGTGAGTTTGAATCAAGGAAATGAGTGGCATAAATTTTCGACTGGATTACCAACCATTTCAGTTCGTGATCTTGCCATTCAAAAAAGGGAAAACGATCTTGTTTTAGCCACCTTTGGGCGCAGTTTTTATGTGTTGGATGATTATAGCCCATTGCGCGACATCAAAGCTGAAAGCCTACAACAGTCGGCGATGCTTTTTAAACCTCGTAAGGCACTTCAGTATCACCAAATTCGAGGGGGAACCTCTAGTCAAGGGGGGTCATTTTACACTGCAGAAAATCCAAAATATGGTGCCATGTTTACCTTATATCTTAAAGAGGGTCATATGACCCTGAAGTCTGCTCGTCAAAAGGCAGAAAAGGATAAAAAGACAGCAGATATTCCATTCCCAGGTTGGGAGGCACTTGATGCAGATAAAAATGAATCAAAACCACAGTTGATATTAGTGATTGAAGACGAAGCGGGAGAAGTCGTTGATCGAATTTATGCTCCTCACAAAAAAGGAGTTCAGCGTGTGAATTGGGACTTGAAGAAGCCCTATATCAGCGTTGCAGATGCCAATGCAAAGAGAAAAACGCTGAATGCTTTACGCTTGGATGTTGCACCTGGTAACTATACAGTGCGTTTACATCAACAGATTGATGGCAAAATTACAGCACTTGCGGGACCACAAACTTTTGAAGTGGAGCGAATCCGAAAAAATGTTTTGCAGAATCCTATTGCTGACCAGCGTGACGAGTTTATTGAGAAATTGATTTCTCTTGATAAAGCGATTGATATTGCAAATCATTCATTTGAAAAATCATCAAAACACTTAAAAACACTTCTAAAGGCACTTCCTTATGTCGATAGCAGTCAGGAGGATTTATCATCAAAGTTGCACAGTTTACGTGAGTTAATGAATGAAATCAAGAGGTTGATGGAAGGTAGTTCGTCTAAGGCTGAAGTGGGCGAAAAGGATGACCTCACATTATCCTATCGATTGTATTTTGCAGCAAGTGGGTTGTATGGCAATTCCTACGGACCAACGCCAGTTCACATGAAAAGCTTTGAAGTTGCTGAGAACTTGTTTGCAGAAATCAATCCGATGATTGCATCATTTGTTTCTGCAGTTGATACTGTATCATCTGAAATGGAAGCTGCTGGCGCGCCAGTTGTACTGGACTAGTTGTTTTGGAAATGATGTAGCAGCAAACCTATAACCAAGCTATAGCTATTGATACCTGCAGATTGGCTGTTTGCCTTTAGGTAGGTATCATAGCTTTTTTTGAACAAGGGCTCAAAAGGATTTGTGTAATTCTGCCAAAACGCTGACAACTGTTGATACTCTTTTATGACACCTTTATCGATGTCTTGATAGAGTTGTTGGGAATCAATATCTTCTCTCTTTCTACATTCTGAAAGCGCATATCCCAAAGCAAGGTGATAGCCAGCATATTGCATATATGCATTATCGGATTTTATTGCTGCGTCGATTGCAATAAAATTGGCCTCTTCTTCTGCTGCATAACCCAGCTGATGCGCAATCTCATGTGCTGCTGTTGTGAGCACTCTCAGTTTAGGTTGACGCGTATTGACTTGTGCCTCAAGGGTAAAGGGATTTAAATAACCCCCATAACCCATATAACTCAAGAGTAAACCAAAAGATGATTTCTTTATATTGGGGGTAGGATATCGGTGTTGCTTTTGAATCGCTTGCGAGGCAACACCAAAAATCTGCTTGTTAGAATAATTGATTTCAACTACAACACTATCATTTTGTGCTAGCTTTTCATGTAATTGATTTGTTTGCTGAATGAGGTGCTGTGTAAACACCTCTAATTCCTCTGACGAATAACGTGATGATACATTATTTTGAACTGATAAAGGCGTCTGATGATAATTAAAACCCCACTGCAGATGAAACACAAAGAACAAAATCCCAAACCATCCCAGGGTTTTAATAAGCGTTGCACGAAGACGCAAGCGTTTGAAATAAAACAGATGCTTTAAAACAAAGTAAAGACCAATTGCATAGAATACATCACCAACTGAAAAAGGAATCCATGCAGTCAGTCGTATGCTCAGTTGAGACAGCCATGCAAAAATTCCTTCTGTATAAAATTGATCAATAAGATCAGGCGAGCGTCTAATCCACAGCAAAAACAGCCATTGTGGAATGATTGAAATTGCAAAGAATCGATACCAACGCAACCCCCGAATTCTATTCCAATCCGACCACTTCAACTTCAAAAATTAGATTTGTTTGGGGTGGGATACCACGACCACCATTTGCACCATATGCGAGTTCATAAGGTAAATAAAGGGTTGCTTTGTCCCCCACAGATAATAGACGTAAACCTTCTTTAAACCCAGTAATCATTTGCGCATCAGCATCGACGCGAGCAGGGATTGGCTGATAAGGTCGGTTGGGATTGTACATGTTATATGCTCTTGCAACATCCGCAAGACTGGTGTCTAACAAGCGTCCGTCCTCAAAATAAACAGCATAATGAGTCATTACAGTTTTATCTGTCGAAACTGCTTCTCCATCCCCTTTAGTGGTAATCACAACTCCCAGACCACTGTCTGTGTATGTTGCAGATTGCTCCAACGCTACCAAGGCATCTCGCTTATCGTTTTTTATTTTATCTTTTTCTAAAAAATAGTTTTCAAAAGTGGTGGCAGCATCAAACTTTTTAGCATCCCTACCTTTGCGAATGATAGTAACGCCAATGATGGTGTCGTTTTGCGCAATCGAGTCAACAACCGACTGCCCCTCAGTTACGCGACCAAATACTGTGTGTTTCCCATCGAGCCAAGGGGTTTCTTTGTGTGTGATAAAAAACTGACTCCCATTTGTGCCAGGACCTGCATTTGCCATCGATAAAACCCCAGGACCATCATGCTTTAGTTCAGGTACAATTTCATCATCAAATCTATATCCAGGCCCACCCTGACCTGTGCCAGTTGGGTCTCCACCCTGTATCATAAAATCTTGAATAACCCTGTGAAAAATCAAGCCATCATAGTATGGTTTGCCACTGTGGATAGAATCAACTTGTGTGTTTGTGCCCTCTGCCAATGACACAAAATTTGCCACTGTCACAGGTGTTTGGTCATAAGTCAATTGTAATTGAATTTCTCCTTTATTGGTACTGACTTTGGCATAGATGCCATCCTCAAGTTTGGGAGAGCAACTCAAAATGGTTAAAACAACGAACGCTGTAAATAGATGTATGATTTTCATAATGATTTATTTTGAATTAAAGGTATATAAATACGTGCAACTATGGGTGTGTATGGACCAATAGATGATCCATCACCTGAGGAACCATAGGCCAAAAAAGAGGTCAAGACAACCGAAGTTTCTACCCCAATAGGTATGTGTGGGAGTGACATAACAATGCCTTGTGGTACATCTTGATTGGAGACTGGATTCTGAAATATTTTCCAATCATATATCGATTCTCCATTGAGGTGTTCGAAAAGAACATAAATTTTTTTAAGATTTTCTGGGGGAAGAATTGGATGATTCTTTGGGTTGCTGTAGCTGTAAAATATGCCATGTGGCGTTTCTGAAAATGCAGACGTTTGAGCTGTTAACCACTGTTCAATCACTTCAACCTCACGCGCTAGCCGCAACTGATTTTCTTGAACAGAATTTTCGATGTGTTGACTTTTTGATTGCTGTATGGGTTTACGTGCTTGCTGTTCAGTGCAACTCAGCAGTGTAAACATCACAAGTACACACACTACGCCTTTGATAAGTCTTCCTCGCATTGTTCTAATTTTTTGATCAGAAGTTTGTGTGTGTCATCAAGCGAAAGATCCGACTTTCCGCCAGCAGCATTATGGTGCCCACCACCTGAAAAATTTTCACGTGCAAAATCATTGACAGAAAAGTTTCCCTTCGACCTAAATGACATTTTTACAAAACCATCTGTCGGATGCTCAATCATCAATACTGCTAGTACACAATTTGAGATGCTCAATCCATAATTGACAATTCCTTCAGAGTCGCCCTTTTGAAAATTACATGCTGTGAGTTCTGCATGACTCAGGGTGATGGTAGCAGTGCGTAAGCGTTCGTCGAAACGCAGATTGTTCAGCGCAATTCCCAAGAGTTGAAGCCTTCCCAAATGGGCAGTGTCTTTTACAAGACGACTAATCTCAGTTGGATTTGCTCCTTTTTCAATCAAATGCGCTACAACTCTATGCGTTGTTGGTGTCACTGATAGGAAGCGAAAAGAGCCTGTATCAGTCAAAATACCCAAATAGAGTGCTGTGGATATGTTGGCATCGATTTGGTCTCCACCACCAAGACCATCAATGATATGATAAACCAATTCGCAAGTCGAGCCCAATGATGGATAGGAAAATGTGAGGTCTGCAAAGTCATCAGGATCTTGATGATGATCGATGATTATTTTTTTTGCAGTACTTTTCGACACTTCAACACCCATCTCACCAATTCTTTTCAGCGTATTAAAATCAAGTGTAAAAATGAGATCTGCTCGTTCCATCAGAGCTTTTGCATGGGTTGGATTTTCTTCATAAATCGATACAGCAGAAGAACCAGGAACCCATTTCAAAAAATCAGGGTATTGATTGGGACTAACAACCTTAACATGATGATTGTGTTGCAGAAGAAAATGCATCCATCCAAGACTACTACCTATGGCATCACCATCTGGGTTGGTGTGGGGAATAATGACGATGCTTTTTGGCGTATCCAAAAGCGCTTGTAGTTCATGAATATTTTTGATTTTCATAGATTGCGAAGATACATAATGATTAGTTGTCAGTAAACACACGACATTTTGTATTTTTGAATTTCTTATTCATCATCAAAGTCCACAAAGTGCGCATAAATTTTTTTAAACAACGAACCAATAGGCGATTTAATTATACGCCGAGGTACTACAAAGGTAAAAAGGATGAAAACCCCTATGATTTTGATTCTACCTTTTCAAAATATAGAGACATCACCAATTCAAATGATTTTGGTGTCCATTGGCAAGCAGCAAGACAGCAAAGTCGGAACAGATCAAACAGAGGGTTTTCACGTCTCTTCTTTATCATCCTCATCTCACTAATCCTTATTGCTTTGTATATCCTTGACTTTGATTTGTCTATTTTTAAAAATTAGAAATGCCTGATATCATTTCTTTATTGCCAGACCATGTAGCCAATCAAATTGCTGCTGGTGAAGTCGTGCAACGACCAGCTTCGGTTGTAAAAGAACTTTTGGAAAATGCCATCGATGCAGGGGCTACTTCTATCAAACTCATTATAAAGGATGCTGGCAAAACAATGATTCAAGTCATTGATAATGGAAAAGGGATGACAACAACAGATGCTCGACTTTGTTTCGAGCGTCATGCCACCTCCAAAATCAAAAAAGCAGAAGACTTATTCTCGATTTCGACCAAAGGGTTTCGGGGAGAGGCCTTGGCTAGTATCTCTGCGATTTCGCAAGTACGTATGCGTACAAAAACGAAAAATGATGAGGTTGGAACTGAAATTATTATCGAGGGTAGTGAGATCAAAGATCAGCAAGCTGTAGCTGCCAAAACAGGCTGCTCGATGGCTGTTAAAAATTTATTTTTCAACATTCCTGCAAGACGAAATTTTTTGAAGTCAAACAACGTTGAGCAGCGCCATATCATTGATGAGTTTCAGCGTGTGGCGTTGGTTCATCACCAAGTGCGATTTGAGTTTTACAGCAATGACACCATCCTTTTTCAGCTCGAACCTACAAAATTACGCCAACGTATTGTACAGGTGTTTGGTAAAAATACTAACGAAAAATTGGTGCCTGTGCAAGAGTCAACCGATATCCTGAACGTAAACGGATTTATTTTTAAACCAGAATTCTCAAAAAAATCAAGGCAGCATCAATTCTTTTTTGTCAACGATCGTTTTATCAAAAGCCCCTATCTTCATCATGCAGTAATGGCAGCATTTGAGGGTCTTTTGGCACCAGGGATGCAACCTGGATATATGCTGTATTTGACTGTTGCAACTGACACTATCGATGTCAATATTCATCCTACAAAAACAGAGATTAAGTTTGAAGATGATCATTCGTTATATGCCATCATCCGATCTGCTCTGAAGCATAGTTTGGGGCAATTTAATGTCAGTCCTGTACTTGATTTTGATCGCAATCAAACCTTTGATGTTCCTTTAGGCAATAAGCCTCCGAATCAATCACCAAGCATTCAGGTCGATCGAAAATTTAACCCTTTTGATGAGAAACAAAAAGAATCCTCGTGGGAACCTTTATATGAAGGTTTGCAAAACATTGATTTGCCCAATCGAGACAATGAAAAGATTTTTGACAACAATGCAATAGAGAGTGACTTGCCATGCTTTCAGCTCCAAAAAAAATACATCGTCGCAAAGAGATCTGAAGGTCTGATTCTTGTGCATCAACAGCGTGCGCACGAGCGTGTTTTATACGATTCTTTTCTTCGCCAATTTGAAGACAGAAGTGTTCCTTCGCAGGTTTTAGCGTTTCCTATCCAAGTGGATATGAACCAACAGCAGTTTGCTGAATTCAGTCCTCATCAAAAAACTTTGGAGCTCATGGGTTTTTCGTTTGGAAATGCAGATGCCAACAACTTGGAAATCACTGCAATTCACAACAGCTTATCGCTCGATTCAGTTCCTGATCTATTATCTAATTTTCTGGAGGAGGTCGAAAATGACCCATCGATAAAGGGTGTAAAGCTCAGTCGATTGTTGGCAAAAACAATGGCAAAACATGGCGCAATTCGCTCAGGGGCAGACTTGCATCAGCATGCTCAATCGCGATTGATAAAAGATTTATTTTTATGTGATGAGCCTTCGAGATGCCCAAATGGAAAACTTATATTTGTCTCCATGACCACTAAAGATTTGGAAAATAAATTGAGCGTATGAGATCCCTTCCTGATATTGTAAAACAACTGATTATCATCAATGTTTTGTTTTTCTTGGGTTCTATGAGTCTGGGAAATACAGCCTACGATTTACTCGCTTTGCATTATCCACAAAACCCAAAATTTGCACCTTGGCAAGTTGTAACCCATATGTTTATGCATGGAAGTATAAACCATATCCTTTTCAATATGTTTGGACTTTGGATGTTTGGGGGTACGCTAGCCCAAATGTGGGGTAGGAATAAGTTTCTATTTTTTTACTTGTCAACTGGTCTAGGGGCAGCAGCACTTCAACTGGGGATCAATTATTTTCAAATTAGCACAGTCGTGGAGCAACTCGTGGAAGCAGGTTATTCTCCAATTGCTTTGACAGAGACATTGCAATCTGGACAGTACAATACAGCATGGTCGAATGTTATTTCGCAAACCGAACTCAGTCAACTCCTAACATCATTTAATATGTCAATGGTTGGTGCTTCGGGGGCGCTATATGGAATACTTGTAGCCTTTGCTTTCTTGTTCCCCAACACAGAACTGATGATTATTTTTCTTCCCATTCCGATCAAAGCAAAATATTTTGTTCCCATTCTTCTCGCCAGTGATCTCTTTTTTGGTTTTAGCTCCTATTCACTTGGTCCAATCGCTCATTTTGCCCATCTTGGTGGTGCTGTAACTGGGTTCATTATGATGTGGTATTGGAAAAAACAACAGTTCAATAATAATCGTTGGGACATATGAATTTCTTTGATCAAATGAAATATCGATACCAGACCTTTGGCGTGGTCGAGCGACTGATTGTCATCTTGGTGGTATGTTTTGTGTTGCCTTTTCTGCTTCGAACTGTCTTTTATCTGTTTTCTGCCCCTTTCGATCAGTTTTTCATTTGGTTTCAACTCTCCTCTAGCTTCGATGATTTACTTTTTCGACCTTGGACTCTGATAAGCTATGCCTTTTTCCATGGCGATTTTGGACATATATTATGGAATATGATTCTGCTCCATTTTGCAGGTCGAATGATGGTTAATCTGTTCAAAACCAATCTCTTCATCAACACCTTTTTTTTAGGGGTTTTGATTGGAGGAATAACCTTTGTTGTAAGCTATAATTTTTTCCCTGCTTTTCAAGGCCAATCACCTCGATTGATTGGGTCATCGGCAGGGGTGATGGCTGTACTTATTTTTATGTGTAGTTATATGCCATATAAAGATGTCAGGATATTGGTGTTCAATATCAAATTGATTTACATTGGATTGTTTTTTGTTGTGTTAGATTTGATTCAAATTCCTGTCAGTAACGCTGGGGGTCACCTTGCTCATTTGGGTGGTGCGATGACTGGCTATATCTATCAAAGAAATATATCACGAGGTAACGATATAGGACAATGGATTTCAAATGTAGCCTCATATTTTTCATCATTATTCTCTTTCAAAAAGACAAAGGTTCGCAAAGTATATACCTCAACAAAGCCCAAACCCAAGCAAAATAAATCTGAAGTCGATCAAGCAAAAATTGACGCAATCCTTGATAAAATCAGTCAGTCAGGATATGCAAGCTTGACAAAGGAGGAAAAAGAACTATTGTTTCGGGCGGGTAAATCTTAGTCTGTAAACTGAAAGAAGCTAAACACACAACTCCCGTATTTCCTCGATTCTTTGTGTGTCTGATCCGAGCTGAAATCAATTTGCTCTGTATGCTCAAAAATAAACCAACCATCTGGACGTAGGAGTTTTCGTGTTTCAATGATTGCTTTGATTGTTTCAAATTCTTCTATGCCATTGTCATAAGGTGGGTCTGCAAAGATGACGTCAAAATCACTCACGCACTTGCTCAGATAATTCTTTGCTGTCATGCGAATGGATCGAATGGGTAGGTCTAAATCCTTGGCTGTATTTTCAACAAACAATGCGCACGCTTGGTTTGCATCTACTGATGTCACAGATGGGCAGCCTCTTGAACAAAACTCAAATCCAATACTCCCTGTTCCACTGTACAGATCTAAAACGTGAGTTGATTCAAAATCAATTTTGTGATTGAGTATGCTAAAAAGTGCCTCCTTTGCACGATCTGTCGTCGGCCGTACAGGAAGATTTTTTGGGATTCTTATTCTTCTCCCCTTATGATGGCCAGCTATAATTCGCATGTCGGAAGCTCAGTCAATAACGTATGGGTATGAGGATGTAAGAGAGTTGAGCTCAATTTGTTCGACCTGTTTGATGGGGTGAAGAAGCTGGTTCTATTGATGTATTTGGACAACAATTGATGTATCTTATCACCACCTTTTATTTGGCCACTCATCAATAGGGTTGTTTCATCGAGTGCAAGTAATTTGTTTTTTGCAACCGCCATGGTATAATATAGTACATCTTTTTCATCTGTCCAATTGAAAGCATTGTAAAATTGGAGTTTCCCTTTTACGAATAAAAAATAATATGCTAAATCATACTGTATATGAACAAACCATAAGGGTTGGGTTTTTTCAGTATTTTCTTTTGATAAAATTTCGAGCAATAAGCTGCTGCAGTGCACATAAGAAAACTTCCCAAATGATTCGAGAAGCATATTGTTTACATTGACGTAGGGGATGTAAACATTTGCAATCTGAATCGATGATATGTCATCAAACGACACATAATCTTGCTTTCTGATATCTGCATGATTTTCGAGATATGATACTTTTTTGTTTTTGACAAAAAGGGGGAGAGGGACAAAAGAAGATAGGTTATTGACAAAGCACACACGAACATCTGAAAACGATTGTTCAACTATTTTCTTTTCGTTGAGGTATTTGTGTACGAAGTGATGCAACTCTTCTTCGGAGGAATGATCGACGAAATCATGGGACGAAAGGTCAACAATAGTTTTGTTGTCTTGGTCAGATATTAGATAAGAAAGTCCATTCCGATTGATTAGAATGGACAGTCTATTTTGTGTCTTAGAATGTGTATTATTCTTCTGCTGAGTCATAGGTTGTTGGCCAGTTTCCGCTTGTATTAACTTCGGTCAAGGAACCTAGCGTAATTTCAGGGCCATTCACACCATCAACAGAGATTACTTCCTTTTCAAGAGCAACCAAGTATTTGTCTTGATCGTGAAGGATAATGTCTTTACTTACTTTGACTTCAAAAACTGGGAGGCGATAACCATTGTTATCCAATATGTCAGTTTTTAAAATAAAGCGTTTGTCTTCTTGCCCTTTCACAGGGATAAACATCATATTTTTATAACGTTCTGAATCTCCAAACAAGGAATCTTTTACAGAGGCAAAGCCTAAGGTGTCAATGACAATTACTTCGCGAAGCATGTCGATGCGATAGACTCTATCAAACTCCAAGTAGCTAGAGTCTCTTTTTTGAATGAGTGTATACTGAGCAGTGTCTACGAAAGCGACAAGGCTATCGAGGTTATCGCTATAATACCCCAATACATCCTTATGGGCTGCTTGCGCATTTCCAATATCTTTAAGTTTCGAAATGACTTTCGCGTACCTTTCAGTTTTGGTGTTGTTGAATGCAATGGGGCCATTGATGGAGTCATAAATTTTATAAGCGAAAAAGACACATAAAATCCAGAGTAATGCTTGTATACCGGTTTTCATGATTATGAATTTGAATGCAAACAAATCTACAATTTTTTTTGAATAGATAAAGCAGAAAAGAACTTACATTTACAGTTCATACAAACCTATGAGTATCCAGCAGCATATTTTAAACGAATTTACGTTTAAGCCAACGTCCGACCAAATCGAAGCAATTCATCAGTTTTCTGATTTTATAAACGACAACACATCCTCCAAAATATTTTTACTGAAAGGCTATGCAGGAACTGGAAAAACAACGCTGATCGCATCTTGGCTAAAGCCCCTACGAAGAACTGGGTATAAGCCAGTCTTAATGGCACCAACTGGCAGGGCTGCAAAAGTGATGTCGACCTATGCCAAAACCAAAGCAGTTACCATTCATAAAAGAATTTATTTTGCGCAGCAAGGCAAGCAAGGAGGGATTCAGTTTAAGCTTCAGAAAAATAAGTTTAAAAAAGCTGTGTTTATCGTCGATGAAGCCTCAATGATCGGAGATGAAAAATCTTCAGCCAAACTCTTTCAAAATGGATCACTGCTGCAGGACCTCATTCAATATGCACATGAAGGGTTTCAATGCAAGCTTGTTTTTGTAGGTGACACTGCTCAGTTACCCCCTGTCAAGCAAGAGCTTAGCCCTGCCTTAAATCAAGATTATTTATCGTCATTTTTTTCAGTTGATGTTGCTGAAGCTCAGCTGTCTGAGGTTCTTCGGCAAGATGCGATGTCTGCAATTCTGCTCAATGCAACAAATCTGAGAAAACAGATGAATAACACTACTATTGATCCATTTCAATTTAGTGTTCATGGCAAAACCGATATCACCCATTTGCAAGATGGGTATGACATTCAGGGTGCGTTGGAAGATGGGTATAAGGATGTTGGGCGAACAGAAACCACAATTATTGTGCGTTCAAACAAAAGAGCCAACTTGTATAATCGTCAAATCCGAACGCAAATTATGAGCTTGGAAAATGACTTGGCAGTTGGCGATCTTTTGTTGGTGGTGAAAAACAATTATTTCTGGCTTTCTACTGAAAGTCAAGCAGGGTTTATTGCCAATGGTGATGTGATAGAGGTGTTACGAATCCTGTCATTTCAGGAGCTCTATGGATTTCGATTTGCGAGAGTTCATGTGCAGTTGGTCGATTATCCAGATCAAGATTCTTTCGATACTGTTTTGATTTTAGATGCTTTGGATGCCGAAGGCCATGCGTTGACCTTTGAGCAGTCCAATCAGTTGTATAACAAGGTGCGACAAGACTATGCACATTTGCCAAAATACAAACAATACACAGAGGTAAAGAAAAACCCTTTTTTCAATGCTCTACAAGTTAAATTTGCTTACGCTTTAACCTGTCATAAAGCACAGGGTGGTCAATGGAAACGTGTTTTTATCGAAAAGCCATATCTCCCAGAAGGACCCTCTTTAGACTATTATCGTTGGTTATACACAGCAATCACAAGGGGTTCTGAACAACTATTTCTCATTGGTTTCAAAGAAGAGGACTTTATCAACGATTGATTTATCGTAGTTTTGTGATATGAAAATTATTGCTGCCATTCCTGCACGATACGATGCCAGTCGATTTCCTGGAAAACTCTTGGCCGATTTGTGTGGTAAGCCTGTGATTCAGCACACCTATGAAAAGGTGCATCAGTCAGGCTTGTTTGATCGTGTCATAATTGTAACAGATAGCGACGAGATTGCTTCTGTTGTCACTGGCTTTGGGGGTGATGTGATTCGCAGTCAAAAAGAGCATGACTGTGGCAGTGATCGCATTGCTGAGGCAGTTTTTGACCTCGATGTTGACATTGTGATCAATGTACAAGGGGATGAGCCATTTATTCGTCCAGAGGGGTTATCGTCTTTAATTCAGGTTTTCAAGTCCGATCAAAATCAAGATGTTGATTTAGCATCATTGATGATTCCAATCACAGAAGAGATAAACAATCCCAATGTTGTAAAGGTCATCACAGACTTATGCAATCGTGCGTTGTACTTTTCACGATCTGCCATTCCTCACCAGCGCGTTCAGGAAAATCATGCGACTGTCTATAAGCATGTTGGGGTGTATGCGTTTCGCAAAAATGCGCTCATAGATTTTTATGATCATGATATAACTCCACTCGAGGAGGCTGAGAAAATTGAAGCCATTCGCTACTTGGAAATGGGAAAAACAATTCAAATGGTTGAAACTCAATTTGAGGGTGTGGGAATCGATACTGTTGAAGACCTCGAACGTGCCAAAAAACTGATGGACTAAACCATGGTGTGATATACATTTTGCACATCATCATCTCTTTCGATTTTCTCGAGTAATTTTTCCACTTCTTCCGTCTGCTCTGGCGATAGTGATTTGGTTGTTGTGGGGATGCGTTCAAAGCCTGATGATAGTATGGGAATATTTCGTTGTTCAAGTTCCTTTTGAATGGCACCAAAATTTTCAAAAGAGGCGTAAAGCAAAATCCCATCATCATCGACAAAGACTTCATCAACCCCATAGTCGATAAGCTCTAGTTCAAGCTCCTCGACATCTAAACCCTCAGGAGAAATTCGAAAGTTGCAGGTGTGGTCAAACATAAATTCAACAGATCCAGAAGTGTCTAAATT
>CACIJH010000012.1 GCA_902586905.1 uncultured Bacteroidota bacterium | reverse complement strand
TAATAAGATCTCATTTTCAAAACTATTTAGCTAATGATATGGATGGATTAAAGTCATTATGGTCAAGTGATCTAAAGGTTTATCCTAATAGCACTGAAGCTGTTTCTTTAGATGAGCTTGTAGGAATGCTTGAAGCACAACATAACACTTTTTCACCAATCACAATGACTTTTGGTGGTGAGGATTCAGAGGCTAATGCTTTTGTTGAGACGACTAGTTATCCTGACACACCAGTTAGCGAGGCATCTACTTGGTCTCAAGCTTGGTTTACTTGGAATGCGACTAGCAAGTTGACGGGGGAAATGATTTCGTTACCTGCACACATCAGCTTTAAATGGGGCGATGATGGTAAGATTTTGGAAGAGTATCACTTCTATGACACTACAGCAATGGTTGCTGCAATTGAAGCTTCAAGCGAGGCGGAATAATATAAATTTACATTTATTAAAGCCCTCTTTTAGAGGGTTTTTTTATGTCATAAAAACATATAAATTAACATACAGGCTCTATACATAAACTACAAAGAGCTATGGGGCATTCAAGTTTAAACGTATCTCTAACCTATTTAAGAGGTTTAGAAGTAGCTGAATTAAAAGAGGCAGATGATATTCGAATTGCTATTGACCGGTGCCTTACCGCTCTTTTTGATTCTACAATTTGATCTAGGTTGTTTCGGGTGTCTGTCAAATGTCTGTCAGTTTTAACTACTTTTGAGTAGTCCTTGAGTGATTTTAGTGTCAAGTATCTATAAAGAAGAAACCCACCTATTATGGTGGGCTTTAAGAATGTGTAGTGTAGCGGTTAGGCTAGCTCCCCCTCTTGGACTCGAACCAAGGACCCTCTGATTAACAGTCAGATGCTCTAACCAACTGAGCTAAGGAGGAATGTGCTGGCAAATATAATTCGTTTTTTCTTCTAGTTCAAACCCTTTTTTTCAAATGAATTTATGTCAAGAATCGAACAACATCATTGGCGTTGGCATATACAAATAAACCGAGCAATAAGAAAATACCGATCACCTGTGCAATTTCCATCACACGATCATGTGGCTTGCGACCTGTGATCATCTCATAGGCCAAAAACATCACATGACCACCATCCAATGCTGGGATGGGCAATACATTCATAAAGGCCAATATAATCGATATCAAAGCAGTGGTGTGCCAAAAGGCCTGCCAGTCCCAAGTCCCTGGAAATAAGCTGCCAATGGTGCCAAACCCTCCGAGTTGTGATGCCCCTTCTTTGGTAAAAACAAACTTGAACTGCGCTACATAATCATACAAAGTCCAGTAGCCATAGCGAATCCCCTCTACGATGCTTTGGTCAACATCATAAGTGATATCAGTTGTCTGAATTTCTGGCAAAACAACACTAATGCCTATGGTATTGTCCTCTCGAACTGCTACCTGAATATCAGTTGTCAACCCGTCGCGCTCTACACCCAGCGTTGCCTCTGTGTCTTTATAGTCGATAAAAAACCCTCTGACTTCACTCCACGAGTCTATGGCAGTACCATTGATCGAACGGATGATGTCGCCTGACGACAGTCCTGCTTCTTCTGCAGGTGAGCCTGCTTCAACAGTTTCAATCTCAGCCAAAACAAAGACAGAAAAGGGTCGCTCGCCTGATTTAAAAAGCTGTTGCCCAAAGTCCTCTGGGATTGCAATGCTTTCCTCTGTTCCATCTGCATGGAGAACACGTGCAGTTTCTGGCGATCGAACCAATAAAATTTTTGATGCATCATTGAGATTTTCTAGAGGAACACCATCAAATGAGAGGATGATGTCTCCATCTCTAAATCCCAGCTGCTCAGCCACTGGACTTGCCTCCAAGCCATTGGGTACATCTGCCTGAGTCAATATGCTTTTCCCCCATACAAACATGATCATAATATAGATCAACACCCCCAAAATAAGGTTGACACTTACACCCCCCAACATGATGATGAGTCGCTGCCAAGCTGGCTTGGAACGAAACTCCCAAGGCTGTGGTGGTTGTTGCATTTGTTCCTTGTCCATGCTTTCGTCAATCATCCCCGAAATCTTGACATAACCCCCCAGTGGTAGCCAGCCAATTCCATAGACAGTTTCGCCTATTTTCTTTTGAAAAAGGGCAAATTTGATATCGAAAAACAAAAAGAACTTCTCTACGCGAGTGCCAAACATTCGAGCAGGTATAAAGTGTCCTAACTCGTGCAGCACAATGAGCAGAGATAGTGACAGAAAGAATTGAATTACTTTGATAAGAACTGGATCCATGTGTTATTTTTTGCGGTTCAAATGTAATCTTTTTAATTCATTTTTACTCATCAAATTGGAAGTGTTCTTTTGGTTCAATTCGAGGGGTTTGTGTACCTTTGTCAGCAATTGATATGTGGACTTTTTTTCGCAGATATAAACGTTTTTTTTGGGTAATGGGCATCTTGTCTACTGCCATTGTTTTGCTGTTTTTTCGAGCACTTCAGCCAACCCCTGTTTTGCCCATATATCAGCCCGCAATGGTCGATCCTGTTTTGGTGGATGAATCCATACAGTATGTCAAAAAATATCATCGCATCGGAGCATTTTCACTCACCAACCAAAACAATGAGAACATCACTCATAAAGATTATGATGGTCATATTTATGTCGCTGACTTTTTCTTCACCACTTGCCCGAGTATTTGTCCAATCATGACCGACAATATGGTGTATTTGCAATCATTACTCGCAACATACCCCGATGTAAAACTCCTCTCTTTCAGTGTAACACCAGACATAGATACCCCTGCAGTTTTAAAACAATATGCTGTGGAAAAAGGGGTGGATGATCGTCGTTGGAATATGCTTACTGGTGATAAAAAGGATATTTATGAATTGGCAAGAAAATCATATTTGGTTGTACAAGAAGATGGAAATGGGGATGAACACGACATGATTCATACCGAAAATTTTGTGTTGATTGATCCGCAGCAACGCATCAGAGGTTATTATGATGGCACCCAACGAGAGGACATGAATAAAATCCTTTCGGATATCGACATCCTTCGTCGGGAAAAATAAATTTGTGCGTACCGATAATATGCTTAGTTTTGCTTACTTAAATTTAATCTAAATAAGTGTTGCTATGACTCTAGCCCAACTCAAAAAGGGAGAAAAGGCGGTTGTTGAAGATCTCAATACCGATTTTGTTCCTCTCAAGCTCATCGAGATGGGTTGTTTGCCTGGCAATACGATTGAACTTCTTCAACTCGCTCCCTTCAAAGACCCCTTGTTCTTAAACGTCAATGGTGCACAAGTCGCCATTCGAAGAGAGACTGCAGAACACATCCAAGTAAAAATCGTTGCTGCATGAACAGGCGCATCAAAGTGGCGCTAATAGGCAATCCAAATACAGGAAAATCATCTGTATTTAACTTATTGACAGGTTTGCAACAAAAAACAGGTAATTATCCTGGCATAACTGTCGAAAAAAAAGAGGGTTATTGTCGTTTGACCAAAGGCGTGAGTGCCACTATTTTTGATTTACCTGGCACCTACAGTCTCAATGCTTCATCACTAGACGAAAACCTCGTTATCGAACTCCTGATGAATCGAAAGCATGCAGACTTTCCAGAATTGGCAGTCATCGTTGCTGATATCGAAAACATCAAAAGAAATCTATTGCTGTTTACCCAAATCAAGGACCTGGGTATTCCATCGATTTTGGTTGTGAACATGTCAGACAGGATGATAAGAAAAGGGATCTCGCTGGATGTGGAAAAAATGGAGGAAGAACTCAATACCAAAATTGTATTGACAAGTACCCTCAAAAAAGAAGGGATTCAGACCCTGAAAAACGAAATTGCCAATTACAGTCAATTGGAACATTCTCCCTGTCTCGATTTTCGATCCATAGACCCCGACTATTTTGCCTCGCTACAAAAAACTTTCCCCAAACAATCCATCTACAAGCTGTGGTTGGTGATCACTCAAGATGTCAATTTTGCCAATATCGATCGAAATACCATTCAATCTACCGATGGAGATCACACACGATCGGTGTCGTTTCTCAAACGATTACAACAGCGAGAAACCATCAAACGCTATCAATTTATCAACGAAGTCCTTAAAAAATGCTTGCAAATCAATCGTGAACAAGCAACTGATTTTCAAAGTCGTTTGGATCGTGTTTTAACCCATCGCTTTTGGGGGTATGTGATCTTTTTTGTTGTGCTGTTCACCATCTTTCAAGCGATTTATGATTGGAGTAGCTACCCCATGGATGCCATCGACAGTGCCTTTGTATCGATGAGCGAATGGGCAAAAACAAACCTACCCTCGTGGTTTGTTCCCAAACTGATTGCAGAAGGTGTTATTCCCGGCCTCGGTGGAGTTGCGATTTTTATCCCACAAATTGCCATTTTGTTTGTATTTATTTCCATACTCGAAGAAACTGGCTACATGAGTCGAGTGGTTTTCCTGATGGATCGTGTCCTACGACGATTTGGACTCAGTGGCAAAAGTGTTGTGCCACTGATCTCTGGGACTGCCTGTGCGATTCCTGCAATTATGGCAACACGAAATATCGAAAATTGGAAAGAAAGACTCATCACAATCCTAGTCACTCCCTTTACAACCTGTTCTGCACGACTACCTGTTTACCTGATTTTAATTGCCCTGGTGATCCCAGATACTCGATTTTTGGGTGCCAATATGCAAGGCCTTGTGCTGATGGGTCTGTATTTACTGGGGTTTGGAATGGCACTTGCAGCTGCTTATGTGTTGCAATTGGTATTGAAACTCCCACACAAAACTGCCTTTGTTGTAGAAATGCCCAACTATCGTATTCCTATACTTCGAAATATCGGCATCACTGTTTACAATAAAACCAAGTCGTTTGTCTTAGAGGCTGGAAAAATTATTCTTGCCATTTCTGTATTGTTATGGGTATTGGCCTCCAATGGTCCAAGCAGTAGTTTTGGTCAAGCAGAAGCAATCTTCGGTGCTGATCAAGAACTGACCCAAGCAGAATTGGAACAAAAAATCAGTGCTTATAAACTCGAAAAATCCTATCTCGGTCAAGTCGGAAAATTTATCGAGCCTGCAATTGCCCCTTTGGGTTATGATTGGAAAATCGGAATTGCCATTGTGAGTTCTTTTGCAGCACGAGAAGTGTTTGTCGGTACACTTGCAACCATCTACAATGTGGGGACTGATGAAGAAGACACCATCAAAAATCGCATGGCCGACGAAGTACACCCCGACGGTAAACCAGTGTTCACCCTTGCTTCAGGCATGTCATTGATGATTTTTTATGCCTTTGCGATGCAATGCATGAGTACGCTAGCAATAGTGAGAAAAGAAACAAATAGCTGGAAATGGCCAACAATTCAACTGGCTGTCATGACTCTTGTTGCCTATTTGGCTGCTTTTGCAACCTTTCAAGTTCTTTAATACCTTTACCAAATGAATACCATCCTTACCATTATCGCTGTTGGACTTTCGATAGGATTTCTGGTCAAACGTTTTTTTCTACCCAAAAAGAAAACGACTTCGTGTGGTGGTCAAGATTGTGGATGCCACTAACCCAAGGCAACATCTAAAGTCATCATCACAATAAATCCTCCAATAAACCCAAGTGTTGCGATATCTGTGTATTTATCTTGTTGGGTTTCAGGGATCACCTCCTCCACAACGACAAAAATCATTGCTCCTGCAGCAAAAGCCAAAGCATAAGGAAGGATCGGTGTAAAAAAGGTCACTGCCAATGCGCCTATGACCGCTGCGATTGGCTCAACAATTGCTGAAGACTGCCCATACATAAAGCTTTTCCAACGACTGAGTCCATGCCGACGCATGGGCATGGATACCGCCACTCCCTCTGGGAAATTCTGAATCCCTATACCCATTGCAAGTACAACAGCCCCTGCAATCGATGCTTCTGGCAATCCAGCTGCCACACCCCCAAAGAGGACGCCCACTGCCAATCCCTCCGGGATATTGTGAAGCGTGATGGCAAGAACGAGCAGTGTTGATCGATGCCATGGTGTTTTTACCCCCTCAGGTTTTTGGAAGTTGATGTGAAGGTGAGGAAGAACCTTATCAAGGGCAAAGATAAACAGCGCCCCAAAACCAAAACCAACAGCTGCTGGAATCACTTTGACAAAGCCCTCTCCAGGGCTCATTTCAATCCCAGGGGCGAGCAAGCTCCAAAAGCTCGCAGCAACCATAACGCCACCTGTGAAGCCGAGCATCCCATCCAAAAATGCTCGATTCATGGTTTTGAAGAAAAACACAAAAGATGCACCCAGTGCAGTCATCCCCCAAGTAAATAAGGTGGCATATAAAGCCCCTAAAACAGGTTGTGTTTGCTCAAAAAAAGATAAAATTTCTTGTAACATAGTTTACGATTTTACATAAATATTTTCAGCAGTTTTTTTGGTAATCATCAATGTTGACTTCCCTGCTTGTATGTGCAGAGAGTCATCGAAATCCTCACGATGTAATACCTGCAAAGGCGTTCCGATTCCGATCTGTCTTCTATCGAGGTAGCGCAAAAAGTCTGAAGAATTGTCCTTGACCCCTACACAAACACACTCTTTGTTCACTGGAAGTTCAGTGAGTAAAATTTTGTTGTATGTTTTCATAAACAAAGCCCTGTTGGGTATCGGATCACCATGAGGATCATGCGTAGGATAATCCAAAAACCTTTCGAGTTCGTTTGTCAGTTTCTCGGACTGAATATGCTCGAGCTGCTCTGCAACCTGATGCACTTCATCCCAATTAAAATTCAAGTGAGAAACCAAAAAAGATTCCCACAAACGATGCTTTCGAATAATTCGCAGTGCTGTTTTGACCCCTTCATTTGTCAGAGAAACACCCTGATACTTTTGATACTTCACAAGGTTTTGATCGGAAAGCTTTTTGAACATATCTGTAACAGAAGATGGCTTTGCACCAATCTGTTTCGCAATGCTCGTTGTTGCCACAGCACCCGATGAGGATTGTGAGACATGATAAATTGCCTTCAGATAGTCTTCTGTTGATAGTGTTTGCATCAGATGGCAAAGGTATAACAAATTTAGACAAGTCTAAATTTTTTTTTTAGATAAGACTAAATGAAATGGATTTTTATATTTTGTATGTTTGTGTTTCAGAGAACGATAGATTGCAACAGCTAGATTTTATCATATTGGGTGGTGGTGCTTCAGGACTGCAATTGGCTCATCGCTTAAGTAAAAATGATGCCTATAAAGCGTCATCTATACTCATCCTTGAAAGCGATCAGCACAAAGCAAACGATCGGACTTGGTGTTTCTGGGAAACAGGTGAAGGAGAGTGGGACGATTTGCTCCAAAACCAGTGGAGCAAGGTGCAATTTAAAAGTCAAAGCATTGACAAGACCATTGATTTGGGAGACACCTCATACAAGATGCTTCGCAGCAAACCCTATTATGATCTTCTCCATAAAAACATTGCGCAAATCAAGTCTATTCAAATCAAGTATGAACGCTGTACTGGCTTTAGCGATAAAGGTAACCATGTGATTGTCAATACTGAGCAGAACACCTATCAGTGCTCTACTCTTTTCAATAGTATTTTTGATTGGAACATCCTTCGCCAACAGCAACAATACCCTGTACTTCAGCAGCATTTTTTGGGTTGGTACATCAAAACCGCAACTCCTGTTTTTGATGTACAAAAAGCGGTTTTTATGGACTTTACAGTGCCGCAAAAGCAAGAAACCAGGTTCATGTATGTGCTTCCTTTTACAAAAACTGATGCGCTGATTGAATACACTCTTTTCTCAGAGAAACTTCTTGATAAATCTGAATATGAATCTGCCATTCGCGACTATCTTAAAGAAAAAAACATAAATGATTATGAGTTGGTTGAAGTCGAGCAAGGGAGTATCCCTATGTGTTCCTATCCTTTTTGGAAGCACAACACCAAAAATGTACACATGATTGGCTCGGCAGGTGGGTGGACCAAGGCGAGCACTGGTTTTACTTTCAAAAATATCAATCGGAAAACAATTGCTTTGGTGGATCACATCAGTACAAACAAACCACTGAGTCGTTTTGGTAAGAAAAATCGCTTTTGGTGGTACGACTTGCTGTTTTTGGATGTTTTGTCCAAGCACAACCATATGGGCGCGCAATTGTTTTCAGGGATGTTTAGCAAAAATAGCCCCAAACGTATTTTCAGATTTTTAGATGAGCAAAGCCACTTTTTTCAAGAGATTCTCATCATGAGATCATTCCCTACCCTTCTTTTTGTGAAGCAATTCTTTAAACGTTTATTTGGTACGCACCATTAATTCCTCTGCAAAGGCAATGAAGTAAGCAATTTGATCAGAGGAAAGGGTCGATTGCTGTAAGGCATCCATTGCTTTATTAGTGTAGGCAGACACTTGCTCGACTGTTCGGCGAGGAACTTCTGTGGCTTCATAAATGGTTTTGACGGCTGTGATTTTTTTGTTTTCATCAACTGGTGTCGAAGTCATCAGTTGTTCAAAGCTTGCTTTATCGTCAGCGTTGGCGTGCGCCATTGTCAGGTGATAAAGGATGGTTTTTTTATTTTCAACAATATCCCCACCTACTTTTTTTCCAAAGGTTTTTGGGTCTCCAAAAGCATCGAGTAAATCGTCCTGCAATTGAAAGGCAATGCCTAGGTTCACCCCAAATTCGTGTAGGGAATCTGCTGCAACTGTTGTTGCATTCCCAACCAATGCACCCATACGAAGGGCACAACCCAACAAGACTGCCGTTTTGAGCCGAATCATTTCGATATAGGCATCCAAACTGACATCATTTCTGGTTTCAAAGTCAACGTCATATTGTTGCCCCTCACAAACAAGTAATGCTGTTTCACTGAGCAACTTTGTCAACTGTGAAAAGAGAGTGTCCTCATACTGGTTGAGCTGTTGATAGGCAATCACAAGAAGTGCATCTCCCGAGAGAATACCAGTATTGACATCCCATTTTTGATTCACTGTCTGCTGACCTCTACGCAGACTTGCTTCGTCCATAATATCATCGTGCAGCAAAGTAAAATTGTGAAACAACTCCACAGCAGTCGCTACGCCTAGAGCAGATGAAGGATTTTTTCCCACAGCTTCGCAAGCCATGAGCGCCAGTACAGGTCGCATTCGCTTGCCCCCGAGTTTTAGGATATATGAAATTGGGTCATAAAGCCCCAAAGGCTCCTTTGCAAATGCAATGGATTGTAAATGCGTGGAAAATAATTCTTGATACGCTTGGACTGAACGCATGAATTTTAAAATTTTTAACAAAAGTACAACTACTATAATCGGCAGAACGAAATGTGCTGGTTTTTCAAACGAAATGTGTCAAATTTAAAACATTTTTATTTGCTCATCGGGCCGATCATAGTTCATTGTGAATACCTCTGTTTTCATTTTTCCCTGCTGAACTGATGCTGACAGATGCATGATGTTGTTAAAGGTATGCCAACCATGCGCAGAGCTGTACTGCGATAGCAGATCCGTAGGAAATGTCGTCAGTAGAAACTTCCCTTGAATGTCAACCAACCGATCTAGCAAAGCCACATAATCGTCCCTCGTATAGCCATCGTAATGCCCCAAATGGGTGTGATTCGTTTATAGTAATTACCTGATAATCAGATGGTTAAATTTCTTTTTCTAAACATAACAATGACAATAAAGGGGGTGCAATATGCAAAAAACTCATTTTAATTATATATTTCAGCACTTATAGGGTCGTGAAAATGCCTCAAAATATGTATAAATGTCATCCCAACTGTCACCCCAAATGTCACCCCAACTGTCTATTTGCTATACTGAAATAAATCGCTATTTATCACGTAACTTGTTGTCTATAAGTGGCTTTGATGGGTATTAATGCGAATTAAAAAAAGCAATAATGAGGTCTATTTAGGGCAATAAATCACATTTTGTTTTTTGATAGCTTCCTATAAAATCTCCTGTAAACATTTGTAAATCAGAACTTTAAACGCAGAATTGACGCAACCCCTCTAATCACTTTTTGTTTTATGCCCTGTACACAAAAGAAGTCTAAAATCATTTTTATGAAAACGCAGGAAACTTTTTTTGTTTTTTGAGTTTCCTTATATATATTTGTCCCGCTATGAAATCAATTGACATAGAGAAATCTATCGTTGTTGCATCCACTGATTTGTTTTTAGAATATGGATTTAAAACAGTCACCATGGATGACATTGCCCTAGATATGAAAATCTCGAAGAAAACCATTTATAACTTTTTCGGCAATAAAGAAGCTTTGGTTCAAGAGGTTGTGTTTTCGATGTACAACTATATTACAACCAAGCTCGAGGAAATTCGTGATCAAGCCAGTAATCCAATTTCTGAACTCTACGAAATCAAAATGTTTATCATGCATCAATTGAAAGGCGAAAAAACATCCCCCCTACATCAATTGAGAAAATATTATCCGATCATTCATGACGAACTCCAAAAAAAACAATTCAACTTTATGACAACATCTGTGCGAAAGAGTTTGAAAAAAGGGGTTCAAATGAAGCTTTTTCGTCCTTCGATCGATGTTGACTTTATTTCTCGAATGTATTTTAACGGAATGACTGGCATCAAAAATGCAGAACTGTTTCACACAGAAAAATATAGCCCTGAACAGCTTATGGAAAGTTACTTAGATTATCACTTACGTGCCATCGTTACAGAAAAAGGCATGACATATTTATCCTCATATATCAAACCAAAATCATGAATCGTTTATTGATCCTTATTGTTTCACTCATGTTTATTCCATTTGGATGGAGTCAACAATCGCTCAGCTTGACAGAGGCTATCATGGAAGGTTTACAAAACAATCGCATCATGGTCAATGCTGGCTATGACATTCAAATTGCGCGTGAACGCCAGTGGGAAACAATTGCCACTGGTTTGCCACAAATCAGTGCTAGTGCCTTCTACAACAAAGACCTCGAACAGCGGACCTCCATCGTTCCTGGGGCTTATTTTGGTGGAAATCCTGGCGAGTATTACCCTGTGCAATTTGGTACCGAGCAAAGTGTGGATGCTGCCGCACGTTTGGATCAATTGATCTTTGATGGTTCCTATTTGGTTGGTCTTCAAGCATCCAGTGTCTTCCTCAAAATATCTCGACAAAACAAAGTCAAAAGCGAATTGGAAGTCAAACGACTCGTAACAGATGCTTATGTCAATGTTCTTCTTGCTGAAGAACGCAAACGCATCTTGGAGAAAAACCTTGCAAACCTTGAAGGTACACTCACAGATGTACGAAAAGTATATCAACAAGGTTTGGTCGAAGTCGAGCAGGTGGAGCAGTTGGAAATCACAAGTGCCTCCATCCAAAGTGCACTCGATTATGTGCTTCGGCTTGTTCCCATAACACATCAAATCCTCAACATGGCTTTGGGAAGAGATTTAAACGACAATGTCGCCTTGACCGACACCTTGTTGGGCCTTTGTGTCAAAAGCGAGAATGAGCTGATTTCATCGGATTGGGACCTCGAAAAAAACATCGACTACCAAATTGCGCAAAACAATCTTCGATCTTCTAAATTGTTGCTCAAGCTTGAGCGTTTTCGAGCCTTGCCAACCATTTCGGCCTTTGTCACAAGTGGTTATGATGGCTTCAATGACGATTTTACTTTTTTTCAAAAATCGCAACAGTGGTATGATCGCTCAGCTATTGGTTTAAGTGTCACTCTTCCCATTTTCACCTCTGGTGCAGGGCAGTCACGAACCGACCAAGCCAAACTCAATGTTGCCAAAGCCCAGACACAACTCGAACAAGTTGAAGAAGAGCTTCTTTTGCAAAAAGCAAATGCACACAATCAATTTACCTTGGCTTTGGAAGCGTTTCTTAGAAGTCAGAAGAGTTTAGAAATCGCCTATAGGATTGAGAGCAAAAACAATCTCAAATACAGCGAGGGCGTAAGTGGTAGTTTCGAACTTCGACAAGCGCAATTACAACTTTACGACCTCCAAAACCAACATCTGAATACCATGCGAGATATCATCCAATCAAAAACTGAACTCGATATATTATATCACTCATCACCTGAAATTGTAAAAAAATGAAATACCTAATTCTTTTTCTAGTATGCTTCAACCTTATTTCCTGTGGAAACGAAGCCGAACCATCAACCCAAGAACTCATCGACAGTGCTGATGTTGATGGCCTGGAACAAAAGCGATCTGGAATGGTCAATCAAATCGAGGGGCTTCGCAACGAACTCGGTTTGGTCACAGCTGCTCTCAACCGATTGGACACCACCAAAAAACGAGCACTGGTCTCTGTTGATACTGTCAAGCCCAGCGAATTAAAACATCGCATTTCTTTACAGTCGATTGTGAAAACAGACCAAAATATGTTGTTGCAACCCGAATTTATGGGGGCAGTCTCCTCAATATCAGTTCGAGAAGGCCAACAGGTGAAAAAAGGTCAAGTCCTGATGCGTATCGACGATGGTGGGCTCAAACAAACCATCCGTTTGCAAAAGGCACAAACCGATTTGGCAAAAACAGTTTTTGAACGTCAAGAACGACTGTGGAACGAACAAATTGGCTCTGAAATTGAGTATCTACAAGCCAAAACCAACTATGAAACCCAACGCAGTCAGTTGGGACAACTGAACGATCAGCTGGAAAAAGCGATCGTGCGCGCACCCTTCTCTGGAAAAATTGATCACATCATGGTTGACGTTGGCCAGGTCGTCAGCCCAGGAACAATGCCCCTTATTCGGCTGGTAAGCACCAAACAAATGTATGTGGAGGCAGATGTGCCCGAACGATACTTGCCAACAGTATCGAAAGGAACGCCAGTACTTGTGGAAATTCCTGTTCTCAATACATCTTTTGAGGCAAGTATTTCTCACAGAGCAACACATGTCAGTACTGAAAACAGAACATTCCGTGTGACTGTGAATATTGATCCATCACTACAGGTCAATCCAAACTTGATTAGCACCCTTCACATTTTTGACTACATCAATCCAGAAGCCCTCTTAATCCCTGTGAGTGTTATTTCGGAAAATGCCTCTGGTGATGAGTTTGTTTTTGCAATTGACAAGGACAATCAAGCACAAAAAGTCTTTATTCAAACTGGCTATGCAGAAAATGGTATGGTTGAAGTGGTTGCAGGTCTAGAAGATGGCGCAACCATTATCAGTGAGGGCGCTCGACTTGTGAAAGAAAATCAACCTGTTCAAATCATAAAATAAAGATGGCAAAGACCTCCAATTCCTCCGAAAAAGAATTTCTCTTTTCGTCTTGGGCGATACGCAACAGCAACACCATGTATGTCTTTATGGCGGTGTTGTTGTTTTTGGGTATATCTGCTTATCTGACCATGCCACGTGAGAACTTTCCTGAGATTACAGAAACCAATATCTACATCAGTACCCCTTACCCCGGAAACACAGCAGAAGACATCGAACGCTTTGTGACTAATCCTTTAGAGGAGGCAGTTAAGGGTGTCAGTAATGTAGTAGAAATCACCTCCACATCACAAGACGACTATTCGATGGTTGTGCTAGAGTTTGACGAAGACATCAACGTTGATCTAGCCAAGCAAAAGGTCAAAGACGAAGTGGATGCTGTTGTGGCAGGTGAGGACTGGCCCACATTCAATAATGCCAAACTCGAACCCAATGTGTTTGATCTCAATTTTGTAGAGGAATTTCCCATTGTCAATGTCACCCTGCAAGGAGACTACACTCTCGATGCATTAAACGATTATGCTGAACTATTGGAACAGCGTATCGAGCGCCTCGATCAAATCAAAGAGGTCGATATTCGAGGTACGCAAGAAAGAGAAGTCGAAGTGGCAGTTGATATCCGCAAAATGATGGCATCGAAAGTGAGTTTTGGAGACGTCATCCAAGCCATTCGAAACGAAAATTCGACTGTCTCTGCGGGAAGTATCATTTCCAATGGCCAACGACGTAACATTCGTGTGATTGGAGAAATCCAAAACCCATCAGATTTGGGTGAATTTGTTGTGAAAAACGAAGGAGGAGCCATTTACTTAAAAGATATTTCCACCATTCGATTTAAGGATATGGACGCCACTACCCATGCGCGCGACTTTGGGCAATCGGTAGTGATGTTGGATGTCAAAAAACGAGGTGGTAAAAACCTGATCCAAGCTGCGGAAGCCATTCGTGAGATTGTCGATAATGCACGCTCCACCATCATTCCGCAAGATATCGAAGTCACCATTTCAAACGACACCTCTGCCATTACCATCAACCAAGTCAATGACCTGATCAATAACATCTTGTTTGGTGTTCTTTTGGTCGTGACAGTTCTTACCTTTTTCCTCGGATTTCGAAATGCCTTATTTGTAGGGTTTGCCATTCCGATGTCGATGTTTATCTCCTTTTTTATCCTCCAATCGTTGGGATACACGATGAACACCATGGTTCTCTTTGCCTTGGTAATGGGCTTGGGAATGCTAGTTGATAATGGGATTGTGGTTGTTGAAAATGTATATCGCCTCATTGAAAAAGAAGGGATGCCTAGGCTCGAAGCTGCCAAAAAAGGAGTGAGTGAAATCGCCTTTCCCATCATCATTTCAACTGCAACGACTGTTGCAGCTTTTGTGCCTTTGGGCTTTTGGCCAGGAATTATGGGGCAGTTTATGATCTACTTCCCCATTACACTATCTGTCGTATTGGGTTCTTCTCTAATTGTTGCCATCTTCTTCAACTCTGTTCTGGTATCACAATTTATGGATGTAGAAGAGAAAATTCTATCTCGACAAAAACTCATTCGAATCAGCCTCATCCTTGGTGGATTGGGAATCTTGATTCTCTTTGCTGGGGGTGCCATTCGAGGGCTTGGCTCCTTGCTCCTCTTCATTGTTCTATTGTTCTGGGCTTATAAATATGTAATAAAAGACCTGGCCAATCGATTTAGAACTCGTTTTTTGGTTTGGCTAGAAATTCGCTACGAACGATTGCTGCGCTATGCCATGCGTGGTCGTCGGGCATATGCCTTTGTCTTTGGAACAGTATTGATGCTCATTTTCTCATTTGTTCTTGTGGGCATCTCACAACCAAAAGTGGAGTTTTTCCCTGACAATCAACCCACACAAATCATCATCTATATCGAATATCCACAAGGGACTGACATCGCCAAAACCGATGAAATGACCAAGTCGATTGAGCAGGTCGTTATCAAAACCGTCAACCAACCAAAATATATGGATGATGGGTATAATTTTATGGTCGAATCGTTGGTATCACAGGTTGGGGCTGGTGCTGGAAATCCACAAACGGAAGGTGGATCAGAAGCCGAAATGCCACATCGTGGAAAAATCACTGCAACCATGCGTGAATTCAAATTCCGTCGTGGATTATCGAGTGAAAACCTTCGAAGAGAAATCCAACAAGCATTGGCAGGTACCTTTGCAGGGGTTTCCATTTCAGTTGAAAAAGACCAAGCGGGTCCCCCACTTGGCTACCCAATCAATATCGAAATTACGGGAGACAATTATGGCGATCTGATAGAGGTCAGTGAGCGAATGCGAAACTTTATCATCAACATGAATATCCCAGGAATCGAGGAACTCAAAGTCGATGTCAATCGCAACAAGCCGGGTATGCGCATCGCTGTTGATCGCCAAAAAGCTGGAGAACTAGGCGTTAGCGCAGGGCAAGTAGGGTTTCAGCTTCGCCAATCCTTGTTTGGAGAAAAAGCAGGGGTGTATAAAAAAGATGGGGAAGACTACAATATCAATGTGCGTTTTCAAGAAGAAGACCGCTACAATCAATCTGCCTTATTTAATCAATACATCACTTTTCGAGACATGGCATCTGGACAAATCAAATCGATTCCAGTTGCTGCAGTCACTGATCGAAAAAACACTTCTGGTTATAGTGCAATCAAGCATCGCAGTCTAGAACGTGTTGTGACTGTTTACTCGGCTATATTACCTGGATATAACGCTGCAGAAATTGTCAATCAAATCAAAACACAAATCGATGCCTTCCAGCTGCCTGCCGACATGCGCTATCGCTTTACTGGTGAGATTGAAGAACAAGAAGAAAACATGTCCTTTTTGTCTAGTGCTTTGCTCTATGCTTTGTTTTTGATATTGGTCTTACTTGTTTTACAATTCAACTCGGTGAGTAAGCCTTTTATCATCTTATTTTCCATATTTATGAGCTTCACAGGGGTCTTCCTCGGTTTGGTGGTTTTCAACATGACTTTTGTCATCATCATGACCATGATGGGGATCATCTCCTTGGCTGGGATTGTGGTCAACAACAGTGTGGTACTTTTGGACTACACCCAGTTGTTGCTCGACCGAAGACGTGACAAACATGGTCTCGACTATGATTATCATTTGGATCGGTCCGACATTTTTGATGCAATTGTCAATGGGGGTAAAGCACGTTTACGACCAGTGTTGCTGACAGCCATTACAACCGTACTTGGGCTAATTCCATTGGCTGTTGGGCTTAACATCAACTTCTTTTCGCTATTCGCTACAGGAGATCCGCAGATATATATCGGTGGAGATAATGTGATTTTCTGGGGTCCTCTTGCATGGACAGTTATTTTCGGACTGACTTTTGCGACCTTTTTGACACTGGTAATTGTTCCTGTTGCTTTTTATCTCAGCAAAAGGGCTGCTATACGATTCAATTAAACGTAAGAGAATTAGCGAGAGGCTGTACGATCTGTCGTGTTCCAATAAATGACGTCCTCTACCTTGTTGTTGACAAACTCAACTTCAATCAATTGCTCATCGGTCCAAAAAAACCATGTGCCAGATTTTACGCCTTTTTCATAGTTACCAACAGCGATTTTATTGCCCTCAGCATCAAAAGATTCCCAAGTCCCATCGAGTTTGTTGCGAAGAATATACCCTTGTTGGGCAACTTCTCCATTGTCGTGAAATTGGGTCAATTTCTTCACTTGAGGAGAGGTCGTGCGCTCTACTTTCGTGGTCTGACTATACGAAAATGTAAGGCCTAAAACGAATACTAAAATTAAAATCATATTTGTTTTCATATCTTTTGATTTTGGGATTAATAGTTCAAATATACAAATAATTTACATTCTCATAACATTAAATTAACATTAATCTTATAACACATTGATTTTATGAGGATTATGTTTTTATATTGAAACATACTACAGCTCTCTTAAAAACCTCTTATTTTTGCACAAATCACTTCTATGCACAGGACTCATACATGCGGTGCGTTGCGCCAATCTGATGTAAACAAGGACGTTCAACTTTCTGGTTGGGTACAGCGTATTCGTGACAAGGGCTTTGTTCTTTGGATTGATCTTCGTGACCGTTATGGGGTTACACAACTCGTACTGGATGAAGAACGATGTGATGCCTCCCTGATCACACAAGCCAAAACTCTCGGTAGAGAATTTGTGATACAAGTCCATGGGCGAGTGATCGAGAGAGAGGCCAAAAATACTGCAATCCCCACTGGAGAAATAGAAGTGTTGGTCAAAAAGCTCAGCATTCTCAATACTGCCGAAGTTCCTCCTTTTACCTTGGAAGATGAAACGGATGGTGGTGATGACCTCCGCATGAAATACCGATACTTGGATATCCGTCGCAATCCAATCAAAGACAAGTTGTTGTTTCGCAACAAGGTGGCGCAAATTATTCGCAATTTCTTGGCGTCTCAAGATTTTGCAGAAGTCGAAACCCCTTACCTCATCAAATCAACCCCTGAAGGTGCTCGTGATTTTGTCGTGCCATCCCGCATGAATCCAGGGCAATTTTATGCCCTACCGCAGTCCCCACAAACCTTTAAGCAATTGTTGATGGTTGGTGGTATGGATCGCTATTATCAGATTGTGAAATGTTTTCGTGACGAAGACCTTCGCGCCGATCGGCAACCTGAGTTTACACAAATCGATTGTGAAATGGCCTTTGTGGAGCAAGATGATATTCTAGCTGTTTTCGAAAGGCTCTTACAACAATTGCTGCAGGACATCCACGGCATCAAACCCACTGCTTTCCCACGACTATCCTATGCTGACGCCATGGCAACCTATGGATCTGACAAGCCAGACATTCGGTTTGGGATGCACTTAGCTGGACTCAATGAGGTCGCACAAGGCAAGGGCTTTCAGGTCTTTGACCAACAAGAGTGGGTTGGCGGATTTGCTGTCGAAGGTGGTGCTGCCATGACTAGAAAAGAAATCGACAGTTGGATCGATTGGGTCAAGCGACCTCAAATTGATGCCAAAGGCATGGTTTGGGTCAAGTGCAATGAGGATGGTAGTTACAAATCATCTGTCGATAAATTTTACAGTCAAGAGGACTTGGCTGCTTGGGCATCTGCTTGCCACGCCAAAAAGGGAGATATCATTCTCGTACTTTCTGGCGGAAAAGCACAAACACATACACAACTCGGTGAACTCCGTCTTGCAGTGGCAGAAAAAATGGGTCTTCGCGATCCAAAGGTTTTTGCACCCCTTTGGGTGGTTGATTTTCCACTGTTTGAACAAGTGGAAGGGGATGATCACTTTCATGCCATGCATCACCCTTTCACAGCTCCAAAACCAGCGCAAGTCGCCCAACTCGACAGCACACCTTCATCGGTATATGCCAATGCATATGACTTGGTCCTCAATGGCAATGAAATCGGTGGTGGATCAATTCGTATTCACGATCGAGAGGTGCAAGAAAAAATATTTTCACTCCTTGGGCTTAGCAAAGAAGAGGCCCAAGCACAGTTTGGGTTTTTGATGGATGCCTTTCGCTATGGTGCACCTCCACATGGGGGGATTGCTTTAGGGTTTGATCGCCTGGTTGCTGTGTTGGATGGGCAAGAGTCTATCCGTGATTATATCGCTTTTCCAAAAAACAATAGTGGTAGGGATGTGATGATCGATGCCCCAGCTCCTTTGAATGATGATCAACTCGATGAACTTTCACTTCAATCCAAAGCATGACCAGGCTCTTACAAATCTTATTTGCGTGCATTGTCATCGCAATCATCACTGGCTTTGTGCTCAAATCAAACAACCCAATCATTGGAGATCGTGTCATTGGGGTAACAATTCTCTTTACCACCTTTATTTTCATGCCACTATTTATCTACCACAGGTGGAAAGACAAAAAACTAGCAGACTATACCCTCACGCCAGAAAACTTCAAAAAAATGAAGGAAATGGGGAAAAAATCAAAACAATCTAAATAAAAAGCCAAGGGTTTGTATATAAATGTTATATTCGCCCTTTAATTTAAATAGATGACTGGAACAGTTAAATTTTTCAATGGGTCTAAAGGTTTTGGATTCATTACTAATGATGAAACGGGCGAAGATATTTTCGTTCACGTAACCTCTTTAGAGGGAATCAACCTCAATGAAGGTGACAAAGTATCTTATAACGAGGGTGAAGGTAGAAAGGGCAAAATGGCCACTGATATCGAACTCCTTGATTAATTGTATTTTATTTTGACTAATGAAAAAGCCCTTTTTAGGGCTTTTTTTTATGTTCTTTTTTGTTTAAAAAACGCCTGTAAAATGAAAGATGCTTCGTCTTCACATACCCCAAAGGTGACTTTGGTTTTGGGATGTAAAGGGGTATTGTTTGCGCGATAACCTCTTTTGTCGTCTGATGCGCCAAAAACCAATCGCCCGAGTTGACTCCAATACATGGCACCTGCACACATACTGCAAGGCTCAAGCGTGACGTAGAGCGTACAGTCTTTGAGATATTTTCCGCCGATATAATTTGCTGCAGCAGTAATCGCTTGCATTTCGGCATGAGCAGTGACATCGGTTAGTGTTTCGGCGAGGTTGTGCCCACGAGCAATGATCTGACCATGTGCAACCACCACCACGCCAACAGGCACCTCTCCTTTTTCGAGGGCAAATTGGGCTTCCATCAAAGCCTTTTTCATAAAGTGTTCGTCAGTCAATGGATCGATCATTAGCTTAATTTTTTATGCCACAGCAGGGCTTGTCCATCTGTCAGTCCTGCGACAAAACAGCTTGTTTGCAACAGCTGCTGATAGCGATCATCAGGTGAAAAACGGATGGTCTCTGGCAAAAGGTTCAAGGCCAATCGGTCAAGGGCAGTGGTCTTGTTATCGGATTGTCGAATGACTGCATGACTCAACACTTCCAAAATATGATGAATAGCACGGTATCCTTTCACTTCCTTTTCGATCACCTCCTCGGAGCGATAAATTTTCTCCTTACTCAATTTGATAATGTCTTCAACCTGAGCGGCGTATTTGCTTTTTTTAAGAAGGGCATACGGAAACTCTCCTGCCAGAATCTCTTCTTCATGCTCCATAAAAATGCGTATCGCATCCTCGATCAATACCCCAATTGAAAGAGCGCGTAGATAGGCAAGGCGGTCTGTGGTGGTTTGGAGCTGCTTGTACTTGTCGGTGTCGATATGGTCTTTCACCAATTTGATAAGATACTCCAAAGCATAGGACTCTGGAATCCAGCCCAAGTTAATGCCATCTTCAAAATCGATAAGGGTATAGCAAATATCATCTGCTGCTTCGACCAAAAAGGCAAGGGGGTGGCGATGAAAGGTTTTTGTAGTGTCTTGCACTCCCAAATCGATGGCGACTTCGGAAAAGAAAGCAGACTGTGCTTGAAAAAATCCAAATTTTTTGTCACTCACTTTTTGGGTGGGTTGGATCGGAATCGATGCTTTTGGGTATTTGGTAAAGGTGCCAAGTGTCGCATAGCTGAGGCGAAGACCACCCGGAACACCCACTCTATCTTCAGTCAGTATCCGAAACCCATTGGCATTGCCTTCAAAGCGAATCAGGTCTTGTTGTTGTGCTTCAGTAAGGGTGCTGATCTGTTCTGCGCCTGCGCCAGAAGTAAAAAAATCACCGATGGCTTGTTCGCCCGAATGTCCAAAAGGAGGGTTGCCAATGTCATGCGCCAAACAAGCAGCACCAACAATAGTCCCAAAATCATGTGGCTGGTAGCCATGGGTAACCCCCAAAGTAGGGTGTTTTTGGATGACAGCATACCCCACTGCTCGTCCCAAACTCCGACCAACAACCGATACTTCTAAACTGTGAGTGAGTCGTGTGTGGACAAAGCCAGACTGTGAAAAGGGAATGACTTGGGTTTTGTCTTGCAAATGACGAAATGCAGAAGAGAAAATAATTCGATCGTAGTCCACCTCAAAACCACTGCGTAAATGGTTTTGGTCGGTTCGCAAACGCTTTTTAGTATCACCTTGACGCTTTAATGATAGAAGTTCTACCCAATTCATAGTGCAATAATAACAATAAAAGGTGATTGTTGAATTAACAGTTTCTTAACAAAATGGGGGGGTATTTAAAATTTTGGTAACAATCGTTTTCAATAAATCATGTTGATTTGTAATTCAATTTTAAAATTCATAAAATGATGAAAATTTTACTTTCTATATTATTGTTACCCATGGCTCTTTTTGGTCAGGAAACAATACTAATTAGTGCTGTCATGGATGGTGATGTCTCTGGTGGTAATCCTAAAATGATTGAACTATATGCAAAAACTAATATTGCTGATTTAAGTGTATTTGGACTTGAATCTGGAACAAATGGAGCTGCTTCATCGGGCACGTCAGAGTTCACCTTTGATGATGTTGCATTAAGTGCTGGCGA
The DNA here is from genome assembly GCA_902586905.1 of uncultured Bacteroidota bacterium. GTDB lineage: Bacteria > Bacteroidota > Bacteroidia > Flavobacteriales > Flavobacteriaceae > UBA724. The sequence goes on along the minus strand of CACIJH010000012.1, from coordinate 18,247 downwards.
ATTTATATACGTTACTACAAGCCAAACTGCATTAGAAACTTATTTTACTCACTCAACTGATGGTAATGCGCTTTCAGGAAAAAAAATATATGTCAACAGTGTTGCATCAATAAATGGTAATGATCCCGTATATCTATACAAAAGTGGGGCTGTTGTTGATGCGTTTGGTGCTGCGGACGCTAGTGGAGCTAATTTTTATCAAGACTCGTATGCGCAAAGAAAATTTGATAAAGGCCCAAACTCAAACTTTGATATTTCTGAATGGACGATTTCTTCAGTTGACGGATGCAGTACAACAGACGAAGATTGTTCAGTGAAAGCTACTATTGGGTCATACTTATATGCTGCAACTGTAACAGAAATTTCTTCAAATACAACTTGGGATGGAAACAAAACTATCTCTGGTAAAATCGTTGTTCAAGATGGTGCAACATTAACTATCGCTGCTGGTACGGTTGTAAAAGCTGCTTTTGCTGCTAACCCAGTAGACGCAACTGCACTTATAGTTGCCAAAGGTGGTAAACTTAATGCTGTTGGTACGGCTGATCAGCCAATTATATTCACAACTGAATATGATGACCTCACTGCTGCTGATGTAGATGGTGGTACGCTCGTATCTACAGTTAGTGGAGCTGCCAATGACCTTACTACTCGCGGTTTATGGGGTGGTATTATCATGTTAGGTAAAGGTATCGTTGGTGAAGACGGCGGTGAAGATGACATCGAAGGTGTTGCTGAAGGATACGACTTTACTACTTACGGTGGAAATGTTGCTGATGACAACTCAGGTACTTTAGATTACGTTTCTATCCGTCACGGTGGTGCTACTATTGCTAACGGTGATGAAATTAACGGTCTTACCCTTGGTGGTGTAGGTTCTGGTACTACAATTAGCAACATCGAAATCATCTCTAACGATGATGATGGTATTGAGTTCTTCGGCGGTAACGTTGATGTAACCAACATCCTTATCTTCAACCAAAAAGATGATGCAATCGATATTGACGAAGCTTACGCTGGTACAATAACTAATGCTTACGTTGCAATGGGTGCTGACTCAGACAACGTGTTTGAAATTGATGGTTCTGAAGATGGTACAGGAACTGTAACTGGATCTTACACTATAGATGGTGTAACTGCTTACCAGGCTTACGATAACAGTGGAAAACTAGACCAATACGGTCACTGGAAATCTGGTGCAACTGGAGCTAACCAAAACATCGTATTTAAAGGATTTGCTGCTGGTACTTACCTTGAAGGTGTTGAGAAAGCTACTTTCGATGCAGGTACACTTACATTTAGTAACCTTGACTTTGTAACTACTGACGACTTAGCAACTGTTAACAGTGTTGGAAGCCGTGGCGCAAGTGATGAACTAGCTGTACTTACAGCTACACACGCTGAAGTTATTGGTACACAGAAATTTGATACTGGTGCAAACGAAGGTAAATTTGCTGGATGGACTGCTTATGGTAGCGTGAACCCATTCACAGTAAATGTTGGAGATGGTACTCTTACTTATATCTCTGCAGATGCAACTTGGGATGGCACCTATAATATGTCCGGTAAAGTTGTTGTTCAAGACGGTGCAACATTAACTATCGCTGCTGGTACGGTTGTAAAAGCTGCTTTCACTGCTAACCCAGTAGACGCAACTGCACTTATAGTTGCCAAAGGTGGTAAACTTAATGCTGTTGGTACGGCTGATCAGCCAATTATATTCACAACTGAATATGATGACCTCACTGCTGCTGATGTAGATGGTGGTACGCTCGTATCTACAGTTAGTGGAGCTGCCAATGACCTTACTACTCGCGGTTTATGGGGTGGTATTATCATGTTAGGTAAAGGTATCGTTGGTGAAGACGGCGGTGAAGATGACATCGAAGGTGTTGCTGAAGGATACGACTTTACTACTTACGGTGGAAATGTTGCTGATGACAACTCAGGTACTTTAGATTACGTTTCTATCCGTCACGGTGGTGCTACTATTGCTAACGGTGATGAAATTAACGGTCTTACCCTTGGTGGTGTAGGTTCTGGTACTACAATTAGCAACATCGAAATCATCTCTAACGATGATGATGGTATTGAGTTCTTCGGCGGTAACGTTGATGTAACCAACATCCTTATCTTCAACCAAAAAGATGATGCAATCGATATTGACGAAGCTTACGCTGGTACAATAACTAATGCTTACGTTGCAATGGGTGCTGACTCAGACAACGTGTTTGAAATTGATGGTTCTGAAGATGGTACAGGAACTGTAACTGGATCTTACACTATAGATGGTGTAACTGCTTACCAGGCTTACGATAACAGTGGAAAACTAGACCAATACGGTCACTGGAAATCTGGTGCAACTGGAGCTAACCAAAACATCGTATTTAAAGGATTTGCTGCTGGTACTTACCTTGAAGGTGTTGAGAAAGCTACTTTCGATGCAGGTACACTTACATTTAGTAACCTTGACTTTGTAACTACTGACGACTTAGCAACTGTTAACAGTGTTGGAAGCCGTGGCGCAAGTGATGAACTAGCTGTACTTACAGCTACACACGCTGAAGTTATTGGTACACAAGCCGCTAATACTGGTTCTGACGAAAGTAAATTTACTGAATGGACTGCTTATGCTTTTGTTAACACTACCTTTTCATTTGAGGAAATTTTCGAGGTCAAATCAACTATATCGTATTATCCAAATCCAACGAACGGTATAGTAAATATTGACAGTGAAAGTAGAGTTAACGAAATTAATGTTTATTCTATCTCAGGTCAATTGGTTGAAAAGGTGATAAGAGCTAATTCAATTAATATTGAAAATGTTAGATCTGGAATTTATGTTATTGAAATAATTACAGATGAACAAAAAGTTCAAGGGAAACTTATAAGAAAATAATCTTGAATAATTTTAAATTAAATCATAAAAACCCCCTTTTTTAGGGGGTTTTTTTCTTAACATTTACATAACATTCGTTCTCTACTTCAAAGAATATATTTGTGCAAATCCAATTTATGAAGCATTTAATTTTATTCTATTTAACTATTTTCTCATCAATTTTGTACTCCCAATCAGGTGTCACTGGATTAATTATTGACGGGGAGTTTAATGATCTACTTCCATTCGCAAATATAATTGTTATTGAAACCGGGGATGGTACTACTTCTGATATGGATGGTAAGTATTATTTAGAACTTAATGACGGTTCCTATACTATAGAGTTTTCATTTGTTGGATATAATAAGAAAAGAGTTACAGGGGTTTTGGTATCAAAAAATGAAATTACGAATTTAGATGTTGTACTCGAACCATCTTCAAATGCTCTTGAAGAAGTCGTTATAACTACAACTGCACAAAAAAATACTGAAACATCGGTCCTAAATATCCAAAAAAATGCAAATGTAGTTTTAGATGGTTTGTCTCTCCAAGCAATTAAAAAAGCAGGTGACAGTGATATTGCTTCAGCCGTTAAAAGAGTTCCTGGAGTTTCTATTCAAGATGGTAAGTACGTTTATGTAAGGGGTTTAGGGGACCGGTACTCAAAAACAATGTTAAATTCTCTTGAGTTACCAGGAATTGATCCAGATAAAAATACACTCCCTCTAGATATATTCCCTACGTCAATTATTGAAAATATAATCATACAAAAATCCGCTTCTTCTAAAGTAGCAGCAGACTTTACTGGAGGTGTCGTGAATATTGAATTGAAAAAATTTACATTCGCGCCTGAATATAATTTTAGTTATTCCGGGGGTTATAATCCAGATATGCACTTTAACAATTCTTTTATTCGTGATAATACATCTAGTACTGACTGGCGAGGGGTCGATAGTGACTATAGAGCCTTACCCTTAGATCCATCAATTAACTTACCTCCAGCACTACATTTTTTGGCTGATGCTGATATTCTGACAAAATCTACTCGATCGCTTAGCAAAGTAATGGTGCCATTGAATGAAAAAAGTAATATGAATCATTCGTTTAATTTTAGCACATCTAACTCAATTAATTTATGGGGGGAAACAAAATTGGGGTATATTACTTCAGTAGGGTACAAAACTGAAGAACAGTTTTATGAAAGTCATATTGATAATACAGTTCAAAAAAGCGAAGGTATATTACAATTTTACAGTGAACAAGAAAGTCGAATTGGAGTTATTAATAAGTTTTTGAGTGGTCTTGCTGGAATCACACTTCAAAACAATTATAATAAAGTTTCAATAAATGTTTTAAGGCTACAAAACGGTGAGTCAAAAGCAAGTAACTTAGAAAGAGTTGAAAGTGTTGAAAACAATTATTTTGGGGTTGGTAGCACATTATCTTACACAGAAAAAAGCTTGTTGTCAGTCCCTATACAAGGTAAGCATAAGAGAAAGGACGGAGTTATCGAATTTGATTGGGCATATTCATTTTCAAGATCTAACTTAAGAGATAAAGACCTTAGAAGGTCAGTTTTTGAAACGAACACTGCGCGCGATGTGTTTTATTTTAGTCCTAATCAAGTGAGTGCCCCCTCAAGAATTTGGAGAAATTTAGATGAGGAGTCTACTGCTTTATCTTTCAGTTTAAAATTGAATTTAGATGAAATTGGCACGGAAAGTTCATTGTCTATAGGGACAACCAGAAATTTAAAACACAGAGATTATAACTCCAAGAAATTTGATGTTTGGTTTAATGGAGATTCAACTATACTTGAAGGCAATTCCGACGCATATTTTTATGATGAAAATATTTGGACAAGAGAAAATAAAACTGGAACTTATCTAAGAGGTGGGTTTGAAAGAACAAATATATATGAATCGGAAACTGAAGTCGATGCAAACTTTTTTGAGGCTGAGCTTGGTTTAACTAGTGATTTTAAACTTATTTTTGGGGTTAGAAGTGAACAATTTAATTTGATATATACTGGAGAAGACTTACCCGGAAATAAATACAATAAAGCCTCTTTCATAAACACTTCTGACAACTTTTTATTTGCTAACGCAATCATTGGCTTAAGTGACAAAATAAACTTGCGTATGTCTTATTATGAAACAACTGCTAGGCCATCATTCAGAGAAGCCTCAACAGCATATTTATATGACCCTGTTTCTGAAACCTTTTTCTTAGGAAACCCTGAAATTAAACCAAGCTACATTAATAATTATGATTTGAGATTTGAAAAATTCAGTGAAAAAAATCAAATGTATGCAGTTAGCGTTTTTTATAAAGGTTTCGTTGATCCAATTGAAATAACAAATGCAAGTCAAAATTCCCCAAATACTTTTTTGGCAAAAAATACTGGTGGTGCGTCAGTAAAGGGCTTAGAGGTTGAGATTAGAAAAAACATCTTTGATTCACAAAATATGCTAACATCTCTCTCATCTAATATTACAATAATCGATGCCAAGCAAACAATGTCTGAAGACGAATACAATTCAAAGTATGAGGCGTCCAAAGATGAATTAGGTGATGGAGTGTTAGAAAACGAACGACCATTACAAGGACAATCTCCTCATATTGTAAACGTTGGTTTAAACACCAAGTTGAATGACTATGATTTAGATTTTGGTCTTTTTTATAATGTTCAGGGAGAAACTCTCATTAAAGTGGGACTAGGTGGAATTCCTGATATATATACCAAACCGTTCAATAAATTGGATTTTAAATTAAAAAAATCTTTTTCTGGAAAACTAAACAGTAACGTAGAGCTCAAAATATCTAACATTCTTGATGATAAAGTTGAAAGTGTATATAAATGGTTGGGAGAGGATTCATTTGTGTTTAATTCTTTCAATCCAGGCATTATGTACACAATAGGTTACAGAATTAGTTTTTAAAAAATGGAAAATATTTACCTGTTCATGCTCATTGCTTTGGCTGTTTTGGCATTGGCTGACCTAATTGTTGGCGTGAGTAATGATGCGGTAAACTTCCTCAATTCTGCCATTGGTTCCAAGGCCTTGAGTTTTCGCGTAGTTATGATTGTGGCCAGTGTAGGCGTAGCTGCTGGTGCCATTTTCTCCAGTGGATTGATGGAGGTCGCGCGCAAAGGCATCTTTAACCCCGAAATGTTTGTCTTTTCCGAAATCATGGTCATTTTTATCGCTGTGATGATCACCGACATTTTGCTGCTGGACTTTTTCAACACTCTTGGACTTCCCACCTCCACAACGGTATCCATTGTGTTTGAGCTCCTCGGTGCTGCTGTTGCCATGGCGCTATTGAAAATCTACACAGGAGATGCCAATGAACAACTCATCGCCTTTATCAATGTCACGAAAGCCACACAGATTATCCTCGGTATTTTCTTATCGATTGTGTTTGCCTTTTCGATTGGTGCGATCGTGCAATACATTTCCCGTCTGTTTTTGAGTTTCCATTTTCAAGAAAAACCCAGATGGATGAGTGCTTTGTTTGGTGGAATGGCCCTTACTGCCATCAACTATTTTATCATTATCAAAGGGATCAAAGGGACCCCTTACGCTGGCGAAACACTTCCACTTCTTAGCGGTATGACCCTTGGTGAATTTGCTGAAACACAGCTGATCACTGCAGCTTCGTTTGGCGTAGTTTTTTGGACGATCATCAGTATGATTTGGCTTCGCTTTTGGGATATCTACAAAATGATTATTGCAGTAGGAACCTTTTCTCTCGCACTGGCTTTTGCGGGCAACGACTTGGTCAACTTTATCGGCGTCCCCATTGCTGCTTGGCAATCCTATCAGTCGTGGGTGGCTTCGGGTATGGATCCAGCTTTGTATTCGATGGGTGGATTGGCTGCCAAAGTCGCAACACCAACCCTCTTTTTATTCGTCGCTGGTCTGGTGATGGTCGTTACTTTATGGACATCCACCAAAGCCAAGAAAGTTGTTAAAACAACCATCGACCTTTCGCGGCAAGACGAAACCGAAGAGCGCTTTGAATCCAATGCCTTATCACGTGGAATGGTCAGTGCTTTTATCCGAACAACAACTGTCATCAACCGAATGATTCCTAGCTCGGTTCAAAACCTTATCACAAAACAGTTTACCCAGCCAGTAGTCGAGGAAGCCGTCATCAAAAAAGGAGATATGCCTGCTTTTGACAATGTGCGCGCATCGATCAACCTGACCGTTGCAGCTGTTTTGATTTCGATTGCCACTTCATACAAACTACCGCTTTCAACCACCTATGTTACCTTTATGGTTGCCATGGGAACTTCTCTTGCCGATCGTGCTTGGGGAAGTGACAGTGCGGTCTATCGTGTGGCAGGGGTGATCAATGTCGTCGGTGGTTGGTTTTTAACTGCCTTAATCGCATTTTCGGCTTGTGCCTTGCTCGTCACCTTTATCTATTTTGCCAAGTTGGTTGCGATCATCATTCTGCTTATTTTTTCAATGATTATTTTATATCGCAACTATATCCGGTCAAAAAAAGAATCTCAAAGTCTCAAAGAAGAAGATGAGCTCTACATGATCGAAACAGGGTCGGTGCAGGGACTCATTGCAGAAAGCGCTTATAATGTTTCGCGCATGGTTCATCGCGCCAATGAGATTTATAAAAACAACATACAGGGTCTTGCCACTGGAAACTTTGATACCTTGAAAATAAATAAACGCAGTGTCAAAAAACTCGAGGGTGAGATCAATAGTCTTCGCGATGAACTCTATTACTTTATCAAAGAACTCGACGAAGACAGTGTAAAAGCCAGTAAGTTTTTTATGGGGCTTATCGATTGTTTAGAGGATATGTGTCAATCGTTAGAGCTTCTCAATAAAAAGAGTCAAAAACACGTCAGTAACAAACGTAAAAAAATTAAATACACCCAAATCAAAGCCCTTAAAGCCATCGAAAATGAGTTGGAAGACTTGTTTTCTGAAATTCGATTTACGTTTGACCTCAACGACTTTAATCAAATCAAAAACATACTGCCCAAAAAAGAAATTTTAGTCAGCATGATCAACAACCATATTCAAGATCAAATCAGTCGTACGAGGACAGAAGAATCCAGCCCAAAAAATACAACTCTTTTCTTTTCAGTTTTATCTGAAACCAAAGACTTAGTAACGGCAACAATGAATCTGATTGAGCTTTATTATATCGAATATGACAGCGATGTAGATCGCTTGATCAAGAAGAGTTCAGACGATCAAACCCCACCTGATACTATCGACTAACGCATAATGTTTACCTTTGCACATTGATAATCCCACAGCAAAGGGTTTTAACAAATGGCTATGCAGAGTTTTCGATCCAAAATCAACCCAAAAAGCGATCGCTTCCTCAGAAATAAGGAAGAGATGCAAGTGTTGATTGATGAACTTCAGTCGCACCTGACTGTTGCCAAGACAGAGGGCAGCAAAGCATCGATTGATCGTGCGAGGAAACGAAAAAAGTTTTTGGCTAGAGAACGCATTCAACTTTTACTCGACAAAGAAAGTCCTTTTATCGAGCTGATGCCCTTGGCGGGCTTGCTCCACGAGGGTGGTTTTGGCCCTGGCGGAACCACTGTTGCAGGGGTTGGGTATGTCAACAAACGCCTTTGCATTGTCAATGCAAATCTCAGCACACGCAAAGCAGGAGCTGTTGATTATGCCACGAGCTTAAAAATTCGTCGATTGGGTGAAATCGCTTTGGAAAACAAAATTCCAACTATCAACTTGGTGGAGAGTGGTGGCGCAAATCTTCCCGATCAAGATCGAGTGTTTAACAACTACGGTTCAACTTTCAGAGATATGTCTTTGCGATCCAAGCAAGGGATTCCCACCATATCGGTTGTCTTTGGCAATGCCACAGCTGGTGGTGCTTATGTGCCAGGCATGTCGGACTACACCATTATGCAAAAGGATGCTGCCAAGGTATTTTTGGCGGGTCCCCCACTGGTAAAAATGGCAACCAATGAAGACACCAATGCCCAAGAACTTGGGGGTGCAACCATGCATAGTAACATTTCGGGTGTTGCCGATTTTTTGGCAGATGACGAAATGGATGCCATCAATATTGCACGTCATGTTGTGAAAACCCTCAAGTCACACAAACCACATTTCGAACCCTCAACACCCATAGTGCCGCCACGATACAAGCAAGAGGAACTCTTGGGGATTCTTCCAGCAAACCTCAAAAAACCAGTGGATGTTCGTGAGGTCATTGCGCGAATTGTGGATGGATCTGAATTTACAGAATTCAAAGAAAACTATGGTAAAACCATGATTTGTTGCTGGACTAAAATCGGGGGGTATCCCACCGGAATTATCGCCAGCAATGGGGTCATCTTTGCCGAGTCTGCCCAAAAAGCTACACAGTTTATCCAACTCGCCAACAAGTCCAATCTACCTCTTTTATTTATGCACAACACCACTGGCTTTATGGTTGGTAAATCCTATGAACAGAAGGGAATGATCAACAGTGGTTCACAATTGATCCACGCAGTGGCAGGCAGTACTGTGCCCCACATCACACTGCTGATTGGCAACTCCTATGGCGCTGGAAATTATGCCATGTGTGGTCGTTCATTTTCCCCTCGATTTTTGTTCTCATATCCCAATGTCAAGGCAGGAGTGATGGGTGCTGAGCAATTGGCTGGCGTAATGGAAATCATCAAACGACAGTCGGCTGCTTCCACAAATCAAAAAGTGGATGAAAAGCAACTCAAAAAGGAAAAGGACGCCATCAAAAAAGATGCACAAGCCAAGGCGAGTGTATGGCATGCCACTTCAGAACTTTGGGATGATGGGGTGATTGATCCGCGCCAGACAAGAGAGCACTTGACCATTGCATTGGCAACTGTCTATCAATACCCTATTGAAGGAACAGACGCTTTTGGTGTATTTCGGATGTAGCTTATTTCAAAAAAACAGACTGCTCATGAGACTGCTGTGAGGGTTATGACCCACACATCAGGCAATCATCGTCTTCATTTTCTTTCGACTTGGCAATCATCTCTTTCAGCTCACTGGGTGTGAGTGGTTCAACCGCCACTGGCTTTTCAGCAGCTTTAGCTTTGGGTGCCGCTTTGGCAGCCGAAGCAGTTGCAGCAACTGATGCTGGTTCAGGAACTTTCTCTTCCTTTTTCTTGTCGAGTGTAAACTTGATTGCATCCACAGCCGACTTGGTTCGGAGATAGTACATTCCTGTTTTGAGCCCAGACTTCCACGCATAAAAGTGCATCGAGGTCAGCTTGGCCATGGTAGCTCCCTCCATAAACAAGTTGAGCGATTGTGACTGATCGATAAAATAACCACGCTGGCGAGACATGTCGATGATGTCTTTCATGCTCAATTCCCATGCGGTTTTATACAGCTCTTTGATATCGTCAGGGATATTGTCGAGTTGCTGAACCGAGCCATTGGCACGCATCAATTCTTGCTTGAGATCTTCATCCCAGAGACCCAGGTTGACGAGGTCTTCCAACAAGTGCTTGTTCACAACTATAAACTCACCGGACAAAACTCGTCGAGTATAGATATTGGATGTATAGGGTTCAAAGCATTCGTTATTTCCGAGGATTTGAGAGGTTGAAGCAGTTGGCATTGGTGCCACGAGCAGGGAGTTGCGAACACCATGCTTTTTGACCTCTTTTCGTAGAGCAACCCAATCCCATCGGCCACTGAGCTCACTGTCTTTGATTCCCCAAAGATTGTGTTGGAACTCCCCTTTTGAAATGGGTGATCCTTTATAACTTTCATAGGGTCCTTCGTCTTTTGCCATGTCTTTGGAGGCGGTCACAGCTGCGAAATAAAGCGTTTCAAAAATCTCTTGGTTGAGTGTTTTGGCTTCGTCTGAAGTAAAGGGCATACGCAACTTGATAAAGGTATCGGCTAGCCCTTGCACACCCAATCCAATTGGGCGGTGTCTAAAGTTACTGTTCTCTGCTTCTTTGACTGGGTAGTAATTTCGGTCGATCACCTTGTTGAGGTTTTTGGTTGCACGCACTGTTACGTCATACAATCCTTGGTGGTCAAAGGCACCATCTTTGATAAACATCGGCAAGGCGATGGAGGCGAGGTTACAAACCGCCACTTCATCTGGAGAGGTATATTCCAAAATCTCTGTACACAAGTTTGACGAGCGAATGGTTCCTAGGTTTTGCTGATTCGACTTGCGATTTGCCGCGTCTTTGTACAGCATATAAGGTGTTCCTGTTTCGATTTGTGATTCGAGGATTTTTTCCCACAATTCACGGGCCTGTATGGTTTTTCGGCCCTTGTTATTTTTTTCGTAGTCGAGGTATTTTTTCTCAAACTCATCGCCATGAGAATCATACAATCCCGGACACTCATTGGGACACATCAAAGTCCATGTAGAGTCTTCCTCCACCCGACGCATAAACAAGTCAGGGATCCACATGGCGTAGAACAAATCGCGGGCACGCATTTCTTCCTTTCCGTGATTTTTCTTCAAGTTTAGGAAGTCAAAAATATCGGCATGCCATGGCTCGACATAGATTGCAAATGATCCTTTTCGTTTGCCACCACCTTGGTCGACATAGCGTGCAGTGTCGTTGAATACACGCAGCATGGGAACAACGCCATTGGAGGTGCCATTGGTTCCTGCGATATAGGATCCCGTCGCGCGGATGTTGTGAATTGATAGCCCAATTCCTCCAGCCGATTGAGATATTTTTGCTGTTTGTTTGAGGGTGTCATAGATGCCGTCGATGCTGTCATCTTTCATGGCGAGCAAAAAGCAAGATGACATTTGAGGCTTGGGTGTTGCTGAATTGAAAAGGGTTGGTGTGGCGTGGGTAAAATACCTTTTGGACATCAAGTGATAGGTCTCAATTGCAGCGTCGAGGTCATCGAGGTGGATGCCGACAGAAACACGCATCAGCATATGTTGTGGACGTTCAACGATTTGGCCATTGATTTTGAGGAGATAGGATCGCTCTAGGGTTTTGAAGCCAAAGTAATCGTAGCCAAAATCGCGATTATAGATGATGGTGGAGTCGAGAAGCTCTGCGTTGTCTTTAATGATTTTGTGTACATTATCGGCGAGTAGAGGAGCTTTTTTTCCAGTGCGAGGGTTGACGTAAGTGTACAAATCCGTCATTGTTTCGACAAAGGATTTTTTGGTGTTTTTGTGGAGGTTTGATACAGAGATTCGCGCAGCAAGTTGAGCATAATCTGGGTGTGTTGTCGTCATGGTTGCTGCAGTTTCGGCAGCGAGATTATCGAGCTCGGAAGTTGTCACTCCGTCGTACAAACCCTCGATTACTCGCATGGCAACTTTGACTGGATCAACCAGGTCATTTAACCCATAACACAGCTTTCGTACACGTGCTGTGATCTTATCAAACATGATGGGCTCTTTGCGACCATCTCTTTTTAATACATACATCTTTCCTCCTTTTTTGACAAAAAAACATTAGCCCTTATAGGGACAACTACTCTACTAAATATGTGAAAAAGGACCTTAGAAATCGTCGTCGAACGAGTACTTTTCTTTCTCTTCGGTCTCTTGTTTCAGTACCCCTGCTTTCTGATATTCTGAAACTCGCTTTTCGAAGAAGTTTGTTTTTCCTTGTAGCGAAATCATATCCATGAAATCAAATGGGTTGGTTACGTTGTATTCTTTTTCTAGTTCTAATTCTACCAACAATCGGTCGGTGACAAACTCCAAGTATTGTGTCATGAGTTTGGCGTTCATACCGATCAAACTCACAGGGAGTGATTCGGTAATAAATTCGCGCTCGATGTACAATGCGTCCAAAATAATTTCGCGAATACGTTGGGGTGGTACTTTGTTGATCAGGTGTTTGTTGTGTAGGTGAACAGCAAAGTCACAGTGCATACCCTCGTCGCGTGAGATCAACTCGTTGGAGAAGGTCAAGCCTGGCATCAAGCCACGCTTTTTCAACCAAAAGATTGAACAAAATGCTCCTGAGAAAAAGATTCCTTCAACAGCAGCAAAGGCAATAAGTCGCTCGGCAAAAGACTCAGACTCCACCCAACGCAACGCCCAATCGGCTTTGCGCTTGATGGCAGGGAAAATTTCTATGGCGCGAAACAGTTTGTCTTTTTCCGCCTCGTCTTTTACATAAGTGTCGATCAACAATGAGTAGGTTTCCGAGTGGATGTTTTCCATCATGATTTGAAAACCATAGAAAAACTTGACCTCACTGTATTGCACTTCATTCACAAAATTCTCGGCCAAGTTCTCATTCACAATACCATCCGAGGCAGCAAAAAATGCCAAAATGTGTTTGATGAAATAGCGCTCATCGTCATTGAGCTTGTCTTGCCAGTCCGTCAAATCTTGGTGCAAGTCGATCTCTTCTGCTGTCCAAAAACACGCTTCTTGTTTTTTGTACCATTCCCAAATATCATGGTGTTCAATTGGAAATATTACGAATCGGTTTTTGTTATCTTCCAGAATGGGTTCGACTGCTGCCATAATTTTTTTTTGTTTTTGTTATTGTGTTTTTATGTTGAGAAATCAACCTTACAAATCTTCTCTTTTTTTATGAAAATTAAAAGCCATAGTTTTTCACAATGCAATCGTTTTTTTAACATTCGTTCAGTTTTTTCCTACGAAACTTAAACAGCTCTATTTTTTAAAATACTGTCAATCAATATGTTGCGTTGGTGTATATGGTATAACGTCAGACAGGAATCATTTTTGGTGTTTATTGATTTTTATTTTGCTTGCTTGCCACACGCTCCAGTTCTGCGAACCAATCTGCACCAAATTTTTTCTGTAATGCCTCCGCCACAAAGCGATACAAAGGCATCTGCATTTGCTTTCCATTGGCACAACCAGCACTGCAAATTTGCCAGCGATGATAGTTGACTGCAGTAAACACAGAATAGTCTTTAACACGTACGGGATACAAGTGGCATGAGATAGGTTTTTTCCAATCCACTGCACCTGCTTGGTGGGCTTGTTCGATGCCGCAATGCGCCCAGCCGCGTTCATCAAAAGTGGCGTATGCACAAGCTGCGCCATCCACCAATGGGGTTTCCACACTCTTGTCTTTGGCCACATTAGATGTGCCTTGTGCGGCAATGGCTTTACGACCTGCTTCGTTTAAAAAAGGAGCGATAGCATCATAGTCCTTTGCCAATTGCTGGACCTCCTCTGCGCTGAGTGGTGCACCTGCTTCGCCCTCCACACAGCATGCCCCTTTGCACTGCGACAAGTCACAAGCAAAGTGTTCTTTCAACAATTCTTCCGATACCAAAGTATCCCCCAACTGAAACATCTCACAAAGCTACAATAATCAATGGCAAGATTGTATCTTTGTCGCATGTTTGATGTCAAAGAAATTTTTACTGCTGGGATGATTCTGTTTGCTGTCATTGATATCATTGGCAGCACGCCTGTCATCATTGGGCTGCGTCAAAGGGTCGGTCATATCCAGTCAGAAAAAGCATCTTTGGTTGCCCTAGTGATTATGATTGGGTTTTTGTTTGTGGGGGAAGAAATCCTCAACATCATCGGCATAGACGTCAATTCTTTTGCAGTGGCGGGATCGATCATCATTTTCTTTTTGGCGCTCGAAATGATTTTGGGGATACAGTTTTATAAAGAAGAATCTCCCGAAACAGCATCGATAGTTCCCATCGCTTTTCCAATCATTGCAGGTGCAGGAACCTTGACCACCTTGCTCTCTTTGCGTGCCGAATTTGCTGCTGCAAACATCATTGCTGCTATCGTAATCAATATCCTAGTGGTATATATTGTACTGAAGTCTTCCAAAAGCATTGAACGTGTTTTGGGAAGCTCTGGTATCAGTGTTATTCAAAAGGTATTTGGTGTGATTCTACTTGCCATTGCTGTGAAACTATTTGCCAACAACGCACAACAACTCTTTTAAAACTATCGGATGAAAAAACTCATCATTGCTCTTGCATGTATCGCTTTAGGACTGGTTGTCTTCAATCTCTTTTATGTGGACTTTACTGCGCCTTTGCAAGGCGACAGTGTGGTGGCTCTTGTTGGCATTGTTGCTGGCTTGTGCGCCATTGTTTTACTCGCCCTATTATGGGTTGCCAAAGCCATACAAGATAAAGTCAAATAGGTTGTCAGAGTTGCACTTCGAGCAGCTCCAGTGCTACCCCTGCTTTTTCTAAAAATTCTAAGCCAGAAGTATCTTTATAGGTTTCGCCATAGACCACTCGCACGATACCAGCTTGATGGATCAACTTGCTGCATTGCTGGCAGGGCGATAGGGTGATGTAGAGTGTTGCCCCAGCACAGGATTGGGTAGATGCTGCCACTTTCATAATCGCATTTGCCTCGGCGTGGAGTACATACCAGTGGGTGAGATAGTCATCGTCTTCACAGCAATTGTCAAAGCCTGAGGGGGTGCCATTGTACCCATCCGAAATGATCATGCGATCTTTGACAATCAGTGAGCCAACTTGCTTGCGTTTGCAGTGCGATAGTTTAGCCCATTCGAGTGCCATGCGCATATAGGCAGTGTCGTAGCGAAGTTGTTTTGATTTGTTCATGGCCAACGTTCAAAAATTATAGGCAGCAATATACCAATTATGACACTAGACACCACAATGATAAAATCACGTCGGCTTCGGCCCCAGACATTGAGCACCAAAAAGGCAAGCAGCAACATCAACACGCCCAATGCGATTTGTGCTGCTTCGATTCCCAAAGCAAAAAACAACAAGGCGCTCCACAGCGGCTGTTCCAGGTCGCGAATCAAGTCGAAATAGCCAGCAAAGCCAAAGCCATGTATCAACCCAAAAAATAGGGTGACCCACATCACAGTTTTACTACTCTTGAGCCATCTGCGTTGGGAAAAGATCATGTTGTGCAAGGCAGTGGCTGCGATACTCAGTGGGATCAAAAACTCGATCCAAGTGGAAGAAACAGTAAGTAAATCGAGGGAGGCGATGACCAGAGACAGACTGTGTCCAATGGTAAAACAGGTGATGAGCCATAGGAGCTGTTTCCATTCTAAGATCGAAAAGGGCAAACAGAGTGCCATCAGAAACAGCAAGTGGTCATAGCCTTGCCAATCCCACACATGTGAAAAGCCCAATTCGACCAACAACCAAGAATCATTCATCTGACATCAAACTTAAAAAAAACTTAGAATCCACGCTCACTTTTGATTTGTTCGTATGCCTTTTGGATGTTTTGAAATTTTTCGCGTGCTGCCTTAACATAGGCCCCGCCTAGGTGCTGCACCTTGTCGGGGTGGTGTCTTTTGGCGAGGTCGCGATAGGCCTTTTTGATTTCGGAATCGGAGGCTGATTTGTCCACCTCCAAAATTTTGTAAGCCCCATCGACTTGTTTGATAAACATGGCCTTGATGCTTTCAAAGTCGATTGGGCGCACGCGCAAATAGCGTGAGAAGGACTCGATTTTGAGCCATTCGGCTTCGGAAACAGACCCATCGGCACCTGCAATGCCAAACAAAAAATGGATCAGCTGGAGCCGACTTTCATAACGCGCAAAAGTGGCAAAGTGGTTGCAGATTTGTGCAGCAGAGACATCTGTTTTTTTCATTTCTGAATTGAAAATGCGAAACACTTCATTGGCACGTGCCTTGCCATAGGCCGACACAAAATAGCGCCGCACATAGTCCAACTCTTTTTGGGTGACCTTGCCATCGGCTTTGATGACCAAACTGGCAAGGGTGAGCAGTTTGACCTCAAAGTCACGGGTGTTGATGCGTGTGCTACCCATGTTCGTATAGACACGAGTATTGGACACCAAGCTCCCCAAGAAATAGCCAATGATGGCTCCCGGCAAACGGAACAGTAAATATCCGATGAAAGCAAACAACAATGCCATGACACAAAAGTACAAAGAACCAATGCGATTCTAAGTGTACTGTAAACACAAGTTTTTGTCGCGTCCTAGAACTATGGTGTTCAAAAAACTATTCTTTCATAAAGCGATAGTATTTGAACTGCGTGTCATTATTGGCTTTGAGCAAATAGGTGCCACTTGCCAAATGCCACACCTCCAGTTGATGTTCTTTTCCTGTATGGGTTTGGCTAGAGAGTTGCTTGCCTGTACTGTCATATAATGTATAGTTGACCGTGGTCGTTGAGATATAGCTTATGTGAAGCACATTGGTCATAGGGTTTGGATGGAGTGCTATTGATTGTGGAAGCACCCGCTGCATATTGAGTGCCTCTTTGTTGTTCTCATACAAACGGATTTCGGCGGCATTATAGATACCTGCAACAACATCCATATTGCCATCATTGTCAAAATCGGCTGCGGCAATCGTATTAGCTCCTGGTGCATTATCGTCGATGGTGTATGCGACAAAGCCTTCTGCTCCTTTGTTTTCATACCATCGGATAATGCCATCGGTATAGGAAGCCGATAACACATCGATATCCATGTCTCCATCCATGTCGGCTACAGCAACAGCTCGGGCACCCCCTGCATTGCTATCGATGATATGTACCATATAGTCTCCCTGCTCATTGGTAAACTTTCCTGTTCCGTCATTTTCATACCAAAGGATAGAGTTGTCGGAGTAGGAGGCTGATAGCACATCGATATCTTCGTCTCCATCCATGTTTGCAGTGATGACTGAAGACGCACTTTCTGCATTTCTAAAAATGGCATCTATACAAGTAAAGCCATCCACCCCTTTATTCTCATACCATCGGATGGTGTTATCGGCACTGGAAGCCGAAAGTACATCGATATCAGTATCCCCATCGATATCGGCTGTGGTGACTGAATAGGCACCCTTTGCATGGGCAAAAATGGTGTAGTCCGTAAAGCCTTCTTCATTTTTGTTCTCAAACCAACGGATGGAGTTGTCTTCGGTAGAGGCTGAGAAAACATCTAAAACGCCATTGCCGTCGATGTCAGCTGCGACAACTGAACGGGCGCCTATGCTTTCTGCGAGAAGGTGTTTGGTGAAAGTAAATGGTGGCTCTTGCCCAAAGGCAAAGGCAAATAGGAAAAGTGTTATTCCTAAAAAAAGATTGGTTTTGTAGGTTGTATTCATGATTATTAAAAAGATAATTGTTAATGGTTGATAGGTGGTTGTCGTTCCTTTTCGTTTTAATTTTCCTATTAACGAATGACTATTAACCCAATAACTAATAACTTTTAGCCCAATAACTATTAACCAATAACTATGAACCCAATAATTATGAACGATTCATGCCTTTGGCTGCTCTTGTTTGGTGACGAGATATACGCCAACGAGTACCAAACTCATGGCAATCCACTTGATGGGGGTCATAAAGTCAGACCCAACCAATACAGCATAAACAATGCCGATAATGGGTTGTAAATAGGTAAACACCGACAGAGAAGTGGCCCGTAAATGCCGAATGGCATATACCA
>CACIJH010000011.1 GCA_902586905.1 uncultured Bacteroidota bacterium | reverse complement strand
CACATATTTCTGAAGATAATAAGCAACAGCTTCTGATTGACAGAAATACTTTAAGGTGGAGGGAACAGGGTAGCGCATCTCTTCTGCTAGTCTGAAAAAATGATCTACAGAATTTCGACTTGTTAAAATAATTGCTGAAAATTTACTCAGATCAATTTTTTGCTTGCGAACCTCTCTTGCAGCAACTCCTTCTACGTGGATAAATGGTCTAAAGTCAATGGCAACTTTTCTCTTCTCAACAAGTTGGTTGTATGGTGAGTTCTCAACAGCTGGTTCGGGTTGTGAAACAAGAATCGTTTTTACTTTCATAAATGTATTATGTGTTGGTTTGATTCAGTAACACGAACAAGACCCAAAAGGGTCCAATTTCGAGGGTGCAAATATAAGAAATAAATAGCACTTTCTTTTTTTGGATCAATTGTTGATAAGGTTTGGCAAAAGACTGATATCCAATGATGTAGTACATTATATATATCAGACCAATACACCCCCAGTATATTTGGTGATCAAGCGGAGGGTAATTTGAGAATAAGATAGATATAAATAAAATAAATGCTGCTTTGGTTTTTAGCAGCCCTCTGCGTAAAATTACTTCTAGCAACATACGCCATGACTTCCAAAACAATCCAATGATGAATTCTAAAACAAACTTTGCAATGGTGTATCCAAGCCATACACCAATAATCAAGTAAATGGGTGTTAGCTCATCAATCAAATACCAATGAATCAACAGTTTATGGACGAAATACCCAAATGTAAATCCACGAAAAGCAAAGGTGATAATGTCTTGAATTTTTATATTTTCAGAGGGAGCGTTAATTTTTTTGGTCGAAGGAATGTCAGTTTGGCTGATACGAGTGATCGAAAAAAACAACCCTTGATCCCTCACCTTTATCACGAGTAAAATACACAACAGTAGCAATGAATACCACATGGCAGTAGAATCATCAACAGTGTATGGTAATAAGCTATATTCTCTCACAGTGCAAAAGTAAACAATGGTATGGGAACAAGACCGCCGAATTCCCTACTTTTGTTTTGCGATATCATGAAAGAAAAGCTAGTTATTGTTCCCACCTACAACGAAGCCGAAAACATCGAGGAATTGGTTGGAGTTGTGATGGCTTTAGATTATCCTTTTGAAATGCTGGTTGTAGATGATGATTCGCCAGACGGAACTGCTCAATTGGTCGAAGCACTACAGCCAAAATACAAAGACCGTTTACACCTACTGAAACGACCAACCAAAGAAGGCTTGGGCCCTGCTTATCTCGAGGCATTTCAATGGGCATTGGATCGAAATTATCAATATTTATTCGAAATGGATGCTGATTTTTCCCATGACCCTTATGACCTGACCAAATTATATGATATACTGCAGCAGGACAAGGCAGATGTTGTTGTGGGATCGAGATATGTTCGTGGAATTCAAGTCATCAATTGGCCTTTGTCTCGAATTTTACTGTCCTATTTCGCCTCACTATACGTTCGTTTGATTACTCGAATGCCTATTAAAGATACCACTGCGGGCTTTGTGGGATATAAAAAAGAAGTAATTCAAGCTATTATACAAGAAAACATTCGTTTTTCTGGCTATGCTTTTCAAATTGAAATGAAATTCAAAGCATGGATCAAGAATTTTCGTTTGAAGGAGATACCTGTTGTATTCACAGATCGCACGCGAGGGGTTTCAAAAATGAACCGATCAATTATTAGTGAAGCTATTTTTGGTATAATTTTGATGAAAATAAAAAGCTTGTATGCCAAATAATCAAACACTCTTGATTCGCAATGCAAAAGTCGTAAACGAGGGGCAAATCAAAACCCTTGATCTTTTCGTCGAGGGTGCTTTCATTTCTAAAATTGCGCCTCAAATCGATGATGTGGCAGATGTTGAAATCAACGCAATGGGTAAGTTGTTACTACCTGGGCTCATCGATGATCAAGTTCATTTTCGCGAGCCTGGACTCACGCACAAAGGCACAATAGAAACAGAAAGTCGTGCTGCAGTTGCTGGGGGTATTACCACCTTTTTTGAAATGCCAAACACGAACCCCCAAACGACCAACTGGAGTGAATTTCAAAACAAAATTGAAATTGCCAAAACATCTTCTTGGGCCAATTTTGGATTCATGTTTGGGGGTACCAATGACAACCTCAACGAAGTTTTCGCCGTTGACCCCCAACTTGTGCCAGGAATCAAGTTATTTCTTGGCTCATCGACTGGCAATATGCTGGTTGATAAGCCTGAGGTTTTGCGAGAGATTTTTTCAAACACAAAACTCCCAATCTCTGTTCACTGTGAAGATGAACAAACCATTCGACACAATTTGTCGGTTTTTATCGAAAAATATGGTGATGATATTCCTATGTCTTTTCACCCTCAGATTCGATCTGAAGAGGCTTGTTATCTTTCCTCATCCACTGCTGTTTCACTTGCCAAAGAAACAGGTGCAAGACTTCATGTATTTCATCTGTCAACAGCAAAAGAAACCCAATTGTTTGACAGTCATTCTGATGTAAAAACAAAGAATATAACGTCAGAGGTTTGTATTCATCACCTTTGGTTTTCAGATGCTGATTATGACGAAAAAGAGAGTTTGATCAAGTGGAATCCAGCTGTAAAAACAGCTCAAGATCGTCATGGTCTTTGGACAGCACTCAATGATGATCGAATTGATATTATTGCCACTGACCATGCACCTCATACGATGGAAGAAAAAATGAATCCATATACCAAAGCTCCCTCGGGTGGTCCAATGGTCCAACACGCTTTGTCTGTGTTATTGGAATCTCATTTACAAGGAAAAATTTCGATAGAAAAAATCGTTGAAAAAATGGCACATAACCCTGCAAAACTATTTGATATCGATCGACGAGGATTTGTTCGCGAGGGATATTTTGCAGATTTGGTACTTGTAGATATGGATGCGCCCTATACTGTTTCTAAAGAAAACATCCTTTACAAATGTGGCTGGTCGCCTCTCGAAGGGCAGCGCTTTCGGTCGCGTGTAACGCAATCAATTGTGAATGGATTTTTGACCTATGATAATGGTGTGTTTTCAAGTGAAAGTGCTGCGATGGCTGTAAAATTTAAAAGATGAAAAATCACTTGTTTTTGCCGTTTTTGCTGTTTTTGTCTTGTGGGCAAGTTGATCAAGAAAAACCAGAAAATCTAATTGGAGAGGAGAAAATGGCCGATTTGATTTTCGAGCTTGCACTATTTGATGCCAGTAAGGCCTTTGTGATTAAGGGAGAAAAAACTAGAATTGGCTTGGATGGGGAGTCATTTTACCAGTACCACAATATCGATAGTACACAGTTTGCTGTAAGTAACGCCTACTACGCAAAGCAACCAAAAGCATACTTGCGCATTACAAGCGCAGCTAAAAAAAAATTGGAGGATTTTGAAAAAAGAGTGGAGGAAATCCAGAACGAAAAAATAGCAATCGATTCTATTGGAAAGAAACTGTCTCCCAAAATAATAATGGATGAATAGTCTATGCTTTTTTGATCAGCATGAAGGACTTATATTTGTGTAATTCTAAACCAATGGCAAAAAACTTTGTAGCAGAACTAGAGTGGAGAGGGATGATTCATGACATCATGCCCGACACTGAGAAGGTATTGAAAGAAAAGTCAACAGCTGGCTACATCGGTTTTGACCCCACCGCCGACTCCTTGCACATTGGGAGTTTGGTACAGATTATGATCTTGATGCATTTTCAGAAAGCAGGGCACAGTCCTATTGCTTTGATCGGAGGTGCTACTGGGATGATTGGTGATCCATCAGGCAAATCACAGGAACGAAATTTACTCGATAAAGAAACACTTGAAAAAAATGTGAAAGGGATTGAAACCCAGCTCAGCCGTTTTTTGGATTTCGATAAAAATTCTCCCAATGACGCCAAGATCGTCAACAACTACGACTGGATGTCTGGCTTTTCACTGATTGATTTTGCAAGAGATATTGGCAAGCATTTGACAGTCAATTATTTGATGGCCAAAGACTCTGTAAAAAAGCGCCTTGGGAGCAAAGCCAAAGAAGGGATGTCCTTCACCGAGTTCAGCTATCAATTGATTCAAGGGTATGATTTTCTTCATTTGTATGAACATCACAACTGCTTGTTGCAAATGGGTGGAAGTGATCAGTGGGGTAACATCACCACTGGCACAGAGCTCGTGCGTCGAAAAGCAGGTGGTAAGGCCTATGCGCTTACTTGCCCTTTGATTACCAAAGCAGATGGCACCAAGTTTGGAAAAACAGAAGAAGGCAATGTTTGGTTGGATAAAACCAAAACGTCTCCTTATAAATTTTATCAATATTGGCTAAACACCTCTGATGATGATGCAGAGCGCTATATCAAAATATTCACCTTTTTGGATGAAAAAACGATAGCTAATCTCATTGCAGAACACCAAGAAGCCCCACATATGCGTAAGCTTCAAAAGACCCTAGCAGATGAAGTGACAAGGATGGTACACTCTGAAGAAGAAAGGTTATTGGCTGTACAAGCATCAGAAATCCTCTTTGGAAAAGCAACTTCGGCATCGCTAAAGGAACTGGATGAAGCAACCTTTTTGGATTTGTTTGAAGGTGTTCCTCAAGCCACCTTAACCAAGTCGACCCTAGCAGAAGGATGCACGGCTATAGATTTACTCGCTTCCTCAACAGGATTCTTATCCTCAAATGGCGAAGCTAGACGAGCACTGAAAGAGAACTCGATTTCAATAAATAAAGAAAAGATAAACGAGTCGTTTACTGCACAAGCATCCGATCTCATATGCGATCGCTATTTGTTGCTTCAACGTGGAAAAAAGAACTACTTTTTGGTGGTGTTCAACTAACCATTAGATTACACCCTCTAACGTCACTCGAATCAGCTCTACCGATTACCTCAAAAGAACCATCAGAATAAACCCTGCCTAGGTCATCGGTTCCGATAAAAGCACAAGAATTTTTATTTGCCAGATCAATAATGTTAAGACACCCTGTTCCATGTGCTTGAATATCCAAAGGGTTGTTTGGATTTCGAACAAAGACTTTCATCCAAGGTGGACAGCGAAATCGCCCATTGTCTTTTGCATAGGCTTGTGAGAGTAGTTCTGTCATTCCATACTCTGACTGAATACCCTCAACATCTAGATTTTGCTTGAGTTGTGCATGAAGTTCTTCACGCACCAGTTCATTGCGACGCCCTTTCATACCCCCAGTTTCGACCACGATAGTATGCTGCAATGAGCTTGGAAATTGTTCTGCAAAATCCATGAGAGCAAAGCTTACTCCCAGCAAAAAAGTTTTTTGATTGGCCTGTTCGCGATATTTCAAAACATCATGTAGTTTTTGGTAGTTGTCTAGATAAAAACCACTGTCTGCACAATCCGACATTTCAATCAACTTTTGCATCATGTAGATCAAAGATGAATTGGGTTTTTCCAAGTATCCAGGCAGCAGACCAATCACAGAAAATTGGTTGGGATGCCCATAAAACAATTCAAAACAATTGAAAAAACTCTGCTCATAAACCTCAATATCTGCTACATAATGTGAGCTTGTTTTGCCTCCCGTTCCACTGCTTTCAAAAGTATGTGAACACTCTAGATTTCCTGTGAGGACTTTGTGTGTTTTGAAGAAGGAAATGGGTAAATAAGGGATCTCTATAACAGATTCACAATCGCTAGGATGTTTGTGAACCAAATCGCAAAACGAACGATAAATAGGGTTGTTTGAGAACTGCTTTTCATACAATTGAATCGCTTGCAGGTCAAATGCTTCTGATGATTGGTAAAACGATAGTTGGTTCATAAATCGATATCAAATTTACATTTTTAACATTAAGCTAATGTTTCAGCAGTTGATTGAGCTATAAATTTTATACATTTGGGTTTTGGCGTATAATGGATAAAAATATGATTAAGATTTTACTCGTTGATGATGAACCAGACATCTTAGAGTTCATGAGTTATAATTTATCTAATGAGGGTTATAAAGTTTACACTGCTACCAATGGAGAAGAGGCTATTGAAAAAGCTAAAAGCAAGTCTCCACACTTAATTTTACTTGATGTTATGATGCCCGTCTTGGATGGGATTGAGGCATGTGAGAACTTGCGAAAAATACCCAAGTTGGGAGAAAAGTTTATCATTGTTTTTCTGACTGCTCGCAGTGAGGATTACACACAGGTTGCAGGTTTGGAAGCTGGTGCAGATGACTACATCACAAAACCAGTGAAAATTAAAGTCCTCATCAGTAAGGTTAAATCACTTTTACGTCGAGTTAGTGATGGGAAAGAAAGCAGTAAAATAATTGAAGCCGGTAGCCTTGTTGTCAATCGTGAAGAATATAAAATCATATATGAGGGTGATGAAAAAATTCTTCCTAGAAAAGAATTTGAGCTCCTTTCGCTTTTGGCGAGTAAGCCCAACAAAGTTTTTGAGCGTGAAGTAATTCTCGATCGTGTTTGGGGAAACGAGGTCATCGTTGGTGGACGTACAATTGACGTACACATACGTAAACTAAGAGAAAAAATTGGCGATCGACACTTCAAAACAGTGAAAGGTGTTGGATACAAATACGTCATCTAAATGAACTCTTGTGCTAACAAAGAAACGAAAGTCACTTGCCATTGCATACTCAACTGCCTGTCTATTGATTGTTGTAATCGCAGTTTCTCTTTCGAGCTATGTCCTTTTTAATCAAGACCCATTTTCACCCAATATCCTAACCCTTTCAATCGGATTAGGGGTCATTTTTTCGTTCGCTCTTTATTTCTGGCTCAACAGACAAATCAATAAACTCCTAGACACCCACCTCAAAGAACTTTTCAAAGATTTTTCTGCGGAAAATGAAGTCTTCTATCAAGCCAATGAAGTCATTGATTTGAAGGAGTTGGAAGAGAGGGTTAAAGAAATTGTTTCGAAGCGAAAATTAGAAATCACCACTTTAAAAAGTCAAGATGCCTTTAGAAAAGAGTTTTTAGGCAATGTAGCGCATGAACTTAAAACCCCTTTGTTTACAGTTCAAGGATATTTATCGACCTTATCAGATGGTGCTTTGTATGATGAAAAAGTCAATAAAAAATATATCACTCGAGCAAGCAAAGGGGTCAATAGACTGCTTTATATTGTAAAAGATTTGGATTTGCTGACACAACTTGAGACACAAAATCAAGCACTAGTGATGTCAAATTTTGATATTGTGGAGCACGTTAGAAATATATTTGAATTGCTAGAAATTCGAGCCGCCAAAGCCAATATATCATTAGAATTTGACAAAAATTATTTGTTTCCGATTGAAGTTCATGCAGATGAGGAAAGAATTCAACAAGTTGTGATAAATCTGATTGTAAATTCGATTAAATACGGAAAGAAAAAGGGGACAACAGAAGTTCGTTTTGAAGACGTTGATGAACACACAATCACTGTTCATATTGCAGACAATGGCGAGGGAATTGCAGAAGAGCATCTGCCACGTTTGTTCGAGCGTTTTTATCGCGTTGATAAAAGTGGAAGCCGTAAAGATGGCGGCTCTGGCTTGGGGCTTTCGATCGTGAAACACATCGTTGAAGCACATCAGCAAGAAATGTTTGTTGAAAGTAAAGTTGATATTGGTTCTCAATTTTCTTTTACCTTAGACAAGGCAACCTACTCGGTTGACCAAACATAGAAGTCAATGGGCAGCAAGAATAAGCTAAAGCGTTTTCAAGAAAATGAAACTTTACCCAATGTGATTCAGCCAACTAGGGAGTCACTGGTCAATGAATTGTTTGGTTATAAAGCGAACTGGCATACATATTTTCAAAATAATAACCCCATCATCCTAGAGTTGGGCTGTGGCAAAGGTGAATATACAGTTGCATTGGCACAGCAAAATCCTGATTGTAACTATATTGGAATCGACATCAAGGGGGCACGTTTTTGGAGAGGAGCAAAAACAGCTCATGAAGAACAACTCACTAATGTTGCATTTATTCGAACACAAATCGAGCTGATTGAACATGTATTTGCTGCAGGTGAAGTTTCCGAAATTTGGCTGACTTTTCCAGATCCTCAACTAAAGTTCAAGCGCACAAAACACAGGTTGACCAACCCCGAATTTTTGCAGAAGTACCAGCGAGTTCTCAAGCCAAAAGGAGTTGTACACCTAAAGACTGACAGTTCTTTTCTGCATGGATATACCCTTGGTGTTTTAGACGGCATGGGAATTGAACCTCAAATGGCACATCATGATGTATATAAATATGTTCATGCACCAACAGATGTGATTTCTATTCAAACCTTTTATGAGCAACAGTATTTGGCTCAAAAAATCCCAATAACCTACCTAAGATTTAGTTATGAGTGACAAGTCAAATGAGTCCGATTTCTTTAACCGTGTTTATGCTATTGTTCGTCAAATTCCAGAGGGTCGTGTGACAAGTTATGGTGCAATTGCAGCTTGTTTGGGCATGCGTCGATCGGCACGAATGGTGGGTTGGGCCATGAACGCTGCGCATACAAAACTAGATGTACCTGCACATCGTGTTGTCAATCGAAATGGGTTGCTCACTGGGAAACACCATTTTGGTGGACCTAGGGTGATGCAGCAGTTGTTGGAAAATGAAGGGCATCATATCGAAAATGACCAAATCATTGACTTCAAACAAGTGTTTTGGGATCCAGTTAACCCTATGTAAGTTGCTGGCTTTGTACTATATTTGTAATTTAGAATCATTTTAAAAAAGCAAAATTGAAAAAATCTGACATAGAGTCAATTGTCAAAGACATTCCACTGCTGGGTTCTTCCCAAAGCATTGGAGATGCTGGTGCATTGGCAAATGTTCAGATCATGGGAAAGGAAGTTCTTATCGATCTATTGATGCACAGTCCGACTTTGCAATCTAGAAAAAAGATAGAAGCACATGTTGGGGCTGCCTTGCGGGAGAAAATAAGTGATGACTATACGTGTAAAGTCAAAGTTACACATAAGAACACTCCCGAAGAAAAGTCAAACCTCATTAAAGGAAAGCCAATGAAAGGGGTTCAAAATATCATTGCGATCGCTTCTGGAAAAGGGGGCGTTGGTAAATCTACAGTAACAGCCAATCTTGCAGTTACTCTTTCCAACATGGGTTTTAAGGTTGGTGTTCTCGATGCAGATATATATGGGCCATCCATGCCATTGATGTTTGATGTTGCTTTTGAACGTCCACTGTCTGTACAGGTTGATGGCAAGTCAAAAATGAAACCAATTGAGAACTATGGAGTTCAACTGTTATCGATTGGCTTCTTCACAAAGCCTGATCAGGCAGTTATTTGGCGAGGACCGATGGCATCCAAGGCACTGAATCAGATGATTTTCGATGCAGATTGGGGTGCGCTAGACTTTTTACTGATCGATTTACCACCTGGAACAGGAGATATTCACCTCAGTATTATGCAAGCCCTTCCTGTCACTGGTGCTGTTGTGGTGAGTACACCCCAGGCCGTTGCACTTGCTGACGCCAAAAAAGGAGTAGCGATGTTTCAACAAGATTCAATACAAGTACCTGTTTTAGGAATAGTGGAGAATATGTCCTATTTCACTCCAGAGGAACTCCCTGAAAACAAATATTATATTTTCGGAAGAGATGGTGCCAAGTACTTGGCAGAGGATATAGATGTACCATTTCTCGGCGACTTGCCCTTGGTGCAGGGTCTTCGGGAAGCAGGAGATGTTGGTAGGCCAGCTGTACTGCAAGGTGGAGCGATCGAAAATGCCTTCACAAGTATCACACAATCACTGATTACGCAACTTGTGCTGCGAAACAAAGAATTACCCCCAACAGAAATTGTGAAGATTACCACCATGGCTGGTTGTTCGGCAGTTTCCTAATATTTTGAATATGGTAGAAGTAAAAGAACAAGTAGAACAAGCACTCGAAGAAATTCGTCCTTTTTTGGTCAACGATGGTGGAAATATATCGTTGGTTGCCATTGAAGGTGACACTGTTATTGTCGAACTAGAGGGAAATTGCATTTCCTGTAGTGTCAATCAAATGACCTTGCAGTTGGGTGTTGAGACAACCATAAAAAAATATGCTCCACAGATAAAAAAGGTAGTTAAAGTAAATTGATTTTACTGTCCTAGAAGATCAAATTTTTTACTCCTAACAATCTCAATTTTCGGCTATATCAAATTAAAAATGAGTAGGCAAGTCCAGCCAAAAGACCACCTGTCAGAGGGCCTAAAACAGGTATCCATGAGTAGTACCAATCAGGCTTTGCTTTTTTTCCTCGAAATAATGCATATACAATACGCGGACCCAAATCACGAGCGGGGTTAATCGCATAACTAGTTGTACCTCCAAGTGTCATTCCTATAAGCCAAACAAGAACACCCACAGGAAAGGCATCCATCGATCCGATTCCATACTGAATATCGTCTAATCCATCTATAGTAAGGATAGGGCTTGCAATAAAAAAAATCAAGAACACAAGCATAAATGTACCAGCACATTCGCTAAAATAATTGTTCGCATAGTTCCTTATGGCTGGTTCAGTAGAAAAGCAACCTCTGATGGTATTTTCATCAGTAGTTGATCGAATATGATCGCTATAAAATAGATATGCAATGGCAGCACCCAGCATGGCGCCAAGAAGTTGTGCAAGCAGATACTGAGGTACATGAGACCATGCAAATTTATCGGCAATTGCGAATCCAACTGTAACAGCAGGGTTTAGGTGTGCGCCACTATAGGTTCCAGAAACAATTACGCCAAAAAACACAGCGAATCCCCAAGCAGTGGTAATCAAAATCCATTTCCCAGTTGGGCTCGATCCAAAAGCTTTTGTTTTATTCAAAGAAACATTTGCAACAACACCAATACCCAAAAAAAGTAAAATAGCAGTGCCAATAAACTCAGCTAAAAAGGGTGACATTTTTAATTATTATTTTGTTTTCTTTACTCATGAAAAACAATCTCATTTGGCATCAAATATATTCATTTTGTCCAAAGAAATGGCAATGTTTATTCTATTTTTATATCAGCTTTTGCGTTGTATTTTTTAAGAATATAGATACTGTTATATTTCGATAATTTTTTTCATAATAAAATCTTCATTATCGAAAAAACAGCAATAAACTGCAAAAAGAATTAAATAAATGAGTAATTTGTAAAAGTGAATTTAAAATCGACAGAAATTGCCAAGTATAATCTATTTTAAAACTGTGAAAAACCTTCTACACATACAATTTACCTTTTTATTTCTCTTTATCACCATTGGTTTCGGTCAACAACTCGAGCCTGATCTTCCTGAAAACCAAGGGATGTCTTCAACACGACTGTCAAACATAGATCGCTCTCTTACAAATTATATCGACAATGGGAAATTGCCAGGATCTGTAGTACTGGTTGCTAGGAATGGTAAAATCGTGTATCACAAATCTTTTGGGATGAGTGATATGGAAAATAAAATTCCAATGACCAATGATAAAATATTTAGGATCGCTTCACAAACCAAGGCATTGATTAGTGTTGGCATTATGATGTTGCAGGAAGAAGGTAAATTGTTGTTATCAGATTCTTTATCTACTCATATTCCTGAGTTTAAAAACTCCAAAGTAGCTGAGAGAAAAGGTAGAAATCGTTATCGCATAGTGAAAGCCAAAAGACCAATTCGGATACGTGACCTGATGACACATACGGCAGGGATAGGTTATGGTTTTGGTCCAGCATCACACCTATGGAAAAAAGCAGATTTGCAGGGTTGGTATTTTGCTCACAAGGATGAGCCAATTTTAGAATCCATTCGAAAGATGGCAAAACTTCCGATGGAGGCACACCCAGGAGAGGCATACGTTTATGGTTATAATACAGACATCCTCGGAGCTGTTATCGAAGTCGTTTCTGGACAGCCGCTGGATGTATTTTTGAAAGAGAGAATTCTTGACCCCCTTGGAATGGTTGACACCCATTTTTATTTGCCCAAACAAAAAACATCACGATTAAGTGTGGTGTACAATCAAGAGGATTATGAACTCGTACGCGCCGAGGAAAATGGTGATGATGGATCGAGTGAGCATGAGGTCACACAGGGACATTATGTGAATGGTCCTCGCAAAAGTTTCTCGGGAGGAGCAGGTTTGTTGAGTACCTCTAGCGATTATGCCAAGTTTTTACAAATGCTTTTGAATGGAGGTGTATACAATGATCATCGCCTATTATCAAGAAAATCTGTGGAGTTGATGACTGCCGATCACATGAATGGCGATCACTACGAAGGGGTTCGTTTTCCATGGGACTGGGGTACTGGATTTGGTCTAGGGTTTTCCATCACCAATGATCTTGGAGATCGAGGCACTTTGGGGAGTGTTGGCGAATATGGATGGGGAGGTGCATATCACAGCAGTTATTTTGTAAATCCCGAAGAAAAACTAGTGGTTGTTTATTTCACGCAAGTGGTTCCAATCACGTTGGACGATCATCAAAAACTAAAAGCACTTGTCTATCAGGCTATTGTTGACTAGACTCAATCTATTCACGAAAAATGGTTATAGATTTTCCGCCTTTGAGATGTTTATCAAAGCTGCGCAAAACCACAACATCATCAGGATTGACGGATATGGGGTGATGATATGCCTTTGATGAGGAGCTTGGCGTTGACCCATCTAAGGTATAGTGAACGCGCATCCCTGGAAATGGACTTCTGACAAACAGTGAATCGTTTTTAATGATACCCCCTGGCTTTGGTAAATCATGATAAAAATCAGGAAATAGATTGTTGATCACAGGCAGTGTTCGTTTCCCCATGACATTTAAAAACTGATTCCAATCTTTTGTCATTTTATGTTCTTGCGCACTGCTTTGATAGGATATCCAACAAGGTTTTTTGGCCCAAGCTCTTTCTGCAAAAACAATGAGATTGGGCAGTAGCATTTGATCTAATATTGTTTCACTCGTAACAGTTTCAGTCCACAACTGACTTTGTATGCCAATGAGATTGTCCTGCTTATTTGGGTTGAGTTTGGTTGTTTTTAAAATATAATCAGATGTGATGTTGTGCTTTCGATTTAATGCCCTATTGGCAAAAATATCTTGAGGATCAATTGCCCAAGTGTCGAAATAATCCACATAGCCAGACCAATTCAGTCCAAAAGCGTCCATATCATTGTCGTTGGCCATATCAAAATAAAATGCTGAAGAGTTGCTCATTACAGTTTTAAAACCTGCATTTGCAAGTTTATAGACCATGTCCTCACGACCTCCGCCCCATGTATTATTCCAAGAATATGGAATGACATTATAATCAAATCGCTCGTCTTTCAATTTGGTTTCACTTTGACTGTTTTTAGAGTGTACAAGTAAAAAATCTTCCCACCCAGACATCACAGCGCCATGCTTTTCAATACTGCTCTTCAGGCGTAAAAGTGCATCATTATATAGGTTTTCAAGATCTACATCATTGGCAGTGCCAGTTGCAGAATTTATGCACCTTGGAGAACCTTCCCAAACACCATAAGGCAATTCGTCAGCGCCAATACTAAACTGTTTTAGCCGAACATTGGCCTTTTGATACATGGCTGCAACTTCAGCAACTACCTTATCAAAAAATCTATATGAACTCTCCATACATATATTAATGGTATTGTCATTGTATAGCTGAGCAGATTGATAAACACTATTGTCATTGGGGTCAGAGAGTGCATACATTTCGGCACCTTCGTCATCGCCTAAGGCATTGAGCCTGTTTCGCCTTACATCCATCGAAACAATTGAGGCACGAGCATGTGAGGGAAAACTGAGTTGAGGAATAATGGTAATATTTTTTGCTTTAGCATATTGCAACAAGGATATAAAATCATCTTGTGATAAAAACCCATTTCCAGTTTCACCACCATTTGCGCCAGACCCATACATTGGGATTAACTGGTCATTTTCATCGGTTGTAAATCCTCTTTTAGCACCTATTTCAGTAAGCTCTGGAAGCCCAGGGATTTCGAGTCGCCAACCTTCATCATCTGAGAGTTTTATGTCAAAATGATTGAGTTTGAACATTGCCATTAAATCGATAATTTGTTTGAGTTTGTCTAATCCATAAAAGTTTCTGGAGATATCAAGCATAAACCCTCGATATTTAAAACGTGGGCTGTCAGAAATTTGAATGATAGGCCACCCTCGATTTTCTATTGCTGCAATCTGATCGATTTGTAACAATGATTGAAGAGCGTAGAATAGTCCACCATATGAACCTGTGCCAACAACCACTCGATCTTCTTTGATTTCCAAATGATATTCTTCAGGTGCAATATCTTCTCTATGATTGAGGATTACATTTGCTCCTTCATCTGACTCGACCCAATCGATGGTAACAGCTGGAAAAAGAGTAGAGACTATTTTTTCAAAAGGGGTTTTCAACAAGGAGTCAAATTCATCACTTTCTACCTTACCATTGATATATACATTCCAGTTGGTTAGGCGCTTTCGCTCCGATTGGGGTTTGGAGGAAAACTTTGGACTTGGAACGACCCATGCGATTAAGTCTGTTGGGATGTTTTTAATATTCGCTAGATTTTGATATATATCTTTGGCTGTTGGCAAGTTCAACCCATCGAGCCCCTCAGCCTTTTGCCAGTCAATATTGGTCTGTAAATCAATGGTTTGAGAGGGTGTTACAACAAATGCACCTCGAGGGCCTAAGGGCAATCGATTCATCAGCCCTGTTGTCACAGCACTGAATGAGATACTTTCGCCAGCGCGCAATTGCCACGAATCACCAAATCTTAGAATCAAATAAGAGTTGCCATTGACACGCTCAAAATCAATTCCATCGGGAAGGCTTTCTTGCAGTGGCTCTCCAAGGATTTGATTCCAGTGTAACGACCATTTGTTTTCGACAAAATCGATTGATGTATTATTGGTAACAGTGAAAACGACATCCATGGCGTTGTTTTCAAGATCAAACTTTTCGATTCTATAATCTAATACTGCACTTGGCTCATTTGAGGGTGAACAAGCGACAGAAAATATTGTTATCAATACATAAAACGACAATAAAGTTTGTCGAAATGGAAAGTCAGGTTTTTTCATAAATCTGGGTTTTTGATTTGTTTATACAAGCAATATAGAAAAACAATTTTTAATCTAAGGGTTGTAGCGAACAAAGCCTTCTACAGCTTCAAACTCTGGCAGTCCTAATAAGTTATACTGATTTGCTGTGTGGGTATTTCGTTGTTCGGCACGCTGCCAAAACTCTCTTGCATCTGGCCCTGGAAACATCGCACGATCCTTTTGGGATTGATGTTTGAAAATAGCTTCTCTTTTTCTCAGTACATTCTTAGGGCTCAGTGACACTGCCATTTCAATCACATTGACACCCCACTCTTGCCACGCTCCTCTGTATAGCCAAACCTGTGTGTCTTTCAGCCATGCATCCCCAGCCTTTTTCAACTCATCGATAGCATCAAAAATCACTTGTAGGCATACGCGATGTGTGCCATGTGGGTCAGACAAATCACCAGCAGCAAAGATCTTTTTCGGCTTTACTTTTCGCAGCAGTTTTACAGTCAGATCAACGTCTTTTTTGGTGTGTGGTTTTTTCTTGACAGCTCCAGTTTCGTAAAAAGGTAAACTCATAAAGTGAGCCTTGTTTTCTGGCACACCACAAACGCGACAGGCAGCCAAGGCTTCTCCTTTTCTAATGAGACCCTTGAGCTCCTGAATGCGCAAAGAATCAATATCACCAACCTTCTTTTTTGCAAAAGCAGTTACAATTTTTTGATATTCATCAGCGATTGGTTGTTGATCAGGAGATGCATCTAAGCAAAACTGCATAAATCGAATGACTTCATCGTCATAAACAGCTATATTTCCAGATGTCTGATAGGCCACATGAACATCAAACCCATTGTCAACAAGTTGTATAAACGTACCTCCCATCGAAATGACATCATCGTCGGGGTGAGGACTAAAAACAAGAGCAGTAGATGGGTTTTTGGCATCTGTTTTTTTTGTGCTATTCCAAGTATCAAAGGCTTCGAGAAGTGATTCATGGACCTGATAATTGAGTTGATAAACTTCGTAATCAATGGCAACCAACAATGATTGAAGGTGGTTGTTTTCATAATCCTCTCGCGAAAGTTTTAGGATTGATTTTTCGCAATGCCTCGCAAGCCATATCACTGCCTTTTTGATCTGTTCCGAATCCCAATGACAAGTCTCCACCAGCCATGGTGTTTTTTCTCGACTCAACTCAGATGCACTGGCTTTATCAAGTACAAATTCACAGTCATTATGTTGTTGTAAAAAGGTAGCAGGTACTTGTTCGCTGATAGCACCTTCAACAGTTCTCGCAATGATATTTGACTTCCCTTCACCCCATGCCATTAAATACACTTTTTTGGCTTTCATGATTGTATCCACACCCATAGTGATGGCTTGTTTGGGAACAAATTGCTCGCCAAAAAAACTACTAGCTGCATCCTTTCGCGTGATAGGGTCTAGCCAAACTCGTCTTGTTTTGGAGTGAATCGCTGATCCAGGCTCATTGAAACCAATGTGCCCCGTACGACCAATACCCAGCAGTTGAATGTCTATACCTCCTAGCGATTGAATCGATTCTTCATATGACTTACAATAATGATCAATTTCATCTGGTGCTATCGTTCCATCAGGAATATGAATATTTTCTTTTGGCATATCGGTATGATCAAAGAAATTTTTATGCATAAACTCCACGTAAGAATGAATCGATTTAGGATCCATGGGAAAGTACTCATCTAGATTGAAGGAGTGCACGTTTGCGAAACTTACTTTTCCCTCTTTGTAGGCTTGAATGAGGTGTTGATATATTTTTATAGGTGTTGAGCCAGTCGCCAAGCCCAAAACAAAAGGTTTGTTTGCACCTTTTTGATTGATCTGATCGATTATTTCATCACCAATTTTTTGGCATGCAAGACTTGAATCTTCATACACACGAACAGGGATGTGTTCACAGTCGTATTGGTGATTGGCTTCTTTTGTTGGATGATTTAAGGTTGCTTTTGTCATGACATTATTTGCTTATTTATGCAAATTAATTCTTTATTTTGCAGCTTTACAAGCTTTTAATGCTGTTATAGTGTTAATTTTCTCAAAAAATATTATTTTTAGATGATAATATACCTGTGCTTAAAGAAGAACGTCATCAGAAGATTTTAGACGAAGTGTCGCTTCGCAACCGGATACTATTATTGGATATGGCTGCGCAGCTCAATGTTTCTATCGACACCATTCGTAGAGATGTCAAGGAGCTTGATAAAAAGCAGTTGATCAAGAAGGTGCATGGTGGAGCAATCTCACTTGGTTTTGTGTCCAACAATGCAGCAGTTGATGTGTATGATGTGAATGAAAAGCAATCCATTGCACAAAAAGCAATCCCCTTCATTTCAGATGGTGCTGTTATATTCATCGATGGGGGAACCACTTGCATGGAGCTCGTAAAACTGATTCCACCAAAAACGAAAATCACTTGCTTTACTTTGAGTTTGCCGATTGCAAGCGAAATGGTCAAGAAACCAAATGTCGATTTGATTTTCATCGGGGGTAAAATTTCAAAAGAGTCTCATATGAGCGTCAGCGTTGGAGCTGTCAATGAACTTTCTCAGATTCGTTTTGATTATAGTTTTATCAGTACTGGATATATTGATCCAACACATGGATTAAGCGAATTTGATTGGGAGGTTGTACAGATTAAAAGAGCTATTGTCAAAGCATCTCGCAAATCGATACTATTATGTATTTCAAAGAAATTCAACTCCCATCAAAAATACAAATGTGTCAATGTTTCCGACATCGATACCTTGGTGACAGAACTTGACCCAAATGATGTGCTACTTGACCCTTTCAAGAATTTAAACATAGATATATTGTAGACACCTAATCAAGTTTTTTAGGTCATTTGTTCTCTGTGCTATATTTTGTCAAAAATAGCAATGGAGTAAAAGTTGCATTTTTTTGCAGTATTATCGTACATTAGCTTTAATAATATTAGTAGAGGAAAACTAAAATGAATAGATTTTTTGTTTTAATGTTCGTCATTGGCTTGCAACTGTTGCACAGCCAATCGATTTCCTCCTTGAATGATTCCATTCGAAAATATACGATTAAAGACCCTGAAAAAGCACTTGATTTTGGATATCGAGCGATTTCTACTTCTGATTTTAACAAACTGAGTTGGGATGTTTATGACACAAATTATTTGATTGGTCAAACCTTATATTACATCAATTTTGAAAAAGAATCTTTTGATTATTTGTTTCAGGCTTTGAGGGTTTTTGAGAGCTTGCCTGTCGAGCAGAGATTGTTCAAAAAAATTACAAAACCGCCTTGGATTTTGGTGACCCTTGGAAACTCCTATCTAAATTATGGTGATTTTGAGAGAGCTCGCAATTTTTATTTTGAGGCAATTGAAAATTTTGAGTTGTATGAAGAAATGCACAATGAAGACAAGTTTTTTGGGCTGAATACTGTTGAGGGAAATTTGGCGATGATCAGCTACACCTTGGGAGATTTTGAAGAATCTCTTCAATACTACAAAAAGATATTAACACGTAGACAATTAATTGATAAGCCCTCAGATATCATTAAATCTTACACGCAGTTTATCAATTTATATTTGCTGCAGGACAATACCGAGGAGGCACTTACCTATCTCGATCTTTCGAAGTCAGTCTTTGAGAAAGAATCTTTGGAACCTTCCTTTTCAAGTGATTCAGAGATTCAATTGAACTACTCTGAGGCCATTTCAACTTATGCCGATTATTTAAAAAACAAACAACGGTTTTCAAAGTCCTTAGCAATGTTTATGCAAGCAAAAACGTTAGCAAAATCTTTCATTAATGAAATACCAGGATTGAACGTATCTATTGCCGAGTGTCATATTGGACTTAAGAATTTTACACTTGCAAAATCGATACTGGAAAATAATATAGGATCTATTTTCAACAGACACTCTGAGCAATTTATCAAAGGCGACAGTAGAATCAGAAATTTTCAATTACTGGCCGACACTTACCAGAATTTGGGGGAATTTGATCAGCTGTTATCAATCAAAGATTCGATCATATATTACAGCAAACAGTCACAAATTGACCCCTATAAGTCGCTTGATAATGTTGAGAACATCATTTTGTTGTCTGAAAAACAAGCTGAAATTAATGAGAGTGAAATCAGGTATAATCGCGCACAGCTACTATTTTCCGGCTTTGCTCTTATCCTGATATTATTGGTTGTCATTCTCCGAATAAATAATCATTTACAGCGCGAAAGAAGCACAAGATTAGAGCTCGAGAGAAATCGAATGGAGGAGGAGCTCAATGCGAAGAAAAGAGAACTATTTAGCAAAACCAATTTTATCATCCAGCGCAACGAGTATCTTCAAAACTTTAGAAAAAGTTTAGGGGATGATAAGGAGCTTCCAGCCACTTGTGTGAATCGCATGAAAAGAGAAATTTCGTCTTTGATTAATTCAGAAAGTGCCTACAGTGAGTTTGACAAAAAGTTTGTTGAGGTGTTTCCAGATTTTTACAAAAAACTCAACGAAAATTACAAATTGTCAAAAGTTGATTTACGTTTGATCGCCTACATAAAAATGAATAAAAGCAACAATGAAATTGCTCAAATTTCTGGCATTTCCTTGCGCACCGTTCAAAGTCAGCGCTATCGCTTGGCAAAAAAATTGAGTTTAGACAAAAAACAAGATTTAAATGCTTTTATTTTCAGTATTTAAATAATTACACCTTTTTTTTACCATATTAATAGTTTTTGCAGTCAAATTGCAGTATGTGTTTTTTAGCACAATGCAATCAGGCGGTGTACTTTTGACACATAACCAAAATGAAATCATTATGAAAATATTAATAAACTATTTAACAATTTTGTTGATTGCGTTGTTCACTTCCAATGTGATGGCTCAGCAGACAGTTTCTGGAACTGTAACAACAGCGGATGGACCACTTCCTGGTGCCACGATTGTTGTGAAGGGTACAAACACTGGAACAACAACTGATTTTGATGGGAACTTTAGCATAGAGGCTTCTGCTGGCGATGTATTGGTTGCCTCTTTTGTTGGATATGCAACACAAGAGTCAAGTGTAGATTCTTCTTCGCAAATTGATTTTGTACTACAAGAAGACCAATTACTGGACGAGGTTGTCATCACAGCTCTTGGTATTTCTCGAGAAAAAAAATCATTGGGTTATGCAGTCACTGAAGTTGCTGGCGATAATGTGAATACAATTAAGGATAATAACCTTGCTAGTTCTCTTACAGGTAAGGTTGCAGGCCTTCAGGTATCTGCTGCAGGATCTCTTGGTTCTGGATCAAGAATTACAATAAGAGGTAACAATTCTTTAGCTGGTAATTCTCAGGCACTTATTGTTGTTGATGGTATGCCAATTAATGCATCATTACCACTTAGTAATGACGGTGGCCAAAGAGAAGCTGGTTCCAATAATGAGGGTGGTCAGGTAAGTTTTGAACCAAGTATTGCTGGTGGGGGTATTTCAGATATAAATCCTGATGACGTTGAAACCATATCTGTACTCAAAGGGCCTGCAGCATCAGCACTTTACGGATCAAGAGCAGGTAATGGGGTAATACTTATTACGACTAAAAAAGGTTCAAGGTCTGATAGGTTAGGTGTAACTTTAAAAACAAACCTATATGTTGATAATCCTATGTTTTTACCAGATTTTCAAAACCAGTATGGGCAAGGATCCTTAGGTGCTCCAAATTTAGATCGTTCAAGTGGAAGCTGGTCAGAGTTATCTTGGGGTGGTAAATTAGATGGTTCTTCACAACCATATTATGATGGAACAAATAAAGCTTACAGCGCTAAACCTAATAATGTTGAGAATTTTTTTAGAGCTGGAGTTAGAGCAATAACATCCCTATCAATCGATAAAGGATCAGAAAGTGGATCAACACGATTTTCATATACAAATAACTCATCTGAGTCAATTGTTGAGGGATCTGATTTAGAAAGTCATAACTTTAATTTAAGATCAATAACAAATCTTTCTGATAGATTGACCGTTGACGCTAAGGCCACCTATTTTACTCAAGAAGTAACTGGTAGAGCATCTTCAGTTGGAGCACAAGGCCTCATTGGTTATTTATACAGAATGCCAAGAAACGTAGCTATTGATGACATGCGTAATTATCAAATGGAGAATCCTGGAACTCCTTCAGAATTTAAAGTTATTACATATGGAGACGGCATAATTGGGAATCCTTTTTGGATGGCTCTTCATGATGAAAGTTCAGTAAGAAGAAATAGATTTTTAGGTTACACTAAAATAAATTATGAGTTTACGGATTGGTTAAGTGCTTTTATTCGTGTTGGTGCTGATGTAACTAACATTAGAGACATAGAAGTCAAAAAACCTGGACATCACTACTCAGATGAAGGACAAATGATGATTCAGGAAAGTCAATTTGGGGAATTAAACTCGGAAGTTTTATTCACTGCTAATCATCAATTTTCAGAAAAATTAAATGTTATAGCTAATTTAGGGGGTAATTTATCTAAAAGAAGCTCCGAAGGTATGATGATTTTTGGTTCCGATTTTAAAATCCCGACGAAATTTTTTGTTTCAAACTTGAAGACTGTTAATTCACCAGTTGAAGCACCACTGGCCGTTAAAAAAGTAAATTCCGCTTATGGTTCTGTTAATTTAGCGTATGATAATTTCTTATATCTTGATGGTTCTCTACGCAATGACTGGTCATCTACTTTAAGTGAAAATAATAGATCTTATGCATACAGTTCTTTGAGTTTATCTGCTATACTTAACAGGTTTATTGATCCAGAACAGAATTTTTTCAATTTATTTAAAGTTCGTGCTAGTCTAGCAGAAGTAGGTAATGATACAGATCCATATCAGCTTAATCAAACATACAATGTTCCTGGGCAAGGTTACCTTGGGTTAACAGTCTTAAGTAATTCACCTATTAAATTTAATCCAGATTTAAAACCTGAAACAGTAACGTCTTCTGAGTTTGGATTAGAATTAAGTATGCTTAGCAATAAACTTAATTTAGATGTAACTTTATACAATATCGAAACAGAAGATTTAATTTTTGATGTCCCAGTAGCAGCATCTACGGGCTTTACCTTTAATAGAACAAATATTGGTTTAGTGTCTAATAAGGGTCTGGAGATTGCACTTGGCGCAACTTTGATTGATTCAAATAATCTTGTTTGGAACACTTCGCTTTTTTATTCAAAAAATGAAAATAAAGTTGAGGATTTAACAGATGGATTGGACAACTTTACTTACAACACCTCTTCTGATAATAATATTGCTGTTAAAGCTACTGAAGGAGGAAGTATTGGGGATATTTATGGTAAAGTTTTAACTGGTGAAACTGACGCGAGTGGAATACCCACTGCATCTGCTGCTCCTACAGAGCTCCTAGGAAACACAGAACCCGATTTCTTGGCTGGATGGTCTAACACCATAAGGTTCAATGATTTCTCCATGAGTTTTTTAATAGATGCTCGTGTAGGCGGTCAAATTTATTCACAAACCTCTGCTGATTTAGATCGACAAGGTGTATCTAAAAGAAGTCTTCAATACCGTGATGGAATTTTAGTAAACGGAATTAATACCGGAACTGGAGTTGCTAATACAGAACGTATTTCTGGAGAAGAATATTGGACAGCGATGGGTAACGTTTCTGGGAACTATATTTTTGATCAAGACAACATTAGATTAAGAGAACTTTCAATAGGGTACAATATTTCTGGTGTTGAACAATTTGGACTTCAAAGTGCAAACATTCAATTGGTGGGAAGAAACTTATTTTTCTTATCTAAGAGTGCTGATGATATAGATCCTGAAATGGTGCTGGGAACATCATTTGGTACACAAGGTATGTCCCACAATGCTATGCCAACATTAAGAAGTTTAGGTATAAATCTAACATTGAATTTTTAATATAAATACATAAAAAATGAAAAATAGAATATTATTAATCTTTACTAGTTTATTAATGGCTACAGCTCTGTCCTGTACAGATGATTTTGATGAAATAAACACACAACCTGATGCACTTTCTACTGAAGATATCAGTGCCAAGTTTTTTGTTACTGAAATTCAGCAAAGGCTTCTAAAAGGTAATATGTTTCCTCGCTGGCTAGGAAATGTAATACACGTTGATCAATTTTCTGGCCAATCATCTAATGGATGGGCCGGATCTAGTTGGGATGGCGATTTAGGATGGTTATATAATAGCTTTTGGTCAGACTTTGGTTGTTGGAACCACCTATCGGGTTACAATACTGTCTTAACTTCATATTTGAATAATGTCAAAGAAGGGGGCTCTTTAGAGGATGAAATGTATTATGCTCTAGGGCTTATAATGAAAGGGGTCTATTACCAACAATTTACAGATGCCTATGGAATGATCCCATACACAGAAGCATCTGATCCAGATATAGCTTTACCTAAGTTCGATGACCAATTAACCATATATAAAGGAATAATTGCTGAACTTGATGAAGCAATAGAAATTATTGGTGATAAAACAGAAGCTGGTAGTGGTTTTGGGAAGCTTGCAGAAAATGATGTAATATTTAATGGTAATATGCAAAACTGGAAACAAATGGCAAACAGTTTAAAGTTACGATTAGCGCTAAGAGCCCATGGAGCTGCAGGAGAAGATTTTTCTGCTACTGCTGCTTCAGAAGCAATTGCATCCGGAGTATTGGCTGATGTTGATGGTATGTTTGCAAGTTTTCCTGCTGAAACAAACATATGGGGAGCTTCTTCCGCTGCATGCTATGGAGATGTATATACATTTGGAGGTGGAGGTAGCGATTGGAGAGTTTCTCAGGCTTTGAATAATGCAATGAAAGATTATGATGATCCAAGGTTGCCTTTAATGACTAAACCTGCTGTAGGCGGAACAATGACAATAACAAAACCAACTACAGGTGAAAATGTTGCCTTAATCGATGCTCATATTGCTTTCGTTAAAAGCACACTTGATGCTGCCGGTCTTGTTCAAGATCAAGATTATACGTGGACAGAAACAGCTACTGATTTGACTATCACTATGCCAGAAAACACCAATTATATAGGGATGCCCTCAAGAATAAGCCCAAAGCTTAAAGGTTACATGCCAGGAACAATGTTTTCTGAGCCTGCAGATATTATAACTCAAGTTAGAAACGATGAAGGGAAGGAGCAATTTCCGGAAGTTGTAATGGCATCGGCTGATTCACATTTTATGATAGCAGAAGCAATTGTAAAGGGACTCGCTAGTGGAGATGCAAATACTTACTATCAATTAGGCTTAGAAAAAGCTATGGCTGTTTGGGGTACAGCCCCTTCAGCAGATTTTTTGTCTTCTGACATGGGTTCGTTATCTGGTACAATGGAAGAAAAACTAGAGAAAATAGCAACACAACGTTGGTTAGTTAATTACACTAATGGATACGAAAGTTGGGCTATTGTTAGAGATACTGGGTATCCTACAGCAGCAGTCATAACATCCGATGATAACGACATAATCTCTTTTGCTGGGGACCTGAATGGTAGACAAGCACAGAGGTTAAGATATGGAACAGACACGTATAATACAAACGGAGATAATGTAAGTGCTGCTGTTTCTATTCAAGGGCCTGACAATATGGCTACAAAATTATGGTATGCTAAATAATTTATTTGGTTTTTCATATTTAGTTAGTTTGAAAAAAGCCTGCATTTTGCAGGCTTTTTTTGTTTTCAATAATAAAGCAAATTCCAATCAATCTTTCATCAATTGATTTAAACTCTTATAAGTAACCTCTCCTATTAATGGGGAGGAAGTCTGAAACAAAATTGTTTTCTTTTCGTTCGCTTTCAAATCAAAATAGTTGTCAGAAAACTGTCCTTTAACAGCAGCCATGAGCATGATGTTCTTTTGCAATACAGGCGAAGTGAGATCAATGGAAAACCCTTGCTCTACTTTTTGGATCTCAAAGTGAATCTCAGCTTCACCCAACGCCAAATTCTTAGGCTTTTCAAAAAAGTAAGTGTTGGTATGATCCCCATACTTAGCCTCGAGCATGACCTCATTTCCATCTAGATCGCCCATATTTTCAACAAAAAACGATTGAGCCAATACGCTACTATTCCTATCGACTTCTACTGCTGTAGAGGAACTCCACAATACATTTCCCTTGAAGTCATACAGTTGTAACACCAAGGTTTCTTCTAGATTTTTCAATAAGTCATTGACAAGATAAACATCAACCTGATCACCTTCTCGTTTATATGAAATGAGGATGTTTTCAAATGCTTCTTTTGCCTCATAATGCAATGCTTTCCAATTGCCAAAATGATCGATACTCGACCATGAAATCCCTGGCCAACAGTCGTTGAGTTGCCAGTAAAGGGTACCCATATTATAGGGCTTTGCTCTTCTGTGTGCCTCGATTCCCAATCGCATTCCACGCGCCTGCACCAGTTGACTCACATAGGCATAATCCTCATCATTCTCTGGCACCATATAATCCCTGTCCATATACAGATCAATGAGCGCATATCCACGATGATGTTTTTGGTGTGATTTCATCCCCTCCGTATCGATTTGAATATCATCAGACTGATTGATGAATTTCATCGCCTCTTGACTCGGAAAAGACTGAAACCC
This sequence comes from uncultured Bacteroidota bacterium, assembly GCA_902586905.1. Taxonomy (GTDB): domain Bacteria; phylum Bacteroidota; class Bacteroidia; order Flavobacteriales; family Flavobacteriaceae; genus UBA724. The sequence goes on along the minus strand of CACIJH010000011.1, from coordinate 18,705 downwards.
AAACTCACTCATAAAGCGTGGAACATGGTCTTCAAAATGCTCAAATGGATAGGCATCATGCCAAACCCACCAATCATGAGCGTCACCCTCAAATTGATACTTAGGATTCCCACGTCCATATTTCGGGGAACTTTCCCAATAATCAAGTTGGGTGTGTTTTGCTACTTCTGCTGGTAAAATACTGTCAAATAATTTTAAGTAGTCGCCCCATATTTTGTCCTTCTGCGCTTGCGTCTTTCCATCTTGCCAACCCCAATTGTGCCAACCTTCATTGTTTTCATTATTCCCACACCACAAGACAATACTTGGGTGATTTCGCAAACGTATCAGTTGGTCTTCTGCTTCTTGCTTGGCATTCTCCAAAAATTCTTCATCACCTGGATACATGGCACAGGCATACATAAAGTCCTGCCACAATAGGATTCCTTTTTCATCGCATATCTCATAGAAAATATCATTTTCATAAATACCACCACCCCATACACGAAGCATATTCATATTGGCATCAACAGCATTTTGGAGTAAGTTTTCATAATGTGCATCTGTGACTCGATTCTGCAAACTGTGTTGTGGAATGTAATTTGCCCCTTTCATATACACAGCCTCCCCATTGATATTGAAATAAAAGGACTGACCATGTTCATCCTCTTCAGCAATGAGTGAAACATTGCGTATGCCATGTTGTAACACGACCTCATCCATTATCGTTTTGTTTTTGACCAATCGAACTTCAACTTGATAGAGGTGTGGATCGCCAAGATTATGGGGCCACCAAAATGTAGGGTTTTCAATAGTGACGGGAACCTCGAATTTATCCATTGTACTTGATGCAGGTATTGCCAAAGAAAATTCTTTTCCATCGGCCAATACCTCAATTGTACTTGCCTGATTTGGAGGGCTTGTCAGAGTTACAACAGCAGTGAATTGTGCTTTTTCATTCGTATAGGAATCCTTTTTCAAAAAGATATTTTCAATAGAAGAATCATCCCACGCCTGCAAGGAGATATCTTTCCAAATCCCCATGGTATTTAGCTTCGGACCCCAATCCCAACCATATTGAAACTGCGCTTTGCGCGTAAACACACGATTGCCCTCTGGTAGTGTGTAATCGAGTTTATTTTTCTCAATTTCCTCTTTGACTTGTGTTGGGGCAAAATGAATCGACAGTTTGTTTTGAGACAAGAGGAAGTCCTTGACAGGAACCTTAAAAGTCCTGAATGCATTATTGGTTGAAATCAATAAACTGTCATTCAAATAAACCTTTGCATAGGTATCAAGACCCTCAAATTCAAGTTGGATATTTTCTTTATTGAGTGTAGTTGTTGGCACATCAAAATTGGTTTGATAGACCCATGTTGAATCAGCAACCCACTGTACTTTTGTCTCATTTGCTCCAATAAAGGGATCTTCGATGAGTTGATGATCGATCAGATCAGAATATATGTTTCCTGGCACAGTTGCTGAGCGCCACTCGTCAGCGTTGGCAGATCGAAAAGACCAGTTAGAGTCGAGCGTGACTACAGTTGGAAGTTGTTTATTTGGTTCGCAGCTAATAAGAATTGCGACAACGCCAATGAGTGTGAGATGTAATTTATGCATGGAGTAATGATATCATTTGTTCAATTATGTTTCGATCGGCAAAAGTTTGGTATGTTTCGTCAAAGTGTTTTTCAGAATTCAATGGCAGAAAACCTGTTGTGATTCTTTTTTCTTGAATGGAGGCAGAGAAATGAATTTCTTTAAAAATGGACGTTTTAAACTTCGATATATTTTTAGTGCTAATCCCAGCGGCAGGGATGATGTTTCCACTAAAGTTATCTTGTAATTTTTGAAGTAGGGGCAGACCTTCAACTGCAGTCGATTGTTGACCTGACGTTAGTAGCCTTTCGACACCAATTTTTTCTAACTCAGTTAGGGCTTTCAATGGGTTAGGCACTGAATCAAACGCTCTGTGAAACGTGAACGATAAAGGACGTGTGAGTTCTACCAACTCTTTGGTTCGTTCAAGGTCAATGGTCATATCGGCGTGTAAAACTCCAGAAACAATCCCTTGGCAATGCAACTTTTTACAAAGACTAATGTCCTGTTTCATAATATCAAAATCCTCGTCTGAGTAGCAAAAATCTCCACTGCGTGGGCGGATTAAGACATACACTGGTATCGATAGTTTTGAAATCACTTGCTTTAGTAATCCATAGGATGGCGTTAGCCCACCAGTCGCCAACTCAGTGCATAGCTCAATTCGATCAGCACCTGCCTTTTCTGCATTGCGTGCTGAACGGAAAGAATTCGCGCAAATTTCTACTACCATTTTCCCATTTTTAAGGATAACATCAACGATCGAAAAATCAATAAAATTTGTCTATATTTAAAAAGGATTTAAGAATGAAGAAATGTCTTTTTTTAAAAAATCACATGACTTAAATATATCGAAAAATACAGTTAAAAAAAAACAATTCTGACTTAATTTATAAGGACTTAAAATTCCAAAAAGATTAAAAATTTCAGCAGAGATTTAACCACAAACTCAATCTTATGAATCAAACAAAACACAATTACAGAACGGCTTTTATTTTCTTAACATCCTTGTTTTTTTTATGGGGATTTATCACAGTCCTTGTCGACAGCTTGATCCCACGAATTCGAGACTTGTTTACACTGACTTACTTTCAGGCTGGCTTGGTACAATTCGCTTTTTTTGGGGCATACTTTATCCTATCGATTCCAGCAGGGTTTTTGCTTTCAAAAATTGGATACAAAAGGGGAATCGTCGCAGGACTTATCATTATGGCGATTGGTTGTTTTTTGTTTTACCCTGCTGCTTCCTTTCGAGAATTTAATGTGTTTTTATTGGCATATTTTGTGCTCGCTGGAGGGATTACAGTACTGCAAGTTGCTGCAAACCCTTATGTTGCAGTTTTGGGTTCTGAGTCAGGAGCCGCGAGTCGTCTCAATCTATCACAAGCATTTAATTCACTAGGTACATCAATTGCCCCCATATTAGGAGCATCGTTTATTCTAAGTGATAGAGTGCGCTCGAGTGATGAGATTTCAGAGATGACGACTGCTGCACGTGAAGCCTATCTAATCAGCGAAGCCACAGCAGTGCAGACTCCTTTTATGGTCATTGCATCTTTTATCATTCTTCTTGCATTGGTGTTTGTCTTTGTTAAATTACCAACAATGCTTTCGTCTGCACCAAAAGGCGGATACAGCTCTCTTTTGCGAAATAAATCGCTGCTTCTTGGCGCACTTGGAATCTTTATTTATGTAGGTGCAGAGGTGGCAATTGGCAGTTATCTTGTCAATTATTTTTATGATATGGGTCTTACTGCTGTCGTCAAGCAGAATGAAGTTTTGGCAGCGATTGCCTCGACTTTATTGGGGCAAGACCTCTCAGTTGTTAGTGATTATGGCATCTTGGGTGCTTTCGTCACTTTCTATTGGAGTGGTGCTATGATTGGTCGTTTTGTAGGCTCTTATCTCACCAAAGTCATTCGGCCTTCTGTTGTTCTTTCTTATTTTGCGACTGGTGCAGTACTCATGATTGTTATCTCATCCCAAAGCCTAGGCATTGTTTCCATGATTTCTATCCTTGCAGTTGGTCTTTTTAACTCCATAATGTTCCCGACTATTTTCAGCTTATCTTTAGAAGGTTTGGATGATTTGAAACCACAAGCGTCAGGGATACTATGTACGATGATTGTTGGGGGCGCTATCATTCCGCCTCTCTATGGATATATGACAGATTTATTTGGGTTTAAAATGGCCTTTCTTTTACTAATCGTTTGTTATGGCTACATCATATGGTATGGCTATCAGCGCAGTAAAAAAAGTCTTTTGGCTTAAAAACTTCAAGCTGTCTAATCATCCCTGGTTGTTACATTTAGTTCTCAACTTCAACCAAAAACGTTGAGACTGGGATTCCCTCAGAATTCAGTATTGCGCCAATGCCTGTGTCTGTCCACGCATGACGAACATATTTCGGGTGTTTTACTTTTGAGGAATACAGATGCAAATAGCAGTCATCGACCACTGCGTTTGCTTGAAAGAAATTGATGTTGTCTTCAGAAATTTCGATCTGATCGGAAGAAGGATTTTTGAGCTGCAAACTACCACCATCTTTACAATCGAACAGAATACTGACAATATTTTTTTTGCCAACAACACTGATTGGCTTGGAAGCAAGATGGGTGTTTTTCACACCATAGGTTTGATCTATTGCTAGATTAGATAGACGTTTTCCCACCTCATTTTTTTTCGCAGGATGAATATTATCAGGGTTTCCAATATCGAGGGTTACAACCATCGCTGTGTTTTCCAATGAAGCAACATGGCGCTGGGCATCTCGGAGAGCTGGAGAAAGTCCATCTCCATAATTAAATGGGGCAATTTGTACAAAATAAAAGGGAAAGTCATTGTTCCATTTCGAACGCCATCCTTCGATCATATTTCTAAAAACGATTTTGTATTCGTCTTCAAAACCAACGTTCGCCTCTCCCTGATACCATATTGCCCCTTGTATCGTATAGGGAATCAAAGGATTAATCATACCATTGAAAAGTGCTGTTGGTGCCCAAGCTGAAGATTTAATATAATCTGGCCTTGGGTTGGAAGTAATATATGCTGGGCTCAGTACATAAAAGTTGTTTTTATATAACTCTGCAGTAGGCATCGCTTTCCAATTTCCTTCAAGTGACAATTCACCCGCACTACTGCTAAGACTAATCGGAGAATAAATCCTGGCATCAACCATGGTGTCGATTAGTCGAATAGCGATGGTGTTCACCCCCTCTTTGAGTAATTCAGAAGGAATTTCATATTGCTTTTCTTTGAAGCTGTCTTCTCCGACAGTAGCGCCAATGAATTCACCATTGATAAAAGTAAAGTCCATATCATCAACCAAACCAAGTTTAAATTTGTAATCCTTACCAAGCTGATCAATGGTAAATGATTTTCTTATCCAAACAATCCCATCAAAATCACTAGTAGTATAGTCACGGAATACATCAGCATAGTTTCCTGGAATTGATAAGTCAAGCCATTGGGTATCGTCAAACTCTTCAGTTGAGAAACGCAAGTCATCAAATGCCAATTTGCTCCACTCTTCATAAGTAGTTTTTTCAGTTGTCTCTGGAAATGAGACTAGTGGCTGTAGCCATTCTTCATACTTTTTTTTCTTGTCCTCTGTTGCATCAGTGTTGTTAAAGATTTCTCTATATGCTGGAACGTTTTGCAATGCGCTTTGGTCAGCCCAAGATTCAACAGGAGTACCACCCCAGCTACTATTGATAATGCCGATGGGAACCTTGAGTTCATCGTATAAATTTTTTGCAAAAAAATAGGCTGTGGCACTAAATTCAGCTGCGTTGATTTGGTTACTCACCTTCCAACTTCCTTCTACTGTTGTTTTGGGAACTTTACTAACTGTTTGTTTAACTTTAAAAAAGCGAAATGGATATTGATCAGATTGAGCAATTTCTGCAGAAGAATTTTCAATGGGATCTGTAGGCAACCATCCCTTGAGTGGCATACTCATATTACTTTGCCCTGAAGCAAGCCAAACCTCACCCAGTACAACGTTTTGAATGTTTATACATGATGTATCATCGCAGACCTCCATTGAAAAAGAACGATCATAATCAGCTGTTGGCACGGCGATATTCCAGCTGCCGTCTTTGTTGGCTACTGACTTGAACTCCCCCCAAGGCACTGCAATTGTTATCTCAGCTCCTGCAAAAGACTTTCCCCAAATCTGTACATCTGCATTTCTTTGCAAGACCATATTGTCCGAAAATAGGCTTGGTAACGACAATGTATTTGTCGATGTTTGCCAAGAAGAAAGAACGAAAATATATAAGAATATAAATCCGACTTGGATATTGTGGATGATGCGATTACTTTGGTTCATAATCAATTTGAATTTCATCGACAAAGATCCAGGTTTTTCCGTCATATTGATGACCCATATGCCATTCTGGAACAGGACCAACTTTTTTGGCGATTAATTTCACATATTGATATTGTTCATCAGCAGGGGTAAAAGATATTGTTTTGAGTTTTGGAGAGTCCAATTCCTCATTATTAAAATCCTTTGACCCTACAAATGTATAGTTTTCTCCATCAGCAGAAACGTAGCACTCGGCGCTGTCTGGAAAGAAAATCCAAGCACTTTGATCACTTAAAAAATTAATCGTAATGTCATGAATTGTTGTGGGTGTAGATAAATTGACGATAGCATTTACATCTACATCATGGTACCCTTGCCACGCCCCAGTACGAAAGTCTTCTCCTCCAATGATTCCATCTGCTAAGGCATCGTTCCCGCCTGCAGTGTACTGATAATGATAATCTGTATGTAGAGTGACTTTTACATCAGGATTTTTTTTGCGAAACATGGTTTCTAAGACTGCACTTTTTTGCCCATTGATGTCTGCATAAACTTTTATAATGGTGTTATCATCAATGGTGAGAGGTTCTGTGTATTTTTCATAATCATCACCTGTGGAATAATAAATTTCGGCTTCATCTTGTATGCTTTCAAATTCGACAGTAGTGGACATATCAAATGCTAAATCACCTTTTGAAATATATGGTGGTGATGTGATCAAAAACTCATTGATTTCAGTTGATGGGATAGAAGCATCAGTAGAGCCCCATTCTGCTTTTCGTCTACTCATACTAAAGTCCAGGGTTCCACCATTGACAATATCGCTGTGTTTGATATACGACTGTTCTAATTTTTCTCCATTGAGTGTGACTTCATTTACATAATAAGAACGCCGATTATTTTCGGGAGCATTGATGCGAAAAGTGTTTCCGTTTTCTAAATTTATGGTTGCTGATTTGACAATTGGAGACCCAATAATATATTCATTTGAGCCTGGCGTTACAGGGTAAAACCCTAGTGCACTAAACACATACCATGCACTCATCTGACCACAATCTTCATTACCCGAAATCCCATCAGGTTCATTGGCGTAAAGTTCTGTCATAATTTGACGAACTTTCTCTTGTGTTTTATGCGGCTTATTAACGAAATTATACAAGTATGCCATATGATGACTCGGTTCATTTCCATGTGCATATTGTCCAATCAAACCAGTGATATCGGATTGATTTCGGCCAGATGTTTCTGTGCTAGCAGAAAAAAGATCATCGAGCAATTTTTCATAAGATGCTTTTCCGCCCATAAGAGACACATGCCCTGAGATGTCTTGGGGGACATAAAAACTATACTGCCAGGAGTTAGCTTCGGTATAATTAAAATTTACCTCGAAAGGATCAAAAGGCTCAAACCATTTGTTGTGAAAACGACCTCTCATAAAATTGGTTGAGGGATCATGAAGGTTTTTATAGTACTGCGCACGTTGCAAATAATTCTTGTAGTCTTCTTTTTTGCCTAATGATTTGGCCATGATGGCAATGGTCCAATCATCATAAGCATATTCAAGTGTTTTTGAAACAGACTCTGATTCGGTTTCAACTGGGATAAACCCATATTTTTTATAGCTCTCCAAACCATGATGATCGCGCGTGGCAGAGTGTTTCATCGCTTCAAATGCCTTTGCAGCATCATAGTCTCTAATCCCTTTCTGATAGGCATCTGCAATCACAGTAACAGCATGATATCCAATCATCGTATTTGTATAGTTAGCAGCCAAATCCCAAATGGGCATGATTCCACCTTCTTCATATTTATTGATGAACGTTCGAATGAAATGATTTGTTCTGTCTTGATCAATTAGTGTATAGAGTGGATGGGTGGCTCTGTAGGTATCCCAAAGCGAAAAAACAGTGTAATAATCGGTCTCCTTGTCTTGATGAATGTTCATATCCATACCCCTATATCGCCCATCGACATCTTGATAGAGATTAGGTGCAAGCATCGTGTGATATAAGGACGTATAAAAATTGTATTTATTTTCCTCATCATAGGTCTCCACGACAATTTTATTTAACTGCTGTTCCCAGGTGTTTTCAGCAATTTGAAGAACATCCTCAAACGATTTATCATCCAATTCGTGTTTTCTGTTTTGCAAAGCTCCACTTTGGTCAACAGCAGAAATTCCAACACGAATTTCAACTTCATTCGATTCTGTTGGGTCAAATATAAAGGCAGCCCTCACTGATTTACCAGTCAACAAATCATCTTCAACAACCACGTCCTTGTAGGGTCTCGAAAAAACCATATCGAAAAATATACGTTGATCTCTCGCCCAAGCATTTGAAAATCGATAACCCCTCACATTCACCTTATCGATCAAGTCAAGACCTGAGTCGATCACCAAATCTCGATGAACCAAATCGAGAATTATAATTTGCTCAGAACCCTGGGGGAATGTATACTGATGAATTCCACTGCGCTCTGAAACGGTTAGGGAAACATCAATTTTTGTTTCATCCAGATGTACTGCATAATACCCTGGCGATGCCACCTCATTGTCATGAGAAAATGAAGATCGATACCCTTTATTCCCATCAGCACCATTGTTGAAAACCACCTCATTGGTTGGCATCAGCAAGACATCTCCATAATCTAAAATCCCTGTTCCAGAAAGATGCGTATGAGAAAATCCGTAGATATGTTGATCTGTGTAATGATAGCCAGAGCACCCATCCCAACCCTCAAGCCTTGTGTCAGGGCTGAGTTGCATCATCCCAAAAGGCATGGTTGCACCGGGGTAGGTATGGCCATGGCCAGCTGTACCAACAAATGGATTTACATATGAAATTAAATCTGTGTTTTCAGAAGTACTATTTTTTGTACATGCAAAAAAAACACTCAAAAGCATGAGTGTGAATAGGGTTGTTTGTTTCATAGTCCAAAAATAAATTCTGCAAATAAATAGATCGAATCAATAGATGCTGCATTTTGACTGCAATTTAAAGTATCACTCAATAAATTGCGATATTTTCATATTTCTATGTTTAAATTGTTGATATAATAGAATGAAGAACATTTAAGTTGATATAAATAAAATTAGTTTGCTATTATTTTCTATATAATATTACGTTTCAAAATCAATTATTTATCTTGACAAAAAATAACCAATGAATACCAACACAAACAACAAAATTGCGATTACCATAATCGCAGGTCTTTTTTTTATTTTCGGTTTTGTAACTTGGGTCAATGGGGCTTTAATTCCCTTTATGAAGACCATCAATGAACTCACTGAAGCACAGTCATATCTTGTTGCTTCTGCATCCTACATTTCTTTTGTCGTCATGGCACTACCAGCCTCATATCTATTGCAGAAAGTAGGATATAAAATAGGAATGTCTATCGGACTCTTTATCATGGCAGCAGGAGCTTTGGTTTTTATTCCAGCTGCCGAAGCAAGAACCTACTGGATGTTTTTGACTGGAATTTTTATTCAAGGCACTGGAATGACAATTCTACAAACTGCTGCAAACCCATACATCACGATTCTTGGTCCCATCGAAAGTGGTGCTCAACGCATTGCCATCATGGGCATTGCAAACAAAGTCGCTGGTGCTTTGGGATCACTCATTTTTGGTGCCATTCTACTCAAAGGTATCGATGAGGTCAACGCTCAACTCGACAGTGTTTCTGCGAGTGAAAAAGTCTTATTGCTCGATCAAATGGCTGATAGTGTATATACACCTTATGTCATGATGGCAATTGTATTATTTGTTTTAGGCTTACTTATGCGCAAGGCTCCTTTGCCAAACGTAGATGCAGCCATGGATGACAATGAACAGTCAAGTGAAAAGTCGCAAAAAACAATTTTTCAATATCCTCATTTATGGCTTGGAATGCTAACCTTATTTGTCTATGTCGGCGCTGAAGTGATTGCTGGAGATTCCATCATTGCCTATGGGATTGCTTTGGGCATCTCTGCTTCAACAGCCAAGTTTTTTACCACCTTTACCCTCATGGCAATGGTTGCGACCTATGCACTTGGGGTGGTATTGATCCCAAAATTTATCAGCCAACAAAAGGCACTACAGATCAGTGCTCTTTTGGGGATTGTTTTTAGTATTTTAATATTAATGACTGATGGCTTTACATCTGTTTTATTTGTTGCTGCTTTAGGTATCGCCAATGCTTTGGTTTGGCCTGCTGTATGGCCACTCACACTTGAGGGCTTGGGTAGGCACACCAAAACGGCATCTGCATTATTAATCATGGCTATCGCCGGGGGAGCAATTATCCCACCACTGTATGGTCAATTGGTTGATCGTGGGAAAGAAACTTTAATAGAAGCAGGAGTGTCTTCTGCTGATGCTTTGGCTACCTCTGCGCAAGAGAGTTATTATATACTCATCCCTTGTTATTTGATCATTTTTATTTTCGCAGTTTCTGCCAAACGTTTACGAAACTAATTCACTTATGAAAAACACTTATTGGAAGAAAAACATTCGTTATATCAGCATCCTTTTGAGTCTATGGTTTATCGTCTCCTTTGGTTGTGGGATTTTGTTTGTAGAGCAGTTAAACACCATTCAAATTGGGGGATTTAAACTCGGCTTTTGGTTTGCCCAACAGGGGTCTATTTTTGGCTTTGTTGCCATTATTTTCACCTACATCTACCTGATGAACAAACTCGATCAAACACAAAACAAATAAGCGATGGAACTTCAATATTGGATTTGGATAGCAGTTGGTCTTAGTTTTTCATTATATATCGGTATTGCGATTTGGTCGCGTGCTGGCTCAACAAAAGAGTTTTATGTTGCAGGAGGAGGGGTTCACCCCATTGCCAATGGGATGGCAACTGCAGCCGACTGGATGTCAGCAGCCTCGTTTATCTCTATGGCAGGAATCATCTCCTTTGGTGGCTATGATGGGTCAGTATACCTCATGGGCTGGACAGGGGGTTATGTACTACTGGCCTTACTATTAGCACCATACCTTCGTAAATTTGGCAAGTTCACTGTGCCTGATTTTATAGGTGACAGGTATTATTCGAACACCGCCCGCTCGGTAGCTGTGTTTTGTGCATTGATTGTGTCTTTTACCTATATCGCTGGACAGATGCGTGGGGTAGGAGTAGTTTTTTCTAGATACCTAGAGGTAGACATTGTAACAGGCGTACTCATAGGTATGGGGATCGTATTGTTCTATGCAGTCCTTGGCGGCATGAAAGGTATAACCTATACCCAAGTGGCGCAGTATTGCGTACTCATTTTTGCCTTTATGGTCCCAGCGATCTATATCTCATTTCTAGTCACAGGCAATGTGATTCCACAACTGGGCTTTGGATCGAGTGGCGCAGATGGAGTATATCTTTTGGATAAGCTCGATGGCTTACACAGGGAACTAGGATTTCATGAATACACATCAGGGAGTAAATCGATGTTAGATGTGTTTTGCATCACCATGGCACTGATGGTTGGAACAGCGGGATTACCACACGTGATCGTACGCTTTTTCACAGTTAAGAAAGTCAGTGATGCACGAAAGTCAGCTGGATGGGCACTGTTGTTTATTGCCATTCTCTACACCACAGCACCAGCGATTGCAGTGTTTTCAAGAACCAATCTTATAGAGACAGTAAGCAACCAACCTTATGAAGAGATGCCTGAGTGGTTTGACAAATGGGAGACCACAGGACTGCTAGGCTTTACAGACAAAAACGAAGATGGGCTGATTCAATACACAGCCGACACCACAACCAACGAACTGACAGTTGATGCAGACATCATGGTACTTGCCAACCCAGAGATTGCACAACTTCCCAACTGGGTGATTGCTCTCTTAGCAGCAGGGGCATTGGCAGCAGCACTATCCACAGCAGCAGGACTATTGCTAGTGATCTCATCGGCAGTATCACATGATCTTCTTAAAAAAATGGTGATGCCCAAGATCTCTGAAAAAGGAGAACTGATCGCCGCACGTATCGCTGCAACAGGAGCAGTGTGTCTGGCTGGATATTTTGGGATCAACCCACCAGGCTTTGTAGCAGCAACAGTAGCCTTGGCATTTGGACTGGCAGCTTCATCGTTCTTCCCAGCCATATTACTGGGCATCTTCTCCAAACGGATCAACAAGGAAGGCGCCATAAGTGGTATGCTTGTAGGGGTTTTACTGATGCTTTTTTATATGCTCAAGTTTAAGTTTGGTTGGTTTGGGGGAGGCACCAGGGCCGATTGGTGGTTTGGGATATCGCCAGAGGGCTTTGGAAGCATTGCGATGATTGCCAATTTTGTTGTCACCCTTATCATCAGCAGCATAACCCCAGCACCAAGCAAAGACATACAGGAGTTGGTGGTAAATATTCGGAAGCCTTAGAAAAAATAAATTTACTTTCTGTTGAGCAAGTAATAACCTATACAAATCGAAAGGATTGACAATCCAAAGTAGAGGATGTCGGTTGTAGAAGAAAAACTTTCAGAGTACTTAAGTATTTTTTCAAAAAACTTTACGATTAAAACGATAATAATGACCTTGATGATTTTGTTTTTTAATTGGTCTAAATCTCGAATAATTAAAGTCGATTCTTTAAACTTTGAATGTGTAAAATCAATTTCACTGACAAACAATTCGTAAATACCAAAGCCAAAAATTAACAATACGATTGCAATTAAAAACAAATCGATAGAGGAGATAATTTTAAAAAGGAGTTCATTGTTTTCAGAGATAGAGGAGTCAATGAGTGGATTATAAAAAAGAATTGCTTCAATAATCTCCCAACTTCCAAGAATCATGAGATAAATTGACGAAATAATTGAAAGAATTACTGCTAGTAATGTCACGTATCGGACGTTCCATAAGAGTTTCTCAAGTCGATTGTTCATTTCCTAAAGGTAGCTAATTTATCTTTATTATGAGTTACATTCTCTATACCACAGCTGAGGTGCTTGCAAGGTCAGCAGTTTCAGATAATATTTTTGGCCCCTGGAAAGAATTGGGAAATCCATTTTCTGCCAACGCCAGATTTAAGGAATTTTTCACGGGCTAGGGCTACTTTTTTGCTTTCAAAAAATTGTACATAAATTACTTTCCATGGACGATAGCTTTTAGTATGACCTTTTGTTGCTAAAGAATTATGAGAATAAAATCTTTGAATCAAATTAGAAGTATAATCAATATAAATTTTATTTTAGGTATCACTGTGAAGGATATAAACGACGAATTCAGACATGAGACAAAAAAAGCACTTTGATCTTCAAAGTGCTTTGTTAGTAGCGGGAGCTGGACTCGAACCAGCGACCTTCGGGTTATGAGCCCGACGAGCTACCAACTGCTCTATCCCGCGATTAGGACGCCAAATATACGTAAAATCACCAAACCTAACAAGGTTTTGTACCTTTACAGCCTATGCATAAAGCTGGATTTGTCAATATCATTGGAAACCCAAATGCGGGTAAATCTACCCTAATGAACGCCTTTTTGAGCCAAAAGCTATCTATCATCACTGCCAAAGCACAAACGACTAGGCATCGGATCCTAGGTATCTTCAACACTCCTGAAGCCCAAGTTGTTTTCTCAGACACTCCTGGTATTATCAAACCTGAATATGCCCTTCAAGAAAGGATGATGGATGCAACAAATTCAACTTTTGAAGATGCCGACATTATGCTTCTCATTATTGCTGCAGATGATGATGGCGATCTCGACGAAAATACATGGAAAAGAATCACCAACTTCGATGGTAGATTGCTTATCGTACTGAATAAAGTCGATCTCTCAAACCAAAAAGATTTGGAACAACTTGCCAATTTTTGGCAAAAAAAACTACCAAATACCGAAATATGGAGTATTTCAGCGACTGAATCTTTTAGGGTTTTGGAATTGAGAGATCGTATCGTTTCCCTACTTCCCAATCACCCACCATTTTTTCCAAAAGACCAAATCACAGATAAACCCGAACGATTTTTTGTCAATGAAGCCATACGCGAACAAATTCTTTTACGCTACCAAAAGGAAATTCCATACGCAGTTGAGGTGATGACTGAACAGTTTGAAGAAACTGATAAAATCATTCGAATCAGAAGTATTATTGTTGTGGAAAGAAACTCCCAAAAAGGGATCATTGTTGGGAGTAAAGGCAGCGCGATTAAGCATGTTGGCATAGAGGCGCGTAAAGCCCTCGAAATATTTTTTGACAAGAAAATTCACCTCGAATTATTTGTGAAAGTCAATAAAAATTGGAGATCAAATCACACCCAATTACAACGTTTTGGCTATTCTTCTTCTCAAAAGAAGTAATTTTGCAACTTTAAAAGATATCCTTTGAGCAATTTTGTAGCCATTATCGGAAGGCCTAACGTTGGGAAATCAACACTTTTCAATCGATTGATTCAACGTCGTGAGGCGATTGTGGACGCTACAAGTGGGGTGACACGTGATCGACATTATGGCAAGACTGACTGGAATGGCAAGGAATTTACACTTATCGATACTGGGGGTTATGTCATTGGAGGTGATGATACCTTTGAAGCTGCGATTGATCAGCAAGTTGAAGTGGCTATCGACGAGGCCGATGTGATTCTTTTTATTGTGGATGTCGAAGTCGGAATTAGTGTGATGGATGAAGAAGTCGCACGCCTTTTACATCGTTCAGATAAACCAGTTTTATTGGTCATCAATAAAGTAGATAATGCTTTACGTGTCGCCGATACAGTCGAGTTTTTTGCTCTAGGAATCGAAAAAACCTTTCATGTATCTGCCATCAATGGGTCAGGAACAGGGGAGTTGCTAGATACGATCATTCATGTTCTTCCCAAAACCAAAGAACCTGAAAGCCTAAACTTGCCTCGCTTTGCTGTTGTGGGTCGCCCAAATGCAGGAAAATCGTCTTTTATCAATGCGCTGTTGGGAAAAGAACGCAACATTGTTACAGATCAAGCAGGCACGACCAGAGATAGTATCGACACCATATATAATCAATATGGTTTTGAGTTTGTCCTAGTTGATACTGCTGGAATCAGAAAAAAATCAAAAGTCAAGGAGAACATCGAATTTTACTCTGTCATTCGTGCGCTGCGATCAATCGAGCATTCGGATGTTTGTTTGGTACTGTTTGATGCGACAAGATCGTTTGACAGTCAGGTCAAAAATATATTTTGGCTAGCTGCTCGCAATCATAAGGGAATCGTGATTTTGGTCAACAAATGGGATTTGGTTGAAAAAGATACCCAAGCAACCAAATTATTTACTGAAGCGATTCAAGAAGAAATTGCTCCATTTGCAGATGTTCCAATTGTTTTCATTTCGAGTCTTACCAAACAACGAGTGTTTAAAGCCATAGAGACAGCAGTAGATGTTTACAAGAAACGAAGCAAGCGAATTCCAACACGCGAACTCAATGATTTTATGCTTCCCATCATTCAAAAAACTCCACCTCCAGCGATAAAGGGGAAGTATGTAAAAATTAAATTTTGCTTACAGCTACACAGTGACCACCCACAATTTGCCTTTTTCTGCAATCTTCCACAATATGTAAAGGAGCCTTACAAAAGGTTTTTAGAAAATAAAATCAGAGAAAATTACGACTTTACTGGTGCTACAATCGATATTTTTATTCGTAAAAAATAGCTACAGATTTTCTCGAATACGGAATAATTCCTCTCGAATGGATTTGAGACGTTTGATGATTTGATGTTGACTGCTGTTTTTTGATTGGATCTCTTTTTTTGCGCCTTCAAGGGTAAACCCTCTTTCCTTAACCAAAAAATGGATCAGCTCGATTTTGTCGATGTCTTGGGCAGTAAATTTTCGCGTTCCTTTAGTGTTTTTTTTGGGTGTTAGTATTTCAAATTCCTTTTCCCAAAAACGAATAAGTGAGGGATTCACATCAAAGGCTTCAGCAACTTCGCCTATTCCGTAGTAAAGCTTTTCTGGTAGCTTGGTGCGCATTTAGTCAAGGGATTGATTTTCTCTGTTTGCTGCTTCCAATAGTGCATTAAACTCTTCTGTGTTGAGATCGCCATAGTAGAAATTAATGGGATTTAAATGCTTTCCATCCTTTCGAATCTCATAATGGAGGTGAGGAGCTACAGATCGGCCTGTGTTTCCTACAAAACCAATCACATCACCACGTTTGACTTCTTGTCCACGTCGTACATTGTATTTACTCAAGTGCGCATAAAGGGTAACATAGCCAAAGCCATGATCAATACGAATGTGTTTTCCATAGCCAGGAGCACGCCCATCAACTCGAATGACTTTCCCGTCGCTTGTAGCATAGATTGGTGTGCCGGTAGGCGCTGAAAAATCCATCCCTTTGTGTTTGCGACGTGTTTTTGTAAATGGGTCTGTACGCCAACCATATCCAGATGCCATTCTTCTGAGATCTTCGTTGTTGATTGGCTGAATAGATGGGATGGCAGAGAGTAACACTTCTTTGTCCAATGCCATTCTTTGAATTTCATCTAACGACTTCGATTGCACAACAACTTGCTTGGACAATATTTCCATTCGTTTTGTAGTGCTTACGACAAGTTCAGAATTTTCAAAACCTTCCAAATCGGCATACCGATTGACTCCTCCAAAACCTGCTTTCCGAACATCATCCGAAATAGGGTTTGCCTCAAAAATCACTCGATAGATCTGATTGTCTCGATCTTGTAGATTGTCCAATACACTTTCAATCTGTTGCATCTTTCGATTGAGCTGCTCATATTGCAGTTGGTAATTGTCAATCTCTCTTGCCTGTGCAATCTCTTTTGGGGTTTCGATCAGGGGAGAAGACAATAATACCAACAACATGATTAAACCAAAAAGCGCAGAAACAGTTAGAAAAACAAAAGCGTTGCGAAAACGCACACCAGTATTGACCTCTATTCGTCTATAAGAAAGGGTCTCTTGATCGTAATAATATTTATACTTTGGCATTTGTTAAAATGTGCTAATTTTACAAGCAGTTAGATATAAATCTTTGCAAATATAAAAAATGTTGTTTCAAGTTGATATTTGCAAGTTAACACTACCCTATGAAGGCGCAAGAAATTAGGCAATCATTTTTTGATTTTTTCCAATCAAAATCCCACAAAATTATTCCTTCAGCCCCATTGGTTAACAACAATGATCCTTCTCTTCTGTTTGTCAATGCAGGTATGAACCCCTTCAAGGAGTTCTTTTTGGGTCATAAAAAAGCAAAAGACAAACGAGTAGCTGATACCCAAAAATGTTTGCGTGTTTCTGGAAAGCATAATGATTTGGAAGAAGTTGGTAAGGACACCTATCATCACACCTTATTCGAAATGCTTGGCAACTGGAGTTTTGGAGATTATTTCAAAGAAGATGCCATTGCATACGCATGGGAGTTCCTAACTGAAATCATGAATATCGGTAAAGATGACTTGTATGTCACTGTTTTTGAGGGTGATCAATCTGAGAATTTGGAAACCGATACTGAAGCGATAACATTTTGGAAAAAACATATTGACCCTGAGCGTATTTTGATGGGTTCAAAAAAGGATAATTTTTGGGAAATGGGCGACCAAGGGCCTTGTGGACCTTGCTCAGAAATCCATGTGGACATTCGTTCCGAGGAGGAGAAAGCGAAAACACCTGGATCAGCCTTGGTCAATCAAGAACACCCCCAGGTTGTTGAGGTTTGGAATTTGGTGTTTATCGAATTCAATCGAAAAGCTGATGGGTCGCTAGAGCTACTGCCAGAAAAACACATCGATACTGGCATGGGTTTCGAAAGGCTTTGTATGGTTGTTCAAGGGGTACAATCCAATTATGATACAGATGTTTTTACACCTATTATTCGTGAAATAGGAACACGAACATCGACTACCTATGGCAGTGACGAATCAACAGATATTGCCATCCGAGTGGTTGCCGACCACCTTCGTGCAGTGTCCTTTTCGATTGCCGATGGGCAATTGCCTTCCAACAATGGAGCTGGGTATGTAATCCGTCGAATTCTTCGTCGTGCGATACGCTATGCATACACTTTCCTCAACCAAAAAGAACCATTTATCTATAACCTTGTTGAAACGCTTACGATCCAAATGGGAAGTGCTTTTCCAGAGCTCAAATCGCAGCAAAACTTTATTCAAAATGTGATCAAAGAAGAAGAGCTTTCGTTTTTAAAAACATTGGCTCAGGGACTGGGCATGTTACAACAGTTGATGTCCTCCAGTTCGAGTAAAGAGTTGTCGGGTGCGAAGGCCTTCGAATTGTATGATACCTTTGGATTTCCGATTGATTTAACAGCCTTAATTCTTTCCGAACATGGAATGACTTTGAATGAAGAAGATTTCCTAAAAGAGATGGACAAACAAAAAGCACGTTCACGAGCTGCTTCTCAAACCAATAGTGAAGATTGGGTTGAAGTCATCGAGGACGAGGAGCAGGAGTTTGTTGGTTATAAATTACTTTCAACACCAGTAAGCATTGTTCGGTATCGTAAAATCACAAATAAATATGGCGAGTTATATCAACTGGTTTTCAATATCACTCCTTTTTATGCTGAAGGTGGAGGTCAAGTTGGCGACAAGGGATATTTGGAGGCACCTAATGGGAATGTGACATATATTTACGATACTAAAATTGAAAATAATATAATTGTTCATACTGCCAATCAACTTCCTGCAGATGTCACTTCCAAATTTAAAGCAGTTGTAGACGAGCAAAAACGCCATGCAACTTCATGCAATCACACAGCAACGCATTTGTTGCATCACGCATTGCGAAGTGTATTGGGTTCTCATGTCACTCAGAAGGGCTCTATGGTTCGTTCGGGTCATTTGCGTTTTGACTTCTCTCATTTTTCT
>CACIJH010000010.1 GCA_902586905.1 uncultured Bacteroidota bacterium | reverse complement strand
TTGAAGGACTCGCACTTAGGGAAGAACCTGATGGTTCAGGCTATATCATCCTTTCTGTGCAAGGATCAAATGCCTATGCCTTCATTGATCGACAAAGCCTGGCATTGAAAGCTGTGATTCAAATCAAAGATGGTGTTGTGGATGGTGTGCAAGAAACCGACGGACTAGATGTAACATCGCTTCAAACACCCATGTTCCCCAATGGCTTACTTATCGTACAGGATGGCTATAACAACAACAAAGCACAAAATTTTAAGTATATTGATTGGAATCGAATCAAATCCTCCATGTCATTATGAAAAAGAACTGTATTGTTTTGACACTATTTTATCTCATTGCCAGTTGTTCAACAGAAAATCGCGCATACCAAGCCAACCATTCCAATACGAATGGTCTTTCCAATCTGAGTCTCGCCGAACGATATGATCTCCCCAAAACACTCCAAGAATCATCTGGCTTAGCTTGGCTTAACGATACGCTATGGACGCTGAACGACTCTAGGAATGAGCCAAGGCTGTATGCCCTTGATGTAAGAGGAAACCTCCTTGAGTCAAGAACCACTACAAACACCAATATAGATTGGGAGGATATGACAGTTGCCCATGGAAATTTAATTGTTGCCGACATGGGTAACAACTACGGAACTAGAAAAAACCTTTATCTTCTAGAGATTCAACTCAACAATGGAAGTGCAAATACCTTAGATTCAATTCCCTTTTATTATCCTGAACAAGAAAACTTCAACACTCAGCAAGCAACCCCTTTTGATGCTGAGGGCATTATCTTTATCGATGATCAATTGGTTGTTTTCACCAAAAACAGAAGTACGTTAACGACCGAGATTTATAAGGTGTCTAAAGCTACAGAAGCTGCAGAGAAAATTGGTTCTGTCGATGTAGGATCACTCATCACAGGAGCCGATTATCAAGAGCAAAGTAAAACACTCGCATTGACAGGCTATGAGAAAAACGGAAAGCAGTACTTGTATGTCGTGAATGATTTTTCTCTGTCCAAGCTGTCAAATATAAAGATTCAACAATACAGATTAGACCTCGACAAGGCTCAAGTTGAAGCTGTATCTATCGTTGATAACAAGACCTTTTGGATTACTTCAGAATCAGAGGAGATCAGTGAATACCAACCTTTTCTAGCTAAGGTTGTTCTTCCTTAGGTTTGGCGGACAACTATTTGGATATAAACTTTTACGAATGGATCTACCGCTAAATAAGCGGTATCATTTGTTGTTTAGTTTAAAATCGACGTAGTATCGACCGTCTGAACGTCTGCAGACTTTGGGATATGAAAAGCTATCGTTTGGCACTTATTTGGCAACTTTAATTAAACATCCGTTTAACTATTCTACCAAACAAGCGCTTTTACGAAGTAGAATTGTTGTGGAGCCAAAGGGAGTAAAGTCGAACTATTTTTGGAAAGATTTCGAATTATTTTGAATCCAACGGTTGGTGTATGTGCCGTATCCATTAGGGGATGGCATATACACTGTGTCTAGGAAAGTTATTTTTCAAATTCACCGATGTTATCAAGTACGTAAATCAGTTGATCCTTTAACTGTAATTCCTTTGAAATAGCTAAATTCAATAAATTGCCAATTTCTGGATAAAAGACTAACTTATTCATGTAGTCAATATCGTTCGAGAATATTTCTTTTAGCTTGAATACAAGCCAACTCAATTCTTTAGGATTGTCAGTTAAAACGAGAATATCATGTTCCTTTTTCATCCTATTTTGATTGTCTGAAATAATCAAGTTTGCACCTGAAAAAACTTCTTCAGATTGAGGGATTTCTTTCATGCCTATAATAGTCTTTTTCAGATTATTTAATTCCTTGTTCATTTACTAAATATCTAGTTATTAGGTCTAAAATGGGATTTGCCGATTTCACAATTCGGTCGTCATTTATATCTCCCGGGATTTTTTCTCCATGAAAAATATTGCATCTAATTTGATAAAGTACATTTTTTATTGTTTTCAAATCATTTTTTTCACAGAGAACAAGAATATTTCTTTTTGACTGGACATTTATATCTTCGGATTGATCAAACGCAAGTATTCTTGCCATATTTATCACATAAAATCGATCATCCTTTTTTAATGATTCCTTTAAATTTTGAAAAATTTCTTGACCAACAATAATTTTGTTTGAATATGACTTCACGAATTGCTCATAAATCAAATCTTCCGTGTACTTCTCCTTAATGGAAAAGTTTAATCTCTCAGGTGTTTTAATATCAATTTCAATCCTTTCCTTTTTCAAGGTTATTGAAGTGCTTTGTGCTTGAATTTCAGTATTTTGTTTGACTGATTCTTTTATTTTTGGAAGTTTTGATTTCCCCCTATCAAGTTCAGCTCTGTCCATTACTGCCTGCTCAAAAAATAAATGATAGCATATTGCATTTAATGCTATCCAATTTGACATAAACTTCAAATATTCATTAGAAGATTCTGTTGCTTGAGAAATCCATGCATTTATTAAAGTTTTTTGTTTTTCATCAAAGTACTTTTTCATCATTTCAAATTTTGCCTAACGAATGGATAAACACAATTGTCTTTATGGAATAATCTTTTGTAATTCCATCTTTTATTATCTCTTTTAAAGAGTTATTCCAAAGGCTGTCTACTATATCGTTTACTAGTCTATTTAAGTTCATATACATTTAAAATATTTTCAATGATTAAACTGTTAAACAATAATTATTTTGAGAATACACATTTAAAATTTCCAAATATCTAATGCATGTTTATATAAATCCAATGCCCTTTTTTCAATTTCACTTTCATTCCAATCAACAATTTCAAGATATGATGAAAGCGTTTCCATGCCTGCTGAATATCTCATCAAACCTTGGTTACTTCCCTTGCCTCTCTTTTTTGTTTCCCAGTTTGAGTCTCTAATAGACGCATTGAGCGATTGTGTGATGATTGCCAAGTTCCCAAGAGTTAAAAGCTTTCTATTTCGAAAATCTTCAGCCTCATTATTAATAACTTTGTCCCAATTATTCTCCCACTTTTTAGGCATCAAATGTTCTAAGCTGTACTTGTTAATCCCAAGTAGTTGAGTAGCCTGTCTACTTCTGTCTCTTATTTTTGATTCTATTAAGTAGAGAACTCCTGCAGAATATTTATTAATTAAAATCGATTTTTCAAAACCTTCTTTCAATTCATCATTATTTGGCAGAAAATTTATTTTATCATTCCTTTTTTCTAAAAATTCTAAAAATTTAAGTTTTGAAAGAATCTTATTTCCAATAAGCCTTTCAGTGAAAAATTGATTGTAATTTTTCGTTGTTTCTTTCACAACCATTCTTCTCATAATAAAAGATTCAATAACTGAAAACAATTCGTTCCTTTCATATTTATCACTTACATTTTTTAGAATAAATAAAGTATACGGAATTAATGTAGATGTGTCCAATCCAAAAGTGATGGCATTTACCCTTTCTATTCCACTTTTGTTTGTTAACTCATTATCAGTAATTTCATAGTTAAAATTATTCATGAAAAGAATGGCATAGTCTTTAATTTCCTCAAGAATTTTTGTTTTATCAAGCCCATAATCTTTAACAAACCTCTTGTAGGATTCAAACAAATTATCCACCTTAGCAAAATCAACTTTATCTTCTGATCTTACTTTTAAAACAGAATCTTGAATCTTTATTTGTAGATATGAATAGAAGAAAAGGTCAATAAAAGTCCTCTTCGATCTTCCTGTTGTAACTTCTCTATCCCAATATGATTTCATATGGTCATCTTTTTCAAAAAGAGATCTCCAATATTTTTCATAATTTCCTATTTCATTTCTATTGAAAAAATAATTTTTCAGTAATTCCGCAGTAGTTAGCCTAATGCCTAGGGAATTTATTGTGTCAAAAATTTGTTGTTCGTCCTCTTCAAATCCTAAATCAATACCTACAAATAGTACGTTATCAAGTATGTTGAAGAAATCCAAATTTGATTTTAAATCTTGATCTTTAATATTCTTATTAAAGTAATTAAATGCCTGTAAAATTTTATCGTTTTGTGAATATGATTCATAAACTTTTAACTGTTCCAGACTAACAATTTCATTGAAAGATGCTTCGTCATTGTGATTATGTAATAAAATTATCGATTTGTCCCTTTGCTTTTTAAATGTTTCCGTAAAATCATTATCAGAATTGTTTTTTAAACAGAGTACTTTTAAAAATATATTAAGTGTTGTTAACCTTTGTTGTCCATCAATTACTGTCAAAACAGAATCATTATTTGATGTGGTTTGCTGCTGTTTTAAAATTACTGACCCTAGAAAATACGGTTTATTATTAGTTGAAACCATTTGCATATCTTCAAGGAATCTCTGCCATTGATCTTCACCCCATACGTAGGATCTTTGAAAAAAAGGTATTTCTAAATTTCTGCCCCTGTTGAATATATCTCTGATTGTTCTTTTGCCTGCTTCCATATTTTTAGTTTCTTATTTATATTCAACTGAACCATCCTCACTGACTTGCATGGTGATCCATTCATAATTTTCTTTTTCTACAGTTTTGGCTAAACTTTTTTGCAAAGCTTTTTGGGCAGCATCTCGAACTTCCCTGTCAAACAACACCAAATTATCAATGCTGTTTTTTTCTTTCATCCCATTAAAGATTAAAAAATCTACGGGATGAAACATGACCTTGGCATCATCTGCATTGTAATTGTTAGGGCTAAAGATCGTATCAATTTTTTTTGTTGATGTCATAGCCGCTTTCCGCCCTTTTTCTCTGGCAACCTCACGTGTTGCTGCTTCCTCATCATTTATTTTTTCTTCTTGAGTATCAAGGCGTTCTTCAGATTTTTGAATTTTGTCCATCCAATCGGGTTTAGGTTTTTCTTTTAGATATACCTTAGCATCACTTAAACGAAAGATGTTTCCACAACAAGAACACACTCCAAAGATTTGACGTTGAACCGAAAAGAATTTTATAAGCTCGCTATTCATGGCTTGTAGGTTTTAAATTCTACTTGCTTTTCTTCCACAGCTACCTTAATTTTCTTTTGTTTTGCCGACAAACGTGCATTTCCAGACTTGATGTCTACAAATAAGATTTTATCTACTTTTTGTTTTTCGCTTAGCCCCTCAAATATCACATAATCAATGGGGTCAAACATAGAGCGACAATCGTTTTTATTAAATGTAAATCCATCTAAAGTTGGAGCCAGGCGCTCTAATAAAAATCCAAGATTTACGGCTTTGGCACCAACTTCTGATTTTTTGGGGATATTGGCCTTTCGTTCTTTTAGTGCTGCACGGCGTTCTTTTTGTCCTTCCAGCATCATTTTATAGACCAACTTGGCTTCTTTACTGAACTGATCTAAATAAAACAACCCTGCTTCTTTTAGATTCACTTCTTCATAGCAAGAAGGACATTCCACATGAAATTTACCGTTGTTCAGTTCGTCTAAGATGATATTTATTTCTTGCTGGGTCATTATACTTAATGTTATATTAATGTATTTTCCATCATTAATGTTAAATAATCTTTACCTTGCGGTAGTAATTTTTTATCAATTGTATTTCCCTTTTCATCTCTGACGTGCCAGTTCAGTCTTAAGATATTTTTATCAATCATGTTTGATTGCTGCCAATCCAATTTTAAGCTTGCTCCCAATGTTCCCATATTAGAACTATCTCTTAGCAAAAGGAATGAATTTAGAATAAACTCTTTATTATGCGTACGCTTTAATTCTATTTCAAGTAGTACAAGTGTGTCATTCAATGCTTTATTGGCAATATTGACTTTTTCATTGGTATTTAATGTTTGAGCATCCTGCATACCCATTTGTCCTTTTGGATCAATGAAATTGATGAATGTCTTTTCTTCTGAAACCAGCCATAAAACAAAATCTGGGTAAAAAACTTGTGAATCGTCATTTAGATAAATTCCAATCCTTTTTAAAGATTCTACATTGCGCATCAGGTAAACATCAAAGTCTTTGAAAGACTCATTGTTTGAGAAATAGTTAGCTGCATCTTCAATAAATTTTTTCTCTCCAGCATTCAGTTTATCAGGCGATATTTTTAAATCCTTTTCGTCCTCGATTACTTTTCTTGTTTCCCTTAAGAGCGGATGATAAATATGATTTCCTATACTTTCGATTTTTAATCGGTCAGCAATCTCTACAATTGTATCCTCAAATTCCTTTATTTCGGCATCAATTTCTGATTGTTTCTTAAAAACCGTCTTATTTCGTTCTTCTTTTGTAGCTTCAATTGATTTTACGATATAATACTTCTCAATAAAATCACCTTTTTCAGTTTCGGTACTTTGTTTCAGTTCTTCCTGATACTCATAGTTGTTATTATTGATGTACCAGTTGACTTTGTTTTTTAGTTTTTTCAAGAAATCAATAGTTACTTGATTCACTAGGTTTTCAATAAAGTCTATATCGGTTAGGTCAATTGATGATTTATATAAGATTTCCGAAATGAACGGCAGAACATCAATAAATGAAATCTTAGCATTTCCTGAAGTAATAAATAATCCATTCTCTATCTCGAATTCAGTTATAATTGAGTTGATCTTGCTTTGGTCAATAAAAACAGAATAGGCTGTATAGAAATTGGACAACTCTCCAATAATATTAAGGCCATCATGCCCTTTGTTGGTTCTATAATCTAATTTGATAGAAAAGTTATTTACGCTTCCTTTTTCAATTTTATTTTTTTGATGATAATCAATGTTGAACTTGTTATTTGTCTCAAGACTAACCCTTCTTTGATGTACTTCTGTCTTAGATAATTTGAAGATAGGCAAGTGCTTTTTGTACTCTTCAAATTTTAGTTCTTTACCATTGTTTAACTTAATTACACAAGGATTAACTTTAACTTCATATCGTTTAGTAATAGACAACTCTTTGTTAACTGCTCCTGTAAACGTTTCTAAATATGACTTTTTTAGAGAGAAGACGCACAGCGTTTCTAGCTTTCTTAACTTATCTTTCTCATCATTATTGCTTAGTGCGAAATAGTCTTCATTGTGTTCAATGAATGTTCGTTTTCCATCATTCTTAAGACCTTTTATTCGAACACCTCTACCAAAAATTTGAATAATTTTATTACCCTTCGAGCTTCCTAGATTAATCAATCCAATAACAGAAACTCTAAAACAGTTCCAACCCTCAGCAAATTTTCTACTACCAATCAGAATGTTAATTGGTGAAGATTGATGGTCAATATTTTTAAAAGAATACCGTTCAATATGAGATACTATCACTTGATCTCTTGGGTTCTTGATTACATTATCATTTTCTAGGTCATTAATGAATTTAGCTCCGTTTCCAACGTTAACTATCCCCCAATAACTACCATTTCCATAAGAAAGTAGTATTTCATCATCTGTTTCAGGATTACGAGTTAATGTCAGTTTGCCACTTGTTTCCTCATTAAAAAGGTACTTGTATTTCTTTTTTTCAGATTCGCTTAACCCTGCTAAAAAGTTGACAATGTTTGTGATATCAGAAACTTCATCATCTTGGTTTTTAGCAGATTTGTCTTTGTTGTTTACCGTATTTCCCATAAAGGCAATTAGAGGCTTATCTGGGAAATGTGATGCTTTAAACAAATCTTTTTGAGAAGCATAATCAACGTTCTTCCATAACTCAATTTTCTCGTTAATTACACTTAGGTTATGGTGTAGGTTGTCATCAAAACTTTTAGCTAATACATCATCACCAATTTGCTGGAAAAAATAATCCTTCCCATATCCATCTCTATAAAACAAGTTGTAATTGTAATCATATACAATTGCCTTTTCATACTCCTTTTCAAGAGTGCTATTAATGTTGTGAAAGGTTGCCGAGTATTCAAAAAGAAAACTGTTTTCAATATTCAGACGTTTACGTAAATCCATAAATGCTCCATCTGTTCCTGTAGCAGTATTGCTACTTAACCCGATATGAGCTTCATCAACCAAAATCAGTCTTCTGTATGATTTACTGTTTGGAAAACTAAAAAAGTCTTTAGGCTTGTTTAATAGTCCAGATGTAGTGTCAATGGTTAAACGAATCGTATTCCGATACTTTTTATTCAGGAATTCTAAATAAGGAGTTAGTTCCCTTTCATGTTGCTCAATCAAATTCACTCCAGGAGTGGTCATGATGATCTCGAAATCTTTGAAATTTTTATTGAACGATAAGTATTGTAAGATGTTCAAGTGCATGATAATGGTCTTACCACTTCCAGTTGCCATCCAATAAGCTAAATTGTTTTGAGCGTAGATAAAATCATGCTCATTTCTCTTGTTAAAATAAAGTTCGCTATAATAAAGGGAGAGAATTTGATAGTAACGTAAGGAAACTTCAGGCAATAGATTCGACTTTAAATACTCGTTATATGTTTTTAAGTACTTTTTAATCTTATCTAATAGGTCATTGTCAAGTCCTAAATCTTTATCAAAGCGCTCAAGCTTTTCTTGGCAAATTGAATCTCTAAAATCTACGTCCGTATTTGTTGATCCAACAGAGCACAGAAAGTTGTATAATTTTAATTCCATTGCGCTCTTTTTATTGGTTGAATACTTCTTTTGTAATTATTTTAAGTTCAATTTCGTTATCACCAACTTTTAGATGGTTGTTTTTATCCAGCTTTAAATTGGCAAACTCAGCATTAACCTCAATTGTGTGAATATCATTGTAATTTATAGCGATTTCAATGATCTGTTTACTGTCGTCTTCATTTACTTTAACATCTCTCCAAACTACTAACTCCCCATTGGTAGTTTCAACTACCTTATAGTATTTTCTATTCAGGTCATAAGTCTTTATTGACTTTATGAAGTAGCCTTGTAAATAGTTATAGGTTTCTACCAAATCAATATATCCTTCTTGACTAGGTTGACCATATTTGACCTTATTATCAAAGGGATTGAATAAGTCAAGGGTGCTGTCTAAAGAGTTTTCCTCTGGTTTATATAGATATTTCAAAGGAAGATTTTCAGGGGCTTTAACTATAGAAATGGTTAAATTATCCAGAAGATCTTCATATTGTTCTAAAACCTGATATTTAAAAATATGCTTGTTAGTTTTTTTACCCTTTTTAGGTTTGCCATTTTCCCAACTATCAGAAAATATTACTTTTTGAGTTCTTATTTTAGTAACTGTTTCGAAGTAACGACCCATCTCAAATAGAATATATTTTCTATTTGATTCTTTATCTTCATTATTCAGCATCAAAACAGACTGTGCAGTTGTACCACTACCAGCAAAAAAATCTAAAACATATGAATCTTTTTCTGTAGTAGCATAAATACTATCTCTGACCGTATAAATTGATTTAGGGAAATCAAACTTCTTACTACCTATAATATTGTTTAAAATCTTTGATCCATATACGTTTGCATTGTACTTTTTGTCATCCCAAACAGTTTTTAGTCTGAAAAATGATTTTTCATTTTGGATGTATTTTATTCCTTTTTTCTCTTTGACTAATAACTGATGTCTTATTTCTTCCACGGTTTGTCTAGCATATCTCCATTTTCTTTCAATGCCATTATCATCTATTGGATAGATTGCAATTTTGTTCTCATCCAGTATTTCATTCTGTGAGGAAGGTGAAAAATCATCTTCACATACATCACCAAAATCAATAATGTTATTCTTTTTGTCTACATAAATAGGGTAGAAGCAATTCTTTGCTGAACTCCTTTTCGAGTCTTCACCTCCCCAATCCCGCAAAGATTCAATGTTTGATTCATCACGCTTAACTCTTTTTATGTAATTTCCGTTACTTGGAAACATGAAAAATGCGAATTCATGGGTATATGAAAAGTTAGAACCTTGTATGCCACCTGGATTATGGATGACTGAAATGCAGCTTTTTTGATAATTAGGGAATTCAACATTTAATATTTGACCTAACCTTTCTTGTTCATTTTCATCAATAGCTATAATAAAGACACCCTTTTGTTTAAGTAAGTTTTTACTCATGGCAATTCTATTTTTCATAAAGCTTGCCCAACTGGAATGTTTGAAATTATTTTTATAAATAATTTGAGAAGACTTTGCATTGTAAGGTGGGTCAACGTAAATAGTGTCTATTTTCTTGTTGTATTTGGTTTTTAATGAATTTAGGCCTTGATAATTCTCTGAATTAATCAGTAAACCATTCAATTTCTCATCTAAATTATCAATTTCAGCAAGAATTTGATCCTTCAGTTTATTCGTTCCTTTTTCTCTAAAAAATTTGGTGTCTAAAACTAAGGTTGGATGATCTTTTAGGTCTTTTGTAGTTTTAACCTCAATACTAAACAAGTCTTTCCATTCTTGAAGCTGCGCCTTGTTTTTAAGAATTTCTGGATAGTGTTTTTCGTCAAGGCAGTCTAATGTAATGCAGTACTCACTTTCTACAACCTTTTTTTTCTTTGTGAATAGATGTTTTTGAAAATCTTCAATAGCACTTAAAAACTCAATTATTCTGCTACTTACATTATCAAAAGCTTTTGCAATAAGCAACGTTGTATTATCTAATTTTCCGTCATAAATACTTTGGAGGTCGTCAAATATATAATTTTTAACGTAGCGTTGTTTTTCATTCGTTAGGAATTCATTCAAGTTTTCATGGATGAAATAATCGGCATCATTCCCAATGTAGAAACTGTTTAGCTTTTGGTCAAGCGTGTACAGTTGTAGTAAGGATTCATCTAGGAATTTCTTCTCTTTTTCGTCATACAGATTCTTTCCTCTCTCAAAATTCTTTTTAACGGAATCCGCTACTTTTTTCTTTTTCTGGCGGAGAGCAGAAAGACCTTTGATTTGTCCATTTTGTACTTTGTCGAAATCTTTGGTTAAGTCAACAAAAACCGATTTCTGCTTACCGTCTTTCTCATAGGTTAAGTAGTTCTCGATATTAGTTTTAGGTGATATTTCTTTGTATATGGATTTGAAAATATCCGCTTTGGGAGTAGAAGTATCACTTAGGTTAAAAATCACTTGATAAACACCATCAACCTTTTCAACTCGGTCTAATCGATAATGCTTTAGCTGACTATCCTTGTTATTGTTTCTTGCGACTTCTTCATTTTCACTTTCTGAATTACTCTCTAATCTAAACTCAATTTTGTTTCCGTCAAGTTCAAACTTGATTGCATTAAAGGAAGTGCCAGTCTTTATGTACAAGCTTCCTTTGTGTTTCCAATGGAACATAGTATCAGAGCCATTGTAATCAGCTTCGTAAGGAACTTTGTAAATGTCTCTACTACGATCGTTGTATCCAAAATCACCATTCGAGTAGTACATTTGAAAGAATCCAAGAATGTGATTGTAGATTTTGTCTTTTAATTCATCCGCTAAACCTCCAGATTTAGATAAATTGTTCAGCGTGTCAACAAGTTTAGCCTTATTATCAGCGTCTTGTTCAGTTCCTATGAACAGTTCTAGTTGCTGATAATTACCTTCCGGATCTTCCAATAATTTATCTTGATTCAACCCTTTAAGGAAGTTGTACAATTCAATAGAATCCGTTTTTTGATTCTCTAAATTTACTTCTTTAAGTATTTTCTCAATGGTAGGTTTGAGATCATTTTCGTCTTCACCATCAATAAAGGCTTCAATCTGTTTCCTTTTCAGGTTGTATATTTTGTAAATTCCAAAATCCAAATCATTTTCATTGAATTGGAACATTTCTTTTAGAAAGAATTTTAGATTTTCTATTGAATTCATAAATTTATTTCAAGGATACGCCTGCTAAAATACCTACAGCCCCTGCAATAGCATGTTTTAACTGCTGGTCTTTTTTTTGGTTTCTTAATTTTTTGTTATCTGCTACCAATGCTTGGTTTATTTCAATTTGCCTTTTTAACTCTTCTGCTTGGTCGGCATTTATCGCTTTTTCTTCTTTTAGTTGGTAGGTAAGCTCGTGGTATTTATTTTGAATTTGAATACGATGGTTCATTTCCATCTCTACCCTATAATCTGCATTTTCGATTTGGAAACCCAATTTAGCATTTTTCTTTTTTTCAAGACGTAAATTTTCAGCTAATTTTTCTTCTTTGGGTGAAAGCATACCTATGTAATCGTATTGGTTTTTAAAACACATCACCAAATTGTACATAAATTCCGATAAAGACACCTTATACTTTTCTGCCAAACGTCTTAGCATAATCTTTTCCTCAGCCGCTACTTTAAGGCTGATGGTCATATTTCTATATTTTTCTTTTTCCATAGCTATTGGATTAATCGTTAATTTTTGCAAGTATACCTCTTAAATCTACCTTAGAAATCCCTCAGGTAGACCTCAAGGCCTTTATTTTTAATGCCGTTTTCAAGGCATTTTTCAATTCAAATATACAAAATATTATACATATTTTTTGTTTTGTGTATATTTTTTTTACATTTGTGTAAAGTTTATATATGAACAGCGATTTAGATTTTAAAAAAGACTTGTTGGGACAGCGCTTTACACTGCCTAAGTATTTTGGGATTAGCCCCCGTATGGTGACTTATTGGAAAACGAAAGAAGTCCTTCCTTTTTTTGATGCTGGTAAAAAAGCAAAAATGAATGTGCCTCAAGCTTTATGGCTTTGTTTAGTTGATGAGCTAAGTGCATTTGGTATTAATACCACAAAACTAGCTGAGCTTGCTAAAATGGTTTGGGATGAGCCGCGCAAAAAAGGTTATTTTAAATCTAAGCTTGAAAGGCATATTGCTTTTTTAAAAAAGCAAAAGGTTGTTGATGCGACTTTAAAGGATTTTGAATTTATTTTAAACGATCCGCTTCTACTTCATTTTCATGGCATGGAGATAAACCCATTTAGTGATGCTGTTATAGAAAGCATTTTAATTGATAAAAAGCCGATGTCGTTTTATTACTTTCCTAAAACAGGAGAGTATCACATAAGAGATGGCAACAAAGCTATTACAGAAAAGTTTTTGGAGATGATAAACGATAAGGCTTATATGTGTATTCCTCTAATGCCCTTTATAGAGCAGATAGTATCTGTTGAGTTTGAAAGGGTGAATAAAGATATTGCATACCTCAGTCAAATAGAAAATCAAATTCGAGAGATTGTTATGTTTAAGTCTCCAAAGTACATTGAGCTTCTTATAGACAATGATAACATTAAACCGCTTATCATTCGTGAAGACCATAAAAAAGCCCAGCAGCTAGCGGATTTCTTTTTAAACAACAAACTCCCCAAAACAGCAAGGCTGCTTATTGAGCCAAGAGCGCAAGACAATTACAAACTAACCATCTTGACCAAATAGTATGAAGCATTTTGTATCACCACATCAGTACCTGCCGTGTCAGCCTGATCAATACAGAGTAAGGGGTGGCCCGCCGCCTTCTTGCCACACAAGGCGATGCAAATTGAAAAAGCAACACAGATTTTAAATCGAAATAGAAAAGAAAAATTTACAACTAGAGAAGTAGAAGAAATAAAAGCGTTTTTTGAGCTCATAGCCACAGCTCAAATAGATGCCTTTCAAAATAAGAAGCAATGAAAAGAGCAGTAATCATGTCAAGAGTCAGTAGTGACGAGCAGGCCAAGGGGTTTAGTTTGGGTGTTCAATACGAGCAGCTTACAAATTATTGCAAGAGGAAGGATATCGAAGTTGTTGCACACTACAAAGAAGATCATTCGGCAAAAGACTTCAACCGACCAGAGTTTCAAAACTTCTTGCGATTTGCAAAGAAAAATAAGAACACCATAGATTATTTGCTTGTTACAACTTGGGACCGCTTCTCTAGAAACGTAACAGACTCATTTGTTATGATTCGTCGATTGAGAACCATGGGGATCGAAGTTCAAGCTATTGAACAACCGATTGATTTTAAAGTCCCTGAGAGTAAAGCGATGTTAGCACTCAATTTAGTTCTACCTGAAATTGATAACGATCGCCGCTCTATCAAAATACGAGGAGGAATTAGAGGATCATTAAAAGCAGGACGTTGGTGTAGAATGGCGCCTATGGGCTACCTAAATAGGAGAGATGATAATAACAAGCCCATCATTATTCCAGGTCCTAAGGCTAAATTTATTCAGTATGCTTTTAAGGGAATCACAAAAGGAAAAACCCAAGCAGTAATTCGTGAAGAGCTTAGTAAAAAAGGTTTTAAAGTCAGTAGAAACAATCTGTCAATTTTATTAAAGAACCCTGTGTATATGGGTAAGATTGTAGTCCCTAAAGAAGGTGAGGAGCAAGAGCAATGGATTGAAGGGATTCATCAAGGAATTATCTCAGAGAAGTTATTTTACCAAGTACAAGAGGAATTAGCTGAGCGTCAAAACAAAAGGAATAGACCCATTTACAATACCTTACGTGAAGAGCTACCGCTAAGAGGGGCGTTACAATGCTCAAAATGCCAATCCAGAATGACTGGTAGCCCTTCTAAAAGTGCTACGGGCAGAAAGTACTTTTATTACCACTGCAATAATTGTAAAAAAGAACGATTTTCAGCCAAGAAAGTAAATACAGTTTTTGAATCTATTTTGGATGACTTTCAATTCACCAAACAATCAAAAGTGCTTTACAAGGAGATCTTAAAATCATTGTCTGGGACAAGTCAAAAAAACACTTTGAGAAAAAGGAAAAAATTGGATAAAGAACTGGATTCTGCAAACCAGCGAATTGAAAATCTAGAAGATTTACTAGTTGACGGGACGATCACTCCAAAAGTCTATGGTAAAACACTAAATCGATATACAAAGCAACGAGATCAAATTACTGCAAACATACATGCACTTAATACCTCAGATTCCGAATATATGGGGCTAGTTGAAAATGCATTTCACCACTTAGAAAACTTTAAACAAACCTATCTTAATAGTCCTCTAGCGCATAAACAAAAGCTAATAAGTTCGATATTCCCCGAAAAAATTGAATTTGACGGAAAAAAATGTCGAACTATTAGAATTAATGATTTTTTGAGATATATCTTGCAGATAGACAAGGGGTTAACAGAAAATAAAAAAGGACAAATCTCAAAAAATATGAGTTTGTCCCGTTTGGTGGAGTCGGAGGGAATCGAACCCTCGTCCAAACAAGTGATACAACTGCTTTCTACAAGTTTAGTTCTCGCTTGATTTTCGAATATAGACTGACCGAAAACTGCCTATCTATACCTTATCTTCTTTCATTTGAAACCCTGTCGAAGCACCAAGATTTCTATGTTGACTTTTATGGTGCCTTGAATTGTGTTGCCGTCAACAAGGGCCACACCAAGACATCTTACCTTCCCACCTGGTGGGACTAAGGCCTGGACTTACTATAATTCAGTCGATTAGGCTGCAAGAGCGTAGTTATTCTCGCCATTTAAAATGGTGGTACTATGAGATTTACGAGCTGTAGTCCAGCGCTCGACTTGCTTACCATTACATCTATCTCGCTGTCAATACCAGTCGACCCCGATGTGTTTCAATGAACTTACGCTTTGAACACGCGATGCAAAAATAAAAATTTTTAAACTGTAGCCGAACTAAAGTGACGAAACTGTTTGATGAAGTCTATGCAAACGAGTCAAAAGACCCTCCATAAGCTCGAGAGGAAGCATGTTTGCACCATCACTTTTTGCTTGTGCAGTATCAAAATGTGTTTCCATAAATAAGCCATCAACACCTGCTGCAACACCCGCACGTGCCATGGTTTCTATCATTTCTGGACGCCCACCTGTTACGCCACTCGCTTGATTGGGTTGTTGTAGCGAATGGGTCACATCCAAAATTGTGGGTGCGAAGCTTTTCATCACCGGAATTCCTCGAAAGTCAACAACCATGTCTTGATATCCAAACATAGTTCCTCGATCGGTAATCCAAACATTGTCGTTCGATGAGTCTGTGACTTTGCGAACGGCGTGCTGCATACTTTCAGGACTCATAAACTGCCCTTTCTTTAGGTTGACATATTTTCCTGTTTCTGCAGCAGCGACAACCAAATCGGTTTGCCGAACCAAAAAGGCAGGAATTTGAAGAACATCAACATATGCTGCTGCTTTTGCTGCGTCGCTTACTTCGTGTATATCAGTTACTGTTGGTACACCGAATTCATGCCCTACTTTTTGTAATATCTTGAGTGCTTTTTCATCACCAATCCCTGTAAAACTGTCAATCCGACTTCGGTTTGCTTTCTTAAAACTTCCTTTAAAGATATAAGGAATACCAAGTTGACTAGTGATTTTGACCATATGCTCGGCAATGCGCAGTGCCATTTCCTCTCCTTCGATAGCACAAGGCCCTGCAAGAAGAAAAAAAGAATTTTCAGATGATAATCGATCTTCAAATGTTTTCATATTGCAAAAATAAGGATTTAGGATTTGCTTGAGAAACCAATCTACTCGATTTAAAAAATGTACATTTGCGCCCATAAAATTGGAAATGGAAAATATCCGAAATATTGCGATTATCGCGCACGTAGATCATGGGAAAACAACTTTGGTTGACAAAATTCTTCATCACTGCCAACTTTTTCGTGAAAACGAATCGAAAGGGGACTTGATCCTCGACAACAATGACCTGGAGCGCGAACGTGGTATTACAATTTTATCTAAAAACGTTTCTGTCCCTTTCAAAGGGAAAAAAATAAACATCATCGATACCCCTGGTCACGCTGATTTTGGAGGTGAGGTTGAGCGTGTTCTCAATATGGCAGATGGTGTTTTATTGCTTGTTGATGCCTTTGAAGGGCCAATGCCACAAACGCGCTTTGTGTTGCAAAAAGCCATTAATTTAAAACTTAAGCCTATCGTTGTCATCAATAAAGTCGACAAAGAAAACTGTACGCCAGAAGAAGTTTACGAGGCTGTTTTTGATCTGATGTTTGATTTGGGCGCAGAAGAGTGGCAGCTTGACTTCCCAGTGCTGTATGGCTCTGCAAAACACAATTGGATGTCTGACGATTATCAAGTCAAAACAGATTCGGTTGAGCCATTGCTCGATGCTGTTATCACACACATTCCCTCTCCCAAAGTTGAAGAAGGAACGACGCAAATGCTTATCACATCTATGGATTATTCATCTTTTACAGGAAGAATCGCCATTGGACGTTTGCATCGCGGCGTGCTAAAAGCATCTAATACAGTCTCATTGGTAAAAAGAGATGGGTCTGTTGTGAAGTCCAAAATCAAAGAGTTGCTTGTCTTTGATGGTTTGGGCAGGAAAAAGGTCGAGGAGGTAACTGCTGGAGATTTATGTGCTATTGTTGGTCTAGATGATTTTGAAATTGGCGATACGATTGCAGATGCCGAAAATCCAGAGGGTTTGCCTACGATATCTATCGATGAGCCTACCATGAGTATGTTATTCACCATAAACGACTCACCATTTTTTGGGAAAGAAGGCAAATTTGTAACCTCTCGCCACATCAAAGACAGATTGGAGAAAGAGCTAGAGCGAAACCTTGCCATGAGATTAGAAGAAACAGACACTGCTGATAAGTTTATTGTGTATGGGCGAGGAGTTTTGCATTTATCTGTTCTGATTGAAACCATGCGAAGAGAGGGATATGAACTTCAAATCGGACAACCTCAGGTGATTATCAAAGAGATTGATGGAAAAAAGTGTGAGCCAATTGAGGAACTCAAGATCGATTTACCTGAAGATGTTTCAGGAAAAGCTGTTGAAATGGTTACAACCCGAAAGGGAGAGATCGTAGCGATGGAGCCAAAAGGAGGGAGAATGCTTTGTTCGTTCAAAATACCCTCGAGAGGGATCATTGGCTTGCGAAATCAGTTGCTGACTGCAACAGCAGGAGAGGCAATTATGAATCATCGTTTTATCGCATTTGAACCTTATAAAGGGGATATTCAAGGTCGTATCAATGGCTCTTTAATATCTATGGAAAAGGGTACTGCTATTCCTTACTCTTTAGACAAACTACAGGATCGAGGTAAGTTTTTTATTCATCCTGGAGAGGATATTTACACTGGGCAAGTGATTGGTGAGAATTCACGTGCTGATGATTTGGTTGTCAATGTAACCAAGACCAAAAAACTCTCAAATGTTCGTGCAGCTGGTTCGGATGATAAAGTCAAGCTGGCACCACCTATTCGATTTAGCTTGGAAGAAGCACTAGAGTATATTCAAAAAGATGAATATGTAGAAGTCACACCAAATTCCCAGCGACTGCGAAAAATCTATCTAGACGAAAACGAGCGCAAACGACAAGAAAAACAACTCGGGTAATTTATTGCGTAAATTTGCGTTTTCAATCATAGAATGAAAGAATTTAAGATTGAGCGATATGATGATTCCCTGAGCCAAGTATGGGATGATTTTGTTGGCACATCCAAGAACGGAACTTTCATGCTCACTCGTAAGTTCATCAGCTACCATCAAGATCGTTTTGAAGATTCCTCTCTGCTCGTTTATAAGAAGACAAAACTCATCGCTGTTTTTCCTGCCAACAATAAAGAAAATACTATTTATTCTCATCAAGGATTGAGTTATGGGGGATTGATATTACCCAAACAAATTAAACTTAAAGATGTTTTGACTGTATTTGGTGAAATATTAAAATATTACAACCAAAAAGGATTTTCAAATCTACTCATCAAGCAAACACCAAGCCTTTATCATCTGCAGCCCTCAGATGAAATCGAATATGCTTTATTTGTTTGTAAGGCTGAGCTATATCGAAGAGATGCTGCAATTTGTTTACGACCATCATCATTTGCACCCAACGAAAATCGAAAGCGAAAAATCAAGTCTGCCAACGCACTTAACTTTCAAATTCATGAGACTGACAATATGAAACCTTTTTGGAATGAGGTGTTAATTCCCAATCTGCAGATCAGTCATGGAGGTACTCCTGTGCATTCATTGCAAGAAATTCAATTTTTAAGGGACTCTTTTCCTGAAAATATTAAGCAATATGATATCTATGAAGGAGATAAAATTATAGGCGGAACGACTCTGTTTAATGCCAATAAAACTTCCTTGGCACAATACATTTCTGCAACGCCTTATGGAAAATCGACGGATGCTTTATCTTCTTTATTTTCAACAATCATAGCGAAAGAAAGTACTGGCTTTGAATACTTTAGCTTTGGGCACTCCAACGAAAATAATGGTCGTGCGCTTAACCACACACTGAGTTACTGGAAAGAAAGTTTTGGTGGCAGCACAATGACTCATGATTTTTATGATGTTCAGACATCAAATTATGTCCTTATCGAGCAACTAGTTGAGTGATGATTTCAAAAGGATCATTATACACAGTTCTCAATGGTGTTGCGCAGCTTGTGAAAGCGATTTCTACACTAGTTATCAATAAAGTTGTCGTGATCACCTTAGGCTCATCAGCCTTACTTTTTGTTGGAAACCTAAAAAGCGTGCTGTCGATTCTTCAGCAAATCAGTGGAGCGGGTATTTATGAGGGTGCTGTAAAGTACATCACAGGAGAGTATAAAGATCGTACGACATTCATCCTGCAAGCATCTTTATCGCTGATGCTTATTGGGTTTCTCATTTCTATGGCTCTTTATTTCGTCTTTTCTTACCAGCTATATGCACTCTTACAATTGGGCGAAAATAAGAGCAATCTTCATCCTTGGTTGGCCTGTGGACTCGTCCTGAGTTTGCTCTGTTTTGTATTACATACCTTGATGCAATCTTTTTTTCATGGATTAAAATCGTATAAAATCATCGTTCGCTCAACTTTGATTTCTTCTCTCTTTACACTAGGTCTTTCGATTCCACTGATATACTATTTCAACACTTTGGGACTTATGGTAAGTGTATTTATTCCAAGTGTGAGTTTGCTGCTTACCTACCTTTTTCATTTTCGCAGCTCATTGTCTTTTGGTCGGGTGCTATTTGGCACACCTTTTCGATTCCAAATTTTTAAACCCATCTTGTCTTTTACAATGATGTCAGCTGTTGCGGCCATGGTTTTCCCATCTGTATTAATTGTCATTCGGAGCTTGCTCGTCGATCATGTAGGTATTCAGCTCGCTTCCTATTGGGAGGGGTATAGCAGACTGTCTCTATTTATCAGTAGTTTGGCGATTTCATCAATATCCCTGTATTATTTACCTAAGCTTGTTGAGGCCAATACTGGAAAAGGCTTGTTTAAGGTTGTGCTTTGGGGGGTCAAATTTCTTGCTATTGTCGCAATGCCAGCTTTGATCATTATCTTATTGTTAGGGAGTTATATTATTCCTTTGCTGTACTCTTCGAGTTTTTTAGAAACGATTTTCCTTTTGAAATGGGAGTTGCTGGGCACTTTCTTAAAACTACTTTCCTTTTCTGTTTCGTTCATTATGATTGC
This sequence comes from uncultured Bacteroidota bacterium, assembly GCA_902586905.1. Taxonomy (GTDB): domain Bacteria; phylum Bacteroidota; class Bacteroidia; order Flavobacteriales; family Flavobacteriaceae; genus UBA724. The sequence continues at coordinate 27,140 of CACIJH010000010.1, read as the reverse complement.
CAAAAAATTAACAACAGTTTTTGTGATATCTGAATTGATATCAGGGCTTTTGTTTTTGGGATTGAGTATGTTTCTTATCGATAAATATGGGGTTGTTGGTGCGTCAATTGCTTTTGCAGGAACCTACTTTATCTATTTGTTGTGGTCGATCATTTACTTTGGAAACCGATTCAAATTTTTCGAAAAAGATTAAAGAACTTTCGTGCCAGATAACTTTGGCTCGATAAGAAATACACAAGATTGCGTAGTATTGGTTGGCGAAATGGCTTGTAGTGCTTGCGACCTAATTTTTTGTCACCAATCAGCCCTGCGTTGTGTAATTGATGATTGTGGTGGGCGTTATAGATTTTTTGAATTTCTTGTTTTGAAAAGCCATATTTATCAGCAAAAAACAATTTTGTTTTTAGAAAAGATTCAGTGTTATTTGAATGAGATAAACGATGTTTTCTGTAAACACTCAACACTTTTGGAATAAACCCAAAATCTGAATTGAGAACAAGGTCAGTTAAGATTGGATAATCCTCATAATCTATCCCAGATTCGATATATCTATCAAAGTCAACGAGACTTATAAGCATCTTTTTTCTGAAGCAACATCCCATCAAATAATTGCCATAAATCTTCTGAAATTCTTTGTAATTGTCTTTTGTGCCTGTTACTATTTTTTTATTAAAAAATGACGTGATTTTGCCAGTTCGATCATGGAAAACATCAAACCCACTGTCGACAAAACTATAGCTTGGGTTTTGATCCAGTTCATCGACCAAAGATTGAAGTGCATAAGGGTCTGACAACCAATCATCACCAGCCAGGTCAAAAACATACTCTCCTTGACAATAATCAAGTGTTTTTTTAAAGTTTTTTAAAACCCCCAAATTCTGCCTGTTTCTGTATGGTTTGATAACATCATAATTTTTGGCAAAAGATGAAATAATTTTATAAGTGCTATCTGAAGAGACATCGTCAGAAACAATAATCTCGAATGGGAATGTCGTTTTTTGTTGAAGAACGGATGTAAGTGATTGCTCAATGTACTTTGCACAGTTATAAGTCATTATGTGAACTGATAGTTTTATCATTTCAATAGGTGCTTAGTTCAAATCCAAGTGATTTTGCAAATCTTTTAAAAATAAGAATTGGTCTGTAGATAAATAAAGGGGATAACAATAGTAATCGTTGAGTGAAATTTAAAAATCTTGGGTTTATTTCTTTGCGCACAGTTTTCATGTCTTCAAACCTTTTTTCAGATTTAATTTTTTGACAAAAACAATACAGATAGAAGTGCACAAACTTTAGCTGAGAATCATCTTCAATTTGATATTTCTCTAGCGCAGGATAAGTTTTGTTTTTGGTAGATGTTTCAGTTAAACTCCCAATTAGCGCTACATTTTGAGTATGACAAACATCATTAAAGTAGGCTAAATCATAAGTGTGAAAACAGCGAACAAAAAAATCAATATCCTCTGCAAAAGTTACATTTTCATCATAATATCCAATTTGTTCAAAGACAGTTTTATGAACAACAATGCAACTTTGGGTTAGGATCAAACGTCCCAAATTTACTTTAAAAAAATCATTGATTACCAATGACTTTCCTTTTGTCCTAGTCGGAAGTTTTGATTTGGGAAGAATTATTTTCCCTCTGTAATTTTCTCTGTAATGCGTTGCAAAAACAGACTCCTTTGGGTATTTTTTAATCAGGTTACTTATCGTTTCCAAAAAGCTAGAATCCCAATGGTCGTCAGCATCTAAGAAAGCAATAAAGGAATGCGCTGCTGCTTTGATTCCAGTATTTCTAGAAGCAGAAAGCCCTTTGTTTTTACTATGCTCAATCGTCTTAATTCGGCTATCATCAATTGTCTGAACAACACCCAAACTATTATCAGTTGAGCAGTCGTTTACAACAATAATTTCAAAGTTTTGATATGTTTGCCCAACAACACTTTTTAGGGTTTGTGCAACATATTTTTCCTTGTTATAAAGAGGTATTACGACTGAAAACTGTATGTCCATTTATTTTGTTTTTAAAAAATAGTACAGCCTCATCAAATCAACAAAAAGTAAAGGTCCACCAAATGTAATGAGTACAGTTTTTAGAAATGGACTTGTGATGGCCAATGCGTATTTCACCAGATTGTGTAACATATACTTTTTCAAAAAAGATCCCGTTTTCACAAGTTTGATATGGGATAGATCCAATGTAGAATTGGAGTCAAGTCGGGCATGCATCTGCCCCGACTTTTTGATTTTTTTTAAAAATTCTCTGTTGTTTTCAATACCCAAGTGATAGACCTCATTTGGCAAATGAAGCGCATCTATTTTTGAGGATTTAAGATAGGAGCTTAAGTGGACATCTTCTCCATACTCACTGTAATTAAATGCTTCAAAAACCTCTTCAAACAACCTCTTTTTCATCAAAATATTTCCAAATAAAACTGAGTTGTAAGGTTTGAGCTGTCTTTTTTCTGCACTCATTTCTTCGCGATTCCTCCCATACCTCAAACGAAGGTTAAATGGTTTTATTTCGTCAGGATAGGAACAACCGCCTATTGCCAATGGGTTTTTATCAGCTTTGATAAATTCTACATATTGTTTGGCGAAATCATCTCTTTTAGGAATAACGTCCGCATCAAGAAAAAGAGTCCACTTGTGAATTGTTTTTGAAATCAATTTTTTTCGAGTTTCAATACGACCCAAATTCTTTTTATTTCTTAAAAAAGTAAATCCATTATTTTGACAAGATGCTTTGTTTTCCTGTGTGTAATTTGTAGAAAAATCGTCACAGATTAACACCTCTAAAGTTTCTTCGAGTTGCGCAATCTGTTTTGCCAAAAGATCTAGAAGTGCCGAACAATCAGTGTTATAGACAGGAATGCAGATGGATAACAAAACTTAGGATTTTGATTTTACTTCAACCACCTTCTGGTCTTCACACATCAAGGTTCTTTTGGGGAATTTGGAAATCAATTCAAAGTCATGTGTCGCCATCAAAATACTGGTCCCATTTCCATTGATTTCATGTAGAAGTTCCATCACTTCTTCACTTGTAATGGGATCTAAATTTCCAGTTGGCTCATCAGCTAAGATGAGTTTTGGTTCGTTGAGCAAGGCACGTGCGATGGCAATTCGTTGTTGCTCGCCACCCGACAACTGATGAGGAAGAAATTTTAATTTGTCAGCCAACCCAACAGCTTCGAGTACCTCAACAATGCGATCCGATCGCTTGTTTGCAGATTTCCAGCCAGTGGCTCGCAAAACAAAGTCTAGATTTCGCTCTACACTCCGATCAGAAAGAAGTTGAAAGTCTTGAAAAACAATCCCAATCTGACGACGCAAATCAGGAATACGACGATCTCTCAACTTCCTTAAGTCACAATCCACAACTGTTCCAGCGCCTTCTTTGAGTTTGATGTCTCCATATAGCGTTTTGAGAAGACTACTTTTACCAGTACCTGTTCTCCCAATAAGGTACACAAACGTACCTTGATCAAGTGTAAATGAGACGTCATGAAGCACAATTTTTTTTCCCTGTGAAATTGTGACATTCTCAAATGAAATAATGTGTTCACTCATGATTTAGCCCCCTAAATTAAAAACTATAAAACAAACAATCTTAAACTTTTGAACTTATTTTTTATTTGGAAAATGTAAATTTTGTACAAAAAATAGTGTTTTGGTTAAAATCTAAATGCAAAATGCAATAAATGCTTTTAATTATACACACAAAACATATCTTTGTCAAAAAATTTGATATGTGTGGTATAGTTTGTGCGTACAACGATAAAATTGAAATACAGGAGCTGCGTCCCCAACTATTGTCCATGTCTAAGCAGATTCGCCATCGCGGACCTGACTGGAGTGGTATTCATGTAACCAAAAATGCAATATTGGCTCACGAACGCTTAGCCATCGTTGATCCTGCCTCTGGAAAACAGCCATTATATAGCAAGAACAAGCAGCTTGTTTTAGCAGCCAATGGTGAAATCTACAACCACAGAGAGTTGCGCAAGCAGACACCAAATTACTCTTATCAAACAGGTTCTGATTGTGAAGTTATCCTTGCTCTTTTTCAAGAGAAAGGAGTCGATTTTATAGATGAACTCAATGGTATTTTTGCTTTTGTTCTTTTTGATGCAGAGCAGAATACTTTTTTTGCGGCGCGCGACCACATGGGTATTATCCCTCTTTATATGGGTTGGGATGCCAATGGCACAATTTACTTTGCCTCAGAGCTCAAATCCTTAGAGGGTTATTGCACAAAAATCGAAGTCTTTCCTCCAGGACATTATTATGATAGCACAAAAGGTGAACTAACAAAGTGGTATGATCGCGACTGGCGTGATTATAAAGTAGTGGAAAACAACAAAACGGATATTGACGAATTACAAAAAGCACTCGAGGACGCAGTTCATAGACAACTGATGAGTGATGTTCCTTATGGAGTTCTTCTCTCAGGTGGTTTGGACTCATCAATTACCTCTGCTCTTGCAAAAAAGTTTGCAAAAAAACGAGTGGAGTCGGATGATACAAAAGATGCTTGGTGGCCTCAATTACATTCATTTTCTGTTGGGCTAGAGGGTTCGCCTGATTTAGCAGCTGCGCAAAAAGTAGCCAAACACATTAATACTGTTCATCATGAAGTTACATTTACAGTCCAAGAAGGGCTTGATGCAATTCGCGATGTAATTTATCACCTCGAGACCTATGATATCACAACAGTTCGTGCATCAACACCGATGTACTTGTTGGCACGTGTGATCAAGTCTATGGGTATTAAAATGGTTCTTTCTGGTGAGGGTGCCGATGAAGTCTTTGGTGGCTATTTGTATTTCCACAAAGCTCCTGACGCAAAAGAATTCCACGACGAAACAGTTCGTAAACTCGATAAGTTGTATCAATACGATTGTTTACGCGCCAATAAATCACTAGCAGCTTGGGGAATTGAAGGTCGTGTTCCATTCCTCGATAAAGAATTTATGGATGTAGCGATGCGAATCAATCCAAAGGACAAGATGATCACTCCTGATCGTATGGAGAAGTGGGTGCTTCGAAAAGCATTTGAGCAATATCTACCAGAAAGCGTTGCATGGCGTCAAAAAGAGCAGTTTAGTGATGGTGTAGGTTACAACTGGATTGATAGCCTAAAAGAAGTCGTAGAAAAGGCAGTTAGCGATACTGATATGGAAGTTGTTCAGCATCGATTTCCAACACAACCGCCCAGAACAAAAGAGGAGTATTACTATCGTTCAATTTTTGAAGAGCATTTTCCTTCAGACACTGCAGCACTCACAGTGCCATCTGTGCCATCTGTGGCTTGCAGTACGCCAACAGCCCTTGCATGGGATGCTTCATTTCAAAATATGAATGAACCCTCAGGACGTGCAATAGGAGCAGTGCATAATGATGCCTATTAGCATCCTTTTTTACACACATTATTGTTAATAACTTGATGATTTTAGGGCCTTTACATTAGGTTTATTTCAATCAACAAAAAGTATCTTTGATAGAATGTGATTTAGTTAAATAAGTTACCAAGGAACTATGATTGAAAACAACCAAAAAAACCAGTATTCAGCAGATAGCATTCAGGCCCTGGAGGGCATGGAGCACGTTCGAAAAAGACCTTCGATGTACATTGGAGACGTTGGCGTTCGTGGATTGCACCATTTGGTCTATGAAGTCGTCGATAATTCTATCGATGAGGCACTCGCTGGACACTGTGACGAAATTACTGTAACAATTAATGCCGATCAGTCTCTAACAGTAGAGGATAATGGTCGAGGTATCCCAGTTGGTATCCATAAAAAAGAGGGCGTTTCTGCTCTTGAAGTCGTTATGACCAAAATTGGTGCCGGGGGTAAGTTTGATAAAGATTCATATAAGGTCTCTGGTGGTCTGCATGGCGTTGGTGTATCATGTGTCAACGCACTATCGGAACACTTGCGTGCAACTGTTCATCGCGATGGTGAGGTTTGGGAGCAAGAGTATGAAAGAGGTAAAGCACTCTACGAGGTCAAAAACACTGGCAAAACAGACAAAACGGGTACGATTGTCACTTTTAGACCCGACACGACCATCTTTACCCAAATAACGGAGTTTAATTACGATACCCTTGCTGGAAGACTTCGTGAACTGGCTTTTTTGAATAAAGGCATATCTTTGCGTCTGATTGATTTGCGAGGTAAAGACCCCAACGAGGAAGGTGAGCTATTTCATTCCAAAGAGGGTCTTCGGGAGTTTATACGCTTCTTAGACGCAAATCGTGAGCCATTGACTGAGGATGTGATTGCAATGGAAGGATCCAAAAACGACATCCCTGTTGAGGTTGCAATGATTTACAATACCTCCTTTAATGAAAATCTGCACTCATACGTCAACAATATCAACACCCATGAGGGTGGTACACATTTGTCTGGTTTTAGAAGGGGTCTAACATCAACACTAAAGAAGTATGCAGATGCATCTGGTTTGCTTGATAAGTTGAAGTTTGAAATTTCAGGAGATGATTTTAGAGAAGGTTTGACAGCGATTGTTTCTGTAAAGGTTGCAGAGCCTCAATTTGAGGGGCAGACAAAAACCAAATTAGGAAACAGAGAAGTTACATCTGCTGTTTCTCAGGCTGTTTCTGAAATGCTTGAAAATTATTTAGAGGAACACCCTAGCGATGCTAAAATCATCGTTGAAAAGGTTATTCTAGCTGCGCAGGCACGTCATGCTGCTCGAAAAGCACGCGAGATGGTGCAAAGAAAAACAGTCATGAGTGGGGGAGGACTGCCTGGAAAATTGTCAGATTGTGCCTCACAAGACCCTGCAGAGTGCGAGGTGTTTTTGGTTGAGGGTGACTCGGCAGGAGGTACTGCAAAACAAGGAAGAGATCGCCATTTTCAAGCAATATTACCCTTAAGAGGTAAAATCCTCAACGTCGAAAAGGCAATGCAGCACAAGGTGTTTGAGAACGAAGAGATTCGCAACATTTACACTGCCTTGGGTGTCACCATTGGTACAGAAGAAGACAGCAAAGCACTGAATTTAGAAAAGCTACGCTACCACAAAATTGTGATTATGTGTGATGCTGATGTAGATGGAAGTCACATATCAACTCTTATTCTTACTTTCTTCTTCCGTTATATGCGTGAACTCATTGAAAGTGGATACATTTATATCGCAACACCCCCTCTCTACCTCGTCAAAAAAGGTTCGAAACAGCAATATGCTTGGAGTGATGACCAGCGTGATATATTGCAAAAAGAGTTTGGACAAGGCAGCTCTGTACAGCGCTATAAAGGTTTGGGAGAGATGAACGCAAATCAGCTGTGGGAAACCACGATGAACCCTGAGCATCGTACGCTCAGACAAGTAACCATAGATAATGGAGGTGAGGCCGATCGTATTTTCTCGATGTTGATGGGTGATGAAGTTCCCCCACGTAGAGAATTCATTGAGAAGAATGCTGAGTACGCCAATATCGATGCTTAACAAATAAAAAAAAATTAACCAATACAAATCAACAGACATGAAAGTAACAATCGTTGGCGCGGGTAATGTCGGCGCCACTTGTGCTGATGCCATTGCTTATCAAGGAATGGCGAGCGAAGTCGTTTTGCTCGATATTAAAGAAGGATTTGCCGAAGGTAAAGCCCTCGACATGATGCAAACGGCCACCACTCTTGGATTTAATACCAAAATCGTTGGCACCACGTCAGATTATAAAAAAACAGCAAACAGCGATGTTGTTGTGATCACATCTGGCGTTCCTCGCAAGCCTGGTATGACCAGAGAAGAACTCATTGGAATTAATGCAGGGATCGTAAAAAGTGTTGCCGATTACGTGTTAGCGCATTCACCTGAGACAGTTATCGTGGTTGTATCGAACCCTATGGACACGATGACCTATCTCACACTGAAAGCTACAGCCTTGCCAAAGCAGAGGGTGATTGGTATGGGTGGAGCCTTGGACAGCAGTCGTTTTAAAACCTTTCTGTCTTTGGCGCTTGAAAAGCCAGCAAATGATATTCATGGAATGGTAATCGGCGGTCATGGGGACACAACCATGATACCTCTAACTCGCCTTGCCACCTACAATGGAATACCAATTTCTACCATTCTAAGCGCGGAAAAGCTAGAAGAAGTAGCTGCTGCAACGATGGTGGGAGGTGCAACACTCACAAAGCTACTTGGCACTTCAGCATGGTATGCTCCTGGTGCTTCAGTCGCATATCTTGTCAATAGCATATTACATGATCAAAAAAGAATTATTCCCTGTTCTGTAATGCTCGATGGAGAGTATGGTCAGTCGGATATATGTATTGGTGTGCCAACAATCATTGGTAGAAATGGATGGGAAAAAATCGTTGATGTTCACTTGAATGACAAGGAATCAGCTGCATTTGAAAAAAGTGCATCAGCCGTTCGAACAATGAATGATGCCCTTTCAGGAATTCTTTAATAAAAAATCAATTATAGATATCAGAAGTAAGCATTATATTTGCTTGCTTTTTGATTAAAACAAACTATCATGCAAAATAACGGACTGGTTAAATTATTTGCCGTATTATTTGTGTTGGTGAGTATTTACCAACTTTCTTTCACCTTTATTGTAAATCGCACAGAGGATAATGCTCGCGCATACGCCTTGGAAAAAATCGATGAGGACAGCACAGATTACTTTGATGCTCTCAACGCAGCAGAACGTCAGTATATTGATTCTGTTTCGACTGGTCAGCATTTTGGGTATGCAAATGCCAAAATGAGAGAGCTCAACAAAGGTCTTGACCTCAAAGGGGGGATCAACGTTATTTTGCAAATTTCTGTGAAGGACATTCTTAAGGGATTGGCTGAAAATACACGCAGTCCTCTTTTTAATCAGTCACTTGCACAAGCAGATGAACTCCAAAAATCATCTGATGATAGCTATGTAGAGAGCTTCTTCATTGCCTTTGATGAACTTAAGGGCGATCAAAACCTTGCAAGTCCAAGCATATTTGCAAATCGTACCTTGAGTGACGATATCCAAATTGACATGACTGATGATGAGGTGAAGCCTATTATTCGTACAAAAATTGATGAGTCTATTGTCTCGGCTTTTGAAGTTTTACGTAAGCGTATTGATAAGTTTGGTGTTACTCAACCAAATATCCAACGCCTTGGGAATTCAGGTCGGATTTTGGTGGAACTCCCTGGCGCAAGAGACATCGATCGTGTAAAAAACCTCTTACAAAGCACAGCTCAGCTTGAGTTTTGGGAAACCGAATCAAAAGATAAATTGACCTCTTTTCTATTTCAAGCCAATGAGGTTTTGAAGCAGACAGTTGTTCAAGAATCTCCAGAAAAACCACAAGACGACAATTCAGAAATCGATGATTTATTGGCTGATATTGAAGCGCAACAAGATTCGATCTCGGTTGTTCAAAATCCCATTTTTGATCTCGTTGTCGATATCGATTTTCCTGGACCAGTTCTTGTACGTATTGCCGAAAAAGACAAAACAACCTTCGACTCCTATCTGAAAAGATCTGAAGTTAGAGGTTTGTTACCAGCTGAATTGAGATTCACAAAATTCCTTTGGAGTAAAAGTGATCCAAATTCTGAGCTAATCGACCTTTATGCAATTCGATCCAACCGAACAAATACACCTCCATTGGGTGGTAGTGTTATTGTTGATGCAAGAAGCACTTATGACCAGTTCAACTCTCCAGCAGTGAGTATGCAAATGAATGCCAAAGGTGCTCGTGCTTGGGAAGAAATGACTGGCAAGGCTTTTCGTGAAAATGGGAATATCGCTATTGTTTTAGACAATTTGGTTTATTCAGCACCAGGTGTTTCGAAAGGAGCGATCTCTGGTGGTCGCTCGGAGATTTCGGGTCAGTTTACAGTCAATGAGGCGACAGACTTAGCAAACGTTCTTCGTGCAGGTAAACTTCCTGCAGCAGCAGAAATTATTCAATCTGAAATTATCGGCCCATCTTTAGGCGCAGAAGCGATTGAGAGTGGTATCAATTCGTTTGTGATTGCATTGTTGCTTGTTTTGGTATGGATGATGTTTTACTATGGTAGAGCTGGTCTCTATGCTGATGTTGCTTTGACATTAAATATCATACTCATTTTTGGTATTCTTGCTGGTTTAGGAGCAGTACTTACTCTACCTGGGATTGCAGGGATTGTTTTGACCATCGGTATGTCTGTTGATGCCAACGTACTGATATTTGAAAGAATACGTGAAGAACTGACTCGTGAAAAAGGATTGAGATTATCTGTATCAGATGGATTTCAAAATGCACTTTCATCAATCCTAGATGCAAATATTACTACAGGTTTAACAGCTTTGATTCTCTTTCTATTTGGGACAGGCCCGATCAAAGGATTTGCAACAACTTTATTGATTGGAATCGCCACCTCGTTGTTTACTGCAATATTTATCACAAGGATTTTAGTTGACTCACGAGTAGAGAAAAAGAAAGCACTTCATTTCTCTACTTCTGCAACCAAAAACTTATTCCGAAACCTGACAATTACCTTCTTGGGGAAACGAAAATTTTCTTATTTAACATCTGGGTTTCTGATTGTCGTCGCCATCATATCATTGTTTACCAATGGTCTCAATCAAGGAGTTGATTTTGTTGGTGGTCGATCCTATACAGTTCGATTTGATAAAGCCATCAATTCTGCCGAAGTGCAGTCTGATCTTGTTGCTGTTTTGGGTAATGGCGAAGCCAAAATTTTTGGTAATGACAACCAGTTAAAAATCACTACAAACTACAAAGTAGATGTCGAAGGACAAGCTGTTGATGATGAAATACAACAATTGATGTATGGCGCATTGCAAGCATACCTTCCAGATGGCACAGACTACAAAAGCTTTGTCACCACAAGCGAAGAAAAACAGGTGGGAATCATGTCATCCATTAAGGTTGGTCCTACTATTGCTGATGATATCAAAAGCAATTCCCTCTTGGCTGTTTTTGGATCGCTTATTGTTGTGTTTTTATACATCCTATTAAGATTCAGAAAGTGGCAATTTTCACTTGGAGCAGTTGCTGCTGTTTTTCACGATGTGTTGTTGGTCTTGGGTATCTTTTCATTGACCTATAGTTTTATGCCATTCAATATGGAGATTAATCAGGCGTTTATCGCTGCAATACTCACTGTTATTGGATATTCTTTGAATGATACAGTTGTTGTGTTTGATCGCATTCGCGAGTATGCAAAGGCGCATAGCAGTTGGCCTTATGAAAGAACAGTCAATGGGGCTTTAAACAGTACTTTGAGTCGGACATTAAACACCTCATTGACAACACTCGTTGTGTTGCTTGCCATTTTTCTATTTGGTGGTGAGGCAATTCGAGGGTTTATGTTTGCCTTAATCGTGGGTGTAATCGTCGGTACCTATTCTTCTATGTTTATTGCAACTCCGATTATGTTTGATACAATCAAACAAAAATCACTTGAAGAAAACAAGGAATAATTTAAGTTGACTTTAACTGGGCTCTCCTGAGCAGATAAAAACCAACAAGGATGAGTGGTATGCTCAACCACTGTCCTGTGGAAAGAAGTCCGAGTGATGTTTCAAACCCTCCTTGACTTTCTTTTACAAATTCTGCGATGAAGCGTACGCCAAACAGCAAAACAAAAAAGGCACCAAAGAGAAAACCAGTTTGGTCTTTTCGGTTTGTGTTCCAGTACAAGTGACGCAGAATGAGGAATACAACTAAATATCCAAAGGACTCATAAAGTTGTACAGGATGTCGTGGTAATACTTCGCCTCTGTTCAGAAAAACAACCCCAAAATCACTATTGCTATAAAGACCAACAATCTCAGAATTAAAGAAGTTCCCAATTCGTATAAAAATTCCTGCAAATGCAACTGTGATACACAAACGATCAAGCACCCAAAGCAATGGTCTATAAGAGTATTTTCTTTGATACAAATACAAAGAGGTGATGATTCCAATGGCAGCACCATGACTCGCCAATCCTCTATAGCCAGTAAACTCCACGCCATCAGGCGTTATTTTGATGGGCAATAGAATTTCAGCCAAATTGTTTTGATAGTAATCCCAATTGTAAAAAAATACCTCGCCCAAACGAGCTCCGAGAAGTGTACCAACAATGGTAAAAATAAACAAAGGCTCGAGGTATTCTTCAGATACTTTTTCATGCTGATAGAACTTTTTCATCATATAAAAACCGACAGCAAACGCAATGACAAACATCAAGCTGTAGTAATGAAGACCAAACGATCCGATTTTAAAAATGGTTTCATTTGGTGCCCATTCAAACTTATATAAAATCATAATTGGAATTTTTGTAAATATACTGTTTTGATTGATTAGGGTACTGGGTCATATCCCTTGCCACCCCACGGATGACATTTTGATATACGACTGATTGATAATCGAATGCCCTTTGCAAGCCCATATTTTTTTAGCGACTCTGCTGCATAGTGAGAGCAACTGGGGTCGAAACGACAGCTTGCTGGGAAAAAAGGTGAAATCGCAGTTTGATAAATTTTTATACAAACCAAAAAAGGAAAAATCAAAATTTTTTTCACTTTTTCAGAGTGTAAGTGGTTTCCTGAGCACCATCTTGCAGCAGAATGCCGGCTTTCGCCAACTCATCGCGAATTTTATCTGAGGTTGCAAAATCTTTTCGATTTCTAGCATCATTTCGCAGTTCAATCAAAAGATTTAATGAGTTTTCTAGATAATGATCAACTTTTTGCTCTTCTTGTGTCAGTCCCAACACATCATGTACGAAGTTGTTAAGGGATGATCCTAACTCATCTAAATCCCCTTTGGTAATACTCTCACGTCCATCATTTACATTTTGAACAAATTTGACAGCGTCAAACAAGTTGGCGATAAGGATGGGCGTGTTAAAATCGTCGTTCATTGCAATATAGCACTTCTGCTTCCATTTGGCAACATCAAATCCAGTGGTTTCTTTGGCAGTGGCAAGTGATTCTAGAATTGAGAGTCCATGCATGAGTTTAGAAAACCCTTTTTCAGAGGCAAGCATCGCATCGTTGCTGATGTCCAGCACAGACCGATAATGTGCTTGAAGCATAAAAAATCGTGTGACAGCAGGCGAAAACGGACGATCCATAATGTCATTCTCTCCAGAGAATATTTCATTTGGCAATATGTTATTTCCAGTACTCTTTGCCATTTTTTTACCATTGAGCGTAAGCATGTTTGCATGTATCCAATAATTTGCAGGAGAACAGTTCGAAATTGCCTCACCTTGGGCAATTTCACACTCGTGATGTGGAAATTTAAGATCCATCCCACCTCCATGAATATCAAACTGATTACCCAAGTACTTGGTACTCATCGCAGTACATTCTAAATGCCAGCCTGGAAAACCGTCACTCCATGGGGAGGGCCAACGCATAATGTGCTCAGGTTGTGCTTTTTTCCATAGTGCAAAGTCCTGAGGATTGCGTTTTTCACTTTGACCACTTGTTTCCCGTGTGTTGTGAATCATATCCTCAAGCTTCCGACCACTCAGTTTTCCGTATGCTGAACTTTCATTGAATTTTAGTACATCAAAATAGACAGAACCATCGACTTCATACCCATAACCTGCATCCATAATTTGCTTCACTAGCTCAATTTGTTCAACAATATGACCTGTAGCAGTGGGTTCAATACTCGGGGGTAAGGTGTTGAATTTGGCAAGAGTTCGATGAAAATCGACAGTGTATTTTTGCACCACTTCCATGGGTTCAATCTCTTCAATTCGTGCTTTTTTTGCAATGCGATCTTCTCCTTCATCTGCATCATTTTCCAAATGACCAGCATCTGTAATATTTCGAACATACCTGACTTTGTAGCCCAAGTGTTTGAGGTATCTAAATATGATATCAAAGGAGATAAATGTTCTGCAATTACCAAGGTGAACATTGTTGTAAACGGTGGGTCCACAAACATACATCCCCACCATCTGATTATGAATGGGTGTGAACTCTTCTTTAGAACCGCTTAAGGAGTTGTAAATTTGAATACGCTGTTCTGTGCTTACGCCCATGATATTTTAGAATGCAGTTTCTAATCGAATGTACTCCAAAAATTCTTTTTTGACTTCTGGTTTGCTGAATGCTCCTCCAAATTCGGCAGTGACTGTGCTGCAGTCCACATCGCGAATTCCTCTCGAGTTGACACATAGGTGCTTGGCATCGATTACACAGGCAACGTCTTTTGTCTCAAGGGCACCTTGCAGCATATGCACAACCTGACGAGTGAGTCGTTCTTGTACTTGTGGTCTTTTTGCAAAGAAATCGACAATTCGATTCATTTTTGAGAGCCCAATAACAGTACCATTCGAAATGTATGCAACATGTGCTTTTCCAACGATAGGCAACAAATGGTGCTCGCACGTCGAGTAAAGGGTAATGTTTTTCTCTACAAGCATATGCCCATATTTATACTTGTTTTCAAAAGTGGAGAGCTTGGGTGATTTTGCTGGATTAAGACCTCCAAAAATCTCTTGAACAAACATTTTGGCGACACGCTTTGGCGTTCCCCTCAGACTGTCATCAGTCATATCCATCCCTAATGTTTCTAAAATATTAGAGACATCTTTTTCAATTCGATTGATTTTTTCCTGATCAGTAAGATCAAATGCATCTTCACGCAATGGGGTGTTTGCCGAGTTACTTTGGTGATCATTCGCGTCAAAATCCTGTAAAGAATCCTGTAGTAATTTATCAAATTTCATTGCATCCATTTCAGTTGCAAAGATACTTATTTATAGGATTTATTCAGAAAGAATAAATTCCTGTTAAAACTTGAAGTTCCAACTTACTGTAAATTGCTTAAAATTGATGTCGTTATCTGCACGATCTGTCAGCCCAGTATCATAGAGTTGATGACTACGGATTTGACTACTGTTGAGGATAGATAAATTAACAACGCTAGATTTAAAATTAAATCCAATTCCATAAGAAGAACCAGATCTATCCCCAAGCAATTTTTTATTGTTGTATGGAGATTCTTCAAGGTGGTATCCAGCGCGAAGACTTATGCCCCCTAGTCGGTATTCTCCTCCAACTCGATAGGTCGATACCGATCGCCAATTTTGATCAATTTGATTGTTTAATGCAATAAATACATTGTTATCATTTGGACCAATGTGTGAGTTTTGGTAGTCCTTTAAAGAGTAATCAAAAGATAAAATGCCTCGTTTGCCAAAAATATATGCCAAACTTCCACGAAACTCACTCGGCGTTTTGATCGTGTAACTTTCATAAACATTAATTACATCTGTCAAATCAATAACATCATTATATGAATTTCCATCGCTATCTATCGATTTTGTTTCGAGATACTGTGAAAACTCATCATTTAATTCATACCAAGTGGGGGTCTTGTAGCTTACTCCTAATCTTACATTTTTGTTTGGCGTGGCGATGGCACCAAACTGAAGAGAAACCCCTCCGCCGTATGTGTAAAGTTCATTTTGGAAATAAGTTTCTTGTAAGAAAGATTCAGGAAGATATCCAGTTTCTGTAGTTGAGGTAATTTGTCGATACTCAACGTTGGAAGCATTGATGTTTGCACCCAAATACAACCAATCATTATATTGCCCAGAGAAAGTAAACGCCATAGACCAGTTTTCACCACTTGTTTGGATCGAATGATTGTGTTGGACAGAAGAATATATCGCATTGGACACAAACAATTTTTCATCTAGAAGGTAATCAAAAATATAGGCTTGATAGCCTAAAAAAGCTTGTTGATACTCAAACCCATGAAGGGGCGATTCTCCAAAAAACTGATAGACATCACGTACTGATTCAAAATCACTCAAACCAAGCTCTCCACCATCTTTTCCCGCAGCGTAGTCAAGGAAGTAGTTGTTCAAACCTCTCTCAGTGTTGGTGCCATTGATTTGAATATTGTTATGAAAAGAATTTTGCATTTGTGCATTAAATCCAAAGGCAATTTTTTTCCAAGCTGTATCAGTATTGTCGTTCTTGAAAACAAATACACCACCTATTTGGTTCATTCCTCCGTTTTTGTTTTGTGTAGGTGTGGAGGTACCAAAATATGTGGTCTTGTTTTCAGTTGTTAGTGTCGACACACTCAAACCAAATTCACTTGTATTATACACAGCACTAGCCGCTGGATTGATGTGAATGGATGAGAGATTACCACCCAATGCTCCAAAAGCACCAGACATGGCTTCATAACGAGAATTACCACTGAGATTTTCCTGCGTAATGCTGTGAATGAGGTCTAGATTTTGGGCAGGTAATATCCAAAAGCTCAATAGAAATGTGTAAAAAGGAATTGAGAGGGTTTTCATTGACGTTATTTTATGATTTATCTTCTACCACTACTGGATGGTCGGGAGGAGGACCTACTTGAGCTACTTGAACTTCTTGTACTCCGAGAGCTACCAGAACTATAATATCGATTGTTCGATCTAGAAGTGTTAAAATTATTATTTGAAGATCTGCTTTGTCGAGATTGATAAGTCTCATTGGACTTAGAATATGATTTAGAATTGGTAGTAGAGTTCGAATTAGAGCTCGATCTGTAATTTCTCTTTGTGGAGTAATCTCGCGTCATAAAATCAGATGATTTGTTTTGCTGACTTGTGTTTTGCGTAGCAGTAGTATTTGATATGCTATTTGATGCACGTCTTCCAACGTTATAATTCGTTGTACTGATATTTCCGTTGGTTGTTCGACGTTGTACACTATACCCTTGACCATTTACAGAAGTTGAGGTGTTGCTTCTCAAACTACTGTTTCCACTCGCTGGCGCACCACGACGCCCAGAACTTCTCACATATTGATTAGGATTGGAGTTATAATAATTTCCATAGTGATTATAATAAGGATTGTAGTTATAATAATATGGATAATAGGAGTAGTAAGGATTGTAATATGACCACCCATAATGATATGGTTCATAGTGATATGACCAGTAATTCCAAGAACGATACCTGTGATGTCTCCACCAAGGACGGTAATAATAACTATTCCAGTAGAAATGATCATAATCATGATAAACCCCATGGGAACCATAGCCATAGACATTGATGTTTACTATATCAGCATTTCCATTGTTACTTTGGCTTGTTGCAAGAGTATCTAAAACAATATTTTGGTTATTGTCAGCTAATTCATCAGCTTTTTCTCCAAAATAATTTTTGTAATATTTTCCATTGGAACTTTTGGTATACTGTTTTTGAGGAGGAGGCGCATCACTATAAATCCCATCGTTGTAATACGAAACAGGGCTAAACAAGCCGCAACTTAAGATCAACGATGTCGCTGTGAACAAAATCAACATGACAAATGGATAGTTAGGTACTTGATTTTTCATAATGATACAATTGCGGGTTAAACTCTTCAAATTTAATTAGCTTTGTTAAAAATACATATTTCAAATTCTATGCCAAACTAAAAATGGGGCAAAATTTAACAACACGTAGTCAAGATTATTCAAAGTGGTACCACGAGCTTGTTGTACGGGCAGATTTAGCAGAGAACTCGGCTGTTCGCGGCTGTATGATTATCAAGCCATATGGCTATGCCATTTGGGAGCGAATGCAAGCTGAACTCGATCAAATGTTTAAAGACTCTGGGCATTCCAATGCATACTTCCCATTGTTTGTTCCAAAAAGTTTATTTGAAGCCGAAGAGAAAAACGCAGAAGGCTTTGCAAAAGAGTGTGCTATCGTAACGCATTATCGTCTGGAAAATGATCCAGATCGCAAGGGTAAACTTCGTGTTGATCCAAAAGCAAAACTAGAAGAAGAACTTATTGTACGACCCACAAGCGAGGCCATAATCTGGAGCACCTACAAAAATTGGATACAGTCATATAGAGATTTACCAATTCTTCTGAACCAATGGGCAAATGTAGTACGCTGGGAAATGAGAACTCGTTTGTTTTTACGCACTGCCGAATTTTTATGGCAAGAAGGGCATACTGCACACGCAACCAAAGAAGAAGCGATTGAGGAAACTATGCAAATGAATGAAATCTACGCAAAATTTGTTGAGGATTTTATGGGTATTCCAGTCATTCAGGGAACCAAGACAGAAAGTGAGCGTTTTGCAGGTGCAGTGGAAACCTACTGTATCGAAGCACTTATGCAAGACGGAAAGGCGTTACAGGCAGGTACTGCTCACTTTTTGGGACAAAATTTTGCAAAGGCGTTTGACGTAAAGTTTGCAAACAAAGAAGGAAAACTTGAGCATGTATGGGCAACTTCTTGGGGTGTGTCAACGCGCTTGATGGGTGCTTTAATCATGACTCATAGTGATGATAAGGGTCTCGTTCTTCCTCCAAACCTCGCACCATTTCAGGTTGTGATCGTACCGATTTTCAAAGGTGAGGAGCAAAGAAAATTGGTCGTAGATCATGCAACCAAAATATATGACAGCTTGCATGCAGTTGGTATTCGTGTCAAGCTTGACGATAGAGATACCCATACACCTGGATATAAATTCAATGATTATGAACTCAAAGGGGTTCCTATTCGACTGGGGATTGGTCCAAAAGATATTGAAAAAGGATCTGTTGAATTGGCTAGAAGAGATGATTTAACAAAGTCTTTTATATCCCAAGACAAATTGGAAATTCATATCAAAGAGCTGCTAAAAGAAATTCAAAACAACCTATTTGACAAAGCACTTCAACACAGAGATCAACACATTACCAGCTGTGATTCTTATGAAGATTTTAAAAAAGTACTGGAGTCAAAAGGAGGATTTATCGCTGCTCATTGGGATGGAACGACAGAAACGGAAATGAAGATAAAACAAGAGACCAAAGCAACCATTCGTTGTATTCCACTTGATTTTGATAAGGAAAATGGAACTTGCATTTACTCTGGAAAACCATCTGTTCAGCGTGTACTTTTTGCAAAAGCTTACTAGAGTTGTAAGATTTCTGTTTTTCGATTCAAGACATCTTTATATTCCAAAGTAAACCCACTTGTATTCTTTACAATTTTTGTGATACTCACTGTTTGTATATCGCAACCTTTCCTCAAATAGATGGGATGATTTCTGTAAAAAAGGTTTCTTCTATGAAAAGGTGAGGAAACATCTTCATCAGCATTCGTTGAAATTTGATTGATAAAATGAGTTTTTAACTCTGTTTGTGTTTTTTGGTCATATAAACTATTGGAACATATGAGAAAGGGAGAATACATCGAAATATTTTGTTTTTTGAGAGACAAGCCATCCCAATCGATTTGGTTGTTGGCAGCAGTATAGTAATACTCAACAATAGTTCAATGACTCCAATGAGGTATCTACCCCATGGTTCCACACCAAGTGTTGAAAAAATATGGATGGCTTGGTCGTGACCCCCAAATTTGAAGTAAAGAGATTGAAGTAAGATGATTGCGATAATGAGTCGAATTGTAAAAGATATTTTTTGTTTCATGATTAAATTGGGTTTATTGAATTATTTTTTGCCAGTTATTCTCTGCTTTTGGTTGTAGCTCTTTATGATTTTGAATCCATTTTTCTCTGGTGTCATTAAAGTATAATTTGTAGAAAAGATATAATTCTCCATTTTCGATTGTATAGGAAAAAGGATCTACATCAACTTTTTTACCAGCGTTTCCAATTGCATATGCGCACCAGCCACCATATTTAGGCAAATACTTTTCAGTATCATCTAGGAACTTACGCTTGTTTTCATGCGATGAAAAATAGAGCAGAAGACCTTGAAAATCTGTCGAAATGGTTTGCTTTTCTTTGACTGGCTTACTATCGGTAAAGTAGCTGACTACATCATAACCATTCGCAACTAGGTTTTCGCTATCAGTGTTAAAGTGATCGACAGACAAACTGCTTTGCTGTGCAAGTCCTGTGAAAAAAAATAAAATAAGAGTTATGAATGCAATGAATGTTTGGGGCATATGCAAGATTTGATGTAATTGTATAAAAATTTAGGAACTTTCTAAAATCTGTTTTTAATAGTTTTAAAGCAAAAGATCTTAAAATTATTGCATTATCATTTTTTTCAATTAAATTTGCCACCTAAAATAAATAAGGCCCGTTCGTCTATCGGCTAGGACGCCAGGTTTTCATCCTGGTAAGAGGGGTTCGATTCCCCTACGGGCTACAAAATTTAATTTAATTATGGCTAACCATAAATCCGCTTTAAAAAATATTCGCTCAGATGAGGCGAAACGCACTCGCAATCGTTTGCAGCACAAAACGATGCGAAATAATTTAAGAGATTTTCAGGAAATCAAAACTAAAAAAGCAGCCAACAAGGCGCTTCCTGCTCTGATTTCTCAAATTGATAAACTTGCCAAGCGCAATGTTATTCATGCCAACAAGGCAGCCAATTTAAAGTCTAAAGTAACAAAGCATATCGCTTCTTTATAGTCGAATCTAATCCAAAAAAAAAGGGCTTCCATTGGAAGCCCTTTTTTATTTTTCAATTTTCTGATTAGTTATTCATTGAGATCAAAAACTCCTCGTTATTGAGAGTTCTTTTGATTCGATCTTCAATAAATTCCATTGCTTCAACTGGGTTCATATCTGCAAGGTACTTTCTCATGACCCACATTCTTTGTACTGTATTCTCGTCTAAAAGCATATCATCTCTACGAGTACTTGAAGAAACCAAGTCTATCGCAGGGAAAATTCTACGATTAGAAATTCTACGATCGAGCTGGAGCTCCATATTACCAGTACCTTTGAACTCTTCAAAAATCACTTCGTCCATTTTAGATCCTGTTTCTGTCAATGCTGTGGCAATAATCGATAATGAACCTCCATTTTCGATATTTCTTGCAGCTCCAAAGAAACGCTTTGGTTTGTGGAGTGCATTGGCATCAACACCACCACTCAGAATTTTTCCTGATGCTGGTTGCACAGTATTGTACGCTCGTGCCAATCGAGTGATTGAATCCAATAGGATCACTACATCATGCCCACACTCAACCAATCGTTTTGCTTTTTCAAGAACGATATTGGCAACCTTTACGTGCCTGTCTGCTGGCTCGTCAAAAGTGGAGGCGACAACCTCACCTTTCACATTGCGTTGCATATCAGTAACCTCTTCTGGTCTTTCGTCAATTAAGAGAATAATTTGGTACACCTCTGGATGATTTGCAGCAATGGCATTGGCAACATCCTTCAATAACATGGTCTTACCTGTTTTGGGTTGTGACACGATCATTCCTCTCTGTCCCTTTCCGATGGGTGAGAACAAGTCCATAATCCGAGTCGATATCGTACTCTGCTTTTCGGCGATATTAAACTTCTCATTTGGAAACAGAGGTGTTAAATGCTCAAAAGATACGCGATCACGAACTACATTAGGACTCAAGCCGTTGATCGTGCTAACCTTGATTAAAGGAAAGTATTTTTCACCTTCTTTTGGGGGGCGCACATGACCGAGAACAGTATCACCAGTTTTCAAGCCAAACAATCGGACTTGCGATTGGGAGACATAGATATCATCTGGCGATGAAAGGTAATTGTAGTCTGAAGATCGTAAAAATCCATAGCCCTCAGGCATCATCTCCAATACACCTTCACTTTCAATGATTCCTTCAAACTCATAATCAGGTTGGCGATATTTATTACGCGTGTCCTTATTATGGTTGTTTTCCTTCTTTTTGTGTTGGTTTTTGTTTTGCTCGCCACCCTGCGATTGCTTACCATTTTGATTGGGATTCTTCTTTTCAGTTTTTGGTTTGCTGTTCTGTGGCTTCTTTGATGCTTGCTCTTTAGGCGTTTTTTTAGAAGTATCTTTTGGTATTGCGTCTTCTTGTTTTTCTTTTTTTGTTTCTGGTTGACTAGCAATGTGATCAATGATGCTGTAGGCAAGATCCATTTTCTTTTGACCAGTAATTCCTTTAATTCCTAAACCTTTAGCAATTTCTTGTAATTCAGGAAGTTTTTTTAGTTTTAATTCAGCGATTTCTAACATTATGTCGTGGAAAAATAAATGATGTGGTAAAAAAATATTGGAATGAAGTTTTTCCAATTGCATCACAAATATACAACTATTTTTTACTTTTACTAAAACTTTACAGGTGATACAGCGAATTCAATCAATCTATTTACTCTTTGTTTTTCTCATGCAATTGGCTGCGTTCTTTTTTCTGCCAGACAGATTGATCTATAATGGTGAAACTGCTTTTGTCCATCAGTCCTATATCTTTCTCATTGCCAATCTATTGCTAGTTGTTGCATCGCTTTGGAATATCTTTTTGTATAGAAACAGAAAAAAGCAATTCATAGTGAATCGAGTGCTGTTGCTGATCGCTATGGGTTTGTTGATCAATCAATGTGTTGGGTATTTTAATGCCGAAGTTGCTTCAACCAATCAACTCTTGACCTGTGTTCTGTATATGCTTACTGTTGTGTTTCTTTCTCTAGCCAACAAATCGATCAAACGTGACGAAGACTTGGTGCGATCTGCCGATCGACTGCGTTAAGATCTAGCGCTTTACTTCAATGACCTCCATATTTTTGATATCACTTTTATCGATCTCAAAGCGTACCATCGTGCGAACTTTATGAAACCCATGTTTGCCAATAGCACCAGGATTGATAAACAATAGTTGATTGACTTTATCATACTGTATTTTTAAAATATGCGAATGACCACAGATAAATATTTTGGGCTTGATGGACTTTATTTTTTTTGAAATGCCCTTTGCATATCGACCAGGTCTACCTCCAATATGCGTCATATATATATTTATATCCTCACACTCAAACAGCAATTCTTCTGGAAAGCTTAACCGCATTTCATGATTGTCGATGTTTCCAAACACAGCACGAAGAGGTTTTTGACTCGATATTGTATCTGTCACCTGTGTAGTTCCGATGTCGCCAGCATGCCAAACCTCATCAGATTCTTTTACATACTTCATCATGTGATCATCTACGTACCCATGCGTGTCGGAAAGTAAAAGTATTTTTTTCATTTACAATGAACTGTGGTGATAGAAACGATATCTTTGTCGAACAAAAATAGCACTCCTTGCGTTATTTCATAGAGCTATCTTACGACGGATCCCCCTTTGTTGGTTGGCAACGACAGCCAAAGGGCGACAGTGCACAGTCCTGTCTTGAGGATGCATTGAAGACATTGTTGCAAAAACCAATAAGTGTCGTTGGTGCTGGTCGCACAGACGCTGGGGTTCATGCACGTCAACTTTTTGCACATGTTGATTTGGATGATCAAGTCGATCGAAATTTGAGATTTCGACTGAATAAGCTGCTACCAAAAGAGATTGCTGTGAACTCTATTTTGGCAGTTACTGATGATGCACATGCTCGCTTCGATGCTACTGGTAGACGTTATTCCTACCACATCACAACTCAAAAAGATCCTTTTTTGAAAAAACGATCCTACTATTTCTCTAAAACATTAGATATAGAATTGATGAATCAGGCAGCAACTGACATGTTAGATCACGATGATTTTAAGTGTTTTTCAAAGTCAAGAACAGATGTAAAGACTTATTTATGTGATATTCAGGAGGCATATTGGGAACAAAATGGCAGTGATTTGGTCTTTTTTATTCAAGCCAATCGGTTTTTGCGAAATATGGTTCGCGCTATTGTGGGTACTCTTATCGAAGTTGGTTTGAAAAAAATTAGCATTGATGATTTCAAATCAATTCTCCTAAGCAGAGATCGATCGAAAGCAGGATATTCTGTTCCAGCGCATGGTTTATATCTCGAAAAAGTATATTATCCAAAGCATATATTTGCTGTATGAGTTCAAAAGTAACAGGTTCTATACTCGACGTGTCCCTCTTCAAGAGACTTTTGCGATATGTTAAACCCTATCGATTTACTTTTTTATTTGTGCTTATTGCAGCCATTTTACTATCTGTTTTTTCGACTTTTAACCCATACCTCCTAAAAATCACAGTTGATGATTATATCACGCTAAAAGATTATGATGGGATGCTTGTGTTTATTGGGATCATGGCAGCTGTTTTGTTTTTTGAGGTGTTTTTCCAATTTTCATTTATTTATTATGCAAACTGGCTTGGGCAGCGAGTGGTATATGACTTGCGCAAGGACTTGTTTGGGCGAATGATTGGATTTCGAAAAACCTTTTTCGATCTATCAGCAGTTGGACGATTGGTCACAAGGGCAGTCAACGATATAGAAACAATCGCCAGTATTTTTAGTCAGGGGTTGTTTATGATTATCGCTGATGTACTCAAAATGCTTGTTGTGATTGTTGTTATGCTCAGTGTGAGTTGGCAATTGTCACTCATTGTTTTTGCAGTTCTTCCAGTGATTTTAATTGCAACACGGAAGTTTCAAAAAGCGATGAAATTTGCTTTTGATGAAGTGCGAACACAAGTCGCCAACCTCAACACCTTTGTTCAGGAAAGAATATCTGGAATGCAAATTGTGCAGCTATTTGTTCGAGAGCAAAAAGAGTATGCATCTTTTCAACAGATCAACGAAAAGCACAAAAAGGCTTGGCTTAAAACAGTTTGGTACAACTCTATTTTCTTTCCTATCGCAGAACTTTCCACATCCATAACCATTGGATTGGTGGTTTGGTATGGTGGTTTGCGTGTGATTGCCGAAGAAAATGGCATCACTCTTGGGGCGATTTTTTTATTCATCCAACTGACCCAAATGCTCTTTCGTCCACTGCGTCAAATCGCTGATAAATTCAACACCTTGCAGATGGGTATGGTTGCTGTGCAGCGTGTATTTGCAGTGATGGATACAGATAGTCATATAGCTGATGAGGGTGATTTGAATGCAGAACAACTCAAAGGTGAAATATCATTTCAGAATGTTGTGTTTTCATACAAGGAAAACGAGCCAGTCATCAATGATATATCGTTTGATGTTCATGCTGGCGAGACCATTGCGATAGTGGGTGCTACTGGTGCTGGAAAATCTACCATCATCAACTTACTCAGTCGATTCTACGATATCAACCAAGGGGTCATTAGTGTTGATGGAAATAACATAAAATCATATAAATTATCCTCTTTGAGGAATGCCATCGCTGTTGTTCTGCAGGATGTGTTTTTGTTCGCAGATACAATTTATAACAATATTACTTTATGGGATTCAGAAATAAGCGAGGAAGATGTAATGTTAGCAGCCAAACACATTGGTATTGATCGATTTATTTCAAAGCTGCCAGGAAAACTCCAATACGATGTGAAAGAACGAGGAGCAATGCTTTCTGGTGGTCAACGCCAACTGATTGCATTTTTAAGGGCTTATGTTACCAATCCATCTATTTTGGTTTTAGATGAAGCCACCTCATCTGTAGATGGTGAAACAGAGGAATTGATTCAGATTGCGACAGACCGTTTGACTAAGGACAAAACAGCAATTATCATTGCTCATCGTTTGGCAACGATTCAAAAAGCAGATCGAATTATTGTGATGGATCAAGGAAAGATTGTAGAAATGGGTACGCACGAAAAGCTGTTAAAAATCGATGGTGGTTTTTATCAAAATCTACAAAATGCACAGCTGAGTAAAGGTCAGGAAGTTGTGAATTAATCAGCTCAAATCTTCTTCAATAATTTCGATCAAGTGATCATTGCTTGAGAAAGAGATAAACTCACCATTTTTGATGTATGATATTTTTCCAGTCTCTTCTGAAACAACAAGTACTGAGGCATCTGTTTTTTCTGAAACACCCACTGCTGCTCTGTGTCTAAGTCCATAACGCACAGGAATATCAGACTGCTCACTGATTGGTAAGGCCACACGAGTGGCCACAATACGATTACCATCAATGACGATGGCCCCATCGTGCAAGGGTCCACCCTTAAAAAAGATACTTTCAATGACAGGTGTTGAAATATCCATATTTACTTTATCGCCAGACTCTTTAAAAATGTCCAAGCTAGTGTTGCGTTCAAACACAATCAATGCGCCTACATTTTGAGCACTGAGCTCTGCACAGGCATTCACAACAATTTTGGCCTCTGATTTGTTGTGGTATTCATTGTTTGTTAAGATATTCCAATAGCGTCTAAAATTCTTGGGATTCGCTAGGTTGGTTGATCCAACTGTGAGAAGAAGCTTTCGAATTTCTTGTTGAAAAACAACAATGAGTGCAAACACACCAACACTGATAAATCCTCCTAAAATATTACTCAATACATTCATCTGTAGGATGTCTGTCAGCTTCCAGATCAAATACACAATTACAATTCCTGTAAAAATATTGATCGCAGCAGTACCTTTCACAAGCCTGTAGATGTAATATAGAAGTATCGCAACAAGTACAATATCGAAGATGTCAATGATGCGTAGCTGCAGAAAATCGAGTGGATTCAAAACAAATTTTTTATAAAATTAAGTAAAATTCATCAAGACGAGGAAGTTTGTGATGACTGTTGATTCATAAAATTAACAATTTTGAAAACCTGAACAGCTTCCTTTACATCATGCACACGTAAGATAGACGCCCCTTGCAAGGCAGCAATTGTATGAACCACGGTTGTGCCGTTGAGTGCATTTTCAGCATCAACATCTATTGGCTTTTGGATCATTGATTTCCGAGAAGCACCAACTAAAATCGGATGACCTAATGATTGAAATTTGTCAAGATTATGTAAAAGCTGATAATTGTGAGATAGTGTTTTTCCAAATCCAAAACCAGGATCAAGAATGATCTGTTGAATACCTTTTTTGATCGCACGATCACGAAAGGTTTCCATTGCACGAAATACATCATCCACCACATTCTTGTAAGTAGGTTTTTTTTGCATGGTTTTAGGCGTTCCTTGTATGTGCATTGCGATATAGGGAGCACCCAAAGACGCGACAACAGCAAGCATACGATTGTCAAAAGTTCCTGCAGAAATATCATTGACAATCGAAGCGCCAGATGCAACAGCCTTCTCAGCTACTACACTAGAGGTCGTGTCTATCGAAATGATGGCCTTTGGAACATGCTGTTTGATGGCATTTATGGCAGGGATCACTCGATTGATTTCTTCCATTTCATCCACATCATCTGCCCCCGGTTTGGTACTAGCACCTCCAATATCTATGAAAGTCGCACCATCTTCCAACATTTGTTTGGCGTGAGATACAATGACATTTAAATCCTTGTATTTCCCACCGTCATAGAAAGAGTCTGGCGTTACATTGAGTACGCCCATCACATGACCTTCAGACAGGTCTA
>CACIJH010000009.1 GCA_902586905.1 uncultured Bacteroidota bacterium | reverse complement strand
ATCAGGATTTCTATCTCTATCGAATGTAACATTAAATCTATTTACACTATCAGGAGAAGATCCCATAAGAACAGTACGTGATCCTACAAGTCCAATATATTGATCTTGATTAGTTGGATTTCTAAATCCTGTTTGGTATGAAACACGTAAATTTTGGTTATTTGAAATATTATAGATTGCACCTAAACGTGGGGTAAATACTGCATCAAAGAATTCACTTTTATCATAACGAATTGACCCAGTTAAAATCAATTTTCCTAAATTCTTTTTGGCTTGAGTATACATGCCATATTGATAATATGAAATTGGACCATCGTAGTCGGTAAGTACCGAACCACTTGTATTCAAATCACTGTTCCGATAAGAACCTCCAATGATAATGTCAGCAAAATCAACACGATCAGTCAAATCATAATTAACTTCAAATGATTGAGTTTCCGTATTGTCGGTCAGCTTTGCAGAAGTTGAAGTAACTGCATCCAATGTCGCATCAAACTCTGCTGTCCCTGGCTGTAGCATATTAGCATTAGCAACAGTCCGTCCTACATAGTGGTAAGGAGTTAATGAAGTAATTCCGTAATTTGAATAGGTTGTTCCTGACATATCAGCGCCCATTGCAGTACCACCGTATACCTCGCCAGCAATCTGTTGTAGAAGACCTAATGCTAAAGCAGGGTTTTCAGCGCCACCAAGAGCACTCATATGAAAGCCTTCAAAGTAGCTTCCATACCAACCAGCAACTCCACCATCTTGTGCAGCAAACATTAATAATCCAGAAGCATTAGTATCATAACTATTTCCAGCATCTTCTTCAGTTGTATATGCTTTAATGTTTAAGTTACCCCAATTCACTTCAAGTTTGTTTTGAGTCATTTTAAAATCATCAATTGTATAACGACTCAGCCCTTGCAATATAATTTTCCCACCACCTTGACGTGAGCCTAAAATTATCTCAAGATCATCAGATGGACGGTAACTTGCTTCAACGTTATACTTGTAGTTAGATGTTTTTCCGTCAGTCAACGCACGTTCGTCATATCCAGTAAAATTAATTTGTTGAGCATCTGAACCCCAAAATCCTGGTGCAAGCGTTCCGAACACATATTGATAATAGTCTAATGCTGATCCAAATGGAGTCCCATTAGTTAAATTAACTAAAGGTTGACCAGTTGCTGGATTTAAGGCAGGTAGATCGGCTAACGTCAAACCTTCAACACCTCCTGTCAGAGAAGATGGTAGTTCAACAGCAGGTAAAACATTTTGACTAAAGTTTTCTGAAAGGTTAAAACTAAGACCAAGCTCATCACCATAAACATTGACTCCGTTATATGTTGGGTCAAGAGGGTTTACACCATCGACGATACGGCCATTGGCATCTTGCGCACGGGTGTCAGCTGCTTCCCAGTCTGTTCCCTCAATATTACTATAGGTTGCCTTTATTGCAAACTTATCACTAAAAGCATGTGCAATACGCACACCCCAGTCTGTAAATTCGTTTTGCCCCGAAACATCTTGGCTGGTAACCCCTGACTTCACATAAGCACTTACACCTGTATCATCAAATGCAGACTTACTGTTCATAAACATAATCCCTTTGTAAGCGTCTGCTCCATAGAGTGCAGATGCTGCACCTGGTAGTACTTCAACACTCTGGACGTCTAATTCGTTTAGACCAATGAGGTTTCCAATCGCAAATCCAAAGATTGGTGCTTGATTATCCATACCGTCAACCAAGGTTACAAAACCTTCATTATAAAGAGTTCCAAATCCACGTGTGTTTACTTGATTGAATACCAAGCCTCCACGATTGACTTGAATTCCACGGATTTCTTCTAAACCACTAAAGAAATCTGCAGCAGGAGTGGCAGCGATTTGCTGTACATTAAACTTCTCAACAGTCACAGGAGATTCAAATATTCTTTGTGCAAAACGAGATGCAGAAACTACAATCTCATCGAGTTGTGTGCTCCCCTCAGATAGTTGGATTGTTAATGATCCACTAGCCGAAGTTACATCTACAGTCGTCGATTCGAAGCCCACACTAGAAACAGTGAGCGTAAATGGTGGTTGTTGATCAGTTGACAGAGAAAAATTTCCGTCAAAGTCAGAAACAGCACCTGTGGTGCCATCCATTACAATATTTGCCCCTGGAAGCGGTTGTCCGTCAGCGTCAGTAACTGTACCCGAAAGCTGGGTTTGTGCCCACATCGTAAACGATGCAAACACGGCTGTAAGTGTTAATAATTTTTTCATTTTTTAATTAGGTTTTAATAAAACTTTATCATGTAAAGATACTATTTAATTTTTTTCCTTGCGGATTTGATGAATTTTCAATCGATTTTTTTTAAAAAATATAAAAAATTAGACCCAATTTTGCAGTTTTTATTTCGTTAAGTGTTTTATCCTCAGCACTTTTCCCAAAATCGAATAATGAATCAATCGGATAAGAATAAGTCAAATTCCATGTGTTGTTTCCAACATTTAACCGAAATGCCAATCTGAAGTTTCGAGTGGTAAGAGGTACTGTAGACTTCAACGAACCTGAATTTGTATATTGTTTTGCCGAAAGTGCATAATGCCCAACCAAGCCTGCATATACACGCCAAAATCGATAATTGGTTGGTGTTGAGTTTCTCCACCTAAATTCTAGTGGAATCTCTACTTCAGTGGAGTTCCATTGATTAATGATATCACTAGATACCACATTAGTGGTCATATCGTCATTGAATTGGAGGTTGGTAAACAATACATTATAGTTGATTCCCAAACCCAGTCCAATGGCTATGTTTCGATTGTCATTGATTGGCATATCACGAATATATCCAAGAGAGAAGGTGTGAGATAGTTTATTTTGGGTGATCCCATCAGGGGCATTGACGAGCAGTGGGTAGCCAATAGCAGCATATATCTGATCCTCTCTGTATGCTGAATCAGCTTGAGATTGTGCGAGAGTAAAACTCGTCATAAAAAGAAATACAAATAGCTGTTTTTGCATATCCCAAAAATAAAAAAAGCGCCAATGATGCTGGCGCTTATATGATTGCTGTATCTATCCGACCTAGTTCAGGTTTTGAGAATAATCCCCAACGCGAGTCGTATAGTTGATTTTAAGTGCGTTGACTTTACGCAGTTCTTGTTTGATATCAGAAATAAGTCCCATTTTGGTGTCCCCATCAACTTTGAGTGCAGTGGTCAACACGTTTTGCAACTCTTGTCGTTTTGACGCCTTTTCAGCCAATACAAAAGCTGCAACGTCTTGAACTGTTGCAAATTTATCATTGAGCTGGATACGAGCCTGGGTACCAAATTTATCTTGATAACGTGCACTTGGCTTTCCTGCGTAGATGTACATCACTCGATCTTTTTTATCTAGCTTTTGCACCTGATCGGCAGCTGGTAATGTGTTTGACACCAATAAAGTGTTGTCACGCATAACAGTTGCTACCATAAAAAAGAACAGTAACATAAACACAATATCTGGCAGCGAAGCTGTTGATATCGCTGGAAGATCTCCTCCTTTTTTCTTCTTAAACTTTGACATTGCTAGTTTGTTTTACTCGGTTCGGCTTCTGAGAGCTTTTGTGGAAACAACAACTTTACTTCGCCCAACAGGGGTTTGAGTCGTTCTTTTTCAGTAATGCTCGTTCTTGGATCGTTATAAATCTTATTTGCCTGAACAAAATCAAGACCCAAGTTAGGGTTTAAGCGTTTGAACTCTCTGTTGCGTAATACATTATATGCTGCAACCAATTCGTTTTGGACTGCGATATATACCTTATAGTCCGTTTCACGGTCATTTTTCAACGATATCACTGCTTTGTCAGGGTTATCAGACGAATCTGGGTCTCGATCTCCTAAACAATAATCGCATGCTTCTTCACCTTTACCTCCGCCGTTGTCGAGAAATTTGACTGCTTCTTCTCGTAAATTTACAAGCTCAAGTGGCTTTTCTTCTACAAGCAATTGGTTGTACTTATTGACAACTACAGTAAAGATGTTACGCTCCTTAATAATGGGTGGATCTACCACATCTTCCATGGGAGGTAATTTCCTATTCAGACCAGAATCGGTTTCAATGGTTGTTGTTACTAAAAAGAAAATCAGCAGTAAAAAGGCAATATCTGCCATTGATCCTGCATTGACTTCGGGTGCTTTTCTTCTTGCCATGACACTTTATTTTTTCAATCGAATAATGCCAGTGTACAACATTGCACCAACAGCAATAAATACTAGGAAATAGAATGTGCGTAAACCAGTCTCAATCCACCTAGAACCAGCTGCAGATAGAATATCACCATCTTTTAATGGTGTTTCTGTTCCTGAAGAAAACAAAAATGCAACGAGTACAACAACTCCAAATGCACCAATAGAAAGCAATGCTTTTTGGAGCTTCTTTGGATCAGAGGCTAAATTGGTGATGGAGAAAATCAGTGTGAGTGATACTGTTATTGCCAACACGATTAGTGCCAAAGTCACCATGGTAGAAACAACACCATAATCACCTGATAAAGCATTTAATTTAATCGTGTCATCGCCTTGGTTGAGGATAACGACTTGAAGGATCAAGCCGATAAAACCAAACACAAGGGCAGTATATTTAAAAATCTTTTGCATATTCATAAGGATACTTTTATTGGTGAAATATTACTTTGTATTTGCAACCAACATATCCATTAATGTAATGGAAGCGTCTTCCATGTCATTAACAATACCATCAATTTTTGCAACGATATAGTTGTAGAATATTTGTAGAATAATTGCAACAATCAATCCAAATACAGTAGTCAAAAGTGCTACTTTAATACCACCTGCAACGAGTGAAGGTTGCATATCACCAGCAGCTTCAATTTTGTCAAATGCTTGAATCATACCAATTACAGTACCCATAAACCCAAGCATGGGCGCTAAGGCAATAAACAATGAGATCCAAGATACATTTTTCTCAAGCTGACCCATCTGAACACCTCCATAGGCAACAACTGCTTTTTCAGCGTTTTCAATTCCCTCTGAGGAACGATCTAAACCTTGATAAAAGATTGATGCAACAGGACCACTAGTGTTTCGGCAAACATCTTTTGCAGCTTCTACCCCACCACTTTTAAGTGCATCCTCAACAGATGCAGTGAGTTTGGCAGTATTGGTCGTTGATAGATTGAGAAAAATAATTCTCTCAATTGCAATCGCAAGTCCAAGGATTAAACAGAGTAACACGATACCCATAAATCCTGGTCCACCCTCAATGAATCGCTTCTTGAGTTCTTGTGTAAATCCTGCTGGTGCAGCTTCTTCCGCTTCTGCCTCTGACATGGGTTCCATTGCAACCTCGTCAGCAACAGCTAGGGAGTCAACAGCGACAGAATCAACTTCTTCAACAGCTACTTCTTCATTGGGGTCTTGTGAAATGTTTGTGCTTGCCCACAACACTGGTTGTGAAAGTAGAGCACCTAAAAATAATAAGAGTGAAAATCGTTTCATGATAGAAATAATTGAATTATAAGTTTTTGTTTGGACGCTAAAGATATAAAAATATGTTAAACAAACTAGCAGAGAGGAAGGGATTCGAACCCTCGATACGCTTTTGGCGTATACACACTTTCCAGGCGTGCGCCTTCGACCACTCGGCCACCTCTCTAAAATCTTTTATTTGAAGCCCAAATATGCCACTTATTTATCAAAATAAAAATTTATGCCAAATCAAATAATTCTTTCGCATTATTAGATGTAATTCTCGCCATTTCGGCAGCTGTTGTCTTGAATACATCCGCCATTTTGTTGGCAACAATTGGCAAATAGGCACTTTCATTTCGTTTGCCACGATGTGGTGTTGGCGCCAAATAGGGCGAATCGGTTTCCAATACTATTTTTTCTAAAGGCAAATCTGCTAAAAACCTATCGATTTTTCCATTTTTGAATGTTACAACACCCCCAATTCCTAAATAAAACCCTAGATCAAGCGCACGTAGTGCATCATTTTTGGTGCCTGTAAAGCAATGAAAAACTCCTCGCAAACGACTGTCATTGACCCCCTCAAGTACTTCAAAGATTGGTGCAAAAGCATCACGACAGTGAATCACGATGGGCAAGTTTGCCTCAAGCGCCCAATCGATTTGACGAGCAAAGGCCTCTTGCTGCTGACTTTGATAGGTTTTGTCCCAATACAAGTCCATCCCAATTTCACCCACTGCCACAAACGAGTGAGTGTCAAGCTGTTCTTTTACATGCGCTAGCTCCTCCTCATAATTTAGACCTACATGAGTTGGGTGTAGGCCCATCATCAGATGAATGGTTTCAGGATAAGCCTGTTTTACTTTATGCATTATGGCAGTTGTATTGGAGTCAATCGCAGGGAGGATCATCTGTGAAACCCCTACCGACTGTGCACGACTGATCGCCTCGTCACGATCATCATCAAAAGCATCTGCATAGATATGTGTATGTGTGTCAATCAACATCTGCGCAAAAGTAATAGATTTGGGGGCAATTTATCATACGCATGAACACACTTTATCAATTCTTACGATCGAAGGGCTATACCAGAGTTCGTTTGTTGACCCTCCCGACCAATCATTATGTGGTGATCGCAACATTGAATGGCACTTTAGGTCGGTTTATTCTTGACACTGGCGCTTCAACGACTTGTGTGTCGACTGAGCTGGCGACACATTTCCATCTCAATCCTAAGCCAAGTGAGGAAAAGGCTTCAAGTGCAAGTGCCAATGAGTTGGATACTGAAGTGGCGCATCACAATGAATTAGTGATTGGTTCGTGGTCTTCCAAGCGCAGATCGGTTGTGTTGTTTGATATGCAAGCAGTGAATCACGCTCTTCAAAAACACGATATCGAGACAGTTGATGGAATTATCGGCGCAGATATCCTACAATCTGTCAACGCAATCATTGATTATAAAAATGACTGGTTGTATTTGAAGTAAAGTTTGTTTTTTATGGCTTGGTTGTATTTGAGATAAGACTACATCCCCAACGCCTTTTTGGCGTTTCCATCCATCAGCAGATTGATTGGGTCTTCAAGGGCTTCCTTGACAGCCACCAAAAAACCAACCGACTCTTTGCCATCAATGATGCGATGATCATAAGACAAGGCGAGGTACATCATCGGACGAATCTCTACTTTGCCATCAACAGCCACAGGTCGCTGTATGATATTGTGCATTCCCAAAATACCTGATTGTGGTGGATTGATGATTGGAGTGGATAACATAGACCCAAATACACCCCCATTGGATATGGTGAAAGTTCCACCTGTCATTTCATCAACAGTAATCTTTCCGTCGCGGGCACGAATCGCCAATGCTTTGATTTCGTTTTCAATCTCGCTAAAGCTCATGTTTTCAGCATTGCGCACCACTGGCACCATCAAACCCTTTGGGCCAGACACTGCCACACTGATGTCGCAATAGTCAAAAAGAATCTGTTCGTTTCCATCAATCATCGAATTTACATCTGGAAATTGCTGTAAGGCAAGAACAACGGCCTTGGTGAAAAAGCTCATAAAGCCCAAGCCTACCCCATGTTTGTCTTGAAAGTTCTCTTTGTATTCCTTTCTCAAATCAAAAATGGCTGACATATCTGCCTCGTTAAAGGTCGTGAGCATTGCTGTTTCGCTTTTGGCAGCAACCAATCTCTCTGCAACCTTACGCCGCAGCAAAGACATTTTTTTACGCTGAAGGGGTCGATCTCCTGTAGGAGTTCCCATCGAAGGAACTGCTTGAACTGCATCTTCTTTGGTGATCCTCCCATTGCGTCCAGTGCCTTGTACTGAAACAACATCGATCCCTTTTTC
This sequence comes from uncultured Bacteroidota bacterium, assembly GCA_902586905.1. Taxonomy (GTDB): domain Bacteria; phylum Bacteroidota; class Bacteroidia; order Flavobacteriales; family Flavobacteriaceae; genus UBA724. The sequence continues at coordinate 40,592 of CACIJH010000009.1, read as the reverse complement.
GTCAAGGATCTTTTTGGCAGCTGGCGAAGGCGCTCCAGCGGCATAATTTTCAGTTTCTTCTTTCGGGGCCTTAGGGGTTTCTTTTTTCTCAACAGTGGGGGTGGTCGCAGCACCTGCAGGTTTTTCTGCTTCAGTATCGATTAAACAAACCACTGCTCCAACAGCTATTGCATCGCCCACTTCTGCTTGAAGGGTAATGGTTCCACTGGCTTCTGCAGGGAGTTCTAAAGTAGCTTTGTCAGAGTCGACCTCAGCAATGGCTTGATCTTTCTCGACATAGTCGCCGTCTTGTACGAGCCAATCTGCTATTTCAACTTCGGTGATTGATTCCCCTGGTGAGGGGACTTTCATTTCAAGAATCATTTTTCTGTTGTTGTCTTTGTAAAGTTAACGCATGTTATTTTTAGAACGATCAAAAACATAGTCCAATACTTGTTGGTGTCGTCTCTTGAATCTTGTCGCACTTCCCGCGGCTGGTGTGCCATAGAATCGTCTGGAAGCCACACGAAACTGCTGGGCAGCAGCTGGTAGGTGTAATAGCAAATGACTCCAAGCACCCATATTTCGAGGTTCTTCTTGCGCCCAAACCACATCGGAAACATGGGCATAGTCTGCTAATATGTTGTCAATTTCTTTTTTTGGCAAGGGAAACAATTGTTCCAATCGTATGATAGCGACATCATCACGACCTTGTTTTTCACGCTCATCGATCAGGTCATAATAAAATTTGCCTGTACAAAATACGAGTATTTTAGTGTTTTTAATTGGGATGGCATCTTCTCGAATCACTGGCTGAAAAGCTCCTGTTGTGAATTCATCAATCGAAGAAACCACTTTTGGATGACGCAACAAACTTTTGGGCGTAAACACCACTAATGGCTTTCTGAAATGGGGTTTGACTTGTCTTCGCAACACGTGAAATAAATTGGCTGGTGTTGTGACATCAACAACGTACATATTATCTTTTGCACAAAGCTGTAGATAGCGCTCCATACGAGCAGAAGAATGCTCTGCGCCTTGGCCCTCATACCCATGAGGAAGTAGAAGCACCAGGCCATTTTGCAATTTCCATTTGTCCTCGGCAGAAGACAAATATTGGTCTATCATGATTTGAGCACCATTGCTAAAGTCCCCAAACTGAGCCTCCCAAATCGTCAATGACTTGGGCCTTGCCAAAGCATAACCATAATCAAAGCCCATGACACCATATTCGGATAACAGTGAGTTGTAAATCGAAAACTGACCTTGGTCTTCAGCAATTGAATTGAGTAGGATCAACTCCTCTTCTGAGTCCTCTACTTTGATCACAGCATGACGATGAGAAAAAGTTCCTCGCTCCACGTCCTGACCAGACACCCGAACGTCATGACCCTCGGCAAGTAATGACCCATAGGCGAGCATCTCCCCCATGGCCCAGTCCAGTGTTTTGGTCTCAAAAAACATCTTGTGTCGTTCGCCTGTCAAGCGTTGAATTTTGCGAATAAACGATTTATCCTCAGGAAGTTTTGTGATGGTACTTCCCACTTTTTCCAATGTTTTTATATCACAAGATGTGTCAACAGACTCAAGCATTTCATCCACTTTAACTCGCTGAAATCCCTCCCATTCATCTTGCATAAAGGGGGTGATGATCGTGTTTTCTTCTTTACGAGACACCTCCAGTTTTTCTTCCATCCTGGCCTTGTACACCTTTTCCATTTGATCGAGTTCGTGATGAGTAATCACACGGTCCGAGATCAATTTTTCAGCATAAATATCTCTGGGATTTTTATGATTGGAAATGGCCTTGTAGAGTTTTGGCTGGGTAAATCGTGGCTCGTCACCTTCGTTATGCCCATACTTTCGATACCCCAGTAAATCGATAAAGACATCTCTTTTAAATCTGTTTCGATAGGCCACAGCAAAGTGAATGGCATGAACAACAGCTTCCACATCATCTGCATTGACGTGCAAAACTGGCGACAGTGTTGCTTTGCCAACATCTGTGCAATAAGTGCTCGATCGCCCATCGAGATAATTGGTGGTAAAGCCAATTTGGTTGTTAACTACAATATGTATTGTACCCCCCGTTTTGTAGCCTTCAAGTTGTGCCATTTGCACAACCTCATACACCACCCCTTGAGCAGCAATCGCTGCATCCCCATGGATGAGAATGGGCATTACCTTTTTAGGTTGGTCGGCATAAGTCCGATCTTGTTTGGCTCTGGTGATGCCTTCAACAACAGCATTGACTGCCTCTAGGTGAGATGGGTTTGGTGCGATATTGAGATTGACCCATAGACCTGAATCTGTCATTCGATTGGACGTCCAACCAAGGTGATATTTCACATCCCCATCAAAGACCTCCTCTTCATAATCTTTTCCATCAAACTCACTAAAAATATCGGCAGCTGATTTTCCAAAAATATTAGTCAAGGTATTGAGTCGACCACGATGCGCCATCCCAAACACAAATTGTTCTACGCCATCCAGGGCAGCAGTTTCGATCAGTGCATCTATGGCAGGAATCAGTGACTCTCCACCCTCCAAAGAGAAGCGTTTTTGACCAACATATTTTGTGTGTAAAAACTGCTCGAACGTCACTGCTTCGTTTAGTTTTTTTAGGATATGTGTTTTTTGTTCCTTGTTAAAATTAGGGTGATTTCCATTTTTATTAATCCACTTCTGAATCCAATTGACGCGTTCGGGATGGCGAATATACATATACTCCATACCAATCGACTCGCAATAAATACGTTCGAGGTGAATGATAATATCGGCCAAAGTAGCTGCTCCAATCCCGATGATATCTCCTGCGCTAAAGACAGTTGTCAAGTCGTCTTGATCGAGTCCAAAGTTTTTGATATCTAGCGTTGGTTTGTACTGGCGACGTTTGCGAACAGGGTTTGTTTTGGTGAACAGGTGGCCACTTCCACGATAAGCGTCGATGAGCTTGACCACACGAAACTCCTTGAGAACATCATCAGGGATTTCCACATCCGCTTGTTGTTCCATGCCAAAATCAAATCCTTGAAAAAAGGCACGCCAGCTGGGTTCTACGCTATCTGGGTTAATCAAATACTGGTCATACATTTCTGCAAAATGAGCTGTATGCGCAGCATTCAAAAACGAATACTTGTCCATCTTGGCAAGAGTTTGTTTGTCTGCTATACAAAGCTACACTATTTCAAGTAGATAGCACATATAGTTGTTAAAAAAAAATAGATGAAATCATGTTTAAAAAGTGTATTTTTGAATGTGTTTGCACTTGTCGATTGTAACAACTTTTACGCTTCTTGTGAGCGAATTTTTCAACCATCGTTGGAGGGCAAGCCAATTGCCATCCTCTCCAACAATGATGGTTGTGTGATTGCACGCAGCAATGAAGCCAAGGCTTTGGGCTTACCCATGGGTGCGCCTGCACATCATTACCATTCGTTTTTCAACCAGCACAACGTCAAGGTGTTTTCGTCAAATTATCCATTGTACGGCGATATGAGTCGGCGTGTGATGGACGTGCTCAAACAGTTTACCCCTCTGGTGGAAGTGTACAGTATTGATGAGGCCTTTTTACAGTTTGAAGGGTTTGAACATTACGATTTAGAAGCCTACGCACAACAAATGCAAAAGCGAGTTCGCAAGTGGACGGGAATGCCTGTCAGTATTGGACTTGGTCCGAGTAAGGCTTTGGCAAAGGTGGCAAATCGAGTGGCCAAAAAATTTGCAGATCGAACCAACGGAGTCTATGTAATCGATTCGGAAGAAAAGCGCATCAAGGCATTGAAATGGCTTGCCATTGGTGACGTATGGGGCATTGGGCATCGCCACAACAAACGGTTGGTGTTGCGCAACGTACATACTGCTTATGACTTCACCCAACTCTCCGATGCTTGGGTGCGAAAAGAAATGAGTGTCGTTGGGCTTCGTCTCAAGCACGATCTACTCGGCAAATCTTCGATTCCACTAGAAATGGTTGCAGCACCCAAAAAAGCCATTGCTACTACACGCAGCTTTGAATCGCTCATTGATGACTTTCAAGAATTGCGCGAGCGTGTTTCGACCTTTGCGAGTCTGTGTGCCGAAAAGCTCCGCAAGCAAAACAGTAGATGCCATGCACTGGTTGTGTTTGTGCGCAGCAATCCCTTTATGCCCAACATGCCACAGTATCGCAACAGTACAATGATTCATTTGCCCTTTGCCACCAACTCGAGTTTGACCCTGAGCAAAACAGCACTCCAAGGCCTAGATTTGATTTATAAATCTGGTATATCATATAAAAAAGCTGGGGTAATGGTTACAGGTATTGTACCAGAGGATGCCTATCAAATGACCTTGTTTACTTATGAAAATCCAAAGCACCAAGCCTTGATGCAACGCATCGATTACCTACACAAACGCTTTGGCCCACATAAAATTAAAATTGCAAATCAAGACTTGAACAGAACCTATAAGATGAGGCAAGCACATTTGTCGCCACGCTACACAACCGATGTGCGTGATGTGATTCGTGTGCGCTGAACATAAAAAGGAATAGGTTTGAAGAAAGAAGGAGGACTACACTTTTTCACTCCCGATACTTCGGGACAAGGGGTGTGGCTAGCAGGAGATGGCGTATCGGCGGGGTTTCCGTCGCCAGCCGATGATTTTAAAGAAACACGCATTAGCTTGGACAAGGTAGCTGTCAAAAACGAAGCTGCTACTTTTTACGCACGCGTTGCTGGGCAGTCAATGATTGGAGCAGGCTTGGACGACGGAGACTTGCTGGTCATTGATCGCAGTTTGGAGCCCCAGGATGGGAAAATTGCAGTATGCCTAATCGATGGTGATTTTACAGTCAAGCGACTCAAAGTCGAAAAGGACTGTATATGGCTAATAGCCGAAAACAAACGTTACAAACCCATACAAGTCACAGAAGAAAACGAGCTTATGATTTGGGGGATTGTCACCCATGTACTAAAGGCACTTTGAGCAACCTACAAAAGATCTAGCGGACTGGACGAACTGCTTTTCGATGCTTTGGTCAGGTAGCTGTAAACTTCTGTCGTCTTGACCAACCATAGTCTTTATGATTTGAGCAATTATAAACCAAGTGTTTAAAGTGCTTTGACCACAATTCGTTTATTCACCACTGTTTGATCAAAAACAAATCGCAGAAAATAAATGCCTGAAACTGTTGGCATTTTGAGTCGTTTTACTGTACCAGACGATTGACTTATATGTTTGCCTTGAACATCATAAAGTTGTATGAAGTTGGGATTAAGTTTTGGATTGATATCGATATAGCTCGTTTGGATTGGGTTGGGAACAAACAATTCACGATCTACTCGTTGCGCAGGATTTGAAAGCGAACTGTTCCAAGACGTTTGTTGCTGATCTCCCCACAAAAAATCAACTAACTCTGGGTGATCAATAAAGGGATTTCGATTGTCTTGGTAACTGTAAATTACATCGTTTCGGTTGCGCTCAAAATCATCAACTGGATCTAATTCGTGCCACTCCAAAAGTGTCGAGCGAACTCCGTGACGAGGGGATTTACTTGAGACAGAAAGAATACTTTCGGTCATTTCTAAATCTTCTTCTCCACTGTCTCCTTCATATCGTACAACCATATAAAAAATAATACGCGCAACATCTCCCTTGTCTTCATCACGGGGTTCGAAAACAAGTGCAGAGCTACTATATGAATTTCCATAGGTCTGTTCACAACTATTACTTGTGCAATCATCAAAACTATAATTCGAACGTGTAGAATTAACATTGTTGTTACTGGCACGCAGGTTGTGAACGTCAGTACCCATTGGACGTGAAGTGCCGAAATCACCTCTTGACTTTGCCCAAACATGTTCTCGATTCCAACCATCATACTCCTGTGGTCCGTTTACAGACTCTCTTGTATAGATCAAAATGACATTGTTTGCATTGTTTGGGTCAGCATCTGCATCTTTTAATATATCCCAAGTGTCAGTGGAACTACTTGAATAAGGATAATCAGTGTGATCATCAATAATATTGTGCAAGGCCGATCGGAGGGCTTGATCGGATTTGTTTTCAGCAGAGTTATAATAACCATCAGGAATTTGAGCCTGCAGGGAAATATAGAAACTGAATGCAGTTAAAATTGTATAAAAACTAATCCTCAAAAACTATTGTTTTAGAAAGAGTACATCGTCTACAAAATAACCTCCATCAAGAGAAGTATCATTTCCAGAACCAACATACTTGAAAGCAACATATAAGCTCCCAGAGTAACTAGAAACATCAACCAATCCAACATCTTGAAATGCATACCAGGGCGCTTCTTCACCAGGAACGGGCACATTGATTTTTTCCCAAGTTGCTCCTGCAACGTTAGACCCATCAAAATCAGTTGATAAAAATACCTCAAGGGTGTTGTTCACCTCATCATCAAGATGATGTTGAGCCAATTTAAAATTAATGTATGCATTTGTTGCTCCACTTAAATCAAAGGGAGGTGTTACAAGCCATCCAATATTTACATCATCTCCTGTTCTGAATCCACTAAATTCAACATATCCATTTCCACTATAAAATTGTTCGGTCCACAATTCTCCACCAACTTCGGCATAATTTATCCAACCTGTATAGTCAAAATTTGTGTTGTCAACTACATTGTCAAATGTTTCATCAAGTACTTTTTCAAAATCATCAATATTTAAAAGAGAACAAGCCTCACCTGTTAGATTCACATCATCTATCGAGTTTAACATCAAAACAAGGCTGTCTCCATCATAGGTTTTGCTTACAATCCCACGAACAGTACCTGTGCCAGATGGTAGTAAATTTTGTTTAAAGTTTGCATAAGCACTCGTTTCTAGAATAAAGGTTGATTTACCAAAGCCCTCACAAGCTTCCAATGTACGTTGGGTATCAAACGAGTCATCTGGATCAACATAAGGAAGTCCTACCTGAGCAGCAACAACACTCACTTGAGAAACCTCAACCATCATACCTACATGCTCATCGGAGATTTGAGAAAACTGAACTGTAACTGGCGTAAGATCGGCTGTATCGTTTGAACGAAGGACATGCTTTTTTGTCAATGCCTCCGATATCTGAGTTAAACGATCATTACCCACATCAAGCGAGCCAATAGAAATAACTCCATCTCCTGTACGATACTCCCCAATGTATAAGCCCTTGAGGTTAATATATATTTCGCGGCCAAGATTGAACATATTGTAGGAATCTGTAACATTGATCAACAGACGTATAGCGTCTGTGGGTGATGTGGGATCATCTTGCACGTAGATTTCCTTATAAAAATTGCCTGTGGAATCGGAAGAGGTCACATAGCCCTTCATAACCAAGTCAGACGTAATCTCGACAGCCTCACCAGAAACACGAAAGTCTTTCAATTGAGTAATCGAAACCATCGACATTGTTCCGCTTTCAACATCGGACAAAAGCGTGGTGAGCATTTGGTTTTCCTCTGCGCCAAGACTATAAGGAATGTCAAAAATATCTTCCTGTTGACAGGAAACAACCAGCACAGCTGCTATTATCAAATGGGTAAATCTGCTAAAAAACTTCATCATACTTTCTTTAAAATCGTACATATACATTCAAAAAATAATTCGTTCCACGTCCGTACCAGTACTTTGGTCCAAACTGCCGTTTTGGCGAAGAAAACTCTTGCCGGAGTTCTCTGAAATTAGCATTCCTCGACTGCTCAAATCCACCAGTCTTAAATGCCTCATCAAATAGGTTGTTGACGCTCAAGAAAAAGCCCAAAAAGTTTCGATTGATCCGCCAGGATTTCCCCAGCACAATGTTGGATACCATATATTCGCCAAACTCCTCTTGCTGTAATAGTTTTCTTGCCAACTCTGGGTCATAGTCATTAAAAGGCAATCCATCGCTGTCCAATAAAAAGTTTTGGGTACGATTGATTGGGCTGGCATCGACATAAGTGTGATTGAAGAAGTTGGTTGTGAAACCAAACCACCAATAGTTCTCTCTGTATTCAAATCCAACCGAATATGCCTCTTGGGGGCCATTGGCAATTCGTAAGTTTTTCATTTTTGCAGTACCAAAATCCAGATATCCAAAGTCGTCGGAAGTCAAGTAAACACTAGGGTCGTTGGCATAGAGATGACGCCCAACCGAAGCAGCTCCCTTGAGCGTAAGTGCGGGGAGAACATTGGCTTCGAATCCAAACTCAACCCCTTGATACTCCTTGTCGATGTTTTGTGAAATCTCTTGTACGAAAGAAGAGGTGTCTCCTCCAATTCCTTCCGCAAAAAAGAAAGAAATTTCACTGGCATTGGTAATTGCTGTGTGATAGGCTGTGAGACGCGCAGTGAGTTTTGGTGCTCGTAAAATATAACTCACATCAAAAGCAGTGAGTTCTTCAAGCGCAAGATCACGCCCAGCTAATTCGCCCACGACATAGTGATTTTCTCTAGAGTTGGCATAAGTGTTTCGCAGGTGTGGTGCGCGCTGCATCCATGCTGCATTGACATCAAACAAATGAATTCCACTGAGTTTATATGTCAATCCAGCTTTTCCACTAAAGGCATCAAAGCTGAGTTTTTTTCCTTTACCAAATGAATTGTCGGCATAAGCGCCATGGCGATAAAGTCCTTCGCGTTGGTATGAGGTGCTTTTAAATGATCCTGCTGCAAATCCGTCAAATCGATTTAACGAAAATTGGGTTTTTAAAAAGGCCTCTGTCTGCTGAACATCAAAAATATAATTGTACTTAAATCGATCCCCCACCCCAGCAGTGCCGTTTGGGTCTTCTAGATTGTAAGCATACCCATCAAAAGAATCGCGGTTTAGATAGCGAGAGGCTCCCATCATATCTTGGATTTCTGCAAAATTTTCCGATTGCAAATCTTGATGAGTCAAGGCAAAAACAACACTCACTTTATCGGATAAAAAGGATTTGAGAGAAGTGTTGAGAGTGAGTTGCGTATCATCTGATCGATCTTCATATAATACATATGCAGCTGGCAAATCACTAGCGGCTGCAGTGAGATTGGCATCGTATATACGACTCCAATCAATCTGACCATCAGTCAACAATCGCTCTTGTGCAAGGAAGGCACCAGCATAATCAGGTCCATCGGCGTCAGCAAGAAAATAACTCGGTAATTTTTGATAATAGGTTGGGCTTGGATTTGCACCTCCAGGATAATCAAATCGGCTGTTTCCCAGCTCCCCAAATTGGTAGGCAACACTCGATTGTAATGTGGATGTAGGAGACAACTGGATTTCATGGTTTAGCATTACAATTGGCTCATCAAGTCTTTTGACTCGTGAGTTTCGCTGCTCCCCATTTTGATTACCCCAATACTCATTGTACTTCGTACCCATTAGGTCATATACTTCTTGGGTGTTTGGTGACGACTTCCCTCTGCGATTGGGAGTTGCAATCAACGTAAGATTTAAACTTTGATTCTCAAGCACCTTTTCAACCGACAACATGAAGGATTGGGCGTCGTAGAAAGTCCCATCATTAAAGCCCGACTCTCCCCAGCGATTGGACACTGCCAAAGCATAAGCCCATCCTTTGGTATTGAGACCACTTGCATAGCTTACCAACACACGATTGGCATAGGATCGGTTGGATGAAGAATAGGTCACACGTACACCACTGCGATATGAAGATGCTTTGGTATTAATGTTGGTTGAACCAATCAGTCCCCCAAATCCATAATCAGATGTTTGGAGTCCAGCATTAAACTCTTGGTTGCGCATTAGGTCATTGAGTCCACCCCAATTGCTCCATTGTGGGCGACCATTATAGAACTTATTCATCGGAACACCATTCATACGAACAGATCCCAAATCGGAGTCAAGACCTCTGACTCTAAAAAAAGATGAACTGAATTCATAGGCAGCTGTTCGCAAAAACACATCGCGGGAAGATTGCAGCAAGCCAGAAATATTGTCAGCTGCTTGGTCATCTTCACTCAGCTCGTCGTCGCTTAGGGTAATCAGACTCATCGATTCAGAAAATTGATCTAGATCATCAACCTCTTCAGAAAGTAGAGTAATGGTGATCACGTCTCCAGGTGACACCTCAGCAACATAGGTTTGGTACGAGTCTGCCGAAACAGTGAGTAAAGCCGCAGAAGAAATATCCAATACAAAGCTTCCGTTTTCGTCGGATTGGGTTTGCAAAGCGAGTTCTGGAGCTTGCACAAGTGCATTTTGAACGGGCTTCCCGTCTTGATTTACAACCAACCCAGAAATATTGTTTTGAGCAAAACCAACGCTCAACGAGAGAAAAAACAAAATAAAAATGCGCACAAAAATGATTTTTAATTTGTTAGCAATTTAAATTTATTTTATTTAAAATTGAATAATAATTATGAAAAAAACATTAACAATTATTCTGCTCTTTTTTGCGCTCTTCTACACTAGATCGCAAAATCAAACATATGCCGTTGAAACCATTGCATTTTACAACGTTGAAAACCTTTTTGATCATTATGACGATCCAAAAACTAGAGATGATGATCGCACGCCAGAAGGACGTGATCGTTGGACAGAAGATATATTTGAAAAGAAGCTGACCAACACTGCAATTGTTATCGCTGATGTGGCGCGAGAACTCACAGGTGGGCCCCCTGCTGTCATTGGACTTTCCGAAGTCGAAAATCGCTATGTGGTTGAACGACTGGTAGAAACACCTGAGCTAAAGAAATACAATTATGGAATTGCTCATTTTGAATCTCCAGACGAACGTGGTATAGATGTATGCTTGTTGTACCGAAAAAGTAAGTTTACCCTTCTACGAGCTAAAACATATTTCCTTTCACTTTTTGATTCTGATGGTGATCGTGACTTCACTAGAGACCAGTTGGTTGTGTCGGGATTGCTTGACAACGAGCTCATTTATTTGATTGTCCATCATTGGCCTTCGCGCAGTGGTGGTCAAGCAACAAGCGAGCCAAAGCGCATTGCAGCTGGTGAACTCAACAGAAAGACAGTTGATTCGATTCGTACCATAAACCCAACTGCCAAAATCATCAATATGGGTGATTTTAATGATGATCCCAACAACAAAAGTGTTGAGGATGTTTTGGGTGCTGTTGGTGATCGAAACGAAGTAACTGAAAACAGTATTTTTTTTAACCCCATGATGTCCTTTTATAAGAAAGGGATTGGAACGAGCTGCTATCGCGACAAATGGAACGTATTGGACCAAGTCCATGTTAGCCCTAGCCTACTAGATGAAAGCGATACAAACTGGTATTTTTGGAAAGCAGGGATATTTAATCCAAGCTATCTATATAATAAAAAAGGGCGCTACAAGGGCTATCCTTTTAGAAGTTTTGCTGGTGGTAAATTTACAGGTGGTTACAGTGATCACTTCCCTGTTTATGCTCTACTTATAAAAAAGCAATAAAAAAAGCGGAACATAAGTCCCGCTTTTAAAAAATTGGCTAACGAAGTTTACTTCTTTAAAATATTAAACACTTTAGCGCTGTTTTCATTTTTAATCTCAACCATATATAGTCCAGATTTTAATGAGCTAACATCCAATGTGTTAGTCACTTTACTTTCAAGCTGACGTTTTCCAAGCATATCAAATACAGTTGCTTGAACAGGTGATGTTAAACCAGAGAAGTTAAGTTTTGTTTGAACTGGGTTTGGATAAACATCAATTTTTATGTCTCCAAAATCAAAAATTGATAGTGATGCGTCAGTGTGTGGATGACTTCCAAGAAAAGTCCATGTTTCATTGTCTAAAACTACCCACTCTGAATCATCAGAATCAGTGCCACGACTATCGTCCCAATCTGCATTTCCTGTTGTAACACTTAATTTTCTAACTAGAGTATGATCTTTTGTGGCATTAGTTACACCAGCAACTTCCCATCCAGATCCTGGATCAGCTTGCCAATCTCCAATTACATCGATTACAGTGAAACCAGTAACTTCACCTGCATCTTTCTTACCATCATTATCTGCATCATTCCAAGTACCACCCTCTACTAGCTTGTATCCATCATCTCCATTAGATAAATATGTGTGGGTATGATTGCTATAATTTAATATTGCAGGATCTGCTGATCCATGAGTAATGACATAAACCCCGCCAACAGCTATTGTTGCCCCAGCCGGGAATTCATTCCAGTATTCGTATTCTCCGGCAACGGCAGGAGCATTAGCGACGCTTGGAAAGGCATATGTTGACAAATCAATTTCAGCGTTTGTTGGGTTATATATTTCTAAGTATTTATTATTAGATGATCCTTCTGCATATTCACTAAAAAATAAAGTTTGAGCAGACAAAAAAGAAATAGAAAATAAGGCAATGATTGTGTAAAGTTTTTTCATATTATTGTTTTAAATTTTATTAAATCTATAAAAAATCAAAACACCATGAGCTTGTTTTTAATAACTTAATTATTAATTAACATTATCACTTAAATTTTTACATTTGTTTGAATAAATAAAAACAAACAAAATGAAAAAACTACTTTTTTTAATCCTGCTCGTTTCGACAGCAGGATTTTCACAAGCATTTATGGAATTTCAATTTGATGCTAAACGAGGCACTGAAGATGCCATTTTTGCTTTGACAGATGAGTTTTGGGGAGAAGCAGAATTTAAATCAGGTGGAATCAATATCGAATCCATCAACATTGGGAATGAAAAGGCATCGCACCGCGTACTTCTATATGGAGATCCTGCCAACTGGGGTCGTGTGGATACCATGAATGTAAACCAAGACAAATGGGAAGCTTTTGTACAAAAACTCAATAATCATATTGAGGACTGGACGCATAGCTCTTCAGGACATGTTTTGAGTTGGGAAAGCGATGATAGCGATGACTATAAGTATGTTCAAATCTATGATTTGATTGCATATGACCAAGGAGCTTTTAAAGCAGCGCATGACAAGATTGTAAAAAAGTTTTCTGATACTATGGAAGGTCGTGCTGTTGGATTTGGCACCTACCAAATTGGGGGCTACAAAGGCGCAACTCACTGGGTAGCTGTTGCTTATAAAAACTGGGCAGATCTGATGACCAAAACAAGAGAGCTACAAGAGCGTAAAAAAGAATGGGCTGAATACTACCAAAATCGTGGGAAGGTACAGTCGATTCGAAACTATACGATTTACATTGACAAGTCGTATTAAAAGCATAATTGCATAACAAAAAAACCCCACGAAATACGTGGGTTTTTTTTGTTCTAAACTGAAGTTATTCAGAGAAAGTATAACCCCCTTTTGCTTGATACCAAGTTTTCAATTTTCCATCCACAATGTGATACCACTCAATATAAGTTGCATCTGCTGTTTCAAATTGGGCGTTGACCCACTGCCCATCTTGGTTATCTGCAGCGGGATCTTCTGACCCTTTGGGATGGACAGAAAAAGCATAGACGGTCTTCCAGCCCCAATCTTCGTCATTTTCAACACTTGATTGGTACTCTGATTCGATTTTGTCTACAAATTCTTGGGCTGTCGAAACACTTGTTCCGTCTTCAAAGTTATAACGACCCCCGTCTGTTATTATCTCTTTTAAGGTTTCGTAATCACGAGCTGCCCATGCAGCATCTATTTTCATAAAAACATCAACTGTAGACTGATCTCCTAGGTATACACTTTGACCCTCAAATGGCCCAAAACCATTTGTGTCAGGTAGCTTTTCGCTAGTAGGGCTACATGATAAAATTGAAATAGCCGTAATGAATAAAATTATTTTTTTCATGTTTATTTAATTTAAAATTATTCAAATATTAAAAATTTGTTTTATAAATTTAATGAGATAATTAGATTAATTAAATAAAAATAACTTTTTGGAAACATTTGCTGAGTGGGGGTATCTAGGGCTTTTTGTCGCTTGTTTTATAGCAGCTACCCTCATTCCCTTGGCCTCCGAAATTGTGCTGAGTTTATTTATTCTTACAAACTATGACTTCACCACTAGTATTATTGTTGCCTCCTTGGGAAGTTGGGTTGGTGGTATGAGCAGTTACTACCTCGGTTGGCTTGGCAGGTGGGATATCGTTGAAAAATATTCCAAACTCACAAAAGAAAAAATAAAATCTTACCAATCAAAAATTAAAAGTTGGGATGGATTAATCGCTTTTTTTAGTTGGGCTCCAGTGGTTGGTGATCCATTAGCAATTGCTCTTGGGTTTTTTCGTATCAATGTCTACATTGTTACTTCTTGGATGTTGATTGGGAAATCCATTCGCTTTATTGTTTGGGGCTTCCTCACCTACTGGGGAATGATGTCCATTGCTTAATCTATCCATAAAGAAACGAGTGCTGCAGTCTGGGAACCTCTACCGATTTTGACCCATCACAACGAATTAACTTTTAACACAAATAGCCCTTCGTTAATATCACTGACAATCAAGTTGCCACTTTTAAAAAAAGGATATACGCTCCAAGCACCATTAAACAAATCTTCATTGCCTTTTCTGGGGTTATCATGATCATCATCAAACCCAATGATGGTTGGTTTTATGGCTGAGTGCGCCTCATGCTCAATATGGGTATCAAAATAATATTTCTCAGTAACTACCTTAGATTCAATGTTTTTCAGATCCAAAATACGAAGACCCCCTGTGTAGCTTGCCAAATAAAATAAGTCGCCAACAACATAGCCATTGTGATCGACTACTGCGTTTGGAGATGTGTATTCAACATGGTTCACTGGTACATCTAAATCTGAAAAATCCAAAATAATCGTTCTTGCGTTGATGCCATTTTTGACCTCATCCAACTCATCCCCAACAAGGAAGTATTTATGGTCTTCTGTCAACCATCCCTGATGGGTGTACTGCGTCGAGCTGTATTGTATGCTTGAAATAAAGGTGGGGTTTGATTTATCAGTAACATCCACTATGACGACTTCATCTTCATTGGATCCAAAATAAATTTCCTTACCCTTATAGTCGAGATCAGGGCCATTGTATGTAACAATCATTGCATCATGAGAATAACCTTTTTCGTCATATCCCCCAGCACTGGTGGGGTTTTCAGGGTTACTGATGTCAATGAAATGAGCACCCTCATTATATGTTTGAGTCCCCACAGCATAGGCATAACCAGAGTCTTCGTTGATCGCAATATTATGCGCATTCCCAAATCCATCATAATGACTGTCGGCAGAAAAAACTGTATAAGTTGTGGTATATCTTAAATGCGTGAGATCAAAAACTTGCATGCCATGATTGTCTGCTTCTGAGACGATATAGGCATGATTCCCAAAAACCTTTATGTCACGCCAAATACTAGCAAACGTTTGTGTGGGTAGTTTTCCAATTATGACTGGTTGGTTGGGAATTGTAATATCAATAAACGCTGTTCCATTATCAAGGCCTATGATAGCGTATTCCTTTCCCGTTAGCGTATCTATCCAGCCCCAACAGTCGTTTGCCATGGTTGCATCGAGTTGCTGTAGGCTTACAGTAGACATAAGGTCAATACCCTGACATTCATACCCACCAGCATTTCCATCTATACATTCGTTCATTGGCGTTACACTTATGTTTTTCTGCAAATATTTGATTTGTGCTTGTAACTGATTTATTTGGTCTGACAGGTATGATTTTGAAACGGCATCTTGCGAATCAATAGGATCTAGCAGGTCTTTAATTTGACTATCGTTTACACTGATTTGAGCGTTTAAGCCAACACTTAGTATGAGTAAGAAAGGGGTAAAAAATAAAATTTTCATGCACCTAAATTAAAAAAAATCGGCATTTTAATCAACTTTGTTTGAAGACAAAAAAAATCCCAAAAAAAATTATTTTTGAGGATAATTGTACACCCCATTGAGCTATTCTCGAAACAATCGCTTACTTTTTTGAGAATGTTTAGTGATTCGTTTTGGGGTAAATGAGTAGTTTTTAAATTCCTTTTATTTAATTTTAAGTCATGAAAAAAATATTATCAAAAGCAATAATTCTATTTATAATTTTTCATTTGAGTGCTCTTGGTCAGACCACTTACTATGTCTCCAATTCAATTGGAGATGACAGCTCTGAAGGATCTATTGATTCCCCGTTCGAAACAATCGGAAAAGCTATAAGTAAAATAGATGCAGGTGACTCAGTCATCATTAGGGGAGGTTTGTATCACGAAGAAATCTTAATTGATAATTTAAACTCCTCCATTTCTTCCCCAACACTGATCAAAAGTTTTGACGGTGAGACTGTAGTTATTGATGGAACTATTGAAATACTAGGCCAATGGAATGATGATAATTCAAATTCATCCATTAAAGTGATGAATGGTATTGGTGACCATATCACTCAGCTTTTCGTTGGCAATGAACAAATGGTTATGGCAAGATGGCCTAATGCTCAATTTAATGACCAATCCATTTTTGATAAACACAATTGGGCAGAAGGAGATGAATCCACAAGTCAAGATGGTCAGCTGTACATCGACGAAAGTAAAAAGGATCCCGGCACAATTAATCTTACAAATAGCGTTGGAATTTTAAATGTTGGATCTTTCAAAACCTTTAATAAACGAATTACAAATCATACTATTCAAAACGGAAACGATCTTATTGAATATGATGGAAACTTCGGCAACTCATTCAAAACCAAACATCATTATTTCTTTTTCGAAGGCAAAAAAGAACTCATTGATGTTCAAAATGAATGGTTCTTGGATCAAGAAAATGAAATGCTTTTTGTATTCCCTCAGAATAGTGTCGATTTAAACAATACTTCTGTACGTGGTAAAGTTCGTGACTACTCAGTACTGATCGACAATAGTAGTCATGTTACTATCGAGGGACTTACATTTTTTGCAACGACATTTAAAGCAGATAATTCCAGTTATTTAAACATTTCAGATTGTAATTTCTATTATCCTTCTTATTCAAGAAGAATGCTTGGAGAACTGCTAGGTGCGGCTCCAACAACGCTAGGTTCATCAGGAACAAAAAGAGTGTATAATAGCACAATTGATAGATGCTTGTTTATTGATGCTGAAGGTGAGGGCTTGATTATCATGGGTGACAACAATAAGGTACTCAACTCCTATTTTAAAAATATAGATTGGTCGGCAACTGAGCTTGATGGTTTAATGGTTACTATTAATGTTGATGGAAGCAATAATGAGTTTTCTAACAATGAAGTGTACAATACCGGAGCCTCTGCTACAGTTTGGCCAGGTGAAGAATCCATTTTTTCATATAATGTAGTTTCGAATACCGGACTTGCTCAATCTGACGGGGCTGTTTTTCAAGGAACAAAAAATACAGTTGCCAAATCTGTTGTTCATCATAATTTTGTCTATGATACTGAAAAATATGCCTTTCGATACGACGCCCCTGGAGGTAATGCTGAAGAAGCAGGGAGCTATGGGGTTATGCATCATAATATTGCTGACAATACCATGGGGCTAATGATTAAGGGAAACAACCAAATCATTGCCAATAACACTGTAATAAACACTATAAATAACCGAAACGATATCATAATACTCGCTGAAGACTGCTCGAACAATAATACTTGGCTCTATAATAACCTTGCCGGACGAATAGGCTCACATCGGAGCAGTACACAATTTGCACTTGATGATGATGCTCCTATGCCAATTGGCACAGATGGATATATAATGTTTGATAGTGACAATAATGGTAGCAAAGATAGTTGGCGTGCGTGCGTGGAAAGTGACGGAAACATTTTTTCTGGAACAGGTAGTGGTGTATCCATGGATAATATTGACCAACTAAATGCATCTCGAACAGGTATTTCCGTTGAATCTGATGTAACTTCCCTCTTAACTTATAATAGTTCAAATGAAAAAAATGTCACTAATTATGTACCAAGCAGCAATGTTTTGATTGACAAGGGTTCAGATCCAACAAATCAGGTATATATATCTACTACAGAACTTAAATCTCTTGATGAATTGGTGCCACAAACGGATGTAGGCAACTTACCAGATATTGGCGCAATCGACCAAACCAATTTGTGGACACCTGGAATCGACTGGGTTCCTGATGAAAATTTCGATATTGTCAACGCACTTACCCTAGCCAATCCTACGATTGTCAAAGATGAAATTTTTGTTTACCCCAATCCAACTAAAGGAATCATAAAAATATCTTCGGACAGAAATTTAGAATTTATTGTATTTGACATTAATGGAACGATTATTTTTAAAGGTTTTGGCAATACCATTAATCTATCTTCTTTTGCGAATGGAGTTTATTTTTTAAAAGTAAAAACACAAAACTCCAGAATGTATACTATCTTAAAAGAATAAAAAAAATATCCCCAAGTATAAAAAATTATTCTTGGGAATAAAATCGTACACCCTATTGAGCTATTTTCGAAACAATTGCTTACTTTCATAGTAAACCTAGTCACTTTTTCAGGAAAATAAATACTATCCTTTTTTTCTTTTCGAACTCTTTTTAAAGTTCGGTTTTCTTTTTGAATTCTTTTTAAGTTTCCCTTTAAACGATCCCCTATTTTTTTTTGAAACCCTTGGAGTAGATGATGAAGATCTCGATCTGTTTTTGGGTTTTTTAGGTTTTTTAGCATCAGATTCACCTCCATCTTTTGGGTTGTAAAATGGGTGATCGGAAATTACTGGGATTTTTTGATTAATGAGCTTTTGAATATCCCCTAAGTATTTCTTTTCAGTATTTGAACAAAACGATACCGCTTCTCCGATTTCTTGGGCTCGCCCTGTGCGTCCAATTCGATGAACGTAGGTTTCGGGGACATTGGGTAAATCATAATTGATAACCAAAGACAATTTACTTACATCAATTCCGCGTGCTGCAATATCGGTAGCAACTAAAACAGAAAACTTATTTTTTTTAAAACTCTGGAGTGTCTTTTGTCTTGCGTTTTGAGATTTATTTCCGTGAATCGCTTCTGACTTGATATTGGATTTATGAAGCGCCTTGACTATTTTATCGGCTCCGTGTTTTGTTCGTGAAAACACCAATATTGAAGCAACTGGATTTTCGGACACTAGGTGTTTTAGCAAATCATTTTTATCAGGTTTACTGACAAAGTAAACAGATTGAGAAACTTTTTCTGCAGTGGTCCGCTCTGGCGCGATCGTAACACGTTTAGGGTGGTTCAAGATTTGGTCTGACAATTCGGAAATTGCCTGGGGCATTGTTGCTGAAAAAAACAGAGATTGTCGTTTCTCTGGCAGTTTTGCAATGATTTTTTTGATGTCATGAATAAAGCCCATATCAAGCATTTGGTCGGCTTCATCCAAAACAAAGTAATCGATACTGTTAAGTCGAATATAACCTTGACCTATGAGATCAAGTAAACGTCCAGGTGTGGCGATCAAAATATCTGCTCCATTTCGCAGTGCACTTGTTTGTTTATGCTGACTTACACCACCATAAATCACCACATTCTTTCCTCCTGTATGCCTTGAATAGATAGAAATGTTTTCGGCAATTTGAATCGTGAGTTCTCGTGTGGGAGAAATAATTAGTGCCCTTAGTACCCGTCTGCCTTTCTTCTTTTTCTTGGTGCGTTGGAGAAAAATCCGTTGTATAATCGGAATCGTAAATGCAGCTGTTTTTCCAGTTCCTGTTTGCGCACTGCCGAGCAAGTCGTGACCCTCCAAAAGAATAGGGATTGATTGTGCTTGAATTGGCGTTGGCTCAGTATATCCTTGTTGTTCAATCGCCTTTAGTATCGGAGAAATAATCCCCAAGTCAGAAAATGTCATTGCTGCGAAGGTAAGGCAATCGTTTTAATAACATTATATAAAGTTACAATTTGCTTTCAAAATATAGGATGAATCTATTTCACCACTCAATCGTTGTAATTAAAACAATTTTTGATTGAAACTTTTATAAATACGTGTAGGATTAATATTTAATATGAGCTAAAAAATATTACCATGTATAAAAATTGTTCTTGAGAATCAAATCGTACACCCAATTGAGCTATTTTCGAAACATTCTCTTACATTTTTGAAAAAGTTTGGTGATTAGATTGGGGGTTTGATTGATTTTCTGACTCGTTTTTTTTTTTTACTTTTAAAGCATGAAAACACATGTACTCTCTCTTGTTGGACTCTTTCTCTGTCCGTTTCTATTTTGTCAAATATTAACTGTCAATACTGGTTCGTCTGTTTCTATTTCGCCTGGTAGTTCTATAACTCTTGATGGATTGGAAATAGCACCCTCTGATAATACCTATGTTATTAGTGGTGCTAATGATGTATCTCGTTCTGATACTGCTGCTTCTACAGGCACCAATAGCTCTGTGTCTCGTGTATATAGCTCTTCTGCGCTACTTTCTGGTTTTACTGGCACACTTACTTTCTCCTATCTTGAGGGAGAGCTAAATGATATTGCAGAAGCTGATCTTGTTTTGGAGCTTCAAGCAGATGATGATTCTTGGACGACGTATGAGGGAACTTTAGATCCGGTAAACAATACAGTTAGCTATACGTTTAATGACCCTGTTTCATTTAAAGCCGTTACTGCTAGTAGTGCAGATGCCACGCTTACTATTGAAGACATCTTTCCTTTAGATTCTAGAATCTCTGTGTATCCAAACCCAACAGCAAACAGAATCTACATACAAGGAGAAAACGTTTTACAAGCTGAACTCTTTGACCTAAGAGGCAGAAAAGTAAAAGCCACAAATCAAAAACAAATCGATTTAAGTGACATAGGAAGCGGATCGTTTATCCTTAAAGTGACAACAGACAATAACAACACAAAATCATTTAAAATTATCAAAAGATGAAAAGAATATTTTTAATTTTATTTTGCATTAATCTGTTTGCACAGCAGACTAAGTTACCAATGAATATTTCTGAAGTTATAAGTTTAGAGAACCCAACTTATACGGTTCCGGCCGGGCATATTCTTCAAACTCTTCCATTAGGAACTGAGGAGGATCCTTTTGATGGCACAACTCAACCTGGAACTGTTGGGGTTAATGATGGAGTTTCTGGTGGATGGTGGTCTTTAGAAAAAATTATCCTAACAGAAGGACATAAAATTAGTTCTAGCATCTCTGCTGGAGCATTATTATATGACCTTGGGTCATTAAAAGCAAATGTTAAAGCTTTTAAAGTTTTGTGGTATGACGAATCATATACTATTCCAGAAAATACTGTTGCTGAAATTTATAGTGTATATTCTGCAGGAATAAATGGTAACCCTGACGAATCGACATTTAGAAAAGCAAATGAAACTGAAGACAAAGCTTTAATTGAGGGAATGGTTTTGTCTGAAGGAACATCTATTAAATCATGGGGTGTAATTTCAATAATTGAGTATTATGAAAACTATTCAAATAATGAAATAGGTGTTTTGAGTTTTGTCCCAGAAGCTGGAAATGTAGGCGTAAGACTTTCTTCTGCAAATGCTGGTAATCATGGAGATATCGGCAACAACGCTTTAGATCTCAGTTACTCTAACAACGACACCTCTTTTGGGGCTACTGGAGATTCCTCGGTTGCTTTAGGTGAGAATACAACAGCAAGTGGAGGTGTTTCAACAGCTATGGGAAGAGAAACAACAGCAAGTGACAGGTCATCATTAGTGATTGGTGAATATAATTTATTAGGCTCAACAGTTACTAATAGTGCTACAGA
This sequence comes from uncultured Bacteroidota bacterium, assembly GCA_902586905.1. Classification (GTDB taxonomy): domain Bacteria; phylum Bacteroidota; class Bacteroidia; order Flavobacteriales; family Flavobacteriaceae; genus UBA724. Next base: position 19,054 of record CACIJH010000009.1, on the reverse strand, counting down.
TTTTAGTACAGAAAACACAGCTTTTGTAATAGGAAATGGAACAGCTAATGATAGCAGAAGCGATGCATTAACGGTACTATTTGACGGCACTACCAACGTTGCAGGTTCTGTAACAGCTACTGAATTTATTGGAGACGGTTCACAGCTTACTAACTTACCCGCTTCAACGGTCAATTATAGTGATTTAGATGATAAGCCATTCTCCTTTGGAACAGATGAAAACTATCCAGGAATTCAGGCAACATCAACTACGGCTAATGGAGCAAGGGCTTTTGCAGTGGGTTCCGCTACGCAAGCCAGTGGAGCAAGGGCTTTTGCTAGTGGAGAGCGCACCAAAGCCACTTACAGTTACACGACCGCTATGGGGTACAAATCTGAAGCCAGTAATTTTGCCTCAACGGCTTTAGGTAGAGAAACCATAGCCTCTGGGCAATATGCTACAGCTATGGGGCAGCAAACTACTGCAAGTCAAAATGCTTCTACAGCAATGGGAGATGGATCCTTTGCAAGTGGAAATGCTGCAACAGCAATGGGTTCTTTTACCGAAGCCATTGGTATAGCGTCTACTGCTATGGGCCAGCAAACAAAAGCAAGTGGGGAGTATTCTACAGCTATGGGATACACCACAACAGCAAGTGATTATAACTCTTTAGTAGTTGGTCGATATAACTTATTAGGCTATACTGTTACTAATAGCGCTACAGAATTTAGTACAGAAAATACAGCTTTTGTTATTGGTAATGGTACTGAAAATCAAAGAAGCGATGCGCTAACAGTACTATTTGACGGCACAACAACCATTGCAGGAGATTTAAGTATTAACTCTGATGCACGACTTAAAGCAAATATTGTTTCTCTTGGTGCTACTTTATCTAAACTTCTGCAAATAGACGGCAAGAGCTACACAATGAAAAAGGATGAGAGTGAGAAAAATAAGATAGGTCTACTTGCACAAGACATAGAAAAAGTATTTCCTGAACTTGTATCAGAAAGTAATGGAATTAAATCAGTAAACTATCAAGGGTTAGTGCCTGTGCTTATTAATGCTCTTAAAGAGCAAGATGTTTTGATCAAAGAACAGCAGAGAATCCTATCAGAGCAACAATCTGAAGTAGATGAGTTAAAGTCTATGATGCAGAAGATTATTGAGAAGCTTTAGCTCATTAAAAATATTCCCAAGGATAAAAAATTATTCTTGGGAATAAAATCGTACACCCCATTGAGCTATTTTCGAAACAATCGCTGGTTTTACTGAAAAGTATGAAATGTTGTAGAAACACTAAAAAATAAACTTTCTAAAACGAATTTATTTTTAAAAATCCGAATGATCCATCGTCAACTGCTACAACAGCTTCATTTTCATTAGTTAATGTTATTGCTTCACCAGCCCAATCTCCACCCTCAGTATCGAAATAAATATTTTGCCATTCAACCTTACCACTTTCACTAAACTTGATTAAGTATACAACCCATTGATTTGAAGAAGTTCCATTTGAATCACAATACGCATTATAATTTTCATACTCATCACCAGATCCAGCAACAATAATACACCCTCCATCATTAGTGCCTTTTACATCCCAAGTTTCGTCGTGTATATATTTCGGGTCAAATCCTCTTGGATTTCCAACTTTAGATTCCCATATTTTATCGCCATCAAGATTAATTTTCATTGTATAGGTATCCCAATTTTCTGTGTCAGAAAGAGTGTGCCCCGTTAAGAAAATATTACCATCTAGGTCAATATCCATTCCGAAATTATGATCACTTTGTGTCCCACCATATCTTTTACTCCAAATAACATTTAATGAAGTATCCATTTTTAAAAGAACATAATCGTTTGCTTCATCACTCAATCCACTTACAAAAAAATAATTATTGTAAACCTCAATTCGATACGCTTGTGCTAAATATTCATTTATGGATTTTGTTTGTATTAAATTGCCTGTTTCACTCAAGACGGATATTGTAGCTTGACCTTCTGTAAAAAAAGTGTTTTGACTATCAATGGCATTATTGTATCCTACTGCTATAAGCTCATTTTTATATTCAACAATATGCTCAAATGCATCTGACCCACCCAAATCAAAAGTTTTTGAACTGATAATTTCTCCTGAGGATTTTTCAAGTTTAATTATAGCGCTATTTTCCTCTAATGCACCAACTACAAGGTACGCGTCATCAGACTCAATAACTGCATTACCTAAATTACTTTTCAGATAACCAATTTCTTTCGACCATAATAAATCCCCAGCATTATCTGTTTTTATGACTAATATTTTTGAGCTAGGGATATACCCTGTTTCACCTACTTGCAAAAAACTCCCATCAATACAACTCATGATAAAATGTCCGTGAGACTCCTCGCCGCTGCCATTATATGCTTTGAACCATGAGGATTTAGGTGCGTTTTCATTGAATTCCAAACCACAAGAATCTATGTTTAAATTGTCCGCATTGTCGTTAATGTTAGAGTTACATGAAATAATTAAGCAAAGTACAGTAATAATTAAAAAAATTAATTTTCTCATTAAGCGTTAGGTATAGTCAAATCTACCAAAAAAATATCCCCAAAAACAATAAATTATTCTTGAGGATAATCGTACACCCCATTGAACTATATTCGAAACAATCAATTAACTTTCTGAAGATTTTTAATGCAATAGACAGAACAATTGTTGTTAAAAAACAACAAATAACTATTGGGATTTACATCGCTGAGAAAAGGGGATTAAAGTCGAGTTGTCTTATTGATGATTAACTTAAACGAATAAATAAGTTTCAACTTTCGAATAATTATTTAAATTTATGTTTTAAAATAATTTATCAAATAGTTAATATCAAATCTTTTATAACCTAAGATATTGGATTTGTAAATATAATTATTGTAAGCTTGAGTACTTTGAGAAAAATTATGGAATTCTAAAATTGAAATAAACAAATCAATAATATCCCGTTTAGAATTCCTGAAAAAAGTCATCTCCTTAAGCTCTTGAATAATTCCATTGCATTTATAACCTTTGAGTAAAGAAAGAATTCCATCAACCAGGGTAAATATAGAATGGTGGTATTCTTGATATTGGGGAATGGAAATATTTTTGCTTACATAATTTTTTGTAGACTCCAAAAGCTTGAAATTTCTGCTAAGAATATTAAAAAATGTAAACTCATATAAGTATTCAATTGCATTTTCATTATGACGAATTTTTTCAAAAAAACTTGAAATAATTTCGTCAAAATTTGGAATAGTTTGTATATAAATACTCATAAATCTTCCGTAAAGTATTGGATGAATATTTTCAAATTTTAGTTTTGTTTCAACAACATTTAATGGTTTACAGTTTAAGTAGTTTTTAAGTTGAATTAAGCTGTTGCAAAACAATTTTAATTCAGGGTCTTCATAGTTCTCGTTGTAAAAATCTATTAAAATCCCGTATTGGGAATTCAAGGATGAGTAATCAATGTAAATTTTAAAATAACATTCTTTAAAATTTTTTAAATGAGTATAACCTAAAATATTCAGTTGTTCATTTTTAAATATGTCTCCAACACAATTTCCAAATATTAATAGTTGAGAATAATTAAATCTTTTTGGATCAGTTAAAGTTGAATCGAAAACCCTTCCAATTAAATCAAATTGTCTTTTAAATGAAAACTCTCTCAATGTTGAAATTAAAAGATTTAAATATTCATCTACATTGTTAAAAGAATTTTCCATTTTTTCAATTGCTAAATAGGGGTAATCATTTAATAAATAATATACCTGTTGATACACATCCCATAAGTCTTTAGTCCTATGTTCTGCTAAATATTTAGAATAAGAAGAATAACCTAAAAATTTAGATAAAATATTAAGAGAATTAGTAGAGGGGTTTCCACCCATTGAAATTCCAAAAATTCTCCTAATTGTGTTGTAACTTATACTTTCACCAGTTTTAATGTAGATTAACTCTGAAAGAATTTCACAATGCCTTCTATTTGAGATTCTAAATCCGATAGAGCTCTCAATTTCGTTAGTTAATGGAGTAATTGATCGTATCATATTTGTATCAGATTTGTATCAAAAAATAATATATGTTGAATATGAATGTATCAAATGGTAAATAATTATCTGTTAATTTAGTATTTTTAAATGTATCAAAATTTTATCAGTATGAAAAAAATTATTTTCATTTTATCATTGTTCATTTTGGCATCATGTTCAAAAGACGATGATTCTCAAGCAGTTGAACAGTTGTTTCTTTCCAACAATGTTGGTTTTTGGGAAACTACATTTAACGACTTGGGAGTAAATGTTGCTGATGAGATTACACCAACAAAAGCAAAATCATATTCAAAACTAATTTCAGATAATTGTTACACCTCTTCTAATGTGCAATTGTCAGGAGATCTCAATGTTGATAAACACACAGCAACTGAATATACTTCAGTACTCAGTAACGTGTCTGTTGAAGAAATTTTTTCAGGGGACGATTTAGATTATTTAATTAGCGAGGGTATTAATTTCATTGATATAGCTTCAAGTTATGGTTCTTCTGGAAACAATTATATATCATTTGCTGAAATATATTACAAAGCCGGAACTTTATATGAAGTATTAAATGTAAGTGGTAACCTAGGGAAAGTTAATTTAATAGTAAAATGCTAATTATGAAACAAACATTACTAATATTCCTTCTTATTTCAACCTACTCCATCTCTCAAACAAAATTATATGTTCACCCGGATGGTGATAATTATGCCTCCAATACTCAGACAATTGCATTATTACCCTTAAAAGTTCAAGTAAAGCTTAGACCGAAACAGCTAAAAGATTTTACAACTGAACAGATTAATCAGATGCAAAAAGATGAGGCTCTAGATATTCAAAAAGGGATGCATTCCTGGTTTTTAACGAGAAAAAAGCGTGGTGAGTTAAGATCTAATGTACAAACGCCGGCCAGAACAAATGCATTGCTTAAAAAAGCTGGAATCGATATTTTCAATGCTGATGCATTTCTTCCTAGCGAGCTTGGAGAAATTTTAGGTGTTGATTGCATAGTTATGGGCACTTTTGAAACATCTAAACCAATGTCTGATGCTGCTGGCATAGCAATAGGAGTTCTATTTGGTGGAATTGCAGCTACTAATAGTGCAGTCTGCAACTTAGACTTTTATGATACGCGTGACGATGAGTTAGTAGTAAACTATCTAAAGAAAATAAAAGGGTCTTTAGGATCTGACTCACAAGATTTAATTAATATTTTAATGCGAAAAGTTACGCGTCGAATTCCCTACACTAAATAATGTACAAATTCCAGCTAATATTGTTATTATACAGTTCTTTTGTATTCAGCCAATATGGATATAAACCTCAACATGAAGATGGTATTGAGGTTGGTGGTTGGGACAAATCAACTGAGTTTAATAGGGCCGAGATTGATAGAGTAGATATAAATTTTTTAAAAAAAACTTTTTTAAATAAAAAAATTACTCCTGTTTTTGTGAAGAGAGAATTTAGAGAGTATAGTTATAAAAACTTTTTTAAGACTAAAAAATTAAAAAAGATATTTAAGGACAATTCATATCGTGGGCTTAAATCTCACTCATCAAATGGATCTGGTGGAACTATGGTGTTATATGATCCTCAAAACAATTATCGTCAGTTGTTTGGAAAAGTATTTTTAGTTAAAAATATCGAGCCAATTACACATCTCAAACATATATCAAACTCTGATGATACAAATTTCATTTTTACAATATATAATATCGAAATAGGCGAAATATATTATAAGTACAATTCAAAATTCATAGATCAAATCGAAATAAAACTTTTTTGAAAACTAAGACAACTAACCTTATAACAAAAACTAAATTTTAAACAATGAAAAATACAATTTTAATATTCATATCAATCTTTACATTAAGTTTTGGCTATTCACAAAACTCCAATTTTTATCTAGGTATTGGAGTTGGATTTGCTTCAACTGGGGGCGATTTATCATCGGATAACAATTACAAATCGGGAATAAACATAAATTTCTTAAATGCTGGTTTCAGATTTTCAGAATCGATCGGAGCAACTGCAAACTTATCTTCTGCTGGACATGCAATAGATGGAGCAGATGCAGCCATTGGTGTAGGGCTCTTTAGTGTTGGACCAATGTTTACTATACCTATTGGAGGTCTATCATTAGATATTAAGCCACAATATGCATTAAGCATGAAAGGTGTATATAGAGGAGATGATGCTGCAAATAGCCCACTAGGTAATCTAGAAAGTATTGAACTTTCGGGAAGCGGATTTTTGTTAGCTAACTCTTTAGTAATTGGAGATGGAGAAGGCCTTGACTTTTCTGTCGATATTGATTATTTGAATGGAAAGTTTAATGAAATAAGTGGTCCAGGGGGCACAATAGATGACGACTCAAAATACAGCTCATTCAGATTAGGCGTTGGGTTGAGGTATAATTTCTAAATCATAATAATTAGGTTAGTTTAACCCTCTCATTTGAGAGGGTTTATTTATTTCTATTCATTTAATTGAAAAATTTCAATTAGAAAAAAAAAAAGGGATAAACCTAAAAAAGAAGAATTATCCCGTTGTGTACTGAAGGCGGGACTTGAACCCGCACGAACATTACTGTTCATTGGATTTTAAGTCCAACGTGTCTACCAATTCCACCACTTCAGCTTGGACTAAAAAGAGCGAAAGACGGGATTTGAACCCGCGACCCTCACCTTGGCAAGGTGATGCTCTACCCCTGAGCTACTTTCGCATTTGGAACGCAAATGTAAGGCAATTTTCCCAAAAACTACAAGTCCTTTTTCTTCCCCAACTTCTTGCGCAAACTGTTGAGCTGCATCAAAGCATCCATCGGTGTTAAATGGTCAATGTCCAAATCCATTATTTTATCCCAAATTTCTTCAAGCAACGGATCATCCATTTGAAAAAAGTTCAATTGCATGTCATCATCTTTTTTCATCTCTTTTGAACCACGACTTGCTTCTAGCTTCTCCAATAGTTGTTTGGATTGCTGCAAGATAAACTGAGGCATTCCAGCCATTTTTGCCACATGAATACCAAAACTATGCGCACTGCCACCAGGAACTAATTTGCGTAAAAACAACACATCATCCTTTAGCTCTTTTACAGAAACAGTGTAGTTCTGTATTCGTTCATATTGCTCTGTCATTTCATTGAGCTCATGATAATGCGTGGCAAATAAGGTCTTGGGCTGATGAGGATGCTCATGCAAATAGGTGGCAATCGCCCAGGCAATTGATATCCCATCATAGGTGCTCGTGCCACGCCCAATCTCATCGAGCAGAACCAAACTTCGCGCAGACAGATTATTGACAATTGCAGCTGTTTCGTTCATCTCAACCATAAAAGTGGATTCCCCCAAGGAGATATTATCACTTGCACCTACACGAGTAAACAGCTTGTCAACAACGCCAATTTCAGCCCGATCTGCAGGAATGTAGCTCCCTACTTGAGCCATGAGTACGACTAGCGCCGTTTGTCGCAGCACTGCCGATTTCCCTGACATATTTGGACCTGTAATCATGATAATCTGCTGATTGTTTTTGTTGAGCTCCAGGTCGTTGGGGATATACGATTCTTCTGGGGGCATTTGATATTCTATCACTGGATGACGCCCTTGCACAATTGTCAATGAGTCACCTTCGTTCAAGGTTGGACAATGATAGTTCCTTGCCTTTGCCAAACTCGCAAACCCACACAAACAGTCAAGCTCTGCCAATATGCGTGCGTTGTTTTGAATGGTTTCAATATAGGGGATCAATCCCTTCACAAGCTCTTGAAACAAACGTTGTTCGAGTTGAGCAATCTGGTCTTCTGCACCTATGATTTTTGTTTCATAGGCCTTGAGCTCTTCTGTTATATATCGCTCAGCATTGACCAATGTCTGCTTTCGAATCCATGTTTCTGGTACTTTGTCTTTGTGCGTGTTTCGCACCTCGATATAATAGCCAAAAACATTGTTGAATGATATTTTGAGGGAACTGATACCTGTCTTTTCAGTCTCTCTTTCCAGCATCTCATCCAGAATTTTTTTCCCATCACGAGCAATCGAGCGATAGTCGTCTAACTCAACAGAATATCCTGAGGCAATGGTGTCACCTTTACCCAATTGGGTAGGAGCATCTTCAGACAATCGGTCTGTAATCCATTGACAACAAGCAGAACAAGAATCCAATCCCTCTCCCAAAGAGCGCAATGCTTCTTGGTCGCTTTGTGAGGTGATTTCTGTTACTTTTGGAATGAGCAGCAAGGTGTTTTTGAGTTGATTGATCGCTCGAGGGCCAATTCTGCCTGTGGCTACTTTTGCCATCAAACGCTCCAAATCTCCGACAGACTGAAGCAGTTCTTGCATGCGCTGTTTTCGATTTGAGTGTTGGTAAAAATCAGTCACAACACTCAATCTCTTTTCAATGGCTTTCAAATCGGTAAGTGGAGCAACCAACCATCGTTTAAGCATTCTTCCACCCATAGGCGTTTTTGTGTGATCCATCACCTGTAAAAGAGTAGTTGCTTGTGGTGCATTGGGATCAATCAATTCCAAATTCCGAATGGTGAATGGGTCCATCCACATTTGCAGCTCGCGATCGAGGCGATGAATGTGAGTAATGTGATTCAACTGCGCATGTTCAGTTTCGTTGAGGTAATACAAAATCACCCCTGCAGCAATGATACCAGCATGAAGATCAGTAATCCCAAAACCCTTGAGTGATGCAACGCCAAATTGACCCTGCAAACGCTCTGTTGCATAATTTTCTTGAAACACCCAATCCTCAAGATAATATGCTGGAAATCCTGCACCATAACTCTCTACAATCTGCTTCTTCATTGGTTTGGCAACCAATACTTCCTTGACAGCCAACTGCTGAATCAGAATCGATATTTCCGTTTGACTTCCTTGTGTGAGTTGAAACTCACCTGTCGAAATATCGAGAAAAGACAATCCGTGTGTTTGATTATCGATGTGTAAAGCAGCTACAAAGTTGTTTGACTTTTCGTCCAGGACCCCATCAGTCAAAGTAACACCAGGGGTAATGAGTTCAGTTACCCCTCTTTTGACCAATTTTTTTGTTGCTTTAGGGTCTTCCAACTGATCGCAAATCGCTACTCTCTCACCTGCCCGAACCAATTTTGGAAGATAGGTTTCTAATGCATGATGTGGAAACCCAGCCAATTCTGTTTCGCTTGCACTACCAGCCCCTCGTTTGGTGAGCACAATCCCCAAAATATCGGCAGTGCGAACAGCATCATCCCCAAAAGTCTCGTAAAAATCACCTACTCGAAACAACAATAGAGCATCTGGGTATTTCACCTTAATCTCATTGTACTGCTTCATCAATGGCGTTTCCTTAGATGATGGTTTTGCTGTCAAATATTCTGAGTTGTCTTGCTAAAATACTTATTTGCTTTGGAAAATGGTTTGCCAATCAAGTTGTATTTTTGAATCATGCGCAAACTCAAAAATGCAGAGCTCAATCGATTGGATGTGGATGAATTTAAAAACGCCCCCAAAACACCTTTAATTTTGGTGTTGGACAATGTGAGGAGTACCCATAATGTAGGTTCGATTTTTCGCACTGCTGACGCTTTTCGCATACAAGAAATCATTCTCTGTGGAATCACAGCTACCCCTCCTCACAAAGACATTCGTAAAACTGCTTTGGGTGCTACTGAAAGTGTGCAATGGCAATACTGCAAAAATACCTCTGGTGCTGTTGACCAGCTCAAAACGAAAGGGGTTGTTGTTTTGGCAATTGAGCAAGCAGAAGGATCCACAAGTTTGTCGGACTTTACACCTCAACCCAATACTACCTATGCTTTGGTATTTGGACATGAGGTAAAGGGGGTTTCGCAAGAAATTGTCAGTGCTGCCAATGAAGTGGTAGAAATTCCACAAGAAGGAACCAAGCATTCGCTCAATGTTTCAGTGAGTGTTGGACTGGTTGTCTGGGAGTTGTTTAGTTCGTTGTCAAAACAGTCTTAAGTCGATCGATAATCAAATGATAATCCCTATCGTTTGACACAAAATCGAGTTCACTCAAATCAATTTCTACGATGTTCCAATCTGGATGCGAGCGCTTAAAGTCTTGATATCCCTGACGAACTTTGTTCAAATAATCAGCATCAATGGAACGCTCATAACTACGTCCTCTATTTTTGATGTTTGACAATAATCTAGGGGTTGTTTGCTTGAGTAGGATATATAAATCTGGTTGTTGTATGTCGCGCATCATATTATAAAATATTGTTCGATAGAGTGAATACTCATCAGGTTGTAGCGTAAACTGAGCAAAAATCAGAGACTTATGTACTTCATAATCCGACACAACCCCTTGATCAAATAAATTGGGCTGGTCTGAAAGTTCGTGTTGCTGTTTAAATCGATCGGCTAAAAACGACATCTCTAATGGAAATGCATAACGCTCGGCATTGTCATAAAATTTGGGTAAAAAGGGGTTTTCAGCAAATCGCTCTAAGAAGAGTTTTGCATGAATGTCCTCGGCTATTCGCTTTGCCAAGCTTGTTTTCCCACAACCAATGGTTCCCTCCACACAAATGCGATTGAATTGACGTAAAAAATGAATGGCTGGTCGCTCAATCGCATCTCCCAAAAGAGACAGCTCGGCAGGATCATCACATTTCTTAAACAACTGCGCAATGGTTTGATCGTGATTTGGCACTGCTTTTTCGGGTGCAATCTCAAAAAGAGGCTGCAGTACAAATCTTCGCTCATGTAATCGAGGGTGTGGTACAGTTAGTGTGCTTGTGTTGATGACCTGGTCATCAACCATGATCAAGTCGAGATCAATTGGTCGATCGTGGTACATGCCATCTGAGGCCTTCTCGCGACCCAATGCCCTTTCAATCGCTTGAAGATTTTCCAAAATCAAATCAGGTGTTTTAGATGACAATGCCACCAAACAGGTATTTAAGAAATCAGCTCCCGAAAAGCCCACAGCAGGCACTTCATAAACTGATGCGCACTGAAGAACCTTCCCTATCTCCTCATCAATCCGATCAACAGCTTGTTGTAGATTGGCAAGGCGATCGCCCATGTTGCTTCCCAATGCGATATATATCTTCTGCATTTCCACAACACAAAAGTCGTAAAAGAAAACATAATCATCTTATATTTGTACAAATAACCCATCATATGCAGTTTTTAAAAAATCTACTTGCCTCTGTTCTAGGTACATTCATTGCGATTGTCCTCTCATTTGTCTTTTTATTTATTCTACTAGCTGGTATCGCTTCTTCAATTGACACAGCTGAGGAAGTCAGTGTAAAAGAAAATTCTCTTTTAACCATCAGCCTCCAAAAACCAGTGACTGATCGCAGCCCAAAACAATTTGAATTTGAAGCAGCTTTTGATTTAGACGCAGAAGCAGTTGGTTTAGATAAAATTTTGGCGTCCATTCGGACAGCGAAAGACGATGATCGCATTGAGGGGATTAGTATTGAGCATACTTTTTTACGATCTGGCATGTCGCAAACCCAAGTCATTCGTGATGCACTAACAGACTTTAAAGAGTCTGGCAAATTTATTTATGCTTATCATGACTTTTTTACCCAAAAGGATTATTATTTGGCTTCTGTGGCAGATTCTGTTTTTGTACATCCTGAAGGGGGTGTTGAGCTCGCAGGACTTGCATCTGAAGTTCTTTATCTCAAAGAGTTTCAAGACATCACTGGCATTGAAATGCAGGTGATACGAAGTGGTGCTTACAAGAGTGCTGTTGAGCCTTTTTTACAAGACGAAATGAGTGATGAAAATCGAGAACAAATCAAATCTCTTTTGGATAGTTTCTGGTCTGAAATGGTTGTTAAAATTGAAGAACGCACAGCACTGACTCCCAAAAAAATCAATGAAATCGCTTCAAGCTTGGATGCATTGGTATCTGCAAATGCAGTGGAACTCGGCGTGGTTGACAATGTACTACTACGCAACGAATACACAGAATTGTTGAGAGCGAAAATGGAACTCGAAGAGGATGATAAACTCCATATGATAGACATCGAAGATTATCAACAAACTGTTAGCACCCAAATGGGTGAAGGGAAAGATCGCATTGCAGTTGTTTATGCACAGGGTGAAATCATTTATGGAGAAGGTGGTGAGTTTCAAATTGGGCAAGAGTTATTGATTAGGACTTTAAAAAAAATCAAGAATCATGATCGCACCAAAGGTGTCGTCATTCGCATCAATTCCCCAGGTGGAAGCTCTCTTGCATCAGAATTGATCTATCAAGAAATTGAAAATTTACAACAAGAAAAACCTGTTGTAATTTCGATGGGTGATGTTGCTGCATCTGGTGGATATTACATTGCTGCTGGTGCCGATTATATCTTTGCTGAGCCCACAACAATCACAGGATCGATAGGGGTATTTGGTGTACTCCCTTTGGTTGAGGATTTGGCTGAAGACTGGGGTGTACGTGCATCACAAGTTATGACCCACCCAAATGCAATGCTTTACAGCCCAATGAAGTCTCTTACACCTTCAGCAACAAAAGAAATCAAACAACAAATCAAGCGTGTGTATTCCACCTTTTTAGAACGTGTTTCGGAGGGAAGACAAATGAGTGTAGCAGACGTTGACAAAATTGCTCAAGGACGTGTTTGGAGTGGTACTGACGCTCACAACATTGGCTTGGTTGACTCCTTAGGAGGTCTTGCAGATGCTGTTGCATATGCCGCCAAATTGGCTGAAACAGATGCGTACAAAACAACCAATTACCCCAGATTAAGTGACGATTTCGAATCCTTTTTGGAATCTCTTCAGCCAAGCCCTTTTGGACAAACTGCAATCGGAAAATCCCTTGAGTACTATCAATCGTTATTTTCAAAACAAACAACACATATGGACCACATCCAAGCGCGGATTCCTTTTGAACTCAACATTCGCTGATGGATAAATCAAGGCATGCTGCTGCACAAAAACTCTATCTATATCTAGCTGCGTTGTTCATCACTTCGTTGGTGGTTTCAAACCTGATTTTTCAAAAGTTTTTCTATTGGTATCCTTTTGATTGGGAAATCCTTGGCAACTCATTGTTTGAGCTTTCTGTTGGCATTCTCCCCTACCCAATTACCTTTTTGGTTACTGATTTGATCTCTGAAATTTTTGGCAGACGCGCTGCAAACAGAGTTGTGATTGCTGGTATCTTTGCTTCGTTTTTTTCGATGGGAATCCTATTGGTTGCTGGGGTGGTACCTGCGCTCCCAAATTCACCCATAGATGATGCAACATTTACAAAGGTATTTGCACTGTCACCCATTGCTGTATTGGCTTCGATGATGGCTTATCTTTTTGCGCAGTTTATCGATATCCGTATCTATCATTTTTGGAAGAATTTGACCAGAGGGAAACACTTATGGCTTCGAAATAACTTCTCCACTTTTGCCTCTCAATTTATCGATACATTTACAGTTGTTGGACTGTTGTGTGTCTTTGGCGTATTGCCCTGGAACGCTTTTTTAGGCCTACTCATTTCTGGTGTTGTGTTTAAAATTCTCGTTGCATTGATCGATACCCCGCTGCTGTATCTGAGTGTCAATTGGATACGTTCCTATTTTAAACTAGACATCAATGAAGAAATCAAATTATAAATTCCGATCAACCTTTATTCAAACTGTCCTATGGCTCACCATCACAGTGGTTGGCCACAGCCAAGGCCTGAATCAAGGAGCATTAGACTCCCTGTATGCTCATTACCAAAATTCTATTTCAAATAAAACACTTGCTGGAGTTGAGTCTCTTCTCATTGTCAACGATCGTGTGGTTTGGCATCAAGCACAGGGATATCAAGATGTTTCTTCTGATAAAGCATTAAAACCCAATAGCATCTTCTATATCCAATCGATGACCAAACCCATTATGAGTGTTGCCATCATGCAGCTCGTTGAACGTGGTCTTATCAACCTAAATGACCCCATCGAAATCTATATCCCTGAGGCAAAATACTTGCGTGTGGCTGTTGACCCAAATCTTGGATTGGACAGTCCTACACAAAAAATCAATCGATCCATTACAATACGCGAATTACTTACCCATACCTCAGGATTGTCTCATGGATTGGGAGATTCGAAGCTCGATCAACAACTGTTCGAGGCGCTGTACGACGAAACCTTAAACTATCGTCTTCACAATACAGTTAAAGACAGGGTATTGACTTTACTATCCTTTCCACTCGTGGCTCAGCCAGGGGCAGAGTGGTACTACAGTGCTGGCGCAGATGTATTGGCACTCATTCTCGAAAGAGTAACCAAAGAATCTATTGCCGATTACCTGTCAAAAAATATCTTTGATCCTCTCGAAATGCATGACACTGGCTATAACCTGAATGCACTGCAATCGCAAAGGGTGATGAAGCTTCACAGTCGCGATGAAAACAATAAAATCATGCGTCATAAACATCAAGTTCCAACAACTGGAAATACTGTTTTTGGAGGTACGCATGGTCTTTTTTCTACAGCTGATGATTATGCCAAATTTTGTCTAATGATCCTCCACAATGGGTCTTGGAAGGGAACACGAATTCTCAAAGCTGAGACTGTCAAAAATATAAGGACCAATCACACACAAAATCTATACAATGAGCGAGGAGCTGGCTTTGGCTTTGGGTTTTCTGTTATTTTGAATCCCGATAAAATGGATCGTCCAGGTGGGGTTGGGCAACTACAATGGAGTGGATATTTTAGTACTTATTTTTTTATTGATCCAGAGAAAAAGGCAATTGGCATTACACTTACCCAGCAAATGCCTGGCGGGAATAACATTGCTTCCCCCTTTCAAAACTATACCTACAAAGCCTTGGACTAAGTCACTGTCAGGGATACACAAACACCCTCATGCCCACGTACATTCATCACTTGTTGATCTGAAAAAATAAGATATTGACCCTTCACTCCCTCCAAAGTAGCTGAAAATTGTTTCAGTTTTGTCAGATTTATGCTTTTTACTGCTGTGGGTGGCGTTTGCAGTGGAAAATGCAGCGACATTGTTTTCTCTTGTAATACACTACTGGCATAGTCCTTGACTTCGTTTGGAAGGTATGACAAAGCCCGTTTTCTTTCCGCTTCAAGATCAAGGCGTTCTGGTTTTTGTGTCAACATCAGACGCCAATTGGTTTTGTCATTGTAGTGAGACTTGAGAGCAACTTCTGTAATCCCAGCCAAGTAACGATTTGGCACCTCCACAATCGGAATCGTTTGATGAGCACCCTGATCAATCCAACGAGTGGGTACTTGTGTTTTTCGTGTAACGCCCACTTTTAAACCACTCGATACAGCTAGATATACAATGTGTGGTTGTAATTGTACTTTTTTTTCATAGGCCAAATCACGATCCTCAATATCCAGGTGCGCCTGACTGAGTTCTGGACGCATGATCCAATCACCAGCACTAGGTATTTCAAAAAAACAGGACTTGCAAAAACCTTGTCTGAAAATAGGTTGATCGATCCCACAACTCATACAAGAGAATCCTGTATGGGTAAAGGAAAGTGATTTTCCGATAAGATCATTGACACGAACAAAAACCGACGGAAACGTCATGTAGTAATCAATTGGATCGTTGATTTGTGTTCTCATCTTTCGCAAAGGGCCCTCTAACATCATCCTTTTTTCGTTATTTTTGTCATAAATATACTCTATTTATGCCCATCCCTTTGCTTCATTCTGTATTGTCTTGGTTTCTCAAAAAGAGGGTGCATCAAATTGAGTTGTTTCTCAAATACCCCAACGAAGTACAAAGCGAGTTATTAACCAAGCTTGTCGATCAGGCTAAAAATACTTGGTTTGGAAAAGAATATGGATTTTCATCGATCAAATCCTATGAGCGATTTGCAGATCAAGTGCCCATTTCAACCTATGAAGATTTGGCAGAACTCATCGCTCGAACACGCAAAGGAGAGCAAAATCTATTTTGGCCAACATCCATCAAATGGTTTGCCAAATCGAGTGGTACGACCAATGCAAAAAGCAAGTTTATCCCTGTCTCAAATGAAGCCCTAAACGAGTGTCATTTTAAGGCTGGAAAAGACATGTTGAGCTTGTATTTCAACAACAATCCCAACTCCCAGCTCTTTCAAGGAAAGGCATTACGACTTGGTGGAAGTAAGTCCCTTTATGAAGAAAACAATACTTACTTTGGAGACTTATCTGCAATTATTATCGAAAATTTACCCCTTTGGGCAGAAATTGTGAGCACACCCAGCCATAAGGTCTCAATGATGGACGAATGGGAAACCAAAATGAAAGCCATCATCAATGCTTGTATCAGTGAAGATGTCACTTCACTTGCAGGAGTCCCATCGTGGATGCTTGTCCTTTTGAAAAAAATTCAAGAACAAACAGGAAAGCATAATCTTTTGGAATTATGGCCCAACGCTGAAGTGTATTTCCACGGGGGTGTGAGTTTTAATCCCTATCGAAACGAATATGAGTCTATTTTTCCAACCAATGATTTCAAATACTATGAAATCTACAATGCATCTGAAGGCTTCTTTGGTATTCAAGATCAAAACAATTTTGATGAGCTATTGTTGATGCTTGATTATGGTATTTTTTATGAATTTATACCCATGGACACATATGGTTTGCCAACTCAAAAAGTGGTTCGTTTGGCAGAAGTCGAAAAGGATAAAAACTATGCAGTGGTGATCAGTACCAATGCAGGCTTGTGGCGCTATCAAATTGGAGACACCATTCGCTTTACCTCAACAAGTCCTTATCGATTTAGAATTACTGGACGAACCAAGCACCACATCAATGTTTTTGGAGAAGAACTGGTTATTGAAAATGCTGAAACTGCTTTGGCTGATGTGTGCAAAGTGCATCAAACAGCAGTGATTGACTTTACTGCGGGGCCTGTATTTATGGATGGAAAAAGCAAAGGAAAACACGAGTGGATCGTGGAATTCAAATCACCTCCTAAAAATATTGATCAATTCATGAATGATCTTGATGCTCGATTGCAAGAGTTGAATTCTGACTATGAAGCCAAGCGTTACAAAAACATGACCCTTGATCCTCTTGAAATTCATGTTGGTAGAGCCAATCTATTTCATGACTGGTTAAAGGAAAGAAACAAACTCGGAGGGCAAAATAAAATTCCTCGTCTGTCCAACAGTCGTGAGTTTATTGATGTTTTACTTGAAATGAATCGTTAGGAAACCGCCTTCAGTGCTTGCAGTTTTGACTTGTTGAGCTTGTTGACAGCATAGGTTTTGGACACTCGAAATTCCTTCTCGCTAGACCCTGGAAGTTCAAACATCGCATCTGTGAGTACAGCCTCACAAAGAGAACGCAACCCACGTGCACCCAACTTATACTCCACTGCTTTTTCAACAATAAAGTCGAGTGCTCCATCTGAAATACTAAAATCAATTTCATCTAAAGCAAAAAGGGCAACATACTGTTTGATAATTGCATTTTTTGGTTCTGTCAAAATCGCTCGTAAAGCTTTTTCGTCTAAAGAATCCATGTGCGTCAACACTGGCAAACGCCCAATAATTTCAGGAATCAATCCAAACGCCTTTAAATCTGATGGAACAAGATAGGAGAGCAAGTTGTTTGATGCATCATAATGATCCCCTTCTTTGGCAGCACTATAGCCAACAGACTGCATATTGAGCCTTTTGGAAATATGTTTTTCAATGCCATCAAAAGCACCACCTGCAACAAACAAGATGTGCTCTGTATTGATTTCAATGAATTTCTGATCGGGGTGTTTCCTACCCCCTTTTGGCGGCACATTGACAACAGTCCCTTCCAACAACTTCAACAATGCTTGCTGTACCCCTTCTCCAGACACGTCACGTGTGATGGATGGGTTGTCGCTTTTGCGAGCAATCTTATCAATTTCATCGATAAATACAATGCCTTTTTCAGCTTTGCTTTGGTCGTAGTCAGCTGCCTGAAGAAGTCGAGTGAGAATACTCTCCACATCCTCTCCAACATAACCTGCTTCAGTCAAAACAGTAGCATCGACTATCGCCAAGGGAACATTGAGCATTTTTGCTATCGTTTTGGCAATCAGTGTTTTCCCTGTTCCAGTTTCTCCAACCATCAGCACATTACTCTTTTGGATTTCAACATCGCCTTTTGGCTGAAGCAAACGTTTGTAATGATTGTAAACAGCCACAGACATCACCTTTTTGGTGTAGTCCTGACCAATCACATAATCATCCAAAAATAGTTTGATTTGCTTGGGGTTGCCCAGAGAAATATCGTCTCTATTGGCCTCAACGACTTTGTGTGTTGATTCCTCGAGAATAATGCCATTGGCTTGTTCGATACAGCGATCGCAAATATGCGCATCCAAACCTGCAATTAATAGGTTCGTATCGTCTTTCTTTTTTCCACAAAAGGAGCAGGTAAGTTCTTTGTTTTCCATGGGTTTAATTTCTGACTAGAACTTCGTCTATCATTCCATATTTCTTTGCTTCGGGAGCCTTCATCCAGTAATCTCTATCAGAGTCTTCATAGACCTTGTCGTATTTTTGACCAGAATGATTGGCAATAATTTCGTATAGTTCTTTTTTGAGTTTTAAAATCTCACGAGCTGTAATTTCAATGTCCGATGCCTGACCTTGCGCCCCACCCAAAGGTTGGTGAATCATCACGCGCGAATGTGTGAGTCCCGATCGTTTTCCATCTGCACCAGCACATAGCAGTACAGCAGCCATAGAAGCAGCAATTCCAGTACAAATCGTTGCCACGTCAGGGCCTATAAACTGCATTGTATCATAGATCCCTAAACCAGCATATACCCCTCCCCCAGGCGAGTTGATATAGATTTGGATGTCTTTGGTTTTGTCGGTGCTTTCCAAAAACAGCAATTGTGCCTGAATAATGTTGGCAACACTATCGTTGATGGCTGTTCCCAAAAAAATGATGCGATCCATCATTAATCGCGAGAAAACATCCATTTGGGCAACATTCATTTGGCGTTCTTCTATGATATATGGCGTCATACTACTCACCAATTGGTCGTAGTATAAGCTATTGATTCCGTGGTGTTGAATC
>CACIJH010000008.1 GCA_902586905.1 uncultured Bacteroidota bacterium | reverse complement strand
AGTTGAAAATGTTGATGATAACATAATAAATAAGCATCTTTACACGCAAAATTTACCAGATGTCGATCTGTTGATTCGCACAAGTGGTGAAGTCCGAATTAGTAATTTTTTGTTGTGGCAAATTGCTTATGCAGAATTGTATTTTACTGATGAGCTTTGGCCCGATTTTAATGAGACTTCACTCCATAAAGCAATTGCAGATTATCAAAAAAGAGAACGCCGATTTGGAAAAACGAGTGAGCAAATTACTGGATAATATCACCCCCCTTATTTTTTTGTTTCTGGCTGTGTGTACAACCACATTGGCACAAGAATCCACATCTTTTGATCAAGGAAAACTATACACGCTTGGTAAGATTGAAGTTACTGGAATTAAGAGCTTTAGCCCACAAACAGTCATTGCCTATACTGGTCTTCGTGAGGGGCAACAAATTCGAATTCCTGGAGATGACATCAGTGCTGTGATCAATAAGCTTTGGAAGCTAGAACTCTTTAGTGATATCAACTTTTACCTCACACGTATTGAGGGTGATACAGCTGATATAGAAATTTTTATCCAAGAGCTTCCTACCCTTTCAGACTTTACCATTACTGGAGTAAAAAAGAACAAAATACAAAGTCTCATTGATGATACTGGATTGAAAAAGGGGTTGAAAATCAGTGAAAGTTTTTTGGAAACAACCGAAAACTACATTATCAATAAGTATCGAAAAGATGGATTTTTGAATACAAAAGTCACGATCCAAAGTAAAAAAGACACTGTCGGCACCAACTCTGAAAAGTTATTGATATTTATCGATCGAGGCGATCGTGTCAAAATCAAGTCTATCAGTTTTGAGGGTAACGATAAGTTTAACGATCGAAAGCTTCGCAAGAAATTTAAAAATACTAAGACTAAATTTTTTGGGAGATTTTGGAAAAAGTCAAAATTTATTGAAGATGACTACAATGAGGATTTGACCACTCTTATCGATTATTACAAAGAAAAAGGGCATCGTGATGCAAGGGTCGTTGCTGATACCATAATTGCTGGTGATGATAAAATCGATATCAACGTCAAAGTCGTTGAAGGAAATAAGTACTACTTCGGAGATATCAATTTTTTGGGGAACAGTGTGTATTCAGATGAAGTTCTTGGACGCCTATTGGGAGTTGACAAAGGTGATACTTACAACGGCGTATTGCTTCGCAAACGCATTGCAGACCCCACCAAACCCGACGGAGAAGATCTGACAAACCTTTATCAGAACAATGGCTATTTGTTTTCATCAGTTAACCCTGTTGAAATCAGTGCCGTTAATGACACCATCAACTTTGAAATTCGAATCATTGAAGGCAAACCAGCCTATTTTAATCGAATCACTGTTGTGGGCAACGATCGTACCAATGACCATGTAATTTACAGAGAAATTCGTACCAAACCTGGTGCGTTGTACAGCAAGGATCTTGTTGTTCGGTCTGTACGCGAATTGGGCCAACTTGGCTTTTTTGATCCAGAGCAAATTTCGCCTGATTTTAAAAATGTTGACCCGAATGCAGGTACTGTTGATATTGAATATGGTCTAGTTGAAAAGGGCGCAAGCCAAATCGAACTTCAAGGTGGATATGGAGGTGGTGGTTTTATCGGCACTCTTGGATTGAGTTTCAGTAATTTTTCGATGCGAAACATTTGGAATCGAGAGGCCTACAAACCAGTCCCAATGGGTGATGGACAAAGATTATCCTTACGATTGCAAAAAAGTCGCTTTTATGAAACCTATAGTTTTTCGTTTTCTGAACCTTGGCTTGGTGGACAACAACCAGTACAGTTTTCAACCTCAGTTTCACAAACTACCCAATATCGATACAACTACTTTACAGGTCGTGCAGATAAAAGCGAATATTTTAAAATTCGAGGTGTGAATGTTGGTCTGGCCAAACGACTACAAGTGCCAGATGATTACTTCACCCTTTCACAATCAATTGGATATCAATATTATGATTTGAACAACTATTACACTGGTTTGTTTACATTCGGAGATGGGGTGTCAAATAACCTTTATTACTCCATTGCGCTATCGCGAAACAATACCTACACCAACCCTATCTTTCCACTTGGTGGCTCTCAATTTTCGATCAGTGCAAAACTTTCGTTCCCCTATTCTTTGGTCAACAAAATCGATTACGCAAAGCTTGGCGATCAGCCTGCTTATCAGAATGCAGACGGCACCCCAGATGTTGCAAAAATTGATCAAGAGAGATTTAAATGGTTAGAGTATTATAAACTTAAATTTTCTGGTTCTTGGTACACCAATATTATTGATAAGTTGGTGCTAAAAACGCATTCTGAGTTTGGTTACTTAGGTGCATACAACACAGATCGTGGTATTATTCCTTTTGAGCGTTTTTATCTTGGTGGCGATGGTTTATCTCAATATGCCCTAGATGGTCGTGAAACTGTCGCAATGCGAGGATATGAAAACCAATCTCTTTCCGATCGTGATGGGGCAGTGATTTACAATAAGTTTTCATTGGAATTGAGATACCCGATAACACTCAAGCCATCGGCCTCTATTTTTGCATTGAGTTTTCTTGAAGCAGGTAATTCTTATAACAATTTTAAGGAATATAATCCGTTTGATATGAAAAGGTCCGCTGGTTTTGGTATTCGAATTTTTATGCCTGCCTTTGGTTTACTTGGAATCGATTTTGGTTATGGATTTGACAATGATGTGCAAGGTGAATTGACTCCCCACGGTTGGGAAACACATTTTATCATTGGACAGCAATTTTAATTTATTTTGAAAAAAATCATATTTCTTGGGTTTTTATTGGGCTTTGCCTCACTGGTTGTAGCACAAAACAGAGTTCGAATTGGGTTTATGGACATGGATCGGGTGTTGGAAAACCTCAATGACTACAAGGATGCCAATGCTGCTTTGGAAGATAAAATCACCTTTTGGAAAGAAGAAATCAGCAACAAACAGAGTAAGATTGATGAGCTTCAGAAAAAATTAGATTTAGAACGCCCTTTACTCACAGAAGAGTTGATTGAAGAAAGAGAAGAAGATATTGAATTTGAACAAGAGGAACTCAACAACTATCAGCAAAAGCGTTTTGGGCCACAAGGAGATTGGTTGGCGCAAAAGGTTGTTTTTACACAGCCCATACAAGACAAAATTTTAGAAGCTGTTAAAGAAATAGCTGAAAATCGAAAACTGGATTATGTATTTGACAGAAGTGCTGAAATTTTGGTCTTCCATTCGGAAAAAAAATACGATATTAGCAACCTTGTTGTAAAATACATCAATCAAAAAGACAAGAAAAAAGCAAGAGAGGAACTCGTTGAATCTCGTAAACAAGAGCAAAATGCTGCCCGTCAAAAGGCCATAGAAAAACGAAAAAAAGAAATGGACTCTATTCGAAAAGCGAAAGCAAGTCAGCAGCAGAAAAATTAAACCTCAACAGAAATGAAAATTAAATTTACATATTACATAACAGTCATTTGCATTGTATTCATGAGTTTTACTGCGCAAGCACAATCTAAAGTCACACACATAGACTTTCAAAAACTAGTGAGTGAAATGCCAGAAGTGATTGCAGCACAAGAAGAAATTCAAAAACTCGAAAAAGATTATACAAACGAGATTGAAGCATCCTTAAAAGAGCTCCAAACAAAAATGCAAAATTATTCGGCAGATGCTGAAAATCAGACTGACCTGACCAACCAAAAGCGTCAGCAAGAGCTGCAAGGTATGGAGCAAAATATCCAACAGTTTCGTCAAACTGCATTGCAAGATGTACAGCAAAAACAAGCTGATTTGCTACGTCCACTAATCGAAAAAGCACGTGCTGCTGTCGAAAAAGTAGCTACTGCTCAAGGATTTGATTATGTCATGGATTCAAGTCAAGGGTCATCTGTATTGATGGCAAAAGGAAAAGATCTTATGGCAGAAGTCAAAACAGAACTTGGCTTCTAAATAAAAAGGTTTATTATATATAAAACTGCCCTTTGTAAGGGCAGTTTTTTATTTTTACACTATGGATAAACATCCAATAGGTGTTTTTGATTCGGGTATGGGTGGCTTATCGCTTCTCAGTGAACTTCAGTCTTTACTTCCACATGAAGACTTTATCTATATCTCAGACAACGCATTTGCGCCATACGGAGCACTAACTGCCGCTGACATTCTTGACAGGAGCGAGAAGTTGACAAATTGGTTGATCAAGAAGTCATCAAAACTCATTGTTGTAGCATGCAATACAGCAACAACCAATGCCATTGATGCACTACGACAAACCCACCCCATCCCCTTTGTCGGGATTGAACCAGCCATAAAGCCTGCTGCGCTTCAAACCAAAACAGGTGTTGTTGGCGTCCTAGCGACCAAAGGAACATTGAGCAGTAAGCTTTTTCATCAAACCTCTTCGGTCTATGGACAAGGCATTACCATCGTAGAAAAAGAAGGAAAACATCTTGTTAAAATGATTGAAGAGGGAAAAATCAATAGCGATGAAATCAAAAACCTATTGCAAACTTATCTCCAGCCAATGATCGAACAAGGGATCGACCACTTGGTGTTGGGATGCACGCACTACCCTTTTTTAACCCCTGTTTTGAAAAAAATTCTTCCAAAAAATATTCAAATCGTTGACTGTAATGGTTCTGTTGCCAAACAAGTGGAGCGCGTTTTAGAAAAAAGGAAGCTACAATCTATATTGGAAGATAAAGGCAACACTGCCTACTTTTGCACAGGGGATTCACAAACAATGCGTCAATTTGTTTTGTCAGAAGAGATCAAAGCACTTTCTATTCCCTAAACCAATCTGCGTACATGATGTAGTTTTTGGCAATTCGTTCAATTTCACCCTCAGTGAGTTCAACAGATATATCTTTTTTCTTTTTTGCTGGTACCCCAGAAAAAATTGTTCCCGAAGGCACATGCGTTCCTTGTGTTACGACTGCGCCAGCAGCAATAATACTGTTGGATTCAACCACACAACCATCCATGACAATAGCACCCATTCCAATAAGAACATTGTCATGAATTGTGCATCCGTGAACAATTGCATTATGCCCAATTGAAACGCGATTTCCAATCGTTGTCGAAAATTTTTGATAGGTGGCATGGATCACAGCCCCATCCTGAATATTGACTTGATCGCCAATTTGAATGCTATTGACATCCCCTCGAACAATGGCATGATACCATACAGTGCAGTCACGACCCATAACCACATCGCCAACGACTACCGAAGTGTCTGTAAAAAAACAATTCTCACCATAGGAAGGTGTTTTGCCACGTATTGTTTTTAGAATCATGTTTAAATGTACAAAATCAAAAGGTTGGATGATACTGTTTGTGTATTTTTGTAAAAAATTAGGCTATGTTCCAATTTACAATTGCAGCTACAAACAACCCCGCCAGAATTCGTCTTGTGAGTAATCAGCCATTGGGTGATGATGAAATCGACTTTGCGAATGTTGATGACGCAGGTGGTTTCCCATTGATTCAACAACTGTTTTATTTACCTTTTGTAAAGCATGTTCGCTTGACTGAAAATTGGATAGAAGTTGAGCGTTTCGATATACTTGAGTGGTCGGATGTGCAAGATGAAGTCGCAACGCAGCTTGCAGAATATCTCAATCAGGGTGGAAAAGTCAAAATGCAAGCAAATCAAAAAGAAGCGATTACTGTTTATGCAGAAAGTACGCCAAATCCTGCTGCCATGAAGTTTGTTTGTAGCAAGCGTATTGTGGGTGAAATCTACGAAGCAAAAAATATTGAAGAAGCAAAAAACTCTCCTCTAGCAACTGAGCTGTTTCACAAAGCCTATATCAAAGAGGTTTTTATGGATGAAAATTTTATCTCAATCACCAAATACGACATTGCTGAATGGGATGATATAGTTCAAGAATTACGTGAATATCTTCGTGATTATATTTCCTACAACAAAGTCATTGTAAGTGAAGTTGCAACACCAAAAGAAAAGTCCCAACAGATTGTTCACGAAGGCACTGCAAAGGAAATTATACAAATTATTGATCAACACATAAAACCAGCCGTTGCATCAGATGGGGGGAACATCGTATTTGACTCCTACGATGAAGAGAGTAAGGCAGTGCAAGTCATCCTACAAGGTGCATGCAGTGGTTGTCCTTCCTCTACTTTTACACTAAAAAACGGCATCGAACAATTGCTACGTGACATGTTGCCTGGAAAGGTTGAGGCTGTAACAGCAATCAACGGCTAGGGTTACTGACCCAAGGCATTCTTTTTTTTGGGGGTGATTTGAAAGGCTTTTAAGTAGTCTACCTCAAAATAGGCAACATCTTCAAAAATCTTATTTTCTAGAGCAAAAAAACCTTGCTCAACCATCTTTGCAGCACTTGGGAAAGATGGTTGTTTAGGGAAAATGAAGTGCTTGTTATGATCTAGAATTTCCTCACACTTTTCTAGCCCAGTGCCAACAAAGTAGACTGGTCCTTTTTCCGTCCATTCGCAAAAACTTCTTGGTGTTAACACATGCGGAGTCGCTGGTTCTATAACCTTGTAATCGTGTGTGTAAATTGCACAATACACCTCATCTCTCCTCGCATCAAGAGTGGCAATAATGTACCCTTCTTTTGGGTTGATTTCACGAGCAAGAATGTCTAAGGTTGGAATTGCAATGAGAGGTATATCATTGGCATAGCATAATCCTTTGGCAGCAGCAGCCCCTATGCGAAGGCCTGTGTATGACCCTGGCCCTGAACTCAGTGCAATGGCAGTCAGATCGGAAGGTTTGCAGTTGTTTTCAGATAAAACAGTATCGATATAGGTATGTAGAAGTTGGGAGTGCTGGTAATTCTCATGGTTTGATTGAGCCAAACCGATGACCTCACCCTGTGCGCAAAGCGCTACCGAACATTGGGTCGTGGTGGTTTCAATACAGAGCAAATGCGAAGGCATGCTCAAAAATAGGAAACAAACTGCTACCGATTACAAGTCTTCAATGGGAATTCCAAAATACAACTCCAATATCTTGATTTTAAAAATAAGATCGTATTTGGCGCGCAACCAATCAGACTGTGCAGATTCGTATTGTAGCTTGGCTTGACTAAACTCAAAAGCAGTTGATGTCCCTGCTTCAAAACGACTTTGCGCATAAGTGTATGCTTTTTCTCGAGCTACTAGTGTTTTTTGAGCAGCATCAAATGCCTGTTGTGCACCTATGCAATCATTATACGCCTGATTGATACTGTTTTCTAGATCCAAAACCTGTTGTTTGTACTGAAACTCGGAACGTTCTACATTGACTTTTGATCTCTCGATATTATTTTTCAAACTAAATCCATTTAGGATAGGAATATTGAGACTTAATCCAAAATTATGCCCATCGTTGAGTTTTAATTGCTCTTCGATTGGTAGTGCTCCCACGACTCTCTGATTATAAACGGGGCGAACTACTGACTCTCCTGTAGGTTCGACAACTCCGATTTCAACCAAGTCAAATGAATTGGTTGGCTCTAGTCGATCGGCATATGAAATTCTAGAACTATAAGAATAAAAGCCAGTCAGCACTGGTTTGGAAACTGACTTCGCAAGACGTAGATCGGTTTTAGCAACATCAATATTTGTAAGTGCTAATTTGATGTCGTTTCGATAGTCAAGTGCTTTAGCAACCAAATCTTTTGGTTGTTCCACCAGTATTTCTTGTCCATCAATCGGGAAATCCTCTTCGGCAATCTCAAAATTTTCATAGTCTTGTACCAGAATTAGCTGTGCCAATGACAATTTTGCCATGGTATATTGATTTTCAGCAATCACCAATTGTTGTTCTTGAGAAGCCAAAATCGCTTCCATCTCAAAAAGATCGCCCTCGGGCAAAACTCCTGCTTGCACTTGTTCTTTTGTGCGCTGATATTCGGCTCTGGTGAGTTCGAGTTGTGCTGTTTCTATACTGACAGCCTCACGATTAAATACTGCTTGTAAATATCCGTTTGCGACATACAATGCCACATCTTCTTTCATGTCTTCAATTTGGTATTGACTCGCTAGCAGGGCAAGGTTGGAACGAACAAGCTGAAGCATGTTTTGACCACCTCTGTATAGATCAACACCAACGCTGACAGATGCATTGGTAAATTGTGTGGTTACATCTTCCAATAGCCCTGTCGTAATGTTTTGGTTCAAGCCAATATTCCATGAGTGATTTGCATTGATATTCACACTGGGTAAAAACCCACCGATTGCTTCACTTTTTGCAGCTTTGGCATCCAAAGTAGACAGGTAAGCCTGACGGATTTGAATGTTGTTTTCAAGAGCGTGTTCTACTGCCCTTTTAAGGGTCCATGGTTCGGCTTGCGCCTGAATCGATGCTGTTCCTAAAAGCAAGACAAATAGCAAAACGATCATTCGGAATAATTTGGAAATGGTTTTACTCTTCATTTTCATCTACTTTGTCTGGTTCTTCTGTTTTATTCCAAACCTTTATAAGATCACTCTCGTCTAGTCCCTCAACGACTTCAACGTTGATGCCGTCAGAGACCCCAAGTGTTAGCTCTCGACGCTCAAAGGTTTGTTCTGCTGTTTGTACCTCCACATAGGGTTCTTGTGTCTTGCTGTCAAATTGAAGTAATGCTTCTCGAATCGCAGGTACACTATCTTTTTGCTGCAAGACCAAAGACGCGTTGGCGCTGTAGCCCGCTCTGACTGTTAAGTCATTGGGTAAAAACACATCTGCTTCGATTTTAAACTGAACTGTTCCTTGCTCCTCAGTTCCTTTGGGTGCGATAAATCGCAAATTTGCTTCAAACTCTTCGTCAGGAACAGCTCCCAAACTAACGTTCAATTTTGTGCCTACACTAATTTTAGCAACTTCAGATTCATCGACTTTTCCTTCAAAAATCATTTTACCGAGGTCTGCGATTGAGGCAATGGTTGTTCCTGCATTAAAGCTGTTTGACTCGATCACTTGATCGCCCTCCTCGACAGGAACTTCAAGAACTGTTCCTGAAACCGTCGCTCGGATATTGGTGTTGGCTGAGCTATCACCCCCAGTGGACCCTTCACGAATAATCTGTAAATCATTTTCCACATTCACCAGTTCTTGTTTGGCTTGGTTATAACTCAGTTCGGCAGCGTTAAAATCCCGTTCCGAAAGAATTCCCTTTTTATACAATTGCTGATTTCTAGCAAAATCTTTTTCTGCATTGGTCAAGATCAGTTTTGCATTTTCAACTCGTCCTTTTGCACTGTTTAGTGTTTGCTCGTTGGGAACAACCTTGAGTCGTGCCAAGAGGTCACCAGTATTGACTAGATCGCCTTCCTCAACAGCAATCATTTGAATAATTCCTGGGATTTGTGGCTTAATTTCAACTTCATCTTGTGGGATAATTTTACCTGTGACCAAAGTCGTTTCTAGAATACTTGTCGTGAACAAGGTCTCTGTTTCATACACGATTGATGAGGTTGCGTTGGTTCTAATAAAATAGGCAGTGGCAAAGAGGACTCCTCCGATACCGGCTGCGATAAGTAGATATTTTAAGTATTTATTCATTGTAAAATATATTATTGTTATTCTTCTCGTAATGCATCAATTGGTTTAATACTCACTGCTCGTTGTGCTGGGATAAGACCAATGAGTGTGCCAAGTGTTATCATCAAAATCAAAGCAGCAGCGATGTATGATAATGGGACAGTTGGGTTGGTGTAGGGAAAGGTTGTATTGCTAGCAGTTAGAGCATTGATAATTGCTAGCACAAAGGATCCCAAAACAATGCCTATGATTCCAGAAGTTAAGCTTAAAAAAACAGACTCTAGAATGATTTGGCTTCGCACTTCCTTTGGCGTTGCACCAAGAGCCCTGCGAATGCCGAGTTCTTTTGTTCGCTCCCGAACAGAAATTAACAGGATATTTCCGATGCCTATAATACCTGCAAATATTGTCGCAATACCAACAATCAAAGACAATAGGTTCATCCCTTTTGAAAAGCCAATGACTCGATTGAAAATTTCCCCTAGATTAAAAGCCCCAAAAGCACGTTCATCTTCTGGATGTACATTGTATTTAGATCGCATGGCTACCTTCACTTTCTCCTCCACAGCGAGGATATCAGCATCGTCATAGGCAGCAAGAGCAAACCAGTTCACTCGATCGCCAGTATTATATAACTTTCGGAATGTGGTGAATGGTATAAAAATATCTGAATCACTCTCAAATCCACCACCCGGAATATATTTATGAACACCAATCACTTGAAAAAATACACCACTGATTCGAATATAATCCCCAATTGGGTTTTCATTATCCTCAAACAATTCAGACTGTGTGCGCTCGCCAATTACACAAACCTTACGTTCTTGATCAATATCGGCTTGATTGATAAAGCGGCCTCCGTCATAAATAAATTTTGTGGCAATCTTGGTGAAAATTGGATAATCACCATAGATAGAATAGTCTCCCCCTTTATTCTTTCGAACGACACTTGGAGCAGCACTCCCAAAAATGCCCCTTGCATTTCGAGGGGCGATATATTGTAATTCAGGTACTCGATTATACAAATACTGCGCGTCTTCTATTTTCAGTTGTAGGCTTCGACCTGTTTTGAAGCCTCCATAAGGCTTACTTGTGTTTTGCGCCCATAAAAACATGCTATTGATCGCAACGTTTTCAAACTGTCGATCGAAACCATTGTCAAGACCTTTGGCAGCACCTGAAAGGGTGATGTAAATAAAAATCCCCCACAACACACCAACAATGGTGACAATGGTGCGAAGGCGATTTTTTTGGATCGATCCAAAAATCTCCTGCCATGTGTCTCGGTCAAATAGAATTTTAAACATTATTCGTCTCTTAGTGCTACGATGGGTTTTATACGGGCGGCACGCTTGGCAGGTACATAGCCAGCAATTGCCCCAAAACCTATCAAAAGAAAAGTTGCAAAAATGGCTGTGCCAAGGTGAATTTGTGGGTTATAAATAAAAAAATCTTCCAGCTTGTCTCCTATCATCGCTAGTGTGCCTACGCCAGCAAACAAACCAAGGTAGCCAGCAACTGTGGTGATGAAAATTGACTCATGCAAAATCATACCAATAATCGATTTGGGGGTTGCACCAATGGCTTTGCGAATCCCTAGTTCTTTGGTTCGCTCACGAACGACATAAACCATGATATTGCTGATGCCTATGATCCCTGCAATCAGTGTTCCCATACCCACAAAGGTTACAATATATTGCAATACAGAGGCAAAGTCTTGATTTTGTTTGAGGTCACTTGCCACATTTCGAACGTAAATTCCAGCTGGGTCTTCTGGATCAATAAAGTGTTTTCGTTTTAAATACCTTTTGACATTTGCCTCGAGTTGCAGTGCGCCATTGTATCCAATTTCGGGACGAAACGTCAACACAATTTGGTCAATTCGGTCTGTTCCTCCCAACAACCGCTGTTGGGTTGTGTAAGGGATATAAACCATCCTCTCCTCATTATCTCCACCCTCGTCATAGAATAAACCAACGACTTTGAAAGCAACGTCGTTGATGATGACAAACTTACCCATTGGATCCTCAGATTTAAATAAATCTTTCGCTACAAGACGACCAATCACTGCATGCTTGCTGTATTGTTCGACATCAATTTGGTTGATGTAGCGACCAGCATACACCAAAGATTTTTCTATCGATTGATGAACAGGCCCTACTGCTCGAACAGTATATGAGTTACTCTCTGTGTTATAACTGACCTCGGCACCTCTCGAAATTCGAGGTGTGATTCCTTCGACAAACAAACTGAAATCGGTTTGTATATCTTCAAGATCATCGTTTTTAAATTCGATATTCCGGCGTGATTTAAATCCCTTGTAGGGTTTGGTCGTTTGGGCAGGGTAGATCCACAGGGTGTTGGTTGCATCATCTAGAAAAAACTCTTGAAATGCATTTTTCAGTCCATTGCCAAAGCCATAGAGTGTGACAAAAATGAATATCCCCAAAGCAATCGTAAAACCAGAAAGAGAAGCTCTCAATTTGTTTTTACGAAGGGTTTCAAAAATCTCCCGCCAACGATCCCTATTCCACATAGTCTTTCGCTTTTTTCTGTTTGATTTTTTTGTCCTCAACAATCACACCATCACGTAAGTACACAATTCGTTTACACATATCGGCAATGTCCGATTCGTGAGTAATCACGACAATCGTTTTGCCTTGTTCATTGATTTCTTGCAACAATGCCATCAGCTCATAGGAGGTTTTGGTATCGAGTGCTCCTGTTGGTTCATCGGCAAGAAGTACCATTGGATTGGTGACCAAAGCACGAGCAATGGCAACCCTTTGTTTTTCACCACCCGAAAGCTCGCTTGGAATGTGATGTGTGCGTTCACCCAAGCCAACTTTTGTCAATTGCTCTTTTGCTTTTATCTGACGTTCTTTTCTTGGCAATCCCTGATAATAAAGAGGTAGAGAAACGTTTTCAAGTGCGGTTTTGTAAGAAATCAAATTAAACGATTGGAATACAAAACCCAAAAACTTGTTTCTGTATTGCGCTGCTTTTGTCTCGTTTAACTTCACGATTGGGTTGTTGTCGAGGGTATAAGTACCAGCATCTGACTCATCTAGCATCCCCAAAATATTAAGCATTGTAGATTTCCCTGACCCTGATGCGCCCATAATTGCCACCATCTCTCCTTCTTCAACTGACAAGTTGATTCCTTTTAATACGTGCAATGGATTGGAGTTAAGGTTATACGACTTGTGGATGTCTTTTAGCTCGATCATAAGCAGATTATTACAATTTGGTTGGGGCAAATATATGGCTTTGTAAGGTAATATGCATTACAAAGTAATGGTTTTTTACATCAGCATCATTTAAGTACCCCCAACGACTCTCATTAGTGACCATCATAAAGTCACTCAGCAAAAGTATTATTTTTTGTAGAACTTTCGATAAACAATAAATCCAATCGTGCCCACGAGTAGGTATGGCATCATCATCAAATAGACGATTCCATCGTTTAATTGCTCTGCCATTTTTGCATCTGCTCCAGATTCGAGTACTGCCCTACACATCGAGCACTGTGCAGTGAGAAATTGACTGCCAATCAAAAAGCTACAAACCAGTAAAATTTTTATTGATTTCATGTGTAATAGGGTGCAATCATCAGATATACAACAACCCCTGTAACAGTCACATACAGCCAGATGGGAAAGGCTATACGTGCTATTTTCTTATGTGCAACAAAATCCACCAATACTGTTTTTGAATAGGCCAATAGTACCAAGGGAATTAATACAATGGACAAAATAATATGTGATACCAATATCACTAGATAGATGGTTTTGGACGTTTGACTTGCTACAAACACCCCATCGACCATTCCATAAGGCGTTGGGTCGGATGTCATATGATAGGCGATATACATCACCAAAAAGGCAAGTGAAAACAAGATATTAATCTTCATCAAGCTCTCGTGCAATTTGCGTTTTCCCTGTTTGATTGCAACTAGGGCGATCAACAAAAACACAGCTGTGAGTGCATTGATTCCAGCATAAATTGGGGGAAGCTGGTCGAGAGGCTCTACATTTGGTATTCGAACACGAAATAGAATCGCGACAACAACAGGAATTGCAATTGAGGTGACGATAATAAGTCGATTATACAGTTTTTTCTTATTCATTTTCTAGCAATTTTGGGATGTCTTCCAACAGCATTTCTGTGCCTTGTTGATCGACATCTTCTTCATCGATACCAAGATAGTAAACTATTGGGTTACCAGCACTATCGGTACGAGATCGTATATAGCCTTGCTGGTCTACCAAAGCAAAATATCCTTGATGTTCAAAGCCACCTGCGACATCGGGATTAATCCCTGCAAAGATATTAAACCCTCGATTGGCAAGCTCATAAATATAGTCTTGATCACCTGTGAGAAAATGCCAATTGGGACTAAATACTTCGTATGCTTCTGCATAGGTTTTGAGTTGCGAAGGGGTATCGGTTTCAGGATCAATTGTTATCGATGCGATTCCAAAATCTTCTCGATCACCAAAAACAGCCTCGATTTTTTTCATATTAACATTCATCCGAGGACATATGGTGGGGCAGCTTGTAAAAAAGAATTCGACAAGATAAACCTTGCCAAGATAATCTTCATTGGAGATGAATAAACTGTCTTGATTGGTCAGAACAAAGTCTGGGACTTTTTTATTTTCTCCATTTAGATTGATATACACCAATTCATGTTGAGAGGCACTTAAGCGATTGGATGACACCCAATCCTGCTGTTGAATACGATTAACGATTTTGGGTACAAATAGGATCCCAAACACCAAAACGATAAAAGATATACCAATGTATGCGTTCTTTTTCAAGCCTATATTTTTCGATCTGCGTTGTATTTCTTAAGCGCCAAACGATATTCTGCCAAAATAACTTTGACATCATCTACCATGTTGTTATGAATATCGGCTACAGATCGTGCATCATATCCAACATTATCATTATCGTCCCTACCTCTTAGCGCTACCCCTTTGTCAATGATAAACACATAAGGCGAACCTAAGGTTTCATCCAATGATAAGGGGGTATTGAGCCGATCGAAGACCAATTGAATTTGGACAGGGTCTAGAAATACGAATTTCCATCCTGTAGTATCCACTTGAGTACTTCGCGACAGCTCATCGACCAGTTGCTGGCATTTCTCTTCGGTGCCTTGTGGTTGAACCATCAAAAATTGAAAGTCTTCAAAACCATGGAAACGCTTGTAGATTTTTTGATTGAGATTTAGTGCATTTCCCTTCTTTTGGGAAACATCAGTTCCCAAAAACCCAAGGATGGTGATTTTATCTTTGAATTGCTCATCAGAAAACTCGGCAACATCAACAACTGTGTTGGTCACGATTGGGAGTTTTGCAAAGTTATTTACACCAGAAGCAAAAAAAAGATAAACCACTAGTGGAAGGACAAACAACACGCTAAGTACGATGTACTTTTTCACGTGATGGTCTTAAAAATTCCAGGAAACAAATCCGTCTGTCATCACATCATAGATGTAATCCGCCTCGATCAATAGTATAAAAACAAGATATGGGATAAGAATCAGAAGTGGTAAAACTATCGAGCTGGTAAAGTTTCGTCTTTCATCTCTCAGGTGCATAAAGTCCCAAGCGATATAGTATGCTTTGATGATTGTAAGGATGATAAAAATCCAATTGAGAAGCTTCATTCCTAGGAATGTGTTCATCAGCACTTGTGGCTTTAAAATACCAAGAACGACCTCAATGAGAGTGACTATGGATAAAAAAATCAAAACCCCCCAAATTTTTTGGGTAATGGATTTGAAGGTTAAATAACCGCGAAAGATTGATAATTTATGTTCTGCTGCCATGACTATACCAAATAAAAGAATGTAAATACAAATACCCAAACAAGGTCAACAAAGTGCCAATACAAACCGACTTTTTCAACCATTTCATAGTGCCCTCTTTTTTCATAGGTTCCAATGATTACGTTGAAGAAAATAATAAGGTTGATTAAAACTCCTGTGAAAACGTGAAAGCCGTGAAAGCCAGTGATGAAGAAAAAGAAGTTCCCAAATAGTGGACTTCCGTATTCATTGCGAATGAGGTTGGCTCCTTCAACCACATATACGGCCTGTGAGATTTTGTTGATAGAATCCTCTCGATTGAGCACAATTTTATGCCCACTCTCATCATTTTGTTGGGTTTTGATCAACAGTTGATCGTTGGCTAGGAATCCTGCTTTAACCTCATCCAAAGAGTAGGTTGGTAAAGTGGATTCTGTTACATACCAAACCCCATTTTTAGATTGATGTTGTGCTCTATCTGTCGGGATTGATGCTGCAAACGAACTCAAATTGACTCTTTTCCCAGTGTCTGCACTCACAAACTGTAAGATCTGACCCCCTTTTGTTTCGACTGCACCATACTGACCATTGATAAAGTTTTTCCATTCCCAAGCTTGTGAACCCAAAAAGACTGCGCCCCCAACAACTGTGAGAAGCATATAAAAAGCGACTTTATTTTTCTTCATATGATGGCCTGCATCAACTGCAAGAACCATAGTTACTGAAGAGAAAATCAGTATAAAAGTCATCAGTGCGACATAGTACATCGGAGCATCTACGCCATGTAAAAAAGGGAAGTGATTAAAGACTTCATCGGCGATTGGCCAAGAATCGATGTATTTGAAACGAGAGAAGCCATAGGCTGCAAGAAAGCCTGAAAAAGTAAGCGCGTCGGAAACGATGAAAAACCACATCATCATTTTTCCATAACTCGCATTTAGGGGTTTGTTACCGCCTCCCCATATATTTTCATTTTCTGATTGGTTTGTCAAGGTAGCGTCCATAAGAATGCATTACTATTTTGGTTGTACAAAAATACGTGATTTATCGCAAAAAATATAGAAACAGAAACAAATAGACCCATAAAAATCCTAAAAAATGCCAGAAGGTGTGTGCAAGGGAAAATCCAAGTGGATTTGTCGCATACTTTCCGCGATTAAAGTTGGTGATTACGACCAATAAAACAATGAGACCTGCAACCAAGTGCGCAAGGTGAACCAATACCAATACATATAAAAATGAGGTGGTTACGTTGCTTTGGGCTCCAGTGAAATAATAACCCATTTCAACTAGGGATGAAAACCCCTGAAATTGAAACATCACAAATGCAATTGCCAAGGCAAGGGTTGCCCATAGGTAGGCAGCAGTTGTTTTGGATTGTTTTGTCAACTCTTTCTTGGCAAGCCAAAAAGTGAGGCTGCTTAAGAGAATCACAAGGGTACTCCAATAAAGGGATGCTGGTAAACTAAAATCTTCAAGCCAGTCGGGTCTTGACTTGCTTACCACATAGGCACTTGTTAGTCCTGCAAAAGTCATGGATATACTGATCATTGAAAACCACAACATCATTTTTTTTGCACGAATCTTATTTACTTGTTCCATTAGATCAATTTATCAATTACATAAATGATTTGAATAAGTGAGATATAGATCACACTGACAATCATCAATTGTCTTGCCGATTCCAGATCGAGCTTTTGAAAAAGACGCATGGCAGAGATGATTAGCCACAATCCTGATAAGCCAACCAAAACAGCAGCACCTACTGAAATCTGTAAATCACCTGTCAGCCCCAGCACTGGAAAAACAGATATCACTAGTGTCCAAATACTATAGAGTACTGCTTGCAAAGCTGTTTTTCGATCTCGCTTTCCACTTGGCAACATATTGATTCCTGCACGTTGATAGTCATCATACATCAGCCATCCAATCGCCCAAAAATGAGGGAATTGCCAAAAAAATTGAATCATAAAAAGCGTTCCTGCTTCAAGGCCAAACGATCCTGTTGCAGCTACCCACCCGAGCATAAATGGAATCCCACCTGGAAATGCCCCAACAAAAACTGCTAGTGGTGTTTTTGTTTTTAAGGGTGTATAAACACTCGTATATAAAAACATTGAAATGGCAGCAAACATCGATGTTTTTGGATTGATCGCATACAAGGCTGCCAAGCCTAAAATCGAAAGGGCAACAGCAATCCAAAAGGCAGTTGTAGGAGTCATATAGCCTAATGGTATGGGGCGATTTTTGGTGCGTTTCATGACTGCATCTATATCTCGCTCAATGATTTGATTAAACGCATTGGATGCACCAGCGATGGCCAAACCACCAAAAAGAAGCAAACTCAATTCATTGGGATCAATGGTTTCACAGCCCAACATATAACCAGCAATGCTTGAAAATACAACGCTAAAACTAAGACGTGCTTTTGTCAGTTGAGCAAAGTGTTGCGCAAAAGCCAATACGACAGTTGTAAATTTAGTCTGTGAGGTGGTTGTCTTTATCATGTTGCAATTCGCTAGCAAAGATACTGCACCTTAGTACTTTAGACAATGATTCGACATAAAAAAAACCCAGTTAAAACTGGGTTTATATTTTATTGCAAACGGAAGGTAATTGGTATGCTAAAGGGCACGCGCACTGGGCGACCTCTTTGCTTACCTGGCGTCATATTGGGTAGTTTCCCAATAATTCTTTGCGCTTCTTTCTCTAGGTTTTTGTCTGGACCTCTCGTTCGGATCCCTACAATTTCTCCTGTTTTAGAAATTACAAACTGGACATACACTCTACCTTGAATCCCCATTTCTTGGGCAATCTCGGGATAGCGAAAGTTTCTACTAATATGACGTTGAATTTTTTCTTGAAAGCAATCTCTACGCTTATCTTTCGCAACACGTTCGCAACCAGGGAAAATTGGTACGTCTTCGATGATTGCAAAAGGAACATCTACATCAAAATCATCTAAAACCTCGACTTCCTCAATGATTTCCTCTTGTGTGGTTTCAGTTGATTCGATAATTGTTTCTTCCACTTCTTCCTCATCCTCCACAATCTCTATAATTTCAGGAGCTGGTGGTGGAGGTGGTGGAGGTGGGGTTTTGATTTGTTCAGTCAATGGAATTTCTTCATCATCATCATCATCTATATTGAGTTTTTGCAATAAAAGATCAGTTGCTTCATAGGTTTTCCATTCGATTGCGCGCCATGACACAAACAAAATAACACACAGTCCTATCACAAAATAAAGACTGCTATTTTTGTTTAAATCAGCTTTTGGGTTCTTTTTAGGTTTCATACTTAACTCTTAAGGAGTGCACTAAAATAACAATTTTATGGAACTAGAGATAATCATTTAGCATAACTCTCAAAAAGTGTTCCGAAACGATAGCCAAAAGAATCCCAACACTGTTGGCCAACAGGTCAAAAAAGTCCATGTTTCTTTGCATTGGCAGGGTTTCTTGTAAAATTTCCAAAACCAACCCAAAAAGGAAAACCAACAGGGCAGTTTTTATGATCTTTCGGTTGCTCGGCTCCTCAGCACTTTTGATCCAAAAAAAAGTCAATCCAGTATAATACAAACAGTGAATCAATTTGTCTGAGAGGTTGAATGTGATTTGTTCCATTTGCTGAGGTGGCAACAAAGAACCCACAATGGCAATCAAAATTAAAATAAAGGTAATTCCTCTTGCAGTTCTAGCTTTGAACAATAGATGCATAGGCCTCAGGGTTTAATAGATCCTCGATCTCATTATGATTTTCGATCTCAATCTTCACCATCCAGCCTTCACCATATGGGTCGGAATTAACAAGTTCGGGGGTGTCGGTCAGTGCATCGTTAAACGATATGATTTTTCCAGTGAGAGGGGCAAATAAATCAGATACTGTTTTGACTGCTTCAACAGTTCCAAAAACTGCTTCGCTATCCACTGTTTCGTCGAGTGTATCTACCTCTACATATACAATATCTCCCAATTCCCCTTGGGCAAAATCGGTTATCCCAACAGTTGCGATATTATTTTCGATCAGTACCCATTCGTGGTCTTTTGTGTATTTAAGATTTTCTGGAATATTCATTGTCAAACGATTGTGAAGTGTAAAAGAAAGAATTTTGTGGTTAATTACCAAAGTTATAGCGCAGTGTTATCCCCGATCTGATATTGGTTTGGGGAAAAGCTGTTGAAATTGCAAATTTTGAAAAGGTATGATCGTAGAAGAATAAGGCTGTCAAGTTTCGCGAAAGTGCATAATCAGCAGATAACTTGAGTGACCATAGGCGTTGACCTGCTGTGACTTGGTTGTTCAATAGGTCGAGGTTTCGAACGATAGTGATATTGTCACGAATCGACAAGTCGCCTTTGATATTGATATCGCCTTTCAGCGTTGTTCGTTTGCCACCAAGATTGGTGCGAAAGGGAACAGATTTTATTCGATATCCCGTTCCAATAATCAGTTCTTTTCCACTTGTTTCTGTAAGAAGATTATTGTCTAGGCTCAGTGACAACGCACGATCTCTTTTGATTTCAGCATTGAATTGAAAACTGTTTTTAAGTTCAAAATCAACCTTAATCAATGGGTTGAATTGCTCCACCAAATTGATATTTGTATAAAGGGTTTCGTTGAGGAAGTTACCCCCTTGATCAAGTTGGTTGGGGATGGTCTGATCATAATTCAGGTTGGTTTGGAAATTGTTTAGTGTATGACTGGCACGATACCCATGCGCAATGGAAAAGCGTTGAAAGTATTTTTTAAACAACTTGGTTTTCATCAAACCTGTGTATTGCAGTGCCCAATTGGGGAGTGGTGTTTCACGCGTTGCAGCAAGGGAAACTGTTTCGGGACTTTGTCCAGAATAGGCAGCTAAGAAAGCAGGAATCAAAACAGCTTGATTGATTTTTCCATATCCGACGGGATACCCATCTGCGTCAACATTTGAGGGGTCGAGGCCCCTATCATTTGCCAAACGCTGTGCTATAATCAGTCGATTGCTTTTTAAGTCCTCAAAGATTTGGTCATCAACACCCCCAGACCCAAAAGCAGTATTGATCAGAATAGTTGACACTTCAAAGTTGCCAAAGGTGTTGGGGTTGAGGGCATTATAAATATTATCAGTAACGATAAAATTTTCGCCTAGATTCTCTGACAGCCTGCGATTTCCATTGATATCGAGTTGTAAGCCTTCGAGTAAACTCACTTCTGCAGAGTAGCTAAATTCTGTGTTATGCACTTGTGTAAACTGTCCATTGAAGCTAGGGAATTGGGTAAGCCAACCGCGTTTTGCAGCCTCATAACGGATGTCGCTTTGGCTACCCAGCGCAAATGATAACCCTGGATTTGAAGTGCCCAAAAATCCAACATTTTGTGTATACCCAGGCAACACTGTTCCATTGTTTTCTGCATAGGTGAACTGCAGTCGTTTGAGAGCAGTGGCCAGACCGATTAAGGAGTTGGTCAATTGTCTTTGAATAGCGTTATCATTTCTCGATTTTTTCTTCTTTTCTAATTTGAGAGCACGATAAATTTTTTGAAAATTAAACGTGGAATTAAGGTTGTGTGTGTTTGCGTTTTGTATGGTGTTGACCACGCCAAGAACATTGCCAAACTCATCCTCTACTTCACTCAAAGATTCTGACCCACGTTGCCAATTAAAGTCCCCAGAATAGCTGTAGGTTCCATCGATAAAATTCACCAACGGAAGTAGCCTGAAGGGAAGATTATAGGTCAACCCAAGGCGCTGGCTAAACTGGTTTGGATCTCCCACATCCCAAATACCATCCCAGATGTCAAGCTGCTGGTTGACTTTTGTCGTACCTGATTGTTCATCATAATAGTTTCGAACGATGTTTTTGCTCGATGCAGTGAAATCAAATCGAAGAGATTTAGTCAAATTATGATTGAGAGTAAATACCCAGTCAAACATATAGTTTCGCTGTTGCAACTTTGGTAAGGCAAGTTGTTGCGAAGCATCCACTCCCTCCAAAAAAACTTCTCGAAACTGCTGACTGTTAAACGTTCGATTGATGTTTGTAGACAAGGAAACACTGCTTGGAATCGGGTTGATATTGATCGCACTCAACCATTTTAAATAGCTTTTTGTGTTGATAAATGTAAGCTTGGAAAAGGGTTCGATCGACAATGGCTCAAATCCATATTGATAGCCAGCACCCATGCGCAAGTTCTGAAAGGTATAGTCCTCGATTTCGTAATCACTTCTTTTTTCTTCATTAAACGAATATGACAAATCGATGTTTTCTATGTCAAAAAAGTCTTTTCGCTGTTCAGGGCCTCGTTGCTTTCGCACACCAATGAGGTTTATACTTTTTTGTTGAGACTGGCTCACAGCTTGATCTCGAATTGCATCTTTACTGTCTTGATCGGGCGAACTGTCCAAACGATCTTGTAGTTTGAGATCCTGATAAAATGGATCGTATTTGGGGGTAATAACCTCTTCAGAAAAGCTGTAGCTCAAGGGCAGTTGAATCCCCCATTTTTTTGGTAGAAGCTGCCCTACATTCACATTTGTATTCATCCCATAACCTTTGGTGTCATCTTGATTTCTAAGGTTTGGAATTTGGTCGATATCCCCAAAACCAACGGTTGAGATATTTCCATTTAGGTTAATGGTGGCAAAGTCTGCGATATTGGTATCGAGTTCTGCAACAGAAGCCCATCCACCTTCAGAATCAATTTCTGCCAATCGAAGTTCGTTAAACCAAACCTCTCCATGTAGATAATCGCCTGGTGATTCTGATGGGTTTTTAACCCCAACCATCAAGGTTCTCACTTGCCCTAAAGTCGGATTGCCTCGCACTGCAATTTTATATTTTTTATCCCCTGGCAAACTGCTGATAGGCGTAAACTCATCAATCTGGTTTAGGTCCTCATCAAAATAGGTTGCTCCTACCAAACTTCGATTTTGTATCGACTTTGCCTTGGCGCCAGTGAATAGTGAAAGTGGGATATCAATCGAATTGGATTCAGGCTGCCAAACTTCTTCGGCACTGAGGTTGTTGGCAACCCCCTCTGTGTAAGGGGTTGGTTGAAGTGGCACTTCTATTTGATAGTAGTTTTCAGTCATGTCGGTACCAATTCGCATGAAAGCAACCATGCGTTTGTCCAAATCATCCAACGAACCATCGCCAGGGAGTGGCGTTCGATTGGGAAGTGATTCTGCATGGATAAACATTTTGATGCGTTTGTATTGACGCATGTCGACATCAATATTTTTGTACACCCCTTTTAAGTCTTTTGGTTCGAGGTCTTGGACACGCAATGATAAAGACTGCTCGTTTTGACGAATAACACTATTGAAATTATTGAGCTGTTCACGAACAATGCCTGGGGGCAGTTTATAGTTGATTGGAATGCGATTTTCATTTTCCAATACGTTGACAGTAGTCACATCAACAGATGTATTCGAGCTTGTAATCTGTGCTGTATTGAGGGGTTGGTTGTACCTCCGCCAGTCGCCACGAACCAAGTCAAATGTTCCAAATCGAAAGACAACTGGCCTTGTGAAACCTTTGAGCCACATTCGCATAAAACGCACCGAACGAAGATCTGACATATTGTTGATCGATTCAAAATAGGAACGAAAAGCAGGGTTGTCGTAATACTCTGGTCGAACAGGAATTTTGAATTGCAACCATCGTGAAGTTGTTTTTTCTCCATTGGCAAGTTCAACATTGTTGTTGAGTCGTACATCTGCAATAAAAGGGTGTGAGCCAACGCTCATATTTTTTTGAATGGGAATTCGATACTCAAAGTAACTGTCGATTGTATTCATCGTATTGTCTCTGTTGAGATCCTCTGCATCTGGCACTGTGTACGATCCTCGGTTGTTGTCAGTCACTTCCAAAATAGAGTTTCCGTCGGTGCCATTGTATCGTTTATATCGATTGAGAATCGATCCGCTAGCTTGCAAAAAATACTGATAGTTATCGCCTGCTGGGTCGCTGCTTTCACCACCTACACTCGAGGAATAGAGCAGTCCTTCTTCTTCGTCGGAGAGCCCATCATAACCAACGTCTTGTCGTTCTCGGTTTGCAGCGTTCGCATCAAATGCATATACCAATGATTGGGTTGCTGGTGTTCTCGCCCAAGCTGTCTCATAGGTCAATGCTAGATCATCAGAGCCAGGAAGACCATTTTCATATTGCTTGCGCCCATCACGTAAAACATCCTCAGAAATACTCCCCAAGTTAAAGACCAAATCTCCCAGATTTTCGTCTGCTAACTCGTCGTTTTCGGAAAAGGTATCAAGCATCCAAAACTCTATATATTCAACATTTGCCTGATCGAAATTTGTACTGTTGAGGGCACGTGTTATCCCTGCCCAATTTTCTGATGGGTCAGTGATAAAATTGTTAAAGGAGTTGGTGTTATATGGCCCCTTTTCAGCCGGGTAATATGCCAAGTCCATGGTGTATTGAACTGAGGTTTGGCCTTGCACCAAGTCTTGTTGAGGAAAAATTTCGTTGATAAAAACACGTCGCACTTCGTCTTCTGAAAGGTCATTATTTGAAATTTCGGAAGGGCGCTGATTAGAATAAAAAACAGGATCAATGTTGTACCAAGCCAACCTTGCTCGATGATGACCCCCAGTCAGATCGTCAATTGGGGCATCGTATCCTTCAACATTGGCAGCAGGCACACTCGACAGTGCCCATGACTGCACGTCTCTCAAGTCGATATTGCTTTGCGCCCCTTCAAAGTCATCGATATAGGTTGTTGCCTCTCCTCCGAGCTCTGTTCCTTTTGGGGTTCGCGAGAGTAAATAGGCAATTTCGCCTCTA
The DNA here is from genome assembly GCA_902586905.1 of uncultured Bacteroidota bacterium. Taxonomy (GTDB): domain Bacteria; phylum Bacteroidota; class Bacteroidia; order Flavobacteriales; family Flavobacteriaceae; genus UBA724. Next base: position 39,025 of record CACIJH010000008.1, on the reverse strand, counting down.
AATGATATGTTTGACATCACATCCGTATCGATGTTGGGCAGCTTATTGGCCATCCTTGTCAAAAATGGAACTTCGGTCGAAAAGGTAGAACTCATCCCAAACATGGTGTTGTTGACTGGCTCTAGCCCATAGTTTGCTTTTTGGGTCAGTGGTCGTTCGCTGAGATTCATAACTGTTGCTCCCATCAAAAAATTATCACTGAACTTATGCTCAACATGAACGCCACTAAAGCGTTTGTTTTGTTGACCGAAGAATGAATTGCTCTCCGTCGAAACCTCAATGGGTGTGTTTGAATTTTTTAAATTTTCGTTTAAGATGGTAACACGCCCAAGTTGGTAATTTACAGAGTAATCAATACCCTCTTGCAACAGTCGCCCTGCAGCTGTAACACGCACTGAGCCACGTGGTACATTGAACGCTCCCAACGAAATTCCAGCGCCTCCACCACTTGATTTATATCGTCCTTTGAGTTGAAATTTGTTTTGGGCTGCATAATCAATGGCTTCTGATTTTGTGAGTTTATACATCTCTGGAAAGACATATTTATCTTGATTTGCGTTGTATGTTGCTGCTACATCATAGTCCTCACTTGTATCTGCCTTTAGGGTGTCGAATAAAAATTCGCCAAAAGGTTCAACTTTTGGGAAAATAATGCGTCCATTTTCTCGATCAACAGTTACCCCATCAACAAAATCAAAGAACCCATCCCCTCCATCCTGGAGGTCATTGTAGATGTTCAATCGATCAACACCAAAAACATTGAGCAACACGCGTTCATCAAGCCCCGCTGGCCAGATATCATCTTCTACTGGGGTAATATAATTCAAGGGAGAAGGGTCTGAAAACAGGAGATTAAACACAAACCCATCTTGATCGAGTTGATACGCACCAATGTTGTAGATGTTTTTCATCATCAAATCCCATACAGGCTGCTCCACATTGGTCAGATTACTTCGAAGTAGTTTGACGACTAAGCTATTGTTGAGTACTTGCTGACTTTGGCCAATGCCAGTGCTGATGCTTGATGGAACTCCATCGCCTGCAAACTCCCCAACTTGATAGGTTTGACCACCAACTGTATATTGAAAGGCAACACCTAAAATTTCGTCATTATTGAGTCGTTGTTTGAGAGAGATATACCCCAACTTTGGGTGAAAGTTGTAGTCTGTTGGTTCGAGTTTTCTAGCACTTTCAAGTACAGCATAATCGATGCCCTCTTGCACCACATCAGAAAGAGACCCAAAGCCATTGCGAGTTGTGGCGATATCTCGAATATCATTTGTTAAAATCCCACTCCCCAACTGTTCTGGGTTGAGCCCATTGGCCTTGTTGTCAGGATATCCAGTGGCACTTGATGTTGTAAAAAAATTAGATGACAAATCATCTAGACGTGTTTTGTCAGGAGTTGTCTCACCCAAATCTTGCAACGCAACTAGGTTGCGAACATTGTTGGTTTGTGCATTTCGATTTGTGACCCACACCTCAACACGAGTGATTTGTACAGCTGTGTTGATATAGGGGTAAGTTGCAATCGCAGTATCATATTGGTCACGGAAATACTGCGCCAAAAAGAAGTGACGATCATCCTCATAGTCAAGAGCAAAAAGTGAAAACTCATCCAAACTGCCGTCTGCGTCTGTCATCATGCGTTGCGTTTGGGAGCGTTGTTCCGAAATCACAGCTGAGATGTTTGTATTTCCAAATTTGAGATCCGCTTTTACACCAAACAAGCTTTGTGCACCAGAGATTAAAGAACTGTTGAGTGGCATACTTACATTTCCTATTTCTAGTTTCTGTAAAATTCCATCTTCATTGCCACTGTAGCCATCTTTCAAACTTTTGATTTTATCGACTCCCCCTTCTAGACGATCGACCTCGTTTTGGATACGCCCAATGGCGCCACTGGCCGATGATACTGCATTCCCAGCACGACCCCCAACAGACTGACTCAAATCATCTGTTGAAGGAGGAAAAAAATCAAGTTTGATCAGGTTCTGAAAATCAAAGGTTGACTGGGTATCGTAATTGGCATTGATGCGAAAACGCTCTCCAATATTTCCAACCAAACCGACACTGATTCGCTGATCAAAATCAAATCCAAAACTGCTCTGGTTACGTGGAGATAGCGCAGGGTTTCCTGATTTTTGATAACGCACCCCCAAGTCGATTCCGACTGATCCTTTGGGGATAATTTGAATCACATCACTACCAAATAAGCGACGGAACAAATCAGATCGAACATATAAGTCAGGGAGTAAATTCTTTTGCTGGTCGGGGTCGTCTACGTCACCAGAAAGCAAGGCTTGTTTGTCATTCATGTATGTGAGTGCCTCTTTGCGCATCATCCGATCGAGATACTCTTCTGGGGTCAGTGTGAGTGGTGCATTGATATTTATTTCTCCGACTTTGACAGAGTAGATATAGAGGTCGAGGTTGGGGTCATAGGTATATTCTTCTTCAAAAGAGGATGGGAGATTTTTTAGCGCAAGATTTTGAACGGCAGGGGAAAACTGAAGGCTATCGTTTTGAGCAAGACCCTTCCATGATAACATCAATACAACAAACCAAAGTATCCTTCGGATTGATACCACCAACTGCATACAAACTATAATTTATTCAACGCATTACGAATCAGGCGCTCAACACTCATTTCAGCATCCATTGATAGAAGTTCGTCGAGAATTTTCACACATGATTTGGTTTGGTAACCTAAGACTACCAAAGCAGATAACGCCTCTTCTCTGTTCGTATTGCTTGAAACTGCAGGAATTCCTGCATCTGCGATGACAGATTGTACTTTGTCGCGAAGTTCAATGACAACACGTTGAGCGGTTTTGGCACCAATCCCTTTGACAGATTGTATAAGGTTTACCTGATCATTCTGTATGGCCTGACCAATTTCACTCGGACTCAGAGAGGACAACATGGTACGAGCAGTATTGGCGCCAATCCCCGAAATTCCAATGAGCAATCGAAACAGTTGGCGCTCCAAATCTGTGCTAAATCCATAGAGTGTATGTGCATCTTCTCGCACCTGCAAATGGGTGTATAGCTGAATGTTTTCATCGTCTTTCAACTGTCCATAGGTAAACAAGGATATGTTGACCAAATAACCAACCCCCTGACAATCAATAACCACTAATGTAGGAGATTTTTCAACAAGACGACCCCGAAGTTGTGTAATCATAGTTTCCTCTCAAAAATAACGATTATTTTATCATTATAATGATGAAATAGCATAGACTTATTTCAAAAATTCGAGGTTGCGTTTCAGACCTGAAAATTGAGTTCTTTGAACAGCACTTTCTGCAAACAAACGATCAAAAACTACCTCGGTGATTTCATGCCAATCATCACTGCTCATCTGCAATAGTTCGGATGAGGGTTCAAACTGAGGTTCGTTGTGAGGTGTCGAAAACCGATTCCATGGGCAAACATCCTGACATACATCACACCCAAAAGCCCAGTTGTCAAACTGCCCCTTGACCTCCTGTGGAATCGCATCTTTGAGTTCAATCGTGAAGTAGGAGATACATTTGCTCCCATCCACTTGATAAGGTGCTATGATAGCATCTGTTGGACAAGCATCTATACATGCAGTGCAGGAGCCACAATGATCGGTTACAGCTGTGTCTTGTTCTAGTGGTATATCGATGATCAACTCTGCAATAAAGAAAAATGAGCCTGTTTGTTTCGATATCAAATTGGAGTGCTTACCAATCCATCCCAAGCCAGCTTTGGCTGCCCACGCCTTATCCAGCACAGGCGCAGAATCGACAAAAACACGTCCATGTATCTCTCCGATTTCTTGCTGCAGTACTTGCATGAGTTCAAACAGTTTGTCTTTGATTACAACATGATAGTCCTTTCCATAAGCATATTTAGATATCTTGGGTGCTGTGGGGTCTGATTGTGTGTTTTTTGGGTAGTAGTTGTACAGCAACGACACCACACTTTTTGCCCCTGGCACCAGTTTTGTTGGATCTAATCGCTTGTCGAAGTTTCGTTCCATATAGGTCATACTTCCATGATGACCTTGCTGTAGCCACTGCTCCAAACGAGGTGCTTCTTCTTCTAAAAATCCTGCATGAGAGATTCCGCATGATAAAAATCCAAGTCGTTTTGCATGCTGTTTAATGAGTTGACTATGTTGGGCTGCGAGATTCAAAACAAATCTCCTTGTCGATTCGATTTGGTACGACCCAAATGACGATAGGCAAGATCTGTAACTTCACGTCCGCGAGGCGTACGCACAATAAACCCCTCTTGAATGAGGAAGGGTTCATATACTTCTTCAAGGGTTTCTGCACTTTCAGATACTGCAGTAGCCAGGGTGTTGATGCCTACTGGACCCCCTTTAAACTTGTCCATCATGGTGCTTAAAATTTTATTGTCCATCTCATCCAAACCATGAGCATCGACATGAAGTGCTTCAAGACCATATTTGGCTATTTTCATATCTATACTTCCATCACCCTTGATTTGAGCAAAATCACGAATTCGCCTCAACAAAGCATTTGCAATTCTGGGGGTGCCACGACTTCGGCCAGCAATTTCGATAGCAGCTTCGTTACTGATTGCGATGTTCAATATGTCTGCACTCCTCTCCACAATAGTTGACAAAATTTCGGTGCTGTAATAGTTGAGTCGACTATTGATTCCGAAACGAGCACGCATAGGTGCTGTTAGTAGTCCAGATCGGGTGGTTGCACCAATGAGAGTAAAAGGATTGAGGTTGATTTCGACTGTTCGAGCATTGGGTCCTGACTCAATCATGATGTCGATTTTATAATCTTCCATGGCTGAGTAGAGGTATTCTTCTACGATTGGGCTCAAACGATGGATTTCATCAATGAACAATACATCTCTGGGTTCGAGGTTGGTTAGCAATCCTGCCAAGTCACCTGGTTTGTCGAGTACTGGCCCTGAGGTTACCTTTACCCCCACTTGTAATTCGTTTGCCAAAATATGAGCAAGGGTTGTTTTTCCAAGACCAGGAGGGCCATGTAAAAGGGTGTGGTCTAGCGCATCCTCACGTTGGTTGGCGGCCTGAACAAAGACTTGCAAATTGTCGAGAACTTGAGGTTGTCCCATAAAGTCATCAAAGCGCAGTGGTCGCAATGCACGATCGATGTCCTGTTCTTCAGGTGTGAAATGCTCTCCGTTTGGATCTAAATGCTCGTTCATTTTTTCAAAGATAACCAAAAATAAACGCCAATGAAGTATAAAAAAACCTTCTGTTTAGAGGGTTTCTTTCATTTGATTCTGTCAGTGACTTGTCGCTAGTGTTGCAACTCTTTTTCTCCTTTTTTCAAGGGAATATGTTGTGGCACATAATCTTCTTTGTGTCCTGGCTTGGAGTAGTCATAAGCCCAACGATGTACTTCTGGAATATCTCCTTCCCAATTGCCATGGAAATGTTTGATGGGTGCTGTCCACTCTAGGGTATTGGATTTCCAAGGGTTTTGAACTGTTGGCTTTCCATAGAACATACTTTGTATAAAGTTGTATAGGAAAACAATTTGCGCAGCACCAGCAATGAGAGCAAAAATGGTGATTACAACGTTGATGTCTGCCAAGTCATCAAAATATGGGAAGGCAGTGTTGGTATAATATCTTCTTGGTAGTCCCGCCATACCAATAAAGTGCATGGGGAAGAAAACGCCATAGGCACAAACTGCTGTTATCCAGAAGTGAATATATCCAAGTCGTTTATTGAGCATTCGTCCAAACATTTTTGGAAACCAGTGATAAACCCCAGCAAAAAGTCCGTAGAGCGCTGATATTCCCATCACAAGGTGGAAGTGGGCAACCACAAAATAGGTATCATGTACGTTGATATCAAGCGTACTGTCTCCCAGGATTATACCTGTCAAACCACCTGTAATAAAGGTAGAAACAAGCCCAATAGAAAACAGCATTGCAGGGTTGAGTTGCAGATTTCCTTTCCAAAGGGTTGTGATGTAATTAAAAGCCTTTACTGCTGATGGGATTGCAATGAGTAAGGTTGTAAACGTAAATACAGATCCTAAAAAAGGATTCATTCCTGAGATAAACATATGGTGCCCCCAAACGATTGTGGAGAGAAAGGCAATGGCTAAAATCGATGCGACCATTGCACGATATCCAAAAATGGGTTTACGAGCGTTGGTTGCTAGTACTTCAGAGGTAATTCCGAGTGCTGGTAATAAAACGATATACACTTCTGGGTGTCCTAGAAACCAGAAGAGGTGTTCAAACAATACTGGAGACCCCCCTTGATAGTGCAGCACCTCACCTTGTATAAAAATATCGGACAGGAAAAAAGAGGTTCCAAAACTGCGATCCATAATAAGAAGTAAAGCAGCTGAAAGCAATACTGGGAATGAAACCACACCGATAATTGCAGTTACAAAAAATGCCCAAATGGTGAGAGGCAAACGAGTCATGCTCATTCCTTTGGTTCTCAAATTGATCACTGTTACGATATAGTTTAGGGAGCCAAGTAATGAAGAGGCAATAAAAATCGCCATCGACACCAACCAAAGGGTCATCCCAAGTCCAGAGCCAGGTTGTGCTTGTGGCAATGCGCTGAGTGGTGGGTAAATCGTCCATCCTGCTGCTGCTGGTCCTGCTTCAACAAATAGCGAGGCAAGCATGACAACACTCGACAGGAAAAACAACCAATAAGAAACCATATTCAAAAACCCAGAAGCCATATCGCGAGCACCGATTTGCAAGGGAATAAGAAGGTTACTAAAGGTTCCACTCAGACCTGCTGTGAGAACGAAAAAGACCATAATCGTACCATGAATGGTGACCAATGCGAGATATACATTGGGATCCATCACCCCATCAGGTGCCCACTTTCCGAGGGTCGATTCAAAAATACCAAAGGGTTGTTCTGGCCATGCCAATTGCAAACGGAACAATAACGACATAGCAATCCCAACAATACCCATAATCAGACCAGTGATGAGGTACTGTTTGGAGATCATTTTATGATCTTGGCTAAAGATATATTTTGTGATAAATGTTTCTTTGTGATGATGTGCGTCTGCTCCCATAGTGATTCTTTTTATTGAATGACTTCAGCAAAGGTTGTTTGCTGTGCCATCCATGAATTAAAATCTTTTTCTTCTTCTACAATAATTTTCATTTGCATGTTGTAGTGTGATGCACCACAAATTTTGTTGCAAAGTAATAAATAATCAAATTGATATGGATCAAGGGCTTCTTCGCCATTGGCGATCAACTCTTGACTGTTGTCATACCGAATTTTGTTAATTTTTTGAACCTTGGCTACCATGTCAGGGTTTTGTCTCATTTCCTCAGTGGTGATCGTTGGCGTAAAAGCAAATTCAGTGATCATTCCAGGAACACAGTTCATCTGTGCTCGGAAGTGTGGCATGTATGCTGAATGAAGAACATCTTGCGATCGCATTTTAAAAATCACTTTTCGCCCAACTGGCAAGTGTAGCTCTTGCACAACCACATCGTCTAAACCATTTGGATCTGAAGAGTCGATCCCAACAAGATTAAGACCATCGTAATCTTGTAAAAAACGAACATTGGCATCCCCAAGTACATTGTCGGCACCTGCATAGCGGGCTTTCCAATTGAATTGCTGTGCATACAATTCCACGACTAAAGCGTTTTCATCCTCCTCAAAGTTCATGATGTTTGACCAAGCATATAGACCATAAAGTATGAGTCCTGCCAAAACGATAACAGGGATGATTGTCCAAATAAACTCCAAACGATCATTGTCTGCGTAAAATAGTGCTTTCAAGCCTTTTCTGCCTCTGTATTTGTAAGAAAAATAGTGGAGTAGTGCTTGTGTGACAATCTGAACAAAAAAGATCAAAGCCATTGAAATCCACATCAGGCGGTCGTAATCGACTCCATGTTCAGATGCAGCTTCGGGAAGAAGTACATCTCCCCATTCCCAAAACGAATAGATGGTAATCAAGTAGATGAACACCAAAAAAGCGAACATCAGTTTACCATTCCAATCGTTGTCTTTTTCGTTGGCAACTTGGCTGTCATCCACTTTACTGTTGAACTGTGCCACTTGGAAGATTTTAGTAATCTGCCAAACAGCAATACTTACCAAAACCAAAATCGTAATCATTAACAATGTCGTCATATCGTTATTCCTTCACACAAATTAATAGACAAAATGTTCACTTTCTTTTACCAATGGATCCCCTTTGGGCTTGAGTGGTGCCTTGGCCAAAGCCGAGAAAACCACATAGAGAAACAGTCCTGCAAATAGTGAGGCACTGCCCAGCTCTGAAAGTCCAAATGACCATTGATCTCCAACGGTTGCTGGCATAATCATATTGTAAAAATCAAGGTAGTGTCCAAGTACAATAATGATTCCAGTCATGATAATAAACCAATTGTTTCGTTTGTAATCGCTGTTCATTAAAATCAGAAGTGGAAGAACAAAATTCATCACCACCATTCCAAAAAACAAGAGGTTGTAATCCTCGATTCGAGTGATAAAATAAGTCACTTCTTCAGGGATATTCGAATACCAAATCAACATGAATTGTGAAAACCACAGGTAGGTCCAAAACACACTAAATCCAAACATAAATTTTCCAAGATCGTGAATATGACTGTCATTGACTTCTTCTAATAAGCCTTTGGATTTGAGATAAATTGTAACCATAGCGATAACAGTTACTGCAGTTACGATCATGCTCGCAAATACATACCATCCAAACAAGGTACTAAACCAGTGTGGATCGACAGACATGATCCAATCCCACGACATCATTGACTCTGTGACGATGTAAAATACCAAGAAGCCTGCCGCAAGTCTAAAATTCTTTTTGTGATAGCCAATCCCATTATCATTGTCTTGCGCCATTGAAAATTTTCTAGAATAGAAACGATAAAGGTTCCACCCGACAATGTAGAACAAGGCACGTGCGAGGAAAAAAGGCACATTGAGATAGCTTTGTTTGTTTTGAATAATTTCGTCATGTGCAACAACCTCAGCATCCATCCAAACAAATAGGTGGTTGAGGTGAAGACCTGAAAGAACAAGAAGTACAAATACGATGATTGAGCCTGGGAGAAGATATGCAGTAATCCCTTCCATTACGCGAAACAGAAGGATCGACCAACCTGCTTGCGCTGCTCGTTGAATCGCATAAAACGCTAGTGCGCCAAGAGCAATCATCATAAAAAATAGCGCAGCTACATAGGTGGCAGCCCATGGGCGATTCTGCAGCTGATGCAAGAGATGTTTGTCGTGGCTATCGCCATGTCCTCCACCATGAGCATCGTGGCTATCGCTATGAGCATAAGCCTCTTTGTTCTTATCGTGATGGTCATCGGCATGGTCGTCATGATGATCCGAGTGATGAGCTTCGTCTTTGTGCGTCCCAGCATGGTCATCGGCATGGGTGTCGTGATCACCATGTCCGCCATGTCCACCATGTCCGTGGGCATCTGCTACCATTGCTTTGGCTTCCTCTACGGTGGTTGGGGCAGAGAGAAATCCAATTCCCAAAGCCACTGCACCCACAACCATCAGGCTGAGAGAGAAAATTTTTAGATTTTTAGAAAAGCTATACATCATTCTTACTTTGTTAATTGCGCTCTTAGATGCATGACGTGTTGGGTAATCTGCCAACGTTCTTCTGCATCGATTAAACTCGCGTGTGATCCCATCGCATTTTTGCCATGCATCAACACATGATACACACTGCCTTCTGTGATCTCACGATCAGCATAGCTTGGGATTCCTAAAAACTTTTCACGCTTCATCAAAATCCCTTGTCCATCGCCTTTGGAACCATGACATACTGCGCAATAAATTGCATAGAGTTCTTTTCCTTCGGCACGATGTTCATCTGTTTTTTCGATGGGTGAGGTGAGTTCGGCTTTTGCCAGCTCATAACCCTCATTTGTGTTTGGATAGTCATAGGGTTGCCAACCTCTTGGAATCGATCCATCTACAGGCAACTGTGCTGCAGTGCCATTAAAAAAGGGCGCTTCGGCATAGGTGTCATAGCCAACAGACTCATACATATCAGGGAAATACTGATAGTTGGGTTGGGATGGGTCAAAGCATGATACGACACTCAATAGTGCCAATCCACAGATCATAAGGTCTAGATTTCTTTTCATGATTCCCCCTTTTTTTCTTGTACTTTTACTTCGATCGCTCCTGTCTTTTTCAACAAGGAAACGAGTTTCTTTTCGTTGTCGCCAACAGCAACCTCCATCAAAAACTTATCGTCAGTTGTAGAAGGCATTGGGTTTTCTGCTTTTTTGAAAGGCCATAATCGACTGCGCAAATAGAAAGTGATCACCATCAAGTGAGCTGCAAAGAAGATCGTCATCTCAAATAAAACAGGAACAAAGGCTGGGACATTTTCGAGATATGAGAAGCTGGGTTTACCACCGATGTTTTGTGGCCAGTCTTCAATCATAATATAGTTTGTGAGCCAAATGGCAACCGACAAGCCCAAGCAACCAAACATAAAAGAAGCAATCGCAATGCGCGTGGGTGCAAGACCCATCGCCTTATCAAGCCCGTGGACAGGAAATGGCGTAAAGACCTCCTCTATGTGATGATTTGCTGCTTTGACGTCTTTGACAGCGTGCAACAACACATCATCGTCATCATAAATGGCGTGAATTACTTTACTACTCATCGCTTGTTGTTTTTTTGTATTTATCACCCGAGGACTTCAAAATCGATTTGACTTCTGCTTGCGCAATGACTGGGAAAGTGCGTGCGTAGAGCAAAAACAAGACAAAGAAGAAGCCTATTGTTCCTATAAAAATTCCAATGTCAACAAAGGTTGGCGAGAACATTGTCCAAGAAGATGGAAGATAGTCTCTGTGCAGTGAGGTTACAATGATCACAAAGCGCTCGAACCACATCCCTACATTTACGACTATGGATATAATAAAGGAGAACATAATACTTGTTCTTAATTTTTTAAACCACATAAACTGTGGAGAGAATACATTACAAGTCATCATCGCCCAATAGGCCCACCAATAAGGTCCAGTTGCACGATTGAGGAATGCATATTGTTCATATTCAACCCCCGAGTACCAAGCAATAAACAGCTCTGTGATATACGCCACCCCAACAATTGAACCTGTAATCATGATTACGATGTTCATCAGTTCGATATGCTGGATGGTAATATAGTTTTCAAGGTTGATGACTTTACGCATAATAATCAACAGCGTTTGCACCATGGCAAAACCTGAGAAGATTGCACCAGCCACAAAATAGGGTGGGAAAATGGTTGTGTGCCAACCAGGAATCACAGAAGTAGCAAAGTCAAATGATACGATGGTATGTACGGATAGAACCAGTGGAGTTGCCAATCCTGCCAATACTAAAGAAACCTCTTCAAAGCGTTGCCAGTCTTTTGCACGACCACTCCAACCAAAGCTCAATAGACCATAAATTTTCTTTTGAAATGGCTTGACTGCACGATCGCGAATCATCGCAAAGTCAGGCAGTAAACCTGTCCACCAGAATACAAGTGATACAGACAGATAGGTCGAAATCGCAAATACATCCCAAAGTAGAGGAGAATTAAAGTTGACCCATAGTGACCCAAATTGGTTTGGGATGGGTAAAACCCAGTACGCCAACCATGGACGACCCATGTGAATGATGGGGAACAATCCTGCTTGGATAACAGAGAATATGGTCATCGCTTCAGCAGATCGGTTGATGGCCATACGCCATTTTTGTCGGAACAATAATAGTACAGCAGAAATTAAGGTTCCTGCGTGTCCAATTCCAACCCACCATACAAAATTGGTGATGTCCCATGCCCATCCAACAGTTTTATTCAGCCCCCAAACACCGATACCAGTTGATATAGTGTAAATAATACAACCAATCCCCCATAAAAAGGCAACCAATGCAATGCTAAAAACAATCCACCATTGCTTGTTGGCTTTGCCCTCAACAGGAGCAACGATATCAACAGTCACATCGTGGTATGATTTATTACCGGTGACGAGTGGTTTTCGTATTGGTGCTTCGTAATGCGAGGACATAGTTATTGGTTTATGATGTCTCTGTATTTCTAACTTTTACTTGATACTGCACGTTTGGTTTTGTACCTACGCTTTCCAACAGGTGATACATTCGATCACTTTTCAAGGACTTGGCCACACGGCTCGACTTGTCATTGATGTCGCCAAATGTTATTGCGCCATTCGAACAAGCACTTGAACAAGCTGTTTGGAATTCCCCATCAGCAATGTCACGCCCAACGAGCTTGGCATCCAAAATTGTCTTTTGTGTTTTCTGAATACACAACGAACATTTTTCCATCACTCCACGAGAGCGAACAACTACATCTGGGTTCAGTACCATACGACCCAAATCATTGTTCATATAGAAATTAAATTCGTCATTATTATTATACAAGAACCAGTTGAATCGTCTGACTTTATACGGACAGTTGTTGGCGCAGTATCGTGTTCCAACACAGCGATTGTATGCCATGTGATTTTGACCTTGACGTCCATGTGAGGTGGCAGCCACTGGGCAAACCGTTTCACAAGGTGCATGGTTACAGTGCTGGCACATAATCGGCTGAAAGGTTACTTGAGGATTGGTAGATGGCTCTTCCAAAGAGCTGAAAGTCGTGAGCGACTCACCCAGTCCACTGATTTCATTCACTGTTGTATTATCTCCCTCAAAGGTTTCTTCGGAAGAGTAGTATCGATCGATTCGCAACCAATGCATATCACGTGATTTGCGAATTTCTCGTTTGCCAACAACAGGCACATTGTTTTCTGCATGACAAGCCACTACACATGCCCCACAACCTGTGCATGCATTCAGGTCGATTGACAAGTTGAAGTGATGACCAACAGAACGATCAAACTGATCCCAAATATCAACCTCTGGAGAAGTGACTTTGGTTTCGATATGGTTTTTACTCACTACTGGAACTGCGTTGTAGTAGTCCCTGTTTTTGGCATTAAAAATTTCGAGTGTTGTTTCCTTTACGATGTCTTCACGACCCATCAAGGTATTTTGCAACTGTGTACAAGCAAACTCATGTGTGCCCTCAGCTGCTTCAATTGACACTGACTGAACGTTGAAGAAGTCATTATACAATGTATAGGCATTGACACCCACTTGCATTTCAGACTTCATCCCAGCTTGTTTACCATATCCAAATGCCAAACCAACAGTACCTTTGGCCTGACCTGGTTGGATCAGCACAGGTACTTTGAGTGTTGAAGACCCTACAGTTATGTTGGCATATCCGCCGTTTAATGACCCATCCGACTGGGTTTCATTCCACAGGCCGAGTGCTGCTGCATCCGACTTTGAAATCGTTAGGTAGTTGTCCCAAGTCACACGAGTGATTGGGTCTGGAAGCTCTTGCAGCCAAGGGTTATTTGCTTGTTGCCCATCCCCTAATCCTGTTTTGGTGTACAAATGCAGGGAGTAACCCTCTTGTTTTGCAGTAGAAAGGATGCCAATCGCATCGGCAACGGAATCGTTGTAACGCTTTCCGTCGGTGTAAGAATCACTGATATAAAACCCATCATGTAAGGTTTTATTCCATGACGTTCCACTTAAAATATTTTTCTCCCAATAGGATCGCAATTGATCTCTATAGCTCATGTCTTTCCCCAACCAAGTGAGTAACACATCTTGAAATTGTTTGGTGTCGAACAAGGGTCGAATTGTTGGTTGCGTAAGACCAAAGTGATTTGTTTTGAATTCCACATCACCCCACGACTCGAGATAGTGAGGAGTCGCTGCTACCCATTGTGCTTTCGATGCAGTTTCGTCGTTTTTCATACTAAACGACAAAGAGAATTTTGCTTTCGCTAATCCAGCAGCAAACTGCTCTCCTTCTGCTAAGGTATAAACAGGGTTTACATCTACCATAATAATCCCTTGCACTGCTCCACTATTCAAATCCTCAACAAGCTGTGAGACCTCACGTGCATTGCCTTGACGAGTGGTAGTTGTATGTTTGGTATCGATGACAACAGACCCAATTTTTTCATTGATGGCTAGGGTGACTCGGTGTGCTTCAGTACTTGGCAAGTCTGTAACAACGATTCCTTTTTTTCCAGCTTTTCGCAAGTGTTTTGCAACGACTTTGGCCATCTCCACTATGGCTTGATCTGCAGTGGCTTGGCCATTTGTCAACTCGACATACACTGCTGCAAGAACTTGTTGTTGTTGGGCAGCAGTCATGGGCATTCGCTTGTCGGCAGCTGCTCCTGAAAGGGTCATATTGGCTTCAAACTGGAAGTGTGTTGACATCTTTGCCTTGCCATTTTCCTTGACAGGTACTCGTGTTTTTACATACCCAGGTGCATGCCCTCCTCCTTGCCAATCACCCAGAAAATCTGCATCAAAAGAAACAATTGTCTCTGCTTTCGAAAAATCATAGGTAGGAAGTGCTCGCTGTCCATATGCTTTTGCAAAGGCATCTAATGCATGAGATGATGACACTGCATCATAGGTAATATGTTTGATGTTGTCATACTTGGCTGTGAGTTGATCGATCAAATGCTGGGTCGAAGGACTGGCAAAAGAGCGTGTCAATAAGGCCAATTGCTCACCTTGACTTTGCATATTATCGAGCTGTTGACCACTGAGTTCAAGTAGTGTTGCCCAACCAACAGGACTTCCAGACTGTGTAGGCCCCTGCAAACGAAGGTTGTCATACAACGACAATACAGAAGCTTGCACACGTGCGTTTGCAGCATAGCTCGCAGAAACGTCAGTATTGTTTTCAACCTTAATCGGTCTTCCCTCTCGTGTTTTTACAAGGATACTCGCGAGGTCAAATCCATCAGCAACAGTAGTTGCATAATAGTTTGAAATCCCAGGGCGAATTTCTTCTGGTTGCACAACATAAGGAATTGATTTATGTACAGGCCCCTCACATGCAGCCAATGATGCTGCTGCAGTGCTAAAACCAACATACTTTAGGAAATCTCGTCGATTGGTTTTAGAGTCATTCATCGCTTGCTCATTGCCCAAAAAGGCATCTTCAGGAAGCTTTTCAACAAACTCACGCCCCTTGAAATCTTCGACAAATGCATTGTTGCTGTCTAACTCAGCTGTGCTTTTCCAATATTTTTTATGGTTGGCCATCTTTGTTTTTGATTAATAGTGACACTTCCCACACTCCAAGCCACCCATTTGAGCAACTGTGAGTTTTTCTACACCATATTTTTTTGAGAGTTCTGCATGAACTTTCTCATAATACTCATTGTTTTCCAAATCGACATTTGACTCTCTATGGCAGTCGATACACCAGCCCATTGTGAGGGGCGAGTGTTGGTACATGATTTCCATTTCTTCCACTGGGCCATGACATTTTTGACAATCGATGCCAGCTACGTCAACGTGCTGCGCGTGGTTAAAGTATACAAAGTCTGGGAGGTTGTGAATACGCACCCATTTGACTGGCTGTGTCTCGCCAGTGTAACGTTGATTCTCCTCATCCCAGCCAACTGCTTTGTAAAGTTTTTTGATTTCGTTTGTATAAAATTCTTTTGTATAACCTTTTTCCAAATCTTCCTCGCCATTATACTCTGCGATGTTCATGTGACAGTTCATACATACATTAAGAGAAGGGATCCCTGAATGCTTGGATACCCGAGCAGATGAGTGACAGTACTTACACTCAATTTCATTGGCGCCAGAGTGAATTTTGTGTGAATAATGAATTGGCTGTACAGGCATATACCCTTGATCGATTCCCACTTGCATCAAGTAACCATAGGCGAAAAAGGCACTTGAAAACAACAAGAAAATCACTGTGCTAAACACCAAGAAGGAGTTGTTGATATACACCTCCCAAAGAGGTTTGCGCTTTGGCTTGCTGGTTTCAACTTCAATACCATTTGCAATCGCTATTTTACGCAGTGTTTGTGTCACCAAAAACAGCATCACGACAAGCACAACCAGCACAAGAACCAAGACACCCAACAGCAATGTTGAGGTCGTGTCATCTGTTACTGAGGCAACTGTGGTGGCTACAACAGCTGGTGTTGCAGGAGCAGGTGGTGTGTAGTCTGTGTAGGCAAGAATATTATCAATATCTTCATTACTCAGTTGCGGAAAAGCAGTCATCACAGACTTGTTATACTCCTCATAAATTGCAACAGCTTGGGGATCTCCCGATTTGACCATCGCCATAGAATTCTTGATCCATGCATACAGCCAATCCTTCTCATATTTTTGAGAAACACCTGCCAAAGCAGGTCCAACAGCTCGCTTATTGAGTTTATGACAAGCTGCACAATTCATATTGAACAAAGACTTCCCTTTGTCAATGTCAGGTTCTTGCGCGAAGGTTGGAAGGGTGAAAGCTACAGCCAACACGATGGGGAGTAGAGTGCGAATTTGAGGAACATTTAGGTAAAAAACCCTAGTCATGTTTTGGTTATTGTTGGTCAAAGGAAAATACCTTTCTTTCTGTTTACAAAATTACATCACAAACCCCATTTTAAAAACATTAAAACCACATGAATTATAAATTTATAATTATTCTAAATTAGATGTTTAATCATCTTAAAATCAGTTATTTAAACTTTTTCTGTTTTGACATTATTAAACAAATTTGACCAAAAAATTGCGAGAATTTACCAGCAATCTTTTATTTGCAAAATATGGTGAATTTGAAGTCCTTTTGTTTTTTTGTTTTGATGTTGCTAGCTAGTGGTATCTATGCCCAAGACAACGCTTTGATTGTAAAGACACCTCAAAACCTAGATGATGTGCTCGAACGCAAATTGTCGCTCGATAAAAAACGATTGAAAAACAATCAATTTACAATTCAAATTTTTTCAGGGAACTATGAAATGGCACAAGTGTTTTTGGACTCTTTTTCCAAGTCATTTCCTGAAAAAAATGCAAAACTCACTTTTGAAACCCCAAACTACAAAATCCGAACAGGCATGTTTGGGAGTCGTCTTGAAGGAGTTCAAACGCTAGATAAAATACGAATAAAATTTCCAGATGCTTTTTTACTCAAGCCCTAGGTCAATCACTTGAGTTTTTTCTTCACTGCAACCTCGATATAGGCCTCTATGGTATCGCCCGTTTTGATATCGTTGAAATCCTTGATTTGCAAGCCACAGTCATAGCCTTTTGTAACTTCTTTAGCATCGTCTTTAAATCGCTTTAGAGATGCTAGGGTACCAGTGTACACAACCACACCATCGCGAATAACACGAACCAAAGAATTGCGTGTGATTTTTCCATCCATTACCATACAACCAGCAATGGTTCCAACGCGTGATATTTTATAGGTTTCACGAATTTCAACATTTCCTTGCACCTCTTCTTTCATGTCAGGCGACAACAAGCCTTCCATCGCTTCTTTCAAGTCGTTGATAGCGTCGTAGATAATAGAATAACTTCGCACATCGATTTCCTCTTTGTCTGCCAGTTGTCTGGCTGTGCCCACAGGGCGAACATTAAATCCGACGATAATCGCATCAGAAGCAGATGCCAATAACACATCAGATTCTGTGATTGCACCTACACCTTTGTGGATGATGTTGACTTGTATTTCTTCTGTCGATAGTTTTTGGAACGAATCTGTCAATGCTTCTACCGATCCATCTACATCTCCTTTCAATATGATGTTGAGTTCTTTGAAATCTCCTATGGCAATTCGTCTTCCAATTTCATCTAAAGTGATATGTCGTTGTGTTCGAACAGACTGCTCACGAACCAGTTGGGTGCGTTTTGCTGCAATTTGTTTTGCTTCTTTTTCTTCCTCAAACACATTGAATCGGTCACCTGCTGTAGGGGCACCATCGAGTCCTAATAAAGACACTGGCGTAGATGGCCCTGCTTCAGTCAATTCATTCCCGCGCTCATCTTGCATCGCACGTACCTTACCACTGTGCTGACCTGCCAAAATATAGTCTCCAATGCGTAGTGTACCTGCTTGCACGAGTATGGTCGAAACATAGCCACGACCCTTATCCAAGAAGGCCTCCACCACAGTACCTTGTGCCGCTTTTGATGGATTGGCTTTGAGCTCTAATAATTCGGCTTCAAGCATTACTTTTTCTAGGAGTTCGGTGATTCCTGTACCCACTTTTGCAGAAACGTCATGAGATTGGATTTTACCACCCCAGTCCTCTACAAGCAAATTCATTCCTGCCAAACTCTCTTTGATTTTATCTGGATTTGCGTTGGGGCTATCAATTTTGTTGATTGCAAAGACAATGGGTACAGACGCCGCTTGTGCGTGACTAATTGCCTCTTTGGTCTGTGGCATGATGTCGTCATCAGCAGCGATAACAATAATGACCAAGTCGGTTAATTGCGCCCCTCGTGCACGCATAGCAGTAAATGCCTCGTGACCTGGCGTGTCTAAAAAAGTAAGCTTCTGTCCACTTTCTAATGACACACTATATGCGCCGATGTGCTGGGTGATTCCCCCCGATTCGTCGGCAGTGACGTTTGCTTTTCTGATATAATCAAGCAATGAAGTTTTTCCATGATCAACATGACCCATCACTGTTACAATAGGAGCACGTGGCAATAGGTCTTCAGGATTATCTTCGGGATTTTCAATTGTTTCTTCAATATCGGCAGTAACAAATTCAACTTGATAACCAAATTCCTCTGCGACAATCGAAAGGGTTTCTGCATCGAGTCGCTGATTCATTGTTACCATGATGCCCAAGGTCATACAGGCAGAAATAATTTCGGTGGAGCTGATTTCCATCATCGTGGCAATCTCTCCAACAGTGACAAACTCTGTCACTTTCAGTACTTTACTTTCTGCTTCCTGTTGTGCTGCATCATCCTCTGTTTTCTGACGATGCGAGTCTCTTTTTTCACGACGATACTTCGCTCCTTTGGATTTGGTCGTTTTTCCCTGCAATTTTTCTAGGGTTTCACGAATTTGCTTTTGGATTTCTTCATCACTAGGCTCTTCGTGAGCAGGCTGTTTTTGCTGTTTTGGCTTGGGTTTATTTGACTTCCCTTGCGTTGGTATACCAGTATTTTTTGTGATTCGTTTTCGACGTCGTCTGCGATCGCTTTGGTCTGTACCTGAGGTTGATGGTTTTTTCTCAAATTTTTTGAGATCAATCTTATCCCCTGCAATTTTTAAACCTGTTAATTTTTTGTATTTGGTAGTAACCTTATCTGTCCCAGCTTCTTCTTTCTTTTCCGGGGGGATTACTTCAGTTTTGACTTCTGGTTTAGCTTCCTCTGCTGATGTGCTTTTGGTGGGCTCCTCTACTATTTTTTCTGGCACTTTCTCTTCAACTGGCTGTGGCTCAGTCTCCGTTTTTGGCTCAGGTTTGTCTTCAGACTTTGGTTCCAAATCAATTTTCCCAACTTTTCGAAGTCCTTTGAGTTCAGTACGTGCCTGAAAGACTTGTGTCTTGGTCTCTTTTTCTTCCTCGATTCGTTGTCGGATGGCCTCTTTTTCCTTGCGCTTTTCTTCGCTAACTTCCTCTGAAGCTTCTCGCTTGGTTCGATCGGTTTGAAAGGCATCAAGCAATAGTTGATATTCCTGCTCTGAAATCTTGGAAGTCGGACGGGCATCTATTTCAAAACCATGCGCTGCTAGTTGCTCTACCGCTCGATCTAATGATATATTCAACTCGCGGAGAACCTTGTTGATTCGTATGGTTTTTACTTCAGACATATTTGTATTTGATGTTCAAAAATAGGGATTTCAATCCGTTAACTCGAAAATTCTGCGCTTAATATGTTACGCACTTCTACAATTGTTTCTTCTTCCAAGTCGGTTCGCTTAACCAAGTCACTCACCTCCTGTTCCAAAATACTCTTTGCTGTGTCCAGTCCAACCTTGCGAAATTCCTCGATAACCCAGCTTTCGATTTCATCAGAAAATTCAGTCAACTCGACGTCTTCCTCTGCTCCCTCACGGTACACATCGATTTCGTAGCCTGTGAGTTGACCAGCCAATCGGATGTTGAATCCACCTCGGCCAATCGCCTTGGAAACTTCTGATGGGTCCATAAATACTTCGACCGTCTTTTTTTCCTCATCGATTGTCATGTTTGTAATTTTTGCAGGACTCAAAGCACGTGTAATCATCAATTGGTTGTTGTTGGTAAAGTTGATAACGTCAATGTTTTCATTGCCAAGCTCACGTACAATACCATGAATTCGAGATCCTTTCATTCCAACACAAGCTCCCACCGGATCGATACGATCATCGTAAGAATCTACTGCAACTTTTGCTTTTTCGCCAGGCACACGAACCACTTTTTTAACAGTAATAAGGCCATCGAATACCTCTGGAATTTCTTGCTCAAAGAGCTTCTCCAAAAATTTTGGATCGGTACGAGATAATACAATACTTGGCTTTGCGCCTTTGAGTTCAACGCTTTCAATCACTCCTCGAACACTGTCGCCCTTGCGGAAAAAGTCAGAGGGGATTTGACGATCTTTCGGCAATATGATTTCATTGCCATCATCATCGATCAAAATCACAACACGATTGCGAACGTGATGAACCTCGGCTGTGTAGATTTCTCCAACCAGTTCAATAAATTGTTTGTAGATGATGGTGTTGTCATGCTCATGGATTCGAGCAATGAGGTTTTGCCGAAGAGAAAGGATCGAACGACGACCCAAATCTGAGAGTTTTACTTCTTCAGACACGTCCTCACCAACTTCGAAATCTGGCTCGATTTTTCGAGCTTCAGTCAATTCAATTTCTTCATTTTCGTCTTCCACTTCTCCATCTTTCACAACGATGCGATTGCGCCAGATTTCCAAGTCTCCCTTGTCTGGATTGATAATGATATCAAAGTTGTCATCTGTTCCAAACTTACGCTTGAGTGTATTACGAAATACTTCTTCTAGTATGGCCATAAGGGTCACACGATCGATTAATTTGTCGTCTTTAAATTCGGAGAATGATTCAATTAATGCGAGATTTTCCATTTTGTATTACTTAAATTGGATTTGTACTGTTGCTTTTTCTATTTGATCATAGGGTACTTGCAAATGCTTGACCACGGTGTGTTTTCCCTTACCTATGGGTTTGGGTTCGCGAGCTTCCCATTCGAGGGTGATTTGCTCATCATCTGCCTCTGTTAGTGTCGCTTTTATACTGTTGTTATCAATGGTATGCACTGCCAATTTTCGCCCAATGTTCTTTTTGTACTGACGTGCCATTTGTAGTGGATGAGTAGCACCTGCAGAAGTCACTTCTAACGAAAAGTCATGCACTTCACGATCGAGTTCGTTTTCGATATGACGACTGACTTTAATGCACTGTTGTAGACTCACCCCATTGTCTCCGTCCAAAACGACCTGAATTCTCGAGTGATCGTCAATGTGCAAATCAATCAAAAACAAATCAGGTTGGAGAGACAATGACTCCTCGACCAGTTGATGTATGTGCTCTTTAAATTCCATTTAAAAAAAAAGGGGACCTTTTGAGTCTCCCAATTGTTGATCAGAATGTTGGCGCAAATATAGGTGTTTTGCCTTTGCCCCCCAAATCATTTCTAAAGTTATTACAGTTCACTAACAGAGCAAATTTTTTCTAACTCATTGAAATTCATACATTCGCAGCTATGGAAGCATACGCCAATGCTTTATTGATCGCCATTCCATGCTTTATGGTATTGCTGCTTGTTGAAATGGCTTATGGCTATACGACTGGCAAGCAAACCTATGTGTTTATGGACACCATTTCGAGCTTGAGTTCTGGACTGACAAATATCCTAAAAGATACCCTTGGGCTTGTGGTGATTTTAATCTCCTATCCTTGGTTGAGTCAGCAACTTACCATCACCCAAATCGAGGCTGGTGTTTGGCTTTATGTGGTGGCCTTTATCTGCATCGATTTTGCTTCCTATTGGTCGCATCGCCTCAATCATAAAATTAATTTTTTCTGGAATCAACACATCATTCATCACAGTAGTGAGGAGTTTAATATGGCATGTGCATTGCGCCAAAGCGTTTCAAATTTTCTTGGTTATGGTGCCTTGTTTTTGATCCCGGCAGCTGTTATGGGCATCCCACAACAAGTCATTGCTGTCTTGGCACCTCTTCACCTATTTGGTCAGTTTTGGTATCATACCCAACACATTGGTAAACTCGGTTGGTTGGAGTATATCATCGTTACTCCTTCCCAACACAGGGTACATCACGCCATCAACCCCATTTATATTGACAAAAATCTAAGTGCCATTTTTTGTATTTGGGATCGGATGTTTGGCACCTTTCAAGAGGAACTCGACGACGAACCACCCGTATATGGGGTACTCAAACCAGTACAGTCATGGAATCCTTTGTGGATCAATTTCCAACATCTATGGGGGTTGGCTATTGATGCATGGCACACCAAAAAATGGCGTGATAAGCTGCGGTTGTGGTTGATGCCCACAGGTTGGCGTCCAGCAGATGTCAAAAAGTCAATACCCAAAAAAGTGATTACAGATGTGTATCAACAAACGAAATATGCCCCATCACACAGTCGACTCTCGCAGTGGTGGGCGATGTTTCATTTTATTTCCACTTTGTCATTATTATTGTTGTTTCTCTACTCCTTTGGCTCTTTACAAAGCAATCAAGCCCTGATCTTGGGAATCACCTTGTTCGTTTCCATCTTTGGATATACGAGTGTAATGGATCGTCATCGTTGGAGTATCGTTTTTGAGTGGTTTCGTATCATCGCTGCAGGAATTGTTCTTCAGCTGATGATTCCATCGTCATTGTCCATCATCTACTTGCCATGGATGACTTATCTCCTTCTATCAGGCTTTGCTTTAATTGCCTTGATGCGTGACACAGTACACCACCCCTTCCTAAAAACAAAAAATCCCGCCTGAAGACGGGAATTTCGTTGGCCTACTAGGGATCGAACCTAGACTCTTCTGAACCAAAATCAGACGTGTTGCCAGTTACACCATAGGCCAATATGACAAGTTTCTTTATTCAGTTGAAACAAACTGCTGTCGGATATCATCTGATTTTGAATCAGACCGCCTGTCGACAGGCAGGCGTGTCTAACATTTTTGTTAGACGTGTTGACAGTTACACCATAGGCCAATTGCGACGCAAAAATAAAACAAAGTTTGAGAACGCCAATACTTCTCTTTTGATTTCTCAACCCAATGAGAAAGTTGTACATTAGTACTTCCAAAAAAACAAAAATGAATTTTCGCATCTGGAACCTGAGATTGGGTTGGTTCGCTTTCGCTGTTTCTCTCATCTCCTATTTGCTGACTGTTGAGCCTACTGCAAGTTATTGGGATTGTGGCGAATACATTGCCACTGCTGCCAAGTTACAAGTTGGTCATCCACCAGGAGCGCCTTTTTTCCAAATGGTTGGTGCAGTATTTGCCATCCTAGCGCCCAATCCAGAATACATTGCCTTGTCAGTCAATATGATGTCTGTGATTGCCAGTAGCTTTACTGTACTGTTTTTGTTTTGGACCATTACTGGCATTGCTCGTCGTTTGGTGGATTTTGAAAAAGATGATGCCCATACGCAAATCCTTGTTTTGGTTGCTGGCTTAGTCGGAGCACTTGGTTTTGCCTATACTGATAGTTTTTGGTACAACGCTGTTGAGGCAGAGGTATATGCCATGGCAACTTGTATCCTATCGATATTATTTTGGTTGGGTCTTCGTTGGGAATCTGAGATGGACAAGCCGCGTGGTGATCGCTGGTTGGTACTGATTGCTTTTGTCGTTGGCTTATCCTTTGGTGTTCACTTTATGGGACTCTTGACCATTCCAGCCATCGGAATGCTGTACTACTTTAAAACTGCAGAAACGGTTACCCCCAAGGGCTTTATCATCGCCAATGTGTGTTCTGTGGCTGTACTGCTATTTATCTTTAAACTATTACTCCCAAGTACCCTGGCTTATTTTGGAAATGCCGAGGTATTTTTTGTCAATGAAATCGGTTTGCCATTCCACTCTGGCACCATTGCAGCAGGGCTGTCTTTGGTTTTATTTTTTGTTTATACACTTCGGTTGACGCACCGAAAAAATTGGGTACAAATCAATACTGCGCTGTTGTGTGTTCTTTTTATTTTGATTGGATTTTCCTCTTGGCTCATGCTGCCTATTCGTGCCAATGCCAATACAGTCATCAACGAAAATGCCCCTGCAGATGCACGTGCTTTGTTGGCCTACTACAACCTTGAACAATATCCAGAAACGCATTTGTTCTATGGCCCAATGTTTACCGATATGTATGCTGGGCAAGACGAAAAAACCCCTTATGTTGATGCTAAACCCAAATATGAAAAAAATCCTAAAACAGGACGCTACGTCATCGTCAATGAGTGGGAAAGAGCACGCATCAATAGCAATAGCAAGCACGAAGGAATCCTTCCGAGGATGTGGAGCAGTGGGAATGCTGTCAATTATATGACCTATTATGGTACAGTTGACTTTGACGTCAAACCCGAATACCGAGGCGAACAAAAACTTATCGAAACCATCAATTCTTTTATCGCAGAATGGAACGATGGACGAGTAGATGTCGAGGACTATCACCAATTTTTAACCACATACGCCGCCTATCTCGACGTGGAAAAACCAACATTTTTTGACAACCTCCAATACCTGTTTGACTTCCAAATGGGCTATATGTATTGGCGTTATTTTATGTGGAATTTTTCGGGTCGCCAAAATGATTTGCAAGGCAAATTAGACCCCGTCAATGGAAATTGGATCAGTGGGTTCTCATTTATCGACAACTGGCGATTGGGACCACAGGACAACTTGCCAAGCGAATTGGCAAACAACAAAGGAAAAAACAAATACTATATGTTACCACTCTTGTTAGGTGTTTTGGGATTTGCCTTTTTATATAGCAAAGACCCCAAACGATTTTGGGTGATGTTGTTACTTTTTTTATTTACAGGATTGGCACTGAAAGTCTATCTCAATGAAAGAGTTTTTGAGCCTCGAGAACGTGATTATGCGCTTGTCGGTTCGTTCTACGCCTTTAGCCTCTTTATTGGCCTGGGCGTTATTTCGATTGTCGAACGACTAAAAACGTATATACGTCCTCGATTGGCTGTTCCAATAGTTGGTTTATTTAGTCTATTGTGTGTGCCTGTGCTGCTGGCATCTCAAAATTGGGACGATCACGATCGCTCGGGTCGATATACTGCACAATCGACTGCTAAAGCCTATCTAGACTCGGTGGAAGAAGATGTGGATGCAATGATTTTTACCATTGGCGATAATGACACTTTTGCCATTTGGTATGCACAAGAAATTGAGGGATACCGCACCGATGTACGTAGCATCAACACTCAACTGCTCGCAACAGACTGGTATATAGATCAACTCAAACGACGTACCTACACCAGCTCTCCGATCCCCTCACAACTCATACACAGTCAGTATGCCTATGGGATAAGAGATTATATCAAGCATGAAGCATTGCTCGACTCTGTACGCTGGTCTCTCGATGATTTTATGCGTTGGGTCAGCAGCGATCAAGCGCGTACACGCTATAAGTTTTTACTCGAACAATACGAGGTTTCAACCACCAACATTCCCAAGTCAACCCAACAGATGATTTATTATCCCACTAACAAAATTCGGGTGCCTGTTAACAAGGAAAATGTATTGAAAAGTGGTGTGGTCAAGCCCGAAGATGCTGATTTGATTGTGGACTATATCGACATTGATCTTCCAACCTCAGGGCTCTATAAAAACCGATTGATGATGCTCGACATCCTGCACAACAACGATTGGGAACGACCAATTTACTTTACAGGTGGTAGCTATGATGATAGTGAGTATTTCTGGATGAAAGACTACCTGCAACTCGATGGATTGGTGTATAAACTCGTCCCCATCAAAACCCCAATCGACCCAAACAACCCTTACCAAATGGGTCGGATTGACACTGATGTCATGTATGACATCGTCATGAAGTGGGATTGGGGCAACTCAGATAGTCCAGACATTTATCATGACCCAGAAACAAGAAAAAACAGCATTTCATTCCGATCGAACATTACACGATTGGCAAAAACCCTCATCGACGAAGGGCAAAAAGAAAAAGCCATAACAGTCCTCGATTTAGCTATGGAAAAAATGCCGATAGAATCCTTTGGTTATTATAGCCTAGTCGTTCCAATAGCAGCAGCATACTATCGCGCTGGGGCACTTGATAAAGCCCAAAAAATTGTAACAACAATCGCCTCTGGGTATGAAGAATACATGCGCTACTATGCGCAGTGGAATCGAGATGAGCAGCTGATGTTAATGGAAGACATAGTCGGAAATGTGGAACGATATAAAACTCTCCTCACTGAAATCGTCGAGGCCAAAGATCACAAAAGTATGACTGCTTTGTACGATTCATTTTTTGAGTCGATAATACCCTTTAGCTATATCTATGGGGAATATGATTTTTACACAGAACTCACCCCCTTTGTCGCTGCTCTTTATGATTCGGATCAAGTTGAGTTTGCTCGTGAGTTGAGCACAGAAATTGCACAGCAATACATCGACTTACTTATCCGATTCTTGACGTTAGAGGATGAGCAACTGCCTTATTTTGAAATGGAGATTGGTATCGAAATCGAGGCCTATAGGAGTTTAGTGTCGACTGTTAAACGAAATGAAAATGACCTAGTGTTTTCTGAAGCGTTTGAGGAAACTTACGATGAAACTATTGCGCCGTTTTCTAATTTGGACTAAACAAAATCTTTCATCAGTGAAATAATGGTGTTTGCGTCTTGATCACCACTCTGCCGCCAAACCATTTCGCCTCCTTTATATATCATCAGAGTTGGTAAACCTCGCACACGCAATGCTTCTGAGAGTTTGGGGTTTTTTTCGATATCAATTTTAATGACTTTTCCATTGTCCCCCATGGCAGCTGCAACATCCCGAAGAACGGCGTGCATTTCCACAGAGGCTTCATCCAAATCAGAATAAAAATTGAGAAGGATGGGAATTTTAGCATCAATAATGTCTCCAAATTTTGACATAATGAGAGCTGTTATTCAATTGTCATTAGATGCTAAAATAATATTTTGTGTCAAAATATGCTCCATAAGTACAAAATTCTGACCTCAATCCTGACAAACAAGCTGTCAAATCATAAGAATAATTCTTACTTTTGATTGCAACAATGGCAAACGAAAAAAAACTCTTCCTCCTAGACGCCTACGCCCTGATTTTTAGAGGTTACTACGCATTTATCAAAAACCCAAGAATAAACTCCAAAGGCATGGATACCAGTGCCATAATGGGGTTTACAAACTCCTTATTTGATTTGATTAACAGAGAGAGACCCAACTATTTGGCTGTAGCTTTTGACAAGGGTGGCTCTGTCGATCGATCGGAAATCTACACAGATTATAAGGCCAATCGTCCTGAAACACCTGAAGCAATTCGCATTGCTGTGCCTTATATCCAAGCACTACTCGAAGCCATGCATATTCCTGTCATCGAAAAAGAAGGATACGAAGCCGATGACATTATTGGAACCCTAGCAAAACAAGCTGAAAAAGAAGGCTTTGAAGTGTATATGATGACTCCTGACAAAGACTTTGCACAACTTGTTTCCCCTAATATCTTTATGTATCGCCCCTCGCGCAAAGGAAATGGCATTGAAATTTGGGGTGTGAAAGAAGTGCAAGAAAAATTTTATATTGAACACCCAGAGCAAGTCATTGACTACTTGGGGATGATGGGTGACTCGGTCGACAATATCCCAGGTCTGCCGGGTGTAGGTGATAAAACTGCTCGTAAGTTTTTGGCACAATATGGTTCGATGGAAAATCTACTCGCCAATACCCACGAAATCAAAGGGAAACTCAGAGAAAAAATTGAAGAAAACAAAGAACTGGGGATTCTATCCAAAAAACTTGCTCGTATTCTCTTGGATGTTCCTGTGAGTTTTGATGAAAAAAAATATATCCTAGACCAGCCGAATACAGAAAAAGTTTTGGAGATTTTTCAAGAGTTGGAGTTTCGTCAACTTGGCAATAGGCTTCAAAAACTTTTTTCTAAAGCAGAAGAAACGGAAAACCCTGCCAACAAATCCACAACAACTGCTCCTGCAGCCTTTGATTTGTTCAATCAGCCAGGAACAGGTGAAGTCGTATCAGAATCCAGTCGCAAAACACTTTCAACAACAGAACACCTCTATCAAACCATACAAACACCTCAAGAAGAAGAAATGTTGTTGGAGTGGTTGCTTCAACAAAAATCGGTATGCTTTGATACAGAAACCACAGGTCTAGACGAACTCACTGCCGAGCTGGTGGGTATCGCCTTTAGCTGGAAAAAAGGGACTGGTTATTACCTCCCTTTCCCTGAAGATCGCACTGCCTGTGAAACAAAACTTGCCTATTTTTCTCCTTTCTTCCAAAGCTCCGAAATCGAAAAAGTAGGGCACAACCTCAAATATGACATCAAGGTCCTTCAGCAATATGGTATGAATGTTCAAGCACCGCTGTTTGATACCATGATTGCACATTATTTGATCAATCCCGACATGCGTCATAATATGGACGTTTTATCAGAAAACTATTTAGGTTATCAACCACAACCCATAACAGAGTTGATTGGTAAAAAAGGACCCAACCAAGGATCGATGCGAAATGTACCCCTCGACAAACAAACTGAATATTCTGTAGAGGATGCAGATGTGACCTACCAACTCAAAAATCATTTTGTCGCTGAGATGGCATCGAAGGAAGTCGTCGATTTGTTCAATAAGATCGAATTGCCTTTGGTCAATGTGTTGGCTGACATGGAAAGCGCCGGTATACATATCGACGTCGATTACTTAAACGAATTGGCAGTACAATTTCAAAAAGAAACGGCTACAGTTGAAGAGCGAATTTATGAGCAAGCTGGCGAACGCTTTAACTTGGCATCGCCAAAACAGCTAGGGCCCATTTTGTTTGACAAGCTCAAGTTGGTTGACAAGCCCAAAAAAACCAAAACAGGTCAATATTCAACTGCTGAAGATGTATTGTCTTATTTGGCAAAAGACCATGCGATTGTTGCTGATATTTTGGAGTGGAGATCTGTCAAAAAATTAAGCAACACCTATATTGAGGCACTCCCCCAACAGGTTAATCCCAAAACAGATCGTGTGCATACAATATTCAATCAAGCAGTGGCTGCCACAGGGCGATTGAGTAGCAATCATCCCAATCTTCAAAACATACCCATTCGGACAGAACGGGGTCAATTGGTTCGAAAAGCATTCATACCAAGAGATGAAGAGCATGTTTTACTTGCAGCGGATTATTCACAAATAGAATTGCGTGTGATTGCTTCGTTGAGTGATGATAAAGAAATGCAAGAAGCCTTTCAAAAAGGAGAAGATATCCACGCCAGTACTGCAGCCAAGGTCTTTAATGTTGCTTTGGAAGAGGTGAGCAGAGAGCAAAGAAGCCAAGCCAAAACGGTTAATTTTGGCATTGTTTATGGGGTGTCGGCTTTTGGTTTGAGTAATCAAACGAATTTGAGCCGAAAGGAATCCAAAGCATTGATTGATGCCTATTACGAAACCTACCCACAGCTGAAGTCCTATATCCGGAAGCAAGTCGATTTTGCAAGAGAAAATGGCTATGTCGAAACCATTTTGGGTCGCCGGCGATATTTGAGGGACATCAATTCGCAAAACAGTATTGTTCGCAGTGCTGCTGAACGCAACGCCGTGAATGCGCCCATCCAAGGAAGTGCAGCAGATATTATCAAAATTGCAATGTTGCGGATTCATGAAAAATTAAAAGACTTTGACTCCCAAATGCTGTTGCAAGTGCATGATGAGCTGGTATTTGATGCCAAAAAATCAGAGCTCGATGCGTTGACAAACATGATTAAAACCGAAATGGAACAGGCCTACAAACTCCAAGTCCCTCTGGTTGTCGATGTGGGAACAGGCAACAACTGGCTTGAGGCACATTGATTTTGATAATAGTTTGCTTTTTACTCTATAAATTGTACATTTGCAGCCCGTTTTAAATAAACTAAAACGGAAATTGACAACGTATTAAATAAAAAATAGTGGACTCATTAAGTTACAAAACAGTATCAATCAATAAGAAAAACGCTGATAAACAGTGGGTTGTGGTTGATGCTGCTAATCAAATCTTAGGTCGTTTTTCGTCTAAGGTTGCAAAATTGTTACGTGGTAAATACAAGCCTAGTTTTACACCACACGCCGACTGTGGAGACAATGTTATTGTGCTTAATGCCGATAAAATCAAGCTCACTGGCGATAAGTGGAACAAAAAAACCTATATCCGCCACACAGGTTATCCTGGTGGTCAGCGTAGTTTGACTGCTGGTGAGATCCACGAAAAAGATTCAACTCGATTGGTTGAAAAGTCTATTAAAGGGATGCTCCCCAAAAACAAACTTGGAGCGGAATTATTTCGAAACCTCTATGTTGTTGCTGGGTCTGAACATCCTTATGATGGTCAAAAACCAACCGATGTAAACATCAACGAACTAAAGTAATTATGGAAGTGATTCATACCATTGGTCGTCGCAAAACTGCAGTTGCTCGCGTTTATATGTCTGAGGGAAAGGGTGAAATAACCATCAACAACAAAGCATTAGACGCCTATTTTCCATCGGCAACACACAAGTATAAAGTTAATCAGCCATTCACACTGACTGACACTTTGGGTAAATACAATCTCAATGTTTCTGTCACAGGTGGTGGTCCAACTGGGCAAGTTGAGGCGATTCGTCTTGGCATCTCACGTGCTTTGTGTACTGTTGATGAGGAGCACCGCTCGGCATTAAAGCCAGAAGGATTACTCACAAGAGACCCTCGCATGGTTGAGCGAAAAAAGTTTGGGCAGAAAAAAGCTCGTAAAAAATTCCAATTCTCCAAACGTTAACCGTTTGTTAGCATTGGCATATCAATAAGTTCATTCATTAGTGTATAATTTGTTGCCATTAGTTTAGCATCTAAATGAGGAAGGCCGATTTTCGCCACTTGTTCATTGCTAATCAGGGAACGTAAACGAAAACAACAATGTCAAAAATAGAAGTCAAAGACTTACTAGAAGCAGGTGTCCACTTTGGTCACCTTACAAGAAAGTGGAACCCCAATATGGCGCCTTTCATTCACATGGAGCGCAACGGCATCCACATTATCAATCTTTATAAAACCGTTACTAAAATTGAGGAAGCGCAGCAAGCACTGCACAAAATTGCTTCTTCTGGTCGCAAGATCTTATTTGTAGCGACAAAAAAACAAGCAAAGGATATCGTATCTGCAAAGGCAAGCGAAGTGAATATGCCTTACATCACTGAGCGCTGGCCTGGAGGGATGCTGACCAACTTTGTAACGATCCGAAAGGCTGTTAAGAAAATGGCTGCGATTGATCGTATGAAAACAGATGGTACATTCAACACCCTTTCCAAAAAAGAAAGACTACAAGTCGATCGTATGCGTGCCAAGCTCGAAAAGAACCTCGGTTCGATTTCGGAAATGACACGTTTGCCAGGTGCGCTTTTTGTAGTCGATATACGTCGTGAGCACATTGCTGTTCGCGAAGCACAAAAACTCAACATCCCCATTTTTGCGATGGTCGACACCAACGCTGATCCTCGTGATGTTGATTTTGCAATTCCTGCAAACGACGATGCGTCGAAATCAATTGATAAAATTTTAGGTCTTGTCACACAGTCCATTGCAGCGGGAACGAGCGAACGCCAAAAGGAACGTGACGAAGCCAATGCAGCTAAAACCGAAGGTGAAGTGGTT
Organism: uncultured Bacteroidota bacterium; assembly: GCA_902586905.1. Taxonomy (GTDB): domain Bacteria; phylum Bacteroidota; class Bacteroidia; order Flavobacteriales; family Flavobacteriaceae; genus UBA724. The sequence continues at coordinate 7,302 of CACIJH010000008.1, read as the reverse complement.
CCAGAAGCAGCTGAAACAAAAGAAGAAACACCTGCAGAAACACCTGCAGCAGAAGCGCCAGCAGCAGAAGTAAAAGAAGAAGCTATGGCTGAAGAAGCACCTGCCGCCGAAGAGAAAAAGGCAGAGGAAGCACCTGCAGAAGATTTGAGTGATAAAACAGTCGCCTACCTCAAGGCACTTGCCAAAGAAACTGGTGTGACTGGTTATAGTAAAATGAAAAAAGCAGAATTAATTGCGGCTTTGTCCGCCTAAATCACTGATAATGTCAAAAATAAGTGCAGCTGATGTAAACAAGCTCCGAAAAGCAACAGGAGCAGGAATGATGGATTGTAAAAAAGCCTTGGTCGAAGCTGAGGGTGACTTTGATTCCGCAGTAGAAATTCTACGTAAAAAGGGTCAGAAAGTAGCCGCCAATCGTGCGGATCGTGACTCTTCAGAAGGAGCTGTCATTGCAAGAGTCAATGATAAAGCAACTGTTGGTGTCATCGTATCGGTAAACTGTGAAACGGACTTTGTTGCCAAAAACGAAAGCTATGTATCGCTTGCCAACCAATTGGCAGATGTGGCCTTGGGTCATGATAATTTGGATAGTTTTTTGGCTGCTGACTTCAACGGAATGTCTGTTGCTGACAAACTCACAGAACAGACAGGTGTAATTGGAGAAAAAATCGAAATCGGAGGGTTTGAACGCCTCGAAGGGGCCTTTGTTGGTTCATACATCCATGCTGGAAACAAAATTGCAACCCTAACGAGCCTATCGGCTGGAGTTGATGGTGCAGCAGAAGCTGCCAAAAATGTGGCGATGCAAGCCGCTGCGATGAACCCCATTGCCTTAAATGAAGATGGTGTTGATGCAGCAACAGTTGAAAAAGAGATCGAGATTGCAAAGGACCAACTGCGTCAGGAAGGAAAGCCAGAGGCGATGCTCGACAATATCGCCAAAGGGAAGCTCAAGCGATTTTTTAAAGATAATACCTTGGTCAATCAGGCCTATATCAAGGATGCAAAGCAAAGCGTAAGCGACTATGTAAAGTCGGTTGATGCTGGTCTAAGCGTGACTGGTTTTAAGCGTTTGGCTTTGGTGTAAAACTTTGCCAACTAAAGAAAAGTAAAACCTCGAATTCTCGAGGTTTTTTTTTGCTCTTAATACAAGGTTGTTTTTGGTTATATTTGCACAAATACAATCCATGCAATACAAACGGATACTTTTAAAACTCAGTGGAGAGGCACTTATGGGTGATCGTTCTCATGGGATTGACCCACAGCGTTTGGCGGACTATGCCAGTGAAATCAAAAATGTTGTTGCGCAAGGAGCAGAAGTTGCCATTGTAATCGGAGGTGGTAATATCTTTCGGGGTGTTGCTGGTGCCAGTAATGGGATGGATCGTGTGCAAGGAGATTATATGGGCATGCTGGCAACCATCATCAATGGTCTTGCCCTGCAAAGCGCTTTGGAAGACGCTGAAGTACAAACGCGACTGCAAACAGCCCTGAAAATCGAAGCGATTGCAGAGCCATATATCAAAAGGCGTGCTGTTCGCCACTTGGAAAAAGGACGTGTGGTTATCTTTGGCGCAGGCACTGGAAATCCATTTTTTACAACCGACTCTGCAGCTGTACTTCGAGCAATTGAAGTGGAAGCAGACGTCATATTGAAAGGAACTCGCGTGGATGGTATTTATGATGATGACCCAGAAAAAAATAAAGATGCTGTTAAATTTGAGTCGATTAGTTTTAATGATGTTCTTCAAAAAGGACTCAAAGTGATGGACAGCACTGCCTTTACTCTTAGCCAAGAAAATGAATTGCCTATTGTTGTTTTTGACATGAACACTCCTGGCAACCTTGAACAGGTGGTTGCAGGTAAAAATATCGGAACCAAGGTAAATTAGAAATTATGGAAGACATTAACTTTATCATGGACGTTGCCAAAGAGGCTATGGAAAAATCGCTAGAACACTTGGATAAGGCTTTTATCAATATCCGTGCAGGCAAAGCGAATCCTGCAATGTTATCTACTGTGAAAATGGAGTACTATGGGACGCAAACCCCACTGAGTCAGGTGGCAAACATCAATACCCCTGATGCGCAAACCTTGTCCGTTCAGCCATGGGACAAAACACAAATTCCTGAAATCGAAAAAGCCATTCTTGTTGCAAACCTTGGGTTTAACCCCTCCAATAATGGTGAGTCGGTGATTATCAATATCCCACCACTGACCGAAGAACGAAGGAGAGAGTTGGTCAAACTCGCTAAGGCAGAAGCAGAAAATGCAAAAGTAGGGGTTCGAAATGCGCGTAAAGAGGCAAATAACGAACTGAAAAAAACAGAACTTTCCGAAGACCAATTGGGCAATGCTGAAGTTGATGTGCAAACCCTAACCGATGATTACATCAAAAAAATAGATGATAAATACGCTTCGAAAGAGGATGAAATCATGACGGTCTGAAAACAGAAATACTTCTTCAATTGCTATGATCAAATGGGTTAAGACTCGGTTTTGGAGCACCGTTGCATCGCTCATTCTTCGCAATAGGGTTTTTTGTATCCTCTTAATTGTTGCAACCACCATTTTTTTTGGGTTGCAGTGGAAGAACATACGCTTTAGTTTTAATGAAGCAAGTCTCCTCCCCGATAACCACCCTTTCAACCTAAAGTACCAGTCATTTGTCGATCGTTTTGGCGATGAAGGCAACCTCATTGTTTTGGCAGTTCAAGACTCTACTTTGTTCAGTCCCGATAAGATTCAACAGTGGAGCTCGCTTACCAAATCGTTTGAAGGTCTAGACGCAGTTGCCGCTGTTACAGGAATTGGCAACCTAAAACAGCTTCGGAAAAACACCAAACAACAAAGCTTTGTGGTGGAAGATGTCCCATATCAATTGGCTCGTGACCAACAAGAAGTGGACAAGCTCGAAAAGAAACTTCTTGAGCAATCACCCTTTTTTCATGGGGTTCTTCTCAACCCTGATACAGAAGTATATCTGACAATCATCACCCTCAAAAAAGAAGTTGTCAACGCCAAAGAGCGAGAGCTTTTTGTCAATAATGAACTCTTGCCCAAAGTCAGTGCCTTTGAAGCAGCATCTGCTATGGACGTTCACATTTCGGGGATGCCCTATGTTCGGACAATCAATGCCTTTACCATTTTGAGTGAGATTCGGATGTTTGTTATCGTTGCGGCACTGGTTACAACTTTGATTTTCTTTTTCTTCTTTCGATCCTATCGAGCAACATTTATTTCCATGGTCGTAGTCGTCATCGGCGTCATGTGGGCCTTTGGGATATTGGGCTTTTTTGGATTTGAAATCACAGTGCTCACTGCTTTGATTCCTCCCATTGTGATTGTGATTGGCGTTCCCAATTGTATTTTCCTTATCAATAAATACCAACAAGAAGTCAAAAAACACGGCAATCAAGCCAGATCTCTACAACGTGTCATTATTAAAATTGGAAACGCAACCCTAATGACCAATATGACCACAGCCCTTGGGTTTGCAACCTTTACTTTGACCAGCAGCAAACTGCTCATCGAATTTGGCTTGGTGGCTTCTGTCAATATCATGCTTCTTTTTGTGTTGTCGCTTTTTGTGATTCCTATTCTTTACAGCTATATGAGTCTTCCCAATCAAAAGCATCTAGCGCACCTCAACCGAAACTGGATGAACGACTTTATTGGATGGATGGAAAATATGGTTCGTTATCGCCGTGTGACTGTTTATTTTGTGTTTGTTATATCCTTGATGATGAGTATTATTGGGGTTTACCAGATTAAACTTTCTGGCACCATCATCGACGACCTTCCTAAAGGAGCCGAATTCTTCAAAGACGTTCGGTTTTTTGAAAATGAAATGAGTGGAATCATGCCCATAGAGATTATGGTTGATACCAAAAGAAGAATTGGTGCAACGCAACTCTCAACGCTCAACCGAGTGGAACGTTTGGCATCGCACATTCGAGCTGTGCCTGAGCTTTCCGAGCCCTTGTCTATTGCCCATGTCGCCAAGTATGCAAAGCAAACCTATTACAATGGTAATCCACGTTATTTTTCGATGCCAACAAGGCAAGAATATTCGTTTATTGGGTCGTATGTCAACAACAGTTTATCGGCCGAAGGCATGGCCGAAAGTTTGGTTGATAGCACTGGTCAGTATATTCGTGTAAGCACAATGCTCAAAGACGTCAACACAGAAAGAATGGAGGAAATTGAGGGTGATTTATTGGCAGTTGTTGGAGAACTATTCCCTCCTGATCGATTTGAAACAGAAGTCACTGGAAAAGCACTTGGGTACTTAAAAGGGACTCGGTTTTTGGTTCGCAACCTAGTCTTGTCACTCTCTTTAGCAGTATTGATGATTGCCTTATTTATGGCCTATATGTTTCGTTCGTTTCGAATGATTCTCATTTCCTTGATTCCGAATATTATCCCCTTAATCCTCACTGCAGGAATGATGGGCTTTTTGGGGATCCCCATCAAGCCATCCACCATATTGGTCTTTAGTGTAGCTTTTGGGATATCTGTAGATGACACCATTCACTATTTGGTCAAATACCGACAAGAACTCCAAGCCACCAAATGGAAAATAAAAAAATCGGTTTATCTGGCACTTCGCGAAACAGGAGTGAGTATGTTTTATACTTCTATCGTTTTGTTTTTTGGATTTTCAGTATTTATGATTTCAAGTTATGGCGGCACTGTAGCCTTGGGAGGCTTGGTGTCAGCAACCTTGCTATTTGCCATGTTGGCCAACCTAATTCTTTTGCCATCGCTCTTGTTGTCTCTGGAGGAAAGTATCGCAAACGAAAGAACGCTCAAAAAACCCCGTATTGATCTATTGAAAGAGGATGAAAATAGCTGATGAACTTGCTTGTAAAATGAAGTATATTTGTACCCGAAATTTGATTTGATGAAAACGCAAACGATTCAAGAACTTTTCTCAGGTACTCATCTACACCAAAAAGTGAGTCTGCAGGGCTGGGTCCGCACCTTTCGTGCCAATCGTTTTATTGCGCTCAATGACGGATCAACACTCAACAACCTTCAGTGTGTTGTGGATTTTGAACAAACCGACGAAAATCTGCTCAAAAGAATCACAACTGGTGCTGCAATACACATTGAAGGAACACTAGTCGAAAGCCAAGGAAAAGGGCAGAAATACGAAGTGCAAGTCAGTCATCTGGAAGTCATTGGCGACTCTGACCCCGATCAATATCCCATACAACCAAAAAAACACAGTTTTGAGTTTTTAAGAGACAATGCACATCTTCGTGTCCGAACCTCCACTTTTTCGGCAGTCATGAGAGTTCGCTCTGCGCTATCATTTGCTGTTCACGACTATTTTAGGAAGGAAGGGTTTTATTATGTTCATACCCCTATTATCACTGGAAGTGATGCCGAAGGGGCAGGTGAAATGTTTCGTGTGAGTACTTTAGACCCCAAACAAACACCCCTAGACGAAGCAGGTGATACAGATTTTACAAAAGACTTTTTTGGCAAGGAAACAAACCTTACTGTTTCTGGTCAGTTGGAAGCCGAAACATATGCAATGGGACTGGGTAAGGTGTATACCTTTGGACCTACATTTCGTGCAGAAAACTCCAATACCTCTCGGCATTTGGCTGAGTTTTGGATGATTGAACCCGAAGTTGCTTTTTATCAACTCGATCAGAATATGGATTTGGCTGAAGACTTCATCAAGTATGTACTTCAGTATGTTGTTGACAATTGTGAAGACGATTTGGCTTTTTTGGATCAACGCTTATCGAATGAAGAGAAAACAAAACCACAAATCGAGCGACGACCAATGGGTTTGCTCGAACAAATTCGCTTTGTTGTCGACAATCAATTTGTTCGACTATCGTACACTGAAGCCTTTGATATTTTGAGAAACTCAAAGCCAAATAAGAAGAAAAAGTTCAAGTTTCCTGTGGATGAGTGGGGCGTTGACCTGCAAAGTGAGCATGAGCGCTACTTGGTCGAAAAACACTTTAAGTGTCCTGTTATTTTGTTTGATTATCCTGCCAAAATCAAAGCATTTTATATGCGCCTTAATGATGACGGAAAAACTGTTCGTGCAATGGATGTGTTGTTTCCTGGCATTGGTGAGATGGTGGGTGGTGCGCAACGAGAAGAACGACTTGATGTGTTGCAAAAACGAATGTCTGAAATGGGCATTGAAGAAAAAGAACTCGACTGGTACTTGGATTTACGCCGTTTCGGAACTGCCCCTCATGCTGGATTTGGATTGGGATTTGAGCGTTTGGTTCAATTCACAACAGGAATGTCCAACATCCGTGATGTGATTCCCTTTCCACGTACCCCCCAAAACGCATCCTTCTAAAACAGTTTTCATCTGACAAGGTTTTTGTACCTTTAGGATAGTAAAATAGTCATGTTAAAACAACAACTCAATTTAAAGCTTTCCCAAAAGCTATCGCCTCAGCAAATTCAGTTGATGAAACTGATTCAATTGCCCACACTTTCGTTTGAACAAAAACTACAACAGGAACTTGAAGAAAATCCAGCACTTGAAGCTGGAAAAGAAGCGACTGAAAATCAAGATTTTGACACCACGCAAGATGATGATCATGATATCATAGAAACAGATATCAACGTCGACGAATATCTGAGTGATGATGAAATCCCCTCCTATCGCCTCAATACAAACAACCATAGCCCTGATGATGATGACAAACAAGTGCCCTATGCCGCTGGTATAAGCTTTACCCAATTTCTGATGGATCAAATGCGAACATTTAGCATGGGTGAAACCGAAAGTCAAATTGCGCAGTTTTTGATTGGCAGTATTGATGATACAGGATATATCCGAAGGAGTTTACTTGACATTGTCGATGATTTGGCGTTCACTGAAAACCTATATGTCGAAGAAAATCAGGTGCAAAAAGTCCTCGAAAAAGTACAACAACTCGACCCTGCGGGCGTTGGTGCATTGGACTTGCAAGAGTGTTTGGCACTTCAGCTGCAACGCAAATCTCAATCGCCTGAAGTTTCCCTTGCCTACAACATCATCAAGTTTCATTTTACACCATTTTCAAAAAAGCATTTTGATAAATTGATGAGCACACTAGGGATTGATGAAAATCAACTGAAAGATGCCATCGCTGAGATTGAAAAACTAAATCCAAAGCCAGGGGCTTCATATGCATCATCAACCAAAATCAATAGTCATATCACCCCCGATTTTACAATTCGAATTGTAGAAGGCGAATTACAACTCTCCCTAAATGGAAGAAATGCTCCTGAACTTCATGTTTCGGCATCTTATAAAAATATGATGGAAG
>CACIJH010000007.1 GCA_902586905.1 uncultured Bacteroidota bacterium | reverse complement strand
AGGATCCTAAGGATACGATTGTTTTTGATGAAGAGCTTCATAATCAAATCGAAAGGCAAAAAGAGGATTTGGGTGCTGATGGGGCATTACTCAAAACACCAAAAGGCGATGTATATCACGTCAATATGCTTGAAAAGCTTTTGGCAACTGTTCTTGCCAAAATATCAAATTTTGTTCCTGAGGCAGGGATTTGGCTAAATACCCAGCGACCAGAGTGGAATGATGCAAACAATGCATTAGTAGGGAATGGAACTTCGATGGTGACCCTGTACTATATACGTCGTTTCTTTACGTTTTTCGACAACCTTATCGATAGTGTTGATTTTAGCTCTTCTCTCGTTTCTAAGGAATTATATGATTTTTTCAGTGAAGTTTCTAGCCAACTCACAAAACACGAAACTTTACTTGGCAACAAGATTGGTGATCATGATCGTCAATCGTTTGTAGATGCACTTGGACAAGCAGGAAGTATTTATCGTAATCAGATTTACAATAATGGGTTTTCTTCAAAAAAATCGGAGATCAGTACAGCCGACCTTAAGTCGTTTATTGGCATCAGCATAGCTTTTATTGACCACTCAATTGATGCAAACAAACGAGCAGATGGACTGTATCATGCCTATAATCTCATCACATTTGAAGCACAAGGCGGCGTATCGATATCTTATCTCGACGAAATGCTTGAAGGACAAGTTGCAGTGTTGAGTTCTGGTTATTTAAGTCCTGCGCAAGCAGACCAGGTACTCAATCAAATGCGCAAAAGCAAACTTTACAGAGAAGATCAAAAAAGTTATATTTTATACCCTCACAAAGATTTACCTCGCTTTTTTGAAAAAAATAATGTACCTGCAGCAGCTGTTGAAAGCTCTCCACTTTTGCAAGCACTTATCGATGATGACAACAAGCAAGTGATTCAAAAAGATTGCGATGGGGCGTATCATTTCAATGGAAATTTTAGAAATGTTTACAGCTTACAAGCTGCAATATCTGAATTACCAGCTAAATATGATCAATTGGTCTCAGAAAAAGATCATTTATTTCACCTCTTTGAGGATTTGTTCGATCACAAATCATTCACAGGACGATCAGGAACATTTTTCGCTTTTGAAGGGCTAGGGTCCATTTATTGGCACATGATTTCCAAGTTGGCATTGGCTGCGCAAGAGGTGCTTTGGAAATCCATTCACAAGGAGTCAGACACCAAACTCATCGAATCGCTAAAACAGCATTACTATGGGATTGTTGATGGCATTGGCGCACACAAAACACCAAAAGCATATGGTGCTTTCCCAACAGATCCATACTCTCATACTCCTGCTGGTCGAGGCGCACAACAGCCCGGAATGACAGGTCAGGTCAAAGAGGATATCTTGTGTCGCTGGGGAGAGTTTGGGGTGTATGCTCAAGACGGAAAACTCTTTTTTAACCCGACAATTGTTCGAACAGAGGAGTTCTTAGAAGTGGAAAATGAATTTGAATTCTACGATGTAGAAAACAAAAAGCAAACACTGACTATTCCAAAGCATGCACTCTGTTTTACCTATTGCCAAGTACCGATTGTTTACCACAACCAATCCAACAACACTGGAATTGAACTTGTTCTCTCCAATGGGGAACAGAAGAAGATTGACCAATATCACCTAGATGCGGATGATGCAGCCAATCTCTTTAGCCGAAATGGAAAAATCTTTCAAATCAACATTTATTTCTCATGAACCAATTTCAAATAATTCAACGAATACTGTTACTGATGACTGGTTTTTCTCTACTCTGGACGAGCTGCTCAACTTTGTCAGAAGGTCCATCGGCAGTAGATATCCTAGGAAACCCAAACTATCAAGCGATTTCCTATGGGGGCTATCGTGCAATATCTCGTGATACCGTACCGAGTGTTGACCAAATCAAGGATGATATGCGAATTTTATCTGCTATAGATGTCAAAATACTGCGTACCTATAATACAGAGCTGGCAGAATTGCCAAATCTACTACAAGCGATTACAGAGCTGAAGCAAGAGGACTCATCATTTGAGATGTATGTCATGGTTGGTGCTTGGATCAACTGTAAAGATGCTTGGACAGACCACCCAGACCACACCCAAGAGGATGAGGCATACAATGAAGCTGAAGTACAACGTGCGGTTCAATATGCCAAACAATATCCAGATATTATTAAAATGATTGCGATTGGAAACGAAGCCATGGTTCATTGGGCGACAAGCTATTTTGTCCCACCATCAGTGATTTTAAAGTGGGTCAATTATCTACAAGAACTTAAAAGCAAAGGAGATCTTCCCAGCGACTTGTGGATTACAAGCTCCGATGATTTTGCTGCATGGGGAGGTGCTTCTGACAATTATCACACAGAGGATTTGAATCGTTTAATCGCTGCAGTCGATTTTATTTCGATGCATACCTATCCCTTTCATAATTCTCATTACAGCCCCGATTATTGGTACAGCCGAGATCCTAGGTTGAGTAAAATCGAGAAAATTTACTCATCGATGCAACGCGCAGGTGAGTTTGCAATTGGCCAATATAACGATGTAAAGCAGTATATATTAAGTTTGGGAATCGACAAGCCAATTCATATTGGAGAGACTGGATGGGCAACTACCTCAAATGGGTTTTATGGAGCAGAGGGTTCACAAGCAGCCGACGAGTATAAAGCAAAAAAGTATTACGATTATATGCGAAAATGGTCAAATGAAAACCGTGTTAGCTGCTTTTATTTCGAAGCTTTCGATGAGCCATGGAAAGACGCCGAAAACCCAATGGGATCTGAAAATCATTTTGGATTGTTTACAGTTGACGGAAAAGCAAAGTATTCCTTGTGGAGTTCAGTTGATAAAGGAATTTTTTCTGGATTGACACGAAATGGAAACACGATTGAAAAAACTTTCAATGGGAATGAGGACAAGCTGTTAGTTTCGATTTTACCCCCAATAACTCCTAAAAAGGATATAAACAAATAGATTATGTATTATAAAACTCTTTTTTTAATGATTCTTTTTACAGTGATATCTTGTAATTCAATAAACCTGGAAGTGCAAGTTTTTGAAACCTCAGAAAGCGGCAATCAACTAAGCTTACAAACATCATTTGAACATGGTTCAGAGGCATCAACAATCATGATTAATTCAAAAAAAGAATTTCAAACCATAACAGGCTTTGGCGGAGCCTTTACTGAATCTTCAGCTTATTTGCTGAACAAGATGAGTGAAGAAAAACGCAATGAAATTTTAGCAGCTTATTTTGCAAAAGATGGAGCGCGTTATTCCCTTACACGTACGCATATGAACTCATGTGACTTTTCAATAAAAAATTACTCCTACACGCCTGTGGCAGGAGATAAAAATTTGGATCACTTTTCGATAGATGAGGATAAGGACGATATTATTCCAATGATAAAGGATGCGATGGCGATATCAGAGGATGGGTTTAAACTTTTTTCTTCACCTTGGACTGCATCTACATGGATGAAAGACAACAACAGTTGGGTTGGTGGAAAACTACTGCCAGAGTATTACGACACTTGGGCTTTGTTCTTTTCAAAATATGTTGATGCCTACAAGGCAGAAGGAATTGACATTTGGGGATTTACAGTTGAAAATGAGCCGCATGGAAATGGTGAGAATTGGGAAAGCATGCATTATTCACCTGAAGAAATGACTGACTTTGTTCAAAACTATTTAGGTCCAAAGTTGGAAGCTGATGGCAAGGGTCATCTGAAAATTTTAGGCTATGACCAAAATCGTGAAGGATTACGTGAGTGGGTAGATGTTATGTATAAAGACGAAGCTTCAAGTAAGTATTACGACGGAACAGGAATTCATTGGTACGAAAGCACCTATGATTATTTCCCAGAGGAATTGCAGTATGCACACGAAAAGGCCCCAGAAAAATATCTCATTCAAACAGAAGCTTGTGTAGATGCCGAAGTCCCTGTTTGGAAAGACGACAAATGGTATTGGAAAAAAGAGGCTACTGATTGGGGATATGATTGGAGAGAGGAAGAGAAAAAATATTTACATCCCAAATACGCTCCTGCCAATAGATATGCTCGAGATATTATCGGATGCCTAAACAATTGGGTCGATGGTTGGGTAGATTGGAATATGGTTTTAGACACCAAAGGAGGACCGAATTGGGCAAATAACTGGTGTATTGCCCCTGTAATTGTAGACCCAGTAAAGGACGAGGTTTACTACACACCGCTATACTATATCATGGCTCATTTTAGCAAGTTTATTCGACCAGAAGCGAAAGTAATTGATGCCAAAAAATCAGATGAGGAAATTATGGTAGCTGCTGCCAAAAATCCAGATGGAAGCATAGCAGTTGTCGTATTTAATGAAGGCACCACGCAAAAAAATTTCAAATTAGCACATGATGGTTTTACCAAAAATATAACTATTAGCCCGCAAGCAATACAAACCATAATGATCCACAACCACTAAAACTAGTATCATGGACAACCCTTCCTTACAAAACAGAGTCCCATTAGTTCAAAAAATTGCTTTTGGCATCGGCATGTTTGCAAATCAAATGTTTCCTGCCATTCTTGGGATTTTTATGGTTGTCTTAGTTCAAGATTTGGGTTTTCCAGGTTGGATGTGGGCTCTTATATATTTTTTCCCTAGAATATTTGATGCTATAACCGATCCTATAATGGGTTTTATATCTGATAATACCAAATCTAAATGGGGACGTAGGAAACAGTATGTTTTGGTAGGTGGTATTGTTATGGGAGTTGCCTATATTTTTATGTGGCAGCTATTTAAGGAGAATTCGTTACAATTTAATTTTTGGTATTTCTTTATATGGTCCATTATTTTTTATTTGGGACTTACTTTTTTCAGTGTACCTTATGTAGCTATGGGGTATGAAATGAGTGATTATTTTCACGAACGTACAAACATCATGGCTATCTCGCAATGGATTGGGCAATGGGCATGGGTGATTGCCCCTTGGTTTTGGGTCATAATGTATGACACCGAGTGGTTTCCTTCAGCAGATGTAGCAGCAAGAGAACTAGCAATATGGGTAGCAATTCCTTGTGTAATTTGTGCGACTGTTCCAGCAATATTCATAAAGAGCAAATCTACCCTTAATGAAGATTATGAGCCCTTGAGTATTGCTAATATTGGCGCTAGTTTTGTAAAAATTTATGACAGCTTTATCGAAGCATTTAAAATTAAAGAGTTTAGAAAATTATGTAGTGCTACATTTTTAATATATAATGCCTTTATGGCGGTATCGTCCCTAACTTTCTTTGTCATTGTATATAAACTTTTTAACGGCGATGCCGAAGCTACTGGAATTTGGGTATCACTCTTTGGATGCCTTGGTGCTTTGGGAACTACTTTTATTGTAATCCCTATTGTAGCGTTGATATCCAAAAGAATGGGGAAGAAAAAAGCATTTATGCTATCGCAAAGTATATCTATTCTAGGGTATATTATGCTGTACTTTTTATTCATTCCCGGAAAACCTTGGATGTATATTATTGCTCTTCCATTTTTTTCATTTGGTATTGGAAGTTTATTTACCATTATGATGTCTATGACTGCAGATGTAATAGACGTTGATGAGCTAAACTCAGGTAAAAGAAGAGAAGGAGTTTTTGGAGCAATTTATTGGTGGATGGTTAAAGTAGGCTTTGCCATAGCAGGGGCTCTGAGCGGTGTGATGATTGCTGCGGTGGGCTTTAATCCAGACTTAACCACCGTAGAGCAACAATCGGCAGTAGATGGACTACATGCTTTCTTTTGTTTTTTCCCAACACTCGGAACATTGTCTGCGATGTGGATTATGCGCAACTATAATATAGATGAGACTCGCGCCAATGAAATAAGAGCACTGTTGAAATCTAGGAAAGGAGAATCTTTAAATCCCACCAAAAATTAAGGTAGGTTAGGTTGATGCATACTATCAATTTATTTACTCGACACCAAAAACTAATGAAAGCATGTGATGTTAATCTTATTAATTGCGATGCTTTTTGGGAAGAGCGCCTTTGTTCTACTTTTCCTCAATTGACGAGTATTGGAAAATACACCATGAAGAAAACGACGGTTCACGATGGGAATTTGGGATAAAAATGAAAACCGTAAATACAAATAACAATGTCATATAGAGAGGGTATAGATTTTAATCTTGAAGAACTCGACTTCATCTCCATATACACCTATCCCTTGTGGGAGCTTAAAACCATTGACCACGCAATGGCATATACAAAGCAGAATTATCATCAGGTCTCTCAAAAATATCCAGACAAAGTCGTTATTATCACTGAAGCAGGCTGGGCAACAGACGCCAATGGACGTGGTTTTCCAAAAGATCATGCGAATGTGTTTTTCAAAAAATGTATTACGAGTCCTTTTGCGATTGGACAGCAAACAACAACATACTCGCCTTTGTTTTTGAGGCCTTTGATAAACCTTGGAAAGGCTCTCCTGACCCCCACGAACCCGAAAATGGGGGTTGTTTTATGAAAATCGGAGTCCAAAAATGGCAATTGCCAATCCACCTGGATATAAACGCTAACCCAGATTACGCCAATCATACTGTATATTTGTTGAATGAAACGAATTTTCATATTGTTTTTCGCACTCTTTACCTCATGTTCTCAATCAGAACAACAAACAAGCAGTGCTGAACCAATCGTTAAAGAAAACAGAGTTTTTTTTGATAATAAACCTCAACTCACCTCAATTCCAATTGGAGAAGAGCAACCCTTTACATCCTTGTTTGCACAAATTGAAGAGCTGCCAAATGTCGATACCAATACCCTTCAGCAACTGCTCGAATCAATTGGCGATGAAGCAGATCGAATTTCAGAAAAAAAATTCCCAAATCAACTTCGTATTCCACAACTCCTGAGTCGGTATAAGGTTTTCCGAACCCGAGTTGGTATTGTTCGTTATACCAACCCTTCACAGTATGCAGACTCCACTTTTGTCAAAGCAATGGATGATGTGGTGATTTCATGGAATATATTTGCCGATCATTACAACCGTTTTTCTACAACTGTAGATCAAACCCAAGTTTTGGCGCCACAAATCGATAAGCCCCCGATTCGATATAAGGATCGGAAACGACTTTAGTTATAGCCCCTTTTTCAGAGCTAAACTTTGGGGAAGTGATTTGCAATTGCTTTGCAGCATGTAGATAAAAATCCTTTTTTGTTGGATGCCAGGGCGCAACACCATGATAAATTTTCTGCCAAGGCGCTTGTTCTGATAAGTAGCGAAGCAACCCAATTGCATCAGTTTTATGTATTAGATTGATTGGTGCCTCGGGGTTGTAAACAATTGGCAATTTTGCGAGCTGCTTTACAGGGTGTCGATTATCGCCGATAAGACCACCTAGACGAACAATCTGAGTGGAAAAATGAGGTTGTGACAATAAGATTTTTTCAACCTCAAGCAATTGTTTACCACTTTCACTTTCTGGTATGGGGGTAGTTTGTGGTGTAACTATACCTTGTTGTGGCCCAAAAACACTTGTACTACTGGTAAACACCACTTGTTGGATTTTGCTGTTTTGAATATGTGGAACAAGCTGCTGGATAACAGCAACAAAGTTAAGCTTCGGTTTTTTTCGAATGCCTGGTGGTAAAGTCAAAAACAAGCAATTGACTTTGGCAAGAAAGGCAGATAGATCTCCAATAATTTGATCTTCGTGGACTTGGACAACAAAGCCATGAATTCCGTTTTCTCGAAGAAAATCAGCCCCATTGTTTGATTGCCGACTCCCATGCACAACATACCCATCATCGACAAATGATTGTGAAAGACCTATGCCAAGCCAACCACAACCCAATATACCAATTCGCTTTTTCACCTCACAAAAATAAAGTCTTTTCAATCGGCTGTCTAGTTTATTTCACAAAAAAATGTACTCTAGAATAAATAAACCAAATTAGCACTTGGGCGCCGAACCAGAAATTATAAGCTTAGAAAGCGGGCTCAAGGTTGCCAACTTTCGCATTACTACCAACTCAACCTATAAGAATGAAAAGGGCGAACGCAAAGAAGACACCCAATGGCACCCCCATCGTTGCAAGGGTAAGCTTACTGAAATCTGTGAAGAACAACTGACCAAAGGCAAAAAAGTTGCAATCGAAGGTAAGTTGGTGCATCGCACCTACGAGTCCAAAGATGGTGACAAACGTATGTCACCGAAATCCTTTGTGACGAGCTGATGATACTTTAACTTTAAAAGTAGATTTCCTGCGCCAGTCGAAATGTGTTGGCGTGGGCCTCTACTAAAACGGAAATTTCAGGGACATACCCACCACCCATGCTGCATTGTACAGGCAAGGCGTGTCGCCGACACCATTGCAATACCACCTCATCGCGCTCCTTACAACCCAACACCGACAAGCCCAATCTTCCGAGCTTGTCCTGCGCAATCACGTCAACACCACACAAATAAAATACAAAGTCTGGCTGTACGTTTTGGTATAAATCATCCAAACTATCTGTAAGGGTTTTCAAATAGGTGGCATCATCTGTTTGGTCAGGCAAAGCAATATCCCAATCGCTTTTCTCTTTGCGAAAAGGATAGTTTTTTTCACCATGCATAGAAAAGGTAAACACCTTTTCATGATTTGAAAAAATGGCAGCAGTTCCATTCCCCTGATGCACATCCAAATCAAGAATCAATATCTTATTTGCCTTGCCATTGTCAAGAAGCCACTGCGCTGCAATGGCCTGATCGTTGAGCATACAAAACGCTTCAGATCGATCGGCATAGGCATGATGTGTTCCTCCAGCAATGTTCATCGCAATACCATGTTTGAGTGCAAAAGCAGCCCCATCGATTGTTCCTTGTGCGATGACATGCTCGCGATGTACAAGCTCTTTCGATAGTGGAAACCCTAAGCCTCGAACCTCTGATTTGGACAATGTCAGCCCACACAATTGGTCGTAATAGCTAGGCGTATGTACTCGCAACACAGTGTCTTTATGAATGGGTTTTGGACTGAAAAATTGTTCAGCTACGCAAGTGCCTTCATGTAGGAGTTGCTTTGGTAACAACTCATATTTAATCATCGGAAATCGGTGCTTCTCAGGCAGTGGGTGGGCATAGCAAGCATCAAAGGCAATGTGAAGCATGGGCCTAGATGCTCTGGTTTTTTAGTTTGTTCAGTTGGATTTGAATATCGTCATCTTCAACTTTTGAAAACAACAATTCACTAGGGGCAAGGACAGTTCCAACAGCTACCAATTCGGATTGAGTCATATCACTCCAATTGGATTGCAGCGAAAGTCCCAGTATGGTTTTGAGGTTGTTGGCAGTTTGTGGTAAAAACGGAGTGCTGGCAATTGCCAATACAGCTGCAATTTGTAGGCCATTATACATGATGGTTTTCACACGCTCAGGATTGGTTTTTTGCTGTTTCCAAGGCTCTTCATCAGCTAGATATTTATTGCCTAGGCGTGCAATTTTCAAAAGGATTTGACTGGCCTCACGAAAGCGATAGTTTTCCACTGCAGTTGCGATTTGGATTGGCAAGGAGCGCAACTCCTCAATGGTTTCTTCGTCCAATTGGGTGTTGTGATTTGGTGCTGGCACCACACCTTCATAATACTTATGGGTGAGTACAACAATCCGATTGATAAAGTTCCCATAAATAGCAACGAGCTCGTTGTCATTTCTAGCTTGAAAATCACGCCAGGTGAAGTCATTGTCTTTGTTTTCTGGGGCATTGGCAGTTAAGACATAACGTAACACATCTTGTTTGCCTGGAAAATCCTCCAAAAACTCATGAAGCCAAACAGCCCAATTTTTTGAGGTTGATAGTTTTTGTCCTTCGAGGTTTAAAAACTCGTTTGCAGGCACATTGGTCGGCAATACATAAGACCCCTCTGCCTTTAGCATCGAAGGAAAGATAATGCAGTGAAACACGATATTGTCCTTACCGATAAAGTGGATGAGCTTGGTATTTTTGTCTTTCCAATATGGCTCCCAGTCGATATTGTTTTGCTGTGCCCAATCTTTGGTTGCAGAGATATACCCAATTGGCGCATCAAACCAAACATAGAGCACTTTGTTTTCTCCTCCTGGCACTGGTACTGGAATCCCCCAGTCAAGGTCTCGCGTTACTGCCCTTGGTTTGAGCCCATCGTCGAGCCAGGATTTTACTTGTCCATACACATTGGATTTCCAATCATCAGCATGCCCTTTCAGAATCCAATCTTCCAAAAAGCTTTGATACCTATCCAGTGGTAGGAACCAATGTTTGGTTGCTTTGGTGATGGGAACACTACCAGAAATTGTGGAGGTTGGATGTATTAAATCAGTCGGATTGAGCGAGCGCCCACAAGACTCACATTGATCACCATAGGCCTCTTCATGGTCGCAATGTGGACAAGTACCGACAACAAAACGATCGGCCAAAAACTGTTCGGCTTCTTGATCGTACAATTGCTCTGTGGTCTCTTCAATAAAATCGCCCTTATCATAAAGTGCTTTAAAAAAATCACTTGCAGTTTGATGATGAATCGGATCGGAAGTTCTTCCATAATGATCAAAAGAAATCCCAAAATCATCAAAAGAAGATTGAATCATATTGTGATAATGATCGATGATTTCTTTGGGTGTCTTCCCCTCTTTTTTGGCTCGAATAGAAATTGCAACGCCATGCTCATCGCTTCCACAAACAAAAAAAACATCTTCACCTTTAATTCGCAGATAGCGAGCATAAATATCTGCTGGCACATAAACACCAGCCAAATGCCCAATATGAATTGGTCCATTGGTGTAGGGAAGTGCTGCTGTAATGGTGTAGCGCTGTTTTGACATGTAGTCGTTTAATTCGATCACAAAAATAAGCAATAATCTTCCCTCTCATCGATTTTTTATATCTTTAAAATTTACAATCCCAAAATGAACACAACCAAACTTGTCGACAAGGCGAAAGTATTGCTGCTGAAAGCTATCAGAAAAAAGGCTACACCATCCTCAAACGCAATTATCGATTTGACAGATCGGAGGTGGATATCATTGCTCGTAAAGGGGAAATACTCGCTATTGTGGAGGTTAAGTCAAGGACAAGTACTTATTTTGGTGACCCTCAATCCTTTGTTTCAAAAAAACAACAGCGTTCTCTTATTGTTGCTGCTGACCACTTTGTCAGTACAAATAACTTGGATGTCAATGTTAGGTTTGATATCGTGAGCATTGTCAGTCAAGGGAAGAATATCAAGCTTCAAATCATTGAAAATGCATTCTATCCATTTTAATAAATGTATTATTTGTAACATTTTGTTTAATTATTTGCTATTTTCGCGATGTACTTAAGAGATAATATGAAAACAATATCTTCTGCTGTTGAGGAATATATCAAAAGCAAACCCTTTTTAGTCAGCGCACTAACGCAGGGGATTATCAACCTTACCTCTCTAGCTCGTATCATGAATGAAGATATTAGCAGTGTGATGAACAAAGAGGTGAGAAACGGAGCCATTGTTATGGCTTTGAAGCGTCTTTCCTCCGATTTTGAATTTCGATCTTCTCTTAAAATTGTACGCACCTTGCGAAACATTGGCGATATAACGGTTCGATCGTCGCTCATTGATTACAACTTTAAAACCTCTCCAACACTACTGACCTCTCAGGCAAAATTGGTTGCTGGGATTTCTGATGCGAAAGACAATTTTTATACCTCTTCAAGAGGCGTCAACGAATGTAATGTTGTGGTGAGCGGCAACCTTGCCGAACTGGTTGAAAGTTGTTTCTCAAATGAAACATGTATTCATAAAGAAACAGACTTGTCTTCTATTTCAGTGAAGTTGCCAACTGAAAATGTTTCTGTTCCAGGAATCTATTATTTTGTTTTTCAGCGCCTGTCTTGGGAGGGAATTAATATCTACGAGGTGATTTCAACTTCAAATGAATTCACAATTCTTGTCAATGAAGAACAGGTTGATAGAGCCTTTCGAATCATCAAAGATCTCAAGCAGTTATAGGCTGCAACTCTTTCAGCGAATTCAGGGCTTCTTCTATCGTATGGACGTTTTCAAACGATAATAATAATCGATTGTTTTCTCCTTGTTTTCGCTCTTTCAACAAGCCCTTTTTCGAATGTGTTTGTAGTTTTTTCATCATCAACTGAAACTGATCTGACTGGAGGAAATCTTGACTTGTTGAAAGATCAAAGTATCCGATGAGTTTATTTTTTTTCAAAACAATTTTTTCAAAATGCAATTCGTTTGCCAACCACTTGAGTTGAATGCTTTGAATCAGTGCCTGGGATGTTGGGGGTAAAGGGCCAAAACGATCTTGCAACTCATTGACAAACTGATTTAGTGCAGGCTGATTCGACACCTCATTCAGGCTTTGATAACAACTCAAGCGCTCTTGTACGTTATTGATATAGGTGTCTGGGAAAAGAATTTCGAGGTCGGTATCAATTTGCACTTCTTTTGGAGCTGGTTCATGATTTGGATAGAGTTCTTGAAAATGCTCAGATTTTAATTCTTCAACAGCTTCTTTTAAAATTTTCTGATATGTTTCAAACCCAATATCATTGATAAATCCACTTTGCTCGCCACCCAACAAATCACCAGCACCACGAATTTCCAAATCACGCATGGCAATTTGAAAACCAGACCCCAAAGCAGTGTGTTCGGAAAGTGCACGCATTCGTTTTCGAGCTTCATCGTTTAGGGTTGAAATGGGAGCTGATAGGAAATAACAAAAGGCCTTTTTGTTACTCCTTCCCACACGACCTCTCATTTGGTGAAGATCACTCAGCCCAAACTGATGTGCATTATTGATAAAAATTGTATTTGCATTTGGTACATCAAGCCCATTTTCAATGATGGTTGTTGCTACCAGTATATCGATATGACCCTCAATAAAATCACGCATTCTAGTTTCGATCGATGATCCATCCATTTGGCCATGAATGCTTGTGACCTTAGCATCGGGAATCAGGCGTTGAATCATGCCAGTGAAATCTGCCAAGTTTTCGACTCTATTGTGCACAAAAAACACCTGCCCACCTCGCTGCAACTCATAGATAATCGCATCTCGAATGAGGGGTTCACTAAAGCCAACAACCTGACTTTCTATAGGGTGTCTGTTGGGCGGAGGAGTATTGATAATCGACAAGTCACGAGCTGCCATTAAGCTAAATTGTAGCGTTCTCGGAATTGGAGTGGCAGTGAGTGTGAGTACATCAACATTGGCTTTGAGTGCCCTGAGTTTTTCTTTTACACTAACCCCAAATTTCTGCTCCTCATCAACGATCAGTAAGCCCAAATTTTTAAAGTTGGTACTCTTGTTCACCAGTTGGTGTGTGCCAATGATAATATCGATTGACCCATCATCCAACCCTTGAAGGATTTCCTTTTTGTTTTTTGCTGATCGAAAACGATTCAGATAATCGATTTTGACAGGGAAGTCTTTCAATCGTTTTGAAAAGGTGTTGTGATGTTGAAAGGCAAGGATTGTGGTGGGTACAAGAACAGCGACCTGCTTTCCATTGTCCACTGCCTTGAAAGCAGCACGAATGGCGACTTCTGTTTTGCCAAAGCCAACATCTCCACAAACCAAGCGATCCATGGGCTGTTCACTTTCCATATCCTCTTTTACTGCCACTGTGGCATTTCGCTGATCGGGGGTGTCTTCATAGATAAAGGATGCTTCCAACTCGTGTTGCAAATAACTATCAGAATGACATTGAAAGCCTTTTTTAAGTTTCCTTTTCGCATAGACTTGAATAAGGTCAAAGGCAATTTCTTTTACCCGTTTCTTTGTCTTTGTTTTTAATTTTTTCCAAGCGACAGACCCAAGTTTGTAAATTTTCGGAACTGCACCATCTTTCCCTGCGTATTTACTGATTTTGTGCAATGAGTGAATACTCACATATAGTATATCACGCTCGCTGTAGGTGAGTTTAATCGCCTCTTGAAGCTTGCCATCTACTTCGATGCGCTGGAGCCCACCAAATCTACCAACGCCATGATCGATATGAGTGACATAATCCCCAACACTAAGCTGGTTAAACTCTTTGAGACTAATGGCTTGTTTTTTTGCATAGCCATTTTTGAGTCTGAATTTGTGATGACGTTCAAAAAATTGGTGATCTGTATAACAAGCGACATGATTTTGCTTGTCGATAAATCCTCGATAGAGAGGCATAATATGGATTTCAAATAGACTTTTGGTTGACAACTCTTCTGCGATTCTCACAAAACGGTCGGCTTGCTGCTGTGAACTGCAAAAAAGATGATTGCGAAACCCCTGCGATTCATTATCGATCAGATGTTCGATGACTTGCTCGAAATTTCGATTAAAGCTCGGTTGCGGCTGACAGTCAAAAGCAATGTGATTCGACTCTTTTTGACCACCAAAGTGGACAGTCGCTCGATTGGCAATTGCGGTTTCAAAATCATGACCACGCACAAACAAGTCTTCTGGATTGGAGTGATTTATAGGGCTTTCCAAAGAAGTGTGCGCTTCTATCGACTTGTGATAAAGCTTGTTCAGTACAGCAGTCACATCATCGATGTCAGGTAGAAAATAAGTGGTCGAATCGCCCAAAAAGGACCAAATCGGCTGGCGTTCTTCACTTTGTAATTTATGCTCCAAATGCGCAACAATATCGATCTTCTCCAATGGCTTGGTCGATAGTTGGGTCTCGATATCAAAACAATTGATTCGATCAACATCATCACCAAAAAACTCGATACGATAGGGTTCATCTTTATCATAGGAAAAGATATCGATGATTCCACCTCTTACTGAAAATTCACCAGGTTGGGACACAAAATCAACCCTTTGAAAGTCGTAGTCGAATAAGGCTTCGTTGATAAGGTCTCGACCAATACTTTCGCCCAGTTGTATTGTTAAGGTCTTTTTTTGCAACTCTTTTTTTGTGATGACTTGCTCAAACAAAGCATCGGGATAGCTCACAAGTAAAGTTGGCTTTTGGTTCGTGCTACATCTTTTAAGGGCATCTGCACGCATCATCACATTTGCGTTGTCCACCTCTTCTATTTCATAGGGTCGGCGATAACTAGCAGGATAGAAGAGCACTTGTTGATCAGGCAACAATCGCTCGAGATCATTAAATATATAGGCTGCTTCCTCCTTATCGTCGAGGACCAAAACCATTGTTTTTTTACTCTTTTCAAAGATGGCAGCTACCAAAAAGGCATAAGAAGACCCTGCGAGACCCGAAACACTGACTTTTTCGCTCGCATCTATGAGGTTGGAAAGCTGCTGGAGCTGTACATTGTTGGTGGTACGACCAGCATTGCCAAATGGATTCAATCCAATTTTTTTGCAATGATACAAACTCTTCTTATAGATTGCATACAAATCGCAAAAAGATTCGAACAGGTATTTGCTGTCATATTCTTACCTTTGCGCCCATGAAAAAACAGGCTACTATTCGTCAAGCGACCTCGGCTGATGCACAATCAATTTTAGCACTCATCAAAGAGCTTGCTGTTTTTGAACGCGAGCCAGATGCAGTCGTTCTCACAACTGAAGACTTGGTTCGAGATGGCTTTGGAGAGCATCCTTCTTTTGTGTGCTTTGTTGCCGAGGAGGATCAACAAATTGTAGGCTTGGCGTTGGGCTATCCACGTTATTCGACTTGGAAAGGAAAAACCATGCACCTTGAAGATTTGATCGTGCAAGAAGATTACAGAGGGAAAGGTATTGGATTTGCCTTGTACAAACGATTTATCCACTATGCTCATTCTCTGCAAGTACGTCGTGTGGAGTGGGCTGTGTTGGACTGGAACCAATCTGCTATTGATTTCTACGAACAAACAGGTGCCGCAGTACTGTCTGATTGGCGCACAGCTCAAATGGATGAACATGCAATTTCTACATTTATAAATCAATATCCCGATGAGAATATTTAAATTTGGGGGAGCATCAGTAAAAGATGCCGAGGGGATACACAATATGTATCGTGTGCTTGAACAAACAGGTCATGCCCAAACCTTGATTGTGGTGTCTGCTATGGGCAAAACCACCAATGCTTTCGAAAAACTTATTGAAGCCTATTTTGATGACGCCAAACAAATGGAGTCACAACTCAATGAAATCGTCGACTATCATTTGGGGATTATGAATGAAACCTTCGATCACCCAAAGCATGATGTGTTCGATCAGGTCAAACAACGATTTGATCGGTTGCGTACTTTTTTGAAAAACAATAAATCCCCACATTATTCTTTTGTTTATGATCAGGTTGTGAGCACAGGCGAATTGGTATCAACGACAATCATCACCCACTTCCTAAACGAAAAAGGGATTGCTGCCAACTGGTTAGATGCAAGAGAATGCATCCAAACCGACACCAGCTATCGCGATGCGAATGTAGATTGGGCTAGAACAGAAAAGGCCATTCGCGAAAAAGTCAACCCTGATCAGTTTTACATTACCCAAGGATTTATTGGAAGTGATGACAATAATTTTACCACGACACTCGGTCGTGAGGGGTCTGACTACACTGCAGCGATATTCGCTTATTGTCTCAATGGTAGTTATGTAACCATTTGGAAGGATGTGCCAGGGGTTCTCAATGCCGACCCTCGTCATTTTGAATCAACCCAACTGCTCCATCACATTTCTTACCAAGAGGCAATTGAGCTGGCGTTTTATGGGGCATCGGTCATTCACCCCAAAACCCTTCAGCCACTACAGCGAAAAGAAATTCCACTTCATGTAAAATCGTTTATCAATCCCAAAGATGAAGGAACCAAAGTGAGTAAGGGGGTTGCAATTGATCCTCATATTCCTTGTTATATTGTTAAAAACAATTTGGCATTAATCAAATTATCTTCACTAGATTTTTCGTTCATTATTGAAAAAAACATCAGTGATATTTTTGCCATGCTCCACAAGTATAAAATGAAGGTTGATTTGATTCAAAACTCAGCGATTAGTTTTTCGGTTTGTGTTTTTGATAAGTTTGGCAAAATAGAAGAACTTCTTAACGAACTACGCGGTCGATTTCAAGTGGATCATAAACCAAATGTCTCATTGTACACGATTCGGCATTTTCAGCCAGAAAGCGCTACTTTTTTGTTGCGTAAACACGAACTTTTGTTAGAGCAGCGTACCCAAGAAACGATGCAGTTGGTTATGCGTTAGACACTTTCTTGAGTCTGTGTTGTTGCACAAAAGCAAGTGCAAAGTTTTTGATTTCTTCTCTAGTTGTAGCAAAAGCAGCTTTGATTTCTTCTTCATTTTCTGACACCAACTTGGAGGGGTCAGTAAAGTTGTGATGTATGCGAAGTGCTGTTTGACTAGGAATATATGGGCAATGTTCATGTGCATGATCACAAACAGTCAATATATAGTCAAAAGGGATGTGGAGGTATTCATCCACGTGGTTCGATGTGTGTTTTGAAATATCTATTCCATCTTCCTCCATCGTTGCTATGGCTCTAGGATTAACGCCATGTGTTTCGATACCAGCTGAATACACATCCAGCGCATCTTTACCGAAATATGCAAAATAACCATGTGCGATTTGGCTTCGACAAGAGTTGCCAGTGCAGAGTATAAGTATCTTTTTCATAATGCAAAAATATAATCTATTGGTTTTCAGCTTGTAAACTTGAGGTTAAGATATTGTTTTCTAAAGAGAATTAAAAAAAACCTGTTTCACCTTATCGACAATAACCTGAGCGAGTTGACGCTTGCTTTGGTGTGTCCAACCTGCGATGTGGGGTGTAAGAATAACATTTGGGTTTTCCTGCAACTGTTTGAGTTGGGCATTGTTTGTAACCCCCTCAAAGGATGATTTTTCAAATGGTAAAACATCTAGACAAGCACCTCTAACCTTTCCCATTTCTAGTCCATCGATAAGGTCTTTGATCACCACCTGATTTCCTCTGGCGGTATTGATTAGCCAAAACTCTTTGCTCATCTTTTTTATAAATTCATCATCGATCAACCCTTTGGTTTCAGCAGTTTGGGGGATGTGTAAGCTCACAACATCTGCTTGCTCTTGTAGGGTTTTTAAATCGACTTGCTGGGCAAATGCATTGCCTTTGTTGGGTAAAATATCATGACATAAAACTGTGACATCAAACCCACTGAGTTTTTTCGCAAATTGATTTGCTGTATGCCCATAACCAATCAATCCTATGGTTTTCCCATTGAGCTCCTCACCACGATTCGCCTCACGCTCCCACTTTCCATTTTTGATATCCAGTGCTGCTTTGGGAAGTTTATTGAAAAGCGTTAGAATCATCCCAAGAGCATGTTCACCCACAGCATTGGCATTTCCTTCAGGAGAGGCAATGACCTCAATCCCAATTTCTTTTGCATAAGACACATCGATATTCTCTAGCCCTGAACCCACCCGTGCAATAAAACGAAGGTGTTTGGCGGAGTCTAAAAACGCTTTGTCGATTGGAAAACGACTGCGAATAACAATGGCATCATAAGCATCAATTTTTGAAAGAATATCTTCCTTGGATCTTGTGAAGTCAAAGTCATTGGTACAACCAATTTCACTCAACCCTTCTGCCAGAATATCATGATTGTTGTCTAGGTGTAGAACGCGCATGGTGATTGACATTAGGAATTAAGCCAAAAACCATTTGGCGATATAAAAAAAGAGGAATATGCCAAAGATGTCGTTGCTAGTGGTGATAAATGGGCCAGTGGCAATTGCTGGGTCTATTCCCCTTCGGTTGAGTACAATAGGAACAAAAGTGCCAATCAGTGCTGAAACAATAATCACGCAAAGCATCGATAAAGCAATGGTCAGGCTCACATCAGTTGGCTGTTGGGTGGCAACACCAAAAAGGATGACAAGCAAGGCTAAAGCACCACCATTTATCAACCCCAGTCCAACTTCCTTAACCAGGCGGTTGAGCAAACTTCCTTTGACCACATCGTTGGCAAGTCCTTGTACAATAATTGCCGATGATTGAACACCCACATTCCCAGCCATCGCAGCAATGAGAGGGGTAAAAAAGAATAAGGCCTTGTGTGATGGGTGATTCATAAAACCTTCAAATCCCTCGAGGATAAAGACACTTCCGAGCCCACCGACCAAGCCCAATATCAACCAAGGAAGTCGTGCCTTTGTGAGTTGAAAAATGGAATCATCTGCTTCAACATCAGATGAAATACCTGCTGCGAGCTGATAATCTTTTTCTGCCTCATCCTTAATCAAATCAACGATATCATCAATCGTAATTCTACCCACAAGCTGTTTTTGTTCATTGACAACAGGAATTGCCTCTAAGTCATATTTAGACATAATTTTTGCGACTTCCTCTCCCTCTTCATCGATTGTTACATAATCGACTTTCGGGATATAAACACTTTTAATTTTGCTTTTTTCATTCGCTGTAAGCAGATCTTTCAGAGATAATCGTCCAAGCAATACATCATCGTTGTCAACTACATAGATGGAATGAACACGAGTGACTTCTTGCGCCTGTAAGCGCATCTCTCGCACACAACGAGTGACTGTCCAGTTTTGGTTGACACAAACCAACTCTTTTGCCATTAGACCACCAGCAGAATTTTCGTCATAGGTGAGTAACTCTCGAATATCATCAGCATGTTCGGTGTCTGAAATTTGACTGATAACTTCTTTGCGAAGCTCGTCGGGGAGTTCAGCGATGATATCTACTGCGTCGTCGGTATCGAGTTCCTCAATCTCTGTTGCGATTTCCTCTGATGACAATGCATCTAGAATACTCTCACGAACATCTTCGTCGAGTTCGGGGAGCATATCTGCAGATTTTTCAGAGTCAATCAGTTTAAATAAATAAACAGCCTGATCGATTTGAAGTGCCTCAAAAATTTCTGCCAAATCGGCGTAATGGTATTCTTTAACAAGTGTTTGTAGTGCCTTGTTGTTTTGAGCCACTATATCACTGTTGATTTGATCTAGAAGTTCTTCACTAAGCTTAAATGGCGTCATGAGCAATCAAATTTGTGATCCGAACAAAATCCGAAACGCCCAATTGTTCTGGACGCTGCCCAAAGATAGTGTCTTCTTTTAAATTGGTAGATAAAGAAAAGGTTTTTAAACTGTTTCGTAAAGTTTTTCGTCTTTGTTGAAAGGCAGTTTTAACAACTCGAAAATACAGTCTTTCATCACAGTTTAAGTCGATCGTTTCTTTTCGGCGCAATCGCAATACAGCTGATGCTACTTTTGGTGGAGGGTCAAATACAAATCGATTGACATTGAATAAATATTCGGCGTCATAAAAACTTTGGGTCAAAACAGAAAGTATCCCATATGCTTTCGAGCCAGGGGGTTCGCAAATACGTTCTGCAACCTCTTTCTGAAACATCCCAACAAATTCTGGAATCTGTTTTCGATTTTCTATGGTTTTAAACAAGATTTGAGATGATATATTGTATGGAAAATTTCCAATGATTGCCAAAGGGCTAGGAAAATCTTTGGCCAAATTGCATTTCAGAAAATCTCCAAAAATTAAATTTGGCTCTAGTTTGGGGAAATTTGTGTTGAGATAATCTACAGATTCGTTATCCACCTCAATGGCGTGAATCGTATGCTTGGTTTGCAGAAGATATTGGGTCAGCACCCCCATGCCAGGACCTACTTCTAACACAT
This sequence comes from uncultured Bacteroidota bacterium, assembly GCA_902586905.1. Taxonomy (GTDB): domain Bacteria; phylum Bacteroidota; class Bacteroidia; order Flavobacteriales; family Flavobacteriaceae; genus UBA724. The sequence goes on along the minus strand of CACIJH010000007.1, from coordinate 53,527 downwards.
CTTGGTAGTCGACTCCAGTGAGCGCACCAGCGATATTTTGAGCGATATTGAGATCAGTCAAAAAGTGTTGACCCAGATGTTTTTTTGGACGAACACTCAAGGGTTTAGTTTTTCAAGTTCGGTATCAAAACACACCCATTTGTTGGGGAAAGAGGCTTGGAGTTGCTCATAGGTTTTTTCCAACGCATTATTTTTAAAGTCTTTGAGAATGTTGGAAGACTCAAACTCAATTTGAAGTCCAAAAGTGGGATGTGTATTGGCATCGCTGTGTATGCGCAAAAGGGAGCTTTTCTGATCAAGTGTTGGGATGAGTTGCGTTGTTACATAGGCAACAAAGTCCTCTTGAACAGTTGGATCAACACTAAAGGTGATATTGAGAATATGCATAAGAGCAATTAGTGAATCGTATCAAAGCCAGTGTAAGAAGCCAAAGCTTTAGGGATGTGAATACCATTTTCAGATTGATGGTTTTCTAGCAAACCAGCCATGATACGTGGAAGAGCAAGGGCACTTCCATTGAGGGTATGCACCCACTTGCTATTGCCATCATTATCTTTAAAACGAAGTTTTAGTCTTGTAGATTGATAGCTTTCAAAGTTTGAAACTGAGCTTACCTCTAGCCATCGTTTTTGAGCAGTGGAATAGATTTCAAAATCGTATGTCATTGCAGCTGTAAACCCAAGGTCACCACCACACAATCGAAGAATGCGATAGGGTAGCTCAAACTGTTCGAGAATGCCTTTGACATGCTCGACCATTTGATCGAGGGCATCATATGCTTTGTCGGGATGTTCGAGTCGAACGATTTCGACTTTGTCGAACTGATGTAAGCGATTGAGACCACGAACATGAGCGCCATAACTTCCAGCCTCACGTCGAAAACAAGGGGTATAGCCAGTTCGAGTGATTGGCAAATCACTAGCATTGACAATTTCATTGCGAAACAAATTTGTGATCGGCACTTCTGCAGTGGGGATGAGGTAAAGGTTGTCTGCGCCTACATGATACATTTGCCCTTCTTTGTCAGGGAGTTGTCCAGTGCCAAAGCCCGATTGCTCATTGACTAGGTGGGGGACTTGTACTTCCTCATATCCTGCTGCTGTGTTTTGATCAAGAAAAAAACTGATCAGTGCGCGTTGGAGTTTTGCTCCTTTTCCAGTGTAAACAGGAAAACCAGCACCTGTGATTTTGTTGCCGAGTTCAAAATTTATCAACTCATATTTAGCAGCCAACTCCCAGTGTGGAAGAGCATCTTCGCTGAGACTTGGCACCTCCCCCGAACGAAAAACTTCTTCGTTGTCGTCTTCGCTTTGCCCATTTGGGACTAGAGAGTGAGGGATATTTGGGATGGAACACAACAGTTCATGCAATTCACTTTCTGCTTGCGAGAGTTGCGTTTGTAGATCTTTAGTTTCGGATTTTAAAGCTGCAGATTCTTCTTTCTTTTGATTGGCTTGCGCTGGATTTCCACTCTTATATAACTCCCCAATTTCTTTGGCTAAAGCATTTGCCAGGGCGAGTTTTTGGTCGAGACTGGTTTGTAATCCACGACGTTTTTCATCTGTTGAGAGGGCATTGTCAATAAGAGTACTCGCATCTATGCCACGTTTGTTAAGGGCTGTGATGACAGTTTTTTTATCTGTACGTACTACCGATAGGTCGAGCATTGCAGTTTAATTTTATGCAAAAGTAAAACTTTATTCAAACCTCACACGCTAGTTCGGAATATATGATCGACAATATCTCTCATCTGCATGAATTTGTGCCTGTAGCTCCTCGACTGAGCCAAATTTTTGCTCCTCTCGAATCCACTTCAACAACTTCACTTGCAGGGTTTGATCATATAAATCGCCATTCCAATCAAAAAAGTGCACCTCTATACTTGGGTTGGTTGTATCAAAAGTTGGTTTTGTGCCAATATTCATCATTCCATAAACAACTTGATTGTCAATGTCTGATTGAATCAAATAAACCCCTTGTTTGGGTATGATTTTATGTTTGTTTTGCAGTTCGATATTTGCAGTAGGATAGGACAATTCACGCCCTCTTTTATCGCCATGAACAACAACCCCCTCGAGTGTAAATGGGTCGCCAAGATAGCTGTTGGCGAGTGCAATATCCCCTTGGTCTATCGCTTTTCGAATTTTGGTCGAACTCACAGCTGTTGACTTTATTTTTTTTGCATCAATTTCAATCACCTCAAAATCATAGATATTTGCATAGTTATACATGTCTTCCAAACTAGCTGTTCTGTTACGACCAAAGCGATGATCATATCCGACAACTACTTTTCGAACGTTGAGTTTATCTACTAGGATTTGTTTCACATAATCATCGGCACTGAGTCTCGAAAATTTTTCAGAAAATGGATGAATTACCAAATAGTCCAAACCTGTTTTTCTGAGCGCTTTTTCGCGCTCTTCAATGGTTTGGATAAGACGCATAGAAATATCTGGTTGAAGCACCATTCTGGGGTGAGGAAAAAAAGTCAGCAAAACACTTTTTAGTTTTGACTGCTGACTTGTGTCGATCAATTGTTTGAGTATTTGCTGATGACCCAAGTGCACGCCATCAAAAGTACCAATGGTAACAATTGACCCTTCACTTGCAGGGAAGTTTTCTATGCCATGAATGGTTTTCATCCCTCGTTAACTTTTACTTGTCCATTGTAAAGGTTCATCGTTTGTTCAAGGCCTTGGGTTGCAAAGTGAATCACTGCTTTTGCCGACTGATCAACAATCAGTGGAAGCTTGCTCTGCTCATCTGCGTTCCAAGTCGAAAGCACATAATCTGCTTGCCGTCCTTTGCTAAAGTTGGATCCTACACCAATGCGAAGTCTGGGGTATTTGTTGGTTCCCAATTTTTCTTGAATATCACGAAGCCCATTATGCCCACCGTCAGACCCTTGTTTTCGGAGTCGTACATATCCAAAATCTAAGTGAACATCATCAGTGATGACAAGAATGTTTTGGGGATTTATTTTTTTCTGCTTCGCCCAGTAACGCACAGCCTGCCCACTTCGGTTCATCAATGTACTAGGTTTGAGTAAAACGATTTTTTTTCCTTTGTGACTCATTTCAGCCAGGTCGCCATATCGCAAGGTTGAATAAGAAACATCGACTTGTGTAGCCAATGCGTCTAAGACATTAAATCCTATATTGTGGCGAGTGTTTTTATAATCGATTCCGATATTGCCTAAACCAACGATAAGGAATGTATTCATCGACTGTTGTTGACTACGCTTGAATGGCCAAAAGGGCATCTTTTTTTTGTAAAAATAAAAAAAGCATCCCAAGCAGCGTTTTGCAGGGATGCTTTTGATTCAGAATGAATGGATTATGCGTCTGCTTTTCCCTCTTCGGGTGCAGGTGCGCCTTCTGCTGCTGGAGCAGTTTCTCCTTCAGCTCCTTCAGCTCCTTCTTCTCCTTCTTCACCTTCCACTTTTTCCTCTTCAGTGATAAGTGAAACACGTGAGTTACGCACTTGACAAACAACAGTATTGTCAGGATGTAAAAAAGTGAATTTTTCATCAGAGACATCAGTTACATATAGTTTGTTTCCAATTTCCAAATTCGAAATATCTGCGATTATGCAATCTGGTAGGTTGGATGGTAAAGCTCGCACGCGAAGCTTACGCTTGTTTTTACTGAGTACCCCACCACTTAATTTCACGCCAGGCGCTTGCCCAACAAATTCTACAGGGATATCCATTGAGATTTCCTTACCATCGAAAAGTTGATAAAAGTCGATGTGTAAAATTTTATCCGACAGTGGGTGAAATTGCACGTCTTGCAAAATTGCATTATAGGTTTCATCTTCCAGTTCAATCACTGCAGTGTGTGCTTTGCCCGTGTAAACGAGTTTGGAAAATGACAATTCATCAGCTGAAAAATGTATGGCATTGCCTCCTCCGTAGAGCACGCAAGGAACTTTCTCAGCATTACGTAGAGCCTTGGTCGATGCCTTGCCTACGCTTTCTCTTTTAGATCCTTTGATCGTAATTGACTTCATAGTTTATATTTAAAATAGATTACATTATAAATTTTTTCGCAATCGATTTGTTGTGATGAACATTGTGCATCACTTGTGCGAAAAGCTCAGCACAGCTGAGTACTTTCACTTTTTTAGATTCTTTTTTAACAGGAATGGTATCCGTTGTTATCAGTTCGGTTAGGGCAGATTGTTCAATTCTTTCATAGGCCTCACCAGAAAGTAAGGGGTGTGTGCACACAGCACGAACACTCAGCGCACCACGCTCCATCATCATATCGGCAGCCTTGGTCAATGTACCTGCAGTATCGACCATATCATCGACAAGCACGACGTTTTTGCCAGTCACATCACCTATGAGTTCCATGTGAGATATAATGTTTGCCTTTTTTCTTTGTTTGTAACAAATCACAACATCACTTTCCAAAAATTTTGCATAAGCATAGGCACGCTTTGCACCACCCATATCTGGAGAAGCAATAGTAAGGTTGTCGATGTTTAGGGATTTGATATGAGGTAAAAACAAAGACGAAGCAAACAAATGATCGACTGGCTTTTCGAAAAAGCCTTGAATTTGGTCGGCGTGCAGGTCCATCGTAATGATGCGAGTAGCTCCTGCAGACTCTAATAGTTTGGCAATGAGCTTGGCGCCGATTGGCACTCTCGGCTTGTCTTTTCGGTCTTGTCTTGCCCAGCCGAAATATGGCATCACAGCTGTAATGTGCCTCGCTGAAGCGCGCTTGGCAGCATCGAGCATCAGCAACATTTCCATCAGGTTTTCAGCACTTGGATGAGTGGAGCCAACGATAAAAATACGACTGCCACGAATTGATTCTTCGAAGGAAGGTTGAAACTCGCCATCGCTATAACGCGAAAAAATAACATTCCCCAATTTTGCGCCATAATGATCAGCAATACGCTTGGCAAGATCCATGCTTTGCGTACACCCAAATATTTTCGCTTCTATTTTAACTTTAGCCATTTTGGCGAATCTGTTGTTTTACAGGGGTGCAAATGTATGATTTTTTTAGATGTCAGTATAAATTCTAAAATAATTTTTGCTTTTAAAGGGTTAAATTAATTCCTACATTTACCATCGCAAATTGCCTTGGTGGCGGAACTGGTAGACGCGCTGGATTCAAAATCCAGTTTCTTCGGAAGTGTGGGTTCGATTCCCACCCAAGGTACATTTATACTCAAAAATAATTTATTGTTTTTGGGGATTTTTTTTGTTCAATATTCTATCTGGAAAATCGGTAATAATCGCATCAACTCCCCATGAAATGAGTTCCTCGATTCGATTTTTTTCATTTACAGTCCATGTGTGAATTTCAAACCCCTCACTGTGAATATAGTTAATTGTCTCCTGCGTTAAATTACTATGATTGGGGTTAATCGCAAATGCATTGAGTTCACGTGCAACGGGAATTGCGTCAAGGGGATTCTTTTCTGTTAAGATCGCAATGCCAAATTCAGATGTGTTTTTTTTAAACTCACGTAACTCATCCCAGTCAAAACTAGAAACAAATAACTGATCCGCTTTCCAACGACCACTTTCAATGGCTTTCTTCATTATATGAATTACTCCCTCTGCAGTATTTTTTCCTTTAAGCTCAATATTAAGTCGAGTACTTCCATTGATAATGTTAATGATTTTATCAAGGGTTGGAATCGGTTCACTTCCCATTACTTGTAACGCAGTAAGTTGCTGCAAGGTTTTCTCTTCAACTTTTCCACTACCATTGGTTAATTTATCAAGAGTTTTGTCATGAAAAACAACAATTTCACTTGATTGACAACGAAACACATCAATTTCAATACCATCAACCCCGAAAGCCAATGCCTTTTGCACAGAAAGTGCCGTGTTTTCAGGTGCATGACCCATAGCTCCTCGATGACCGAAAACTTGAATTTGTTGAGATGTTGCCGAAGCTATAACAAACACCACAAGGAGAATAATAAATATAGGTTTCATTTTTTTCTTTATTTGAAAAACAGATTTAAAATGTATCGCAAAGCTAAAAATCAAATCAGTAAGAATATGCTAAAAAAATTGTAGTTTTTTTGAAAGCGAATGCATGATGATATTTAATATATATACTCTTCAAGCAACTCATTTTTTGCTGTTTTCTTCATGTAATCAATTAAAACTCGGTTTAAGACTTTTTTTGGTGATTCTTGATAATCAACGTTTATAATTTTTTTTGATTTGGTCCAGTTTTGAATGACCTCTATCATGTCATGGTTTAAATCATAAATTACTTGGACTCCCATGTTTTTAAGTGATGCCGCATTGCATTGTTGTTCATATTGATTTTTCATTGGAATGACCATAAGTTTCTTTTTTAGGAATAGCGCTTCGGAGGGGGTCTCAAAGCCAGCTCCACACAAAACCCCTTTACATTCCACTAATTTATGGTTAAAAAATTCACTTGAAATGGGGTAGACCTTGATGTTTCCAATTTGATATTTCTTTTGTGTATGCTTAGAAAATATTATCCAATTGATGTTGTAAATCTTGTTTAATACAGATATAATTTTTTCATCTGCAAACGAAGGCAAGTAAACCAAATAAAAGTTCTTTTTTGTTGGATTTTTAGTTCTAATTTCTTCTTTTATTATAGGTAAATAAACATTTGAGTCATATTTTTTAAAATGCAAACCATATCCGATAGATGTCGGGGCATAATACCTTAAAATGAGCTCAGATAAAATATTTTTTTCCTGTGGTCTTGGTGCATTACGGCTCAGTAAGCTATACTGATGACTAAGAGCAATGCAGTGCTTGCCTTTGAACCTACAGGCCCATGCGGAAACAGGTTCAAAGTCGTTGATTACAAAATCGTAATCCTTCAGAGACAATTGTTTCACATCTCTTACAAACCTCCAAAAATTGATTTGCCTAATGGTCTGCCAGAAATTAACCCCACCATTTTTCCCAAACACAAAACTGAGTCCTTTATATTTATAAGTTATGGGATGACCCAACTCAATATCAGATGATGTTCCACTCAGGAGGACATCTACTTCATAATTTTTTTGAAGGTAAGGTATGAGTGTTTTGGCTCTTGAAACATGGCCGTTACCAGTGGCTTGTATGGCGTAAAGAATTCTCAATGAATTTCTTTTACCAATTCAGAAAAAAGTGCTTTGGCGTCTTTGTAAACTTGCTCGTCAAATGTACCGTCCTTAAAAAATAATGGGTCATATTCAAACAATGACCATTTGTTGTCATGGTATTCCAACGCAGTCATGTTTTCTATCCAATCACCTGAATTCAAGTAAGTTACGTTTTTATTTTTTTTCTTAAAGTTTTTGATACAAGGTTGATGTATATGTCCACAAACAACAGAATCAAAATTGTTTTTTGAAGCAATATCTGTCACCGTGGTTTCAAATTTATTAATGTATGACACTGCGGCTTTGACTTTGTTTTTTATAGTTTTTGAAAATGAAAGTTTTTCTCGTCCAATGAGTGTTAAAAATTTGTTGACCGTTGCATTTAATAATATGAGAAGATCATAACCAAAACCACCCAAACGCGTCAACCAACGCGAATGTTGCATGGTCACATCAAATACATCACCGTGAAAAAACCATGTTTTTTTGCCATTCAAATCAAGTGAAAGCTTGTTACTTATTGTAAAGCCCTCTATTTCAAAATTAAGAAATCGCCTTAGGGCCTCGTCATGATTTCCAGCAATGTAATAAACTTTAGTTCCATTAGAAATAAAGTTAAGTAGTCGCTTTACAACCTTGGTATGGTATTTATTCCAATACCTTTTGTTGAATTGCCAAATATCAATAATATCACCATTCAGAATTATTGTTTTGGGTTGAATGCTTTTTAAATACCTATTCAGTTCTTTGGCACGACATCCAATAGCGCCCAAATGAGTGTCTGATATCACGACAATGTCAACAGATCTTTTTTTATTCATACAATAAATTTAGATGTTAGAATGTGGCAGTAGATTAAAATAATGATATGGGTTTTTAATTTTTTTGTTAATTGAAACCTATGGCTTTGTTTCTTCTTCGTTAAAAAATTGTAAGCTGTGTTTTTTCAACCTAAGAAAAAACAACTTTTGGCAGAAAGGCATCGTGCGAATTTTTTTCTGAGCGAATCCAAGATCTTTTTGATCAGCTTCTTTTTTATTAATTAAAATCCTTGTTGGGGATTTCTAATGATAATTACTTTTATTTCCTACAGTAACTAGATTGCGATGTCTATAAAAAAAATAACTCTAGTACAAAAAGTGTGCTTGAATTGCTTTGATTCATTGTTCTTCAATATTTGAAATGCCTAAAGGTTGGGTTTGTTAATCTTTTTAAAAAAGTAATTGATTGTTTCGAAAATAGCTCAATGGGGTGTACGATTTTGTTCCCTAGAATAAATTATTATAATCAGAAATAATCTGTGAAGCAGCGCATACAGAAAAAACATCGAACTCAATTGTGGAAAGCTTAGCTCAATTTTCAAAACTATTTAGTAATTAAATATTTTAAACACGATACCCTGAAAAAATACCTCTAATAATTAAAATTATTTTTGGGAACAAATTGTGACTCAAATCTTTGGGAATATAATTATAATTATTTTGGTTTTTAATTAACTGAATTCCATTTAAGACAGTTTCTTTTTTTATATCAAAAGAAAAAATAATTTTATTGATATTTGGAATTTAATTTTTAGTAGATGAAAAACCAAAAAAATAACTTTGCTTTTCACAAAAATGGATAAATAACTCTTGAAATGATCAATAAATATCTTTTAGAAAAAAAAATGTCTTTTGTATTTTCCATTGCTGTATTCATTTTTGCTCTTTTGCCGTTGAATTTACAAGCTCAAGAATTAAAAGATTTGATTATTAAGGCCTTTAAAGAAACAGAAATTGCAAGAGCGAAAATATATTTGAGTTCAACTCCTGTTACTGTTACTGATGCACATTGTGAGCGCAGTGCCGGAGGGTTACATGATTTTTATTCTGAAGGAGATTATTGGTGGCCAAACCCAGAGAATCCGGGAGGCGCTTATCAACAGCGTGATGGGCAAACAAACCCAAATAATTTCACGTCACATCGACATGCAATGATCAGACTGAGTGAGATTACCGCTACTTTAACCTCTGCTTGGTTGCTTACAAATGAAAATGTTTATGCAGATAAGGCATTGGAACATTTAAATGCATGGTTTGTGGATACTAAAACTAAAATGAATCCGAATATGCTCTATGCACAAGCAATTTTAGGAAAAGTTACAGGTCGTAGCATCGGGTTGATAGATGCTTACCATTTTGTAGAAGTTACTAGATCTGTGAAAGTACTTTCAGATAAGGGTGGTATTTCACCTGAACAATCTGATAAAATCAAAGCTTGGTTTAGCGAATTTTTAAAATGGATGACTACTCACAAATATGGAATTTTAGAAATGAATTCTAAGAATAATCATGGAACTAGTTGGGCAGCAACCGCAGCTTCAATGGCAGTATTAACTGACAATGAAGAAATAAAGAAATTGTGCATCGATCGGTTTAAGAATATACTGCTTCCAAACCAAATGGCTATTGATGGCAGCTTTCCACTTGAATTAAAAAGAACCAAGCCATATGGATATTCTTTATTTAATATTGATGCATTTTTCAATGTAGCACAAATTTTATCTACTCCTGAAGATAATTTATTTGAGTATGAAACAAAGGATAAAAAATCTTTAAAAAATGGGCTAGAATATATATACCCATATATGGAAGATAAGACGATATGGCCATTCGCTAAAGACGTTTACATTTGGAATGAATGGCCAGTTTGTCATCCATCTTTATTATTTGGTGCAGTAGCATATAATAATTCAAATTACCTCAATGCTTACCTCGAATTACCTACATATCCTATTCACCCCGAAGTTGTTAGGAATTTACCAGTGAGACATCCGATAATTTGGTTATTTGACTAATTTAATGATTTGTTTATGGGGGTGCTTAATCGATTTCTTTAAAGGGGTGGTCGTGATGAGTGCCTTGAATTCGTTCAGCCACTTTTTCAGCAAGAAAAGCTATGGTTTCAGTATATTCAATATTATCGATTAAATTTAATGTTTCGTCGGGATCTTTTTGACGATCAAAAAATTCTTTACCAATTTTTTCACCTGAACTCATTTTAATCCATTCTACATAATTATACCTTGCTGTTTTGGCCGCATACCCCATTATGGTTTTACTGTAATCTTCTCTTTTAATAGGCCAGATGCTAAATACTACTCTTTCTTTTTGAGCTTCAGGACTGTTCAGTAAAGTGACTATACTTTGCCCATCTAAATGATTAGGTTTTTGCATTCCATTGAGTTCTACAAGAGTAGGGTATATATCAAGTGCAGCTACAGGGGTTTTTGAAACACTATCTTGCTTTCCGTCTGGAATACTGAATATGAGCGGAATATTAGTGTCAAGATGCATATTAGTCCATTTACACCATGAGTTATAGTCACCAAGTTTGTAGCCGTGATCACCCCATAATACTATAATTGTTTTGTCCCTAATGCCCAAGGTTTCTAGCTTATCGACGAGTTTTCCTACTTGTGCATCGGCGTATGATACACAAGCATAGTATGCTCTACGAAGTTTCAAAGCCATATTGTCATCAATTTCATCATACAGCTCTGGCATTCCATAGTAGTTTTTCAGTTCCCCGCCCGTCCTGATAGCTTTTTTATATCCATTTCTAGGGCGTTCTTTTATTTCAGTTAGTTTGATAGATGAAGCTGGATACATATCCCAATATTTTTTTGGAGCTACGAATGGAAGATGTGGTTTAGATAAGCCAACCGATAAAAAAAATGGAGCACCATCTTTACTTAGTTCTTCCATTTTTTTCAGTGCATTATGGGTATTTAATCCGTCTTTATAAATTGTGTCATTAACTGGGGCAAATTCGTAAGCTGGGCCCCTATTGTACTTGGTGTTTAGCGTAATTTTTTTAATGGCTTCTGGAGTTACATATCCTCTTCCCGTCCACGTGCCTTTAGATTTTATTTCGTTCTCACCAAACTGTTTTTTTGTATCAATTTTATGATGATAGATTTTGCCACAAGACGCAATGTTGTATCCATTAAGCTCAAAATATTTATTTATCGTCAATGCCTTTGGTATGACATCATCTACAGCTAGCCCAGTGTAGATTCCATATTTCTCGGGTCTTATACCAGTCATAATCGATGCTCTCGATGCCATGCAAATGGCTTGTTGAACATGTGCATTTTCAAATCTAACGCCTTGGGCAGCTAATCGGTCAATGTTTGGAGATTTTATATGACTTGCTCCATAACAATTTAGTTCAGTACGTAGGTCATCAATTGAAATAAAAAGAATATTGTATGGCACATTTTTTTTAGCATTTGATGTGCTTATTTGTCCCCGACAAACAACAACCGATGCTAAAAGTATAAAGCAAAGAAAGGTTATCTTATAAAACATATTAACTCATTCAAATTTATCAATCCGATTGTTGAAATGAATACATTTTTGGGTTAAAAAAGTCCAGTTCCGTCAGTCACACTACATCCTTTAAGAAATTTACATATATTAAAGAATTATTGTGAATTTATTATGAAAACTAAGTTTTTTTCATGTAATTAAAATATTTTTTTGATAAAAATTAAGATTTTTATATCTATATTTGGATAACCAATATGGTTAACCAATTTTTTTTGGCTTTATAAGTCAAAACTTGTATTCTTTAAAAAATTAATTTTTTTTTTTAAAATTAAACTAAAAATAACCAACATAATATGAATTATAAAATTAAATTAACTCTTTTAGTATCATTGCTTATGTGCTTGGGAACATACGCTCAGAATACTATGAGTATAAAAGGACAAGTTTCTTCCAGTGAGGACAATGAACCTATCCCAGGCGTTAATATTGTTGTAGTTAATTCCAGTATTGGTGCGGTTACAGATTTTGACGGAAACTTTGAAATTAATGCAAACGAGGGTGATTTATTACAATTTTCCTATGTAGGATTCAAAACACAGATTGTTGTTGTAGAAAGCAATAATGTTTTAAATATATCTATGGAATATGACGATACACTTCTTGACGAAATTGTCGTCATTGGATATGGAACTCAAAAAAGGAAAAATTTGACTGGCGCTATTTCGAAAGTAAAAAATGAAAACCTTGATAAAATTGCTGTCTCTCGAGTAGATGATGCACTAACTGGCCAAGTTTCTGGTGTAAATATTCAAGCTACAGAGGGTGAAGCAGGGTCTGACCCTACAATCCGCGTTAGGGGTACAGGTTCTATCACAAGTAGTTCATCACCTCTTATTGTTGTTGATGGAATTGTTGTTGATAACGATTTTTTGGGTAATCTTGATATGAATGATATCGAATCATTTGAAGTATTGAAAGATGCTTCTTCGGCAGCAATTTTTGGCGCACGAGGTGGTAATGGTGTAATTTTAATTTCAACTAAAAATGGTAAGGAAGGTAAAACAAAATTTACCTACAATACATATAGGGGCTTTAAAGAAGCACGAACAGGCGAAAATATACATGTTTCAATGAAAGAGTGGGCTGAAAAAGAACTTGCAGCAACTGGTGAACTTTCAGATAAAACCAATTATAAACTTTTACTTCAGAATGATCGTGATTGGCAAGATATTATGTTTGATGGTGGTTGGATAGAAAGCCACTCGTTTTCTGCAAGAGGTGGAAGCCAGCGCACTACATTTAGCACATCTTTAAACTACTTAAGTGACGAAGGTGTTTTACTTACAGATAACTTTGATCGATATAGTATTCGTTTGAAGGTTGACTCGAGAGTTGGAGATAAATTTAAAGTCGGTGCCAACATATCTCCTTCTTATTCTGACAGAAGAAGATTTGATGGTTCAACGCACGATGTATTAAGACAACCACCATGGTTGCCGGTCTACCACAACGACCACACTATCCAGTTTGTGGATAGAAATGCATATCCAGATGTTCAGGTAGGTGATTATGCTGTGCAAAGACACTTTGATAATTTTGATTTATATGGAGACGGAGGTGAAACAGATATTAGTACAACTAGTAATACCAACCCAGCTGCCAAAATTTTGGAACGTGACAGAAATGATTATAAATTTAAACTATACGGAAATATCTATGTACAATACGAAATTACTAACGGCTTGAAATTTAAAACAACCTTGGGGGGTGATTACTCACACACAAAAAGAGATAGGTGGCAGGGGGTTAAAGCGAGTCGTAATGGAGTAGCAGCAACAAGGCTTGACCTTTCAAACTTGAAGAGGCTCCATATTGTTTCAGATAATATTTTCACTTATGATAAAACAATAGGTAAACATGACATCAATGCAGTGGCTGGTTTTTCTGCTGAACAGTGGGACTATGAAATTGAGGCTGCTACGGGAATAGGTTATACCTCAGATTTGGTACGAACACTTTCTGGCGCGACAACTATTGCTGAAGCCACGTCTGAAGAATATCAGCAAAGGTTACTTTCCTATTTTGGCCGTATCAATTATGCATATGACGGCAAGTATCTTGTGTCATTAAGCGCAAGAAGGGATGGGTATTCTGCTTTTGGACCAGACTCTAAATACGGATTTTTCCCAGCAGCTTCTGCTGGATGGACGCTTTCTAACGAGGATTTCCTACGTGAAAGTAAGACTGTTAATTTTTTAAAACTAAGAGTTAGTTATGGACTAACAGGAAACAATGCATTTGATATTGGTTCTGGTGATTTCAGAAACCAAATTAATAGTTACCCTTATTTGTCTTTAATTGGAGCTTCGTCAGCGTCATTTAATAATTCTATTGTTAATGGATTTAACCCACTTAACATTTCCAATGCAGCTTTGGGCTGGGAAAAATCAGTGGAGGTGAACCCAGGAATTGATTTTGGATTATTTAACAATAGACTTACAGGTTCTATAGATGTATATAAAAGGACAAGTAAGGACCTATTGTTAGACGTTCCGGTTTCGTATACTACAGGTTTCCCGAATGCTCTTGACAATAGGGGAAAGGTTGAAAATAGAGGTATTGAAATAGAATTTAGAACTAAAAATGTCATTCGACCAAATTTCCAATGGAACAGTACGTTTATCGCTTCACGAAACGAAAACGAGCTTTTGGACTTTGCCGAATCAGATGGTCTTATAACAAATGTTGATACCAAGCGTGCTGCAGAGTGGATTAATTTAGTTGGAAATCCGATTTCATCATTTTACGGATGGGTAGTAGACTCTGAGATTCCTGCTGAATACATTAAGGCACCATGGGAGCGTGTGCGTCAAACCAATAGAGAAGTTTATGTGAAAGACCTTAATGGTGATGGTGTAATTGACGATGATGATAAAACCATTCTTGGAAATCCTTACCCTGATTTGGTATGGAGCATTTCAAATGAGTTTAAGGTAGGCGGTTTTGATTTAAGCTTTATTTTTCAAGGAAGTCATGGGGCTGAAGTACGAAATATTGGTGATCAGTATTTATTCCGTCACTTTGGATCTGCTTCAACAGCTTTATCAACTGCACCTAATCAAGGCTTTATAAAACAAAAAATATTTACGGATTCGATTGTTCAGAATGCTTCATATGTAGCATTACGCACAATATCAATTGGCTACGATTTTCCAGAGGATTTACTCTCAGGATTATTTATTACCAGTGCAAGAATTTACGCGACAGGTCAAAATTTGCTGTACATAACTGCTGATGATTACAACGGCTTAAATCCGGAGTCTATTCTCGATACAAGCCCAATTAACTACGGTTACCAACGCGTTGGTTCTCCGATCAATCGAACATTCTCATTAGGTCTTAATCTAAATTTCTAAATAATTAATCATGAAAAGCATTAGAATTATAATTTTTATTTCGGTAATGGCTCTCTTTACTTCATGTGAAGACTATTTAGAACCAGCACCAACATCAGTGATAAGTGGCGCAAGTTTTTACGCCGATGAATTACAGCTCATGCAAGGAGTCTACAATATGTATGATGGCCTACAAGGAGCTAACGACACTAGCTCTAGGAGTAATCACGCAACTCAAATGGAGTTTTATGTAACTGAAATGCGTAGCGACAACACAAGATCAAAAAGCGGAGAGGGAGAAGCTGCCCAATTTGATAATCTTGCTGTTGAGGCGACTAATGGCTTAATTGCCGACCACTACAGAAGTTTTTATAATGTTATTTTTCGAGCCAATACGGTACTACAAAATCTTGGTGTTGCTTCTGAAAGCAACAAAGCAAAGATAGAAGGGGAAGCTAAATTTATTCGCGCCTATGTTTATTTTAACTTGGTAAGACTTTATGGTGCTATACCACTTGTTGACAATGTTATTGGTGTAAATGATGACGCATCTTATATCAGGAGACCGGTGGCAGATATATATGACTTAATAGTTAGTGATTTGAACAGCGCAGTTGCTGGATTAGACAATAGTAATGGTAGGAACAGAGCTACTAAAGCTGCTGCACAAGGATTACTTGCCAAAGTACACCTTACGTTAGGAAATTATCTCGAGGCTCAACAATTACTAGAAAGCGTTATGTCTGATGGATTTGCTTTGGAGGCCAACTTTAGAGATGTATTTTTTAATGAAAACAATTCGGAAGTTATTTTTTCTATCGGATATAGTTCAGGTTTGGCATTAGATAGTCAAAACTTTTCTGCTGAATTCTTAAACGGAGTTGGACGAACGGTTGGTGTAAACTATGTTACTGATGATGCAAAGGCTTTTATGGAGACCAATGGTGGAAACAGAACTGAAGTTTCTATGCGGACAGATCCAATACAACCAACTCAAACGCAAGTCATTAAGTTTTTACCTGATGGTTTTGATGGCGGTTCTGACGGTAAAACATTTGATTTTGATGCACGACTTGCTGGAAACGATTGGATCGTACTGCGTTATGCCGATATCTTGTTGATGCATGCAGAGGCCATTTTGGCTGGAGGTACTGATACCAATGATCCAGCGGCTTTAGCCTCATTTCAACAAGTTCGTGATAGAGCAGGATTAACAGACGCAGTAACTTCTATTACCAAAGACGATTTGTTAGCTGAGCGTCGTGCAGAATTAGCGTTTGAAAACCAAAGGTTGTATGACATAATGCGATTTGGAAAAGGGGTAGATATACTTGGCGCCTATGCAGAAGCAATTGGAGCAAATTTCACCTCTAATGATTTATTGCTTCCATTTCCACAAATAGAAATCGGACTTAGCAAAGGATTATTAGAACAAAACCCTGGGTATTAAAACCAAATAAATAAAATAAAATGAAAAATATATTTAATATTTTAATGGTTGCCTTACTAGTATTAGTTTCGGCATGTGATGATTTTGATAAATATGAATTGCCTGAGGCAAATTCAATTCCAGATGCGACTCCTCCTGAGGCTGTATTCTCTGCCATACAAAGTGAGGAAGTGGATAATGACGGTTGGAAAAACTTTTATTTTTCCAATGGATCAATAAGTGCCACTACCTATGCTTGGGATTTTGGAGATGGGAATACATCTTCAGATTATGAACCAACAAATAGGTTTAGTGAGGAGGGAACTTATACGGTGGCATTGACTGCTTCTGATAACAATGGCCTTTCAAATACATTAACAAAGGAAGTACTTGTTGAAGAACCGCCAGCACCCCCTGTACCAGATCCAGTTTTAATAAATACTGTTTTTGATAAACTCGGTAAGTCATCTGGTTCTGATTGTGCTTGTTCGGGTTGGATCAATTTAAGCTTAGGCACTCAAGGAGAATCCAGTACAGCTTCTGGAGATAGTGTGCTAAAGTTTGACAACAATGAACCTGATCATATTTATCAAGAGTTTGAGGTCACACCTAATTCCAATTATCAAATTGAAGTTGAGGTAGCATTTAAAGCTAATGCTGGTAAATCAAACCCTTCAAGTCTCGAATTTAGAGTCCTAGCTGGAACAGGTTATGATACTGGCTATACTCCGACTTATTACACTGAAACAACGGCATTCCCACAAGATGGATATGGGTACTCTTCAGTTGCTCAAACAGAAGTTGAAGCGAATAATCTAATGACTAAAGTACTTAATAACCCAGACGATACAAGTTATATCAAGTACATACTTAACTTCAATTCTGGTGCTAATAATAGTGTAGCGTTATTTGCAAGGGGCATTGGTGGACTTGCTACAGGCAGTTCAGATAATGAAAAATATGGTTATTCTAGCGGAGATGAAGAAATTAGAATTGACAATTTAGTCATCACTGCTTTGTAGGATATTAATTAATGGTTATTTAAAAAAGGCAAGTGGTAATTTTAGCTACTTGCCTTTTTTTATTTCAAGAATGATGTATTTGATCAAAACACGTTATTTCAACTTGCTATTTTTCACATTGACTTCATATGGTTTGTGTGCACAAATAAGTTTACCTGCTTTTTTTTCAGATCACATGGTCTTACAACAACAGCAGGAAATACTTCTTTTTGGAAAGGCTGCTCCAAGTGAACAAGTTGTTGGCAGTTTTAAGGGTGAGGTGCGTAAAACGAATGCCAATCCAGACGGTTCATGGCAACTTGTTTTTAGTCCATCAAAACCTGGGGGGCCATACCAGCTTATAATTTCCGGAAAAAATACAATTAAATTCAATAATGTATTTGTTGGCGAAGTATGGTTTTGTTCAGGGCAGTCAAACATGGGTTGGCCACTTTACAAATCAGAAAATGGTATTCTAGAAGTTGAACAAAGCTTACATGACAAAATCAAGCTGTTTAATGTAAGAAGATCTATGAGTGGTATACCTACTAAGGATCTTGATACTACAAATAAGTGGACTAGCTGTAATCCAAAAACAACAAAAAACTTTTCTGCGGTTGCCTATTATTTTGCGCGTGAGTTGTACAAGCGGTACCAAGTCCCTATCGGTTTAATTCATTCCTCATGGGGCGGATCAAGTATTGAAGCTTGGATGAGCGCAGAAGCCTTTAAAAATGATAAAAGTAAGGACCAACTATTAAAAAAAATCAAGTCTACAGATCTTAATCAATTGGAGCAGGCGTACAAAGTTGACGAAAAACAATACAAGATATATTTAGATAAAGTTGACATGGGATTAAAACTAAACTGGCAGTCCATTCAACAGGACTACAGCTCGTGGGAAAAAATGCAACTCCCCAATGTATGGAGACGTTCTCCTTTAAAACAACGTGTGGGTGTTGTTTGGGTATCGAAATCCATAAACCTCTCAGCTCAAGACATAGCTGGAGATTTGGAGCTTAGTTTTGGTTTAATTGACAATGAAGATATTACTTATTTTAACGGCACTCAGGTTGGGTCAATTAAAAAAAATAATGTTTCTAGAAATTATATTGTTCCAAAGGAGTTGTTAAAGCATGGTGAGAATATAATTACTGTTCGTGTTAAAAACCCTTTAGATATTGGAGGTTTTAGAAGCGGCGAAAACTCATTTTATTTCCGTACAATTTCATCAAAGGTTTCCTTATCTGGCACTTGGAGATATAAAGTAGGAACTCCAAAAATTAAAGATCCTCCCACTCGCGTGCATCCAAAATATTTACCCTCATCGCTATACAATGCCATGCTATATCCATTTTTTGATTACAATATTCGAGGTGTTATATGGTATCAAGGAGAGTCTAATGTAAATAGAGCGGATGAATATGGAAAACTATTCCCTATGATGATTAAAGACTGGAGAGATAAATGGAAAAACAACATGCCTTTTTTATTTATTCAGCTTCCTAACAGGGCTAATATGGGAATCAAGCAGCCAAACTTTAGGGAGGCTCAAGCCCAAGCCTTAAATTTAGATTTTGTGGGTATGATACCAACTATTGACATAGGAGACAATTATGATGTTCACCCAGGAAATAAGCATGATGTTGGCTATAGGCTTGCTGTGGCTGCTGATCATTTGGTCTATAATCCTTCAATAATTGGTCATTATCCAAAGATTATTGAAACAGTATCTATGCCAAAATCCGTTTTGTTTTCTTTTGACCAATCTATTACACGCAAGGGCACATCAAAAATTATAGGGGGATTTGAGATTTTTAAAAATGGTGTTTTTGATTCTAGTGCCAATGCAGTAATAGTGGATGAAAAAACAATTGCTGTTCTACACTCAAGTGATGATTATCCGATTGAAGTCAGATATTTATGGAAAGATGCACCCTCAGAAGTTTCAATTTATAACGAGTTAGAAATTCCATTGCCTCCTTTCAGAAAAACAATTGGTAATTAGTTTTTTATGGTAAAAGTATAAACATTAACCGGTTGTTTTTCAACCAAGAAGGAAACATAATAATCTCCTTCAGTAAGCCCAGAAACTGTTATTTTCTGTTTTCGTAATAATCTATTATGTGCCACTCTTTTACCCTTTCCGTCAATTAACTCGATTTCCTCATAGCTATTTTTTGGTATTTCTTTTATAGAAACCACACCTTTTGATTTATTTAACTTTAGTTTGTTATTTATTGACATTGCCTTATAATTAATTGCACTAAGTGGAGCTAACTCCTGAATACTAAAATCAGCAAATCTTACCTGCTCATCTCTTAAATTAGATATACTTTTAATGCTTCTATAAATACCCCATTTTGGACGTGCAAAGCTCGATCCATCTTGCCACATGTCAATCGTAGATATACTATATCTCAACAAGACTAGGCCATCTGAAACACGTGAAATTTTCAGATAATATTCTCCTAAATTTTCATATTTGATAACCTCAGTAACTTTAACCCATTCACCCCGAAATAAGTCTAATAATGCTGTTTTTAATGTACTTTGAGTATTGGTAGCAGTATATCGTAACTCTATTCGGTCTGGTGTAGCTTTTCGAGCTGTTAATGTAATCATTGGGGTGCTCGCATAAAGGCCTCCAACTGATTTAATTTGATGTAGATGCGTAAAGTTTTTTGAAACTTTAAAGTTTTGAGGCAGTTTAAACTTCCACGAATAAGAAATTGTTTCCCCTTGAATTGCTTTAAGGTTATCAGGTGATTCTCCATACGTTTTGATTTCTACACGCTGACGATCAAAGTTTTGGCATCGGTCATTATCAGGGGTTTTGTGTACTAAAAAATTAAAAACATATTTTTCTAGTTGGTCATCAAACACTTCTTCAATATGTCTTCCAAATTCAGTGTGAACGCAGTCAGGAACTTCCACCACATCTCTGCCGGGTGCGAATGCATTATTTATTTCTTCATAGGTATTACCAGGTCCATTTGCAGATAATAATACTTTTTGCGCGCTTGCTTGATTATAAATAATTACAATAAAACAGAATACATTAAAAATTGACCTGATGCGATAATTAATCAAAGTTCTTTGTTTTGTTCAATAATGGATATTTGCAGTGGACTTTTTAGTCTTTTTGAAAAATATTCCAAATAATTGTTCCACTCTACTTTACTTTTAAATTGACCACTTTCTCTCCAACCAAATCCTGCATAATATCGAAATTCATTATCGGCTCTTTTTAGCTCGACAAACAGGTTGCTCTTGTCTTTCTCTTCGGATACATATTTATCAATACCAACCATATTTTCAACATCGCAGATAATTCCCATTCCTAATGCTGATCCTTCGTGAGGTTCCCAATAACTAACCCAGCCGCTGACTAAATTTTCTGTAATTTCGCCCTCTTTTTTGTGAAGTGTAATTCCAGCTGAAATAGTTCTTGCCCCGTCTAATTTAATTGAGAATTTTGATAGATTTTGACCATAATCTAAAGAAATAATTTTCTTTTCAGAAATGATTTTGCCATTCGCCTCCCAATCTCCGTATGTTAACTCGAAACTAGTTCTAATCGGTCCATTAGTGATGGTTTTCCAATCAATGAAATTTTTTGAAACAGCATAAGATTCTTTTATTTTAATAGCAATCCCACCAACACCTCTGCTAGCACCAACATGAAAGTTGTCCAATCCTTCACCATTGTCTTTATGATAAGATGCTTCACCAGATAAATGTTCTTTATACCATTTATTAATGATGGGGTATTCCACTCTTTTTAGCCAAGCATCTATTCCACTTGTCAAGGTACCTCCCTTGACACCTTCTTCAATCATTTTTTGAGCAGTTGGCCCAAAAGTTCTAAAAGCAACTCGGTTATTTTCCCACGCATAATCGTCAGTTCGTTCTGGTACAAATCGTGAAAAACAATAAGTTTCTGATAGCTGTGGTGCATTTGAATATTTAATGTCAAATACCTTTTCAGCGTTTGCAGCAATTTCAGGTTGAAATAACAACATATCTATCTGTCCATCTAAATCGTTGTCTACAAGTTGAGATATAACTTGTTCACTTTTCTGGGTATCAAATACCACTAACTCTTTTTCGCTAAGGTTTAAATGAGATACATCAACTTCAACTGTTTCGAAAATACGATCAAAAGGCAAATCGTTTTTAATATTGACGATTATTACACCATCATTTTGATTTGAACAGCTAAACAATATTATTGATATGAAAAGAACATACAATAGTTTCATTATAAATATTTAAAATAAAAAAGCATTGATTATTATTTTTAATTCCTTATTCAATCACAATCTATAAAATTACAGTTCCAATGATTGTCTAATACCTAACTCCAAACCTCTTAACTCAGCTAAACCTCTCAAACGGCCTATACCAGAGTAACCGGGATTTGTTTTTTTACTTAAATCATCAAGCATTTTGTGCCCATGATCAGGTCTAAAAGGCATACGTATATCTTTCCTATCATCTTTATGCCTTAGTATTTGTTCTTCAATTAGGGCTTTCATAACTCCAAACATATCTACATCTCCTTCTAAGTGGTTAGCTTCATGAAAGTTTCCATTTTTATCTCTTATGGTTGAACGTAAATGGATAAAATGAATACGGCTACCCAATCGCCTTACCATACCCACTAAGTCATTATCAGCACGAACACCAAAAGAACCTGTACAAAAGGTAAGACCATTGTTGGGACTTTTAACTGCATCGTATAAGTCAA
Source organism: uncultured Bacteroidota bacterium (assembly GCA_902586905.1). GTDB lineage: Bacteria > Bacteroidota > Bacteroidia > Flavobacteriales > Flavobacteriaceae > UBA724. The sequence continues at coordinate 31,526 of CACIJH010000007.1, read as the reverse complement.
TGACGTCATGTTCTGTACTTAACACTCTGGGTAATCCAAGAATAGGATAAGGAGGATCATCGGGATGAATACACATAAGAACTCCTGCTTGCTCAGCAGCAGGAACTATCTCTGATACAAAAGAATACAGATTTGCTTTAAGTTCTTTTGTTCCAATCTGGTTATAAGTTTCTAATATTTGGCCAAATTCTTCAAGGGTATAACCTTCCTCTGCACCTGGTAGCCCAGCAATAATATTTTTAATCAATTTTTGTTGTTGTTCTAAAGAACTATTTTCAATGTACTTTTTTGCAGCTTTAATCTCGACTTGAGAATAATCTTTTTCCGCATTTGGTCTTTTTAGTAAAAACAATTCGAAAGCAGCAAATGCAGCAGCTTCAAATCGCAATGCTGTTGATAAATCTGAAACTTTATAATCTAAGTTTGTACGAGTCCAGTCCAGAACAGGCATAAAATTGTAACATACTATATCGATACCACAAGCTCCTAAATTTAAAAGAGTTTGCTTATAGTTGTTGATGTAAGTTTGGTAGTTACCAGATTTGGTTTTGATATTTTCATGTACGGGAACACTCTCAACGACCGACCAATTAAGTCCCACTTTTGCAATTTCCTCTTGCCGTTTTTTTATTTCATTAATGGGCCAAATAGCTCCATTTGGAATTTGATGAAGTGCAGATACAATGCCTGTCGCACCTGCTTGTTTTATATCCAACAATGAAACTGGGTCATCGGGACCGTACCAGCGCCAAGTTTGTTCTAGAGAAAGATTCATGTCATTAAATATTAAACGCCACTATATGCGGCAAACCCACCATCAATTGGAATTATTACTCCAGTCACAAACTTTGATTCCTCACCACAAAGCCAAAGGGTAATTCCAACCAAATCGTCAGGAGTACCATATCGCCCCATTGGAGTTTGGTCAATAATTTGTTGTCCTCTTTGTGTTAAACTCCCATCGGTATTTGTTAAAAGTGCTCTATTTTGCTCTGTAAGAAAAAAACCAGGCGCAAGGGCATTAACGCGGATACCGACTTTAGAAAAATGAACCGCCAACCATTGTGTGAAATTTGATACAGCTGCTTTAGCTCCACTGTATGCAGGAATTTTTGTTAAGGGAGTGAAGGCGTTCATAGATGAAATATTCAGTATACTACAATTTTCCCGACCTACCATATCTTGAGCAAAAACTTGTGTAGGAAGTAAGGTGCCAAGAAAGTTTAGATTAAATGTAAACTCAATGCCTTTGGGGTCAAGGTCAAAAAAAGATTTAAATCCTTCCTTTTTATTCTCTAGATCCTCTAGTGTAAAGAATGGATTTGAAGTTGTTCCCATGGGATGATTTCCACCAGCACCATTTATCAAAATATCTATTTTACCAAAGGTATTATTAACCTTTTTTTTAGCGCGAATCAGATTGTCTTTTTCCAGAACATTTGCTTCTACGCCAATGGCAGTACCCCCATTTGCTTTTATACGAGCTACAACAGAATCTGCTGCCTCCATTCGCAAATCTAATACAGCAATTTTATGTCCATTTTCCGCAAGTGCCTCAGCTAACCTACTGCACAAAACTCCACCAGCTCCCGTTAATACAATTGTTTTACTCATTCAAATTTTAAAAAAATCTTAAGTAAATTTAATAGAAACATATTTATTGTGCACAACTTCTTTGCAATTGGCATTATTCCACGACTAATTTTGTACAATACTTTACCGGGAATTTAACCTCACAAGTTTCATTAATATTGCGTACACAAAGTGTTTAAAATTGTTCATATTTATAATTCAACATTTTAGAATTATCTAAATTTAAACTCTTTTAATTAAATTAATGAATTAATTGAATAAGTAAAATATAAATGAAACTTTTCTCTCTCAAAATAACTGTTTTAATCTTTTTTTCAAGCTTTTTTGTTATTGCTCAACCCATTATGGTATCAACAATAGATGAGTTTAATTTGGCTATCAAAAAAGTAAGTAGTGGAGGCACTGTAATTTTAAAAAATGGTGAGTGGAGAGATGTTGTGATCAATGCACATGGTAATGGGACCAAACAAAGCCCAGTTATTGTAAAAGCCGAAACACCTGGGAAAGTGTTGATTACGGGTGATTCAAGTTTGAATATTTATGGAACTCATGTAATTGTTAGTGGCTTGTGGTTTAAAGACGGTAAAACCACTAAAAAACACGTGGTACAGTTTCGAAAAAACTCAACCGTTTTTGCATACAACTGTCGTTTTACCAACTCTACCATTTCATACTTCGATACTGTTAATGATATCAGCAATCATTGGGTTGATTTATATGGAAAAAATAATCGGGTAGATCACAATAATTTCACTGGAAAAGAGTCAACAGGAACTACTTTAGTTGTTGTTCTAAGAGAAAAAGTGCATCAAGAGAATAACCACAGAATTGATCATAATTATTTTGGTTTTCGACCTGAATTAGGTGAAAACGGCGGTGAAACCATTCGAATAGGAACTAGTACATTTTCGCGCAGCTCTTCTAAAACACTCGTAGAAAACAATATTTTTAGAGCCTGTAATGGTGAATCCGAAATCATTTCAAATAAATCTGGAGATAATATCTATCGGAACAACTTGTTTATTGAAAGTGAGGGAACATTGACCCTACGGCACGGTAATAATGCAATTGTTGAAAACAATGTATTTGTTGGAAATGATAAGCCAAAAACCGGAGGTGTTCGTGTTATTAATGCTGGGCATGTGGTTCAAAATAACTTGATGATTGGTCTAAAAGGGACTGGTTACAGAGCACCAATTGTCGTTATGAATGGTGTTCCAAATTCTCCATTAAACCGTTACGATCAGGTTAAAGATGTTATTATTCAAAATAATACAATCATTGATTGCAGTCCAATAGTTTTTGGCGCAGGTAAGAGTGCTGAATTGTCATTACCTGCAATTAGTTCTGTATTTACCAACAACTTATTTTTAAATAATAAAGGAGCTGAAATAGCGGAGTACTTAGATACTGTAGATGGTATTGAATTTAGTGGAAATATTGTTGATACTAATGCAACAGTAGATAATCGATTTTTTACTAAATCCTCAGTTGACTGGTCATATGACACTTCAGTTCCTATTCCAACAGAAAATAACGAGGTATTAAATGTTGAAAAGAATATTCAAAGCCCTAGTCGAGACATACTTAATATGGAAAGGTCGAATCATGCGGTAGGTGCCTTTAATTTAGGGTCTTCTAAAATTCCAAAAGCATTAAAACTTAGAGCTGGCCCTGGTTGGAAACCCAATATCAAAATTCGTGTTAAAAAACCAGATATTATTGATGTATATCCAGGCCCTGGAAATTTAAGGATTGCCATTGGCAAAGCAACTTCAGGCTCCACCATCCGTTTGGCAGGGGCAACATATGAAATTGAAAAAAGTATAAAGGTCGAAAAAGAAATTATGATTGAAGGTGCTGCAGATGGATCAACCATGCTAAAGTCAATGGAAGATTTAGAAAATCCATTTATGTATTTTTTTAAAGTAAGCCCTGGTGGGAAGTTAATAATGAAGAATCTAACCTTTGATGCCCTGGATCAAAATTCAATTAAGTATGCATTAGTGTCACCATCTGAAAATGAATCTGGATTATATAGTATATACGCTGATAATTGTATTTTTCAAAATTTCAAAACCAAAAATGGTGGAAGCATATTTAAGGCATATATTGGTACAAAAGCGGACACTCTTAGTTTTTCAAATACGCGTTTTGTAAACAGTTATCGAGGCCTAAATTTATCTTATGATAAATATAATATTGGCAAATACAACGCAAATGTTATTATGCTCAAGAATACGGTATTTAAAGATATTGAGGAGCACGCAGTAAACTATTATAGAGAAACTTTAGATGCAAACCTTCCAGGTGGTGAACTTATTATTGATCACTGTGTATTTGATAATGTTTACAATAATGAGAAAGGTAAAATTTTAATCGCTACTGGAATACACAAGGTAAATATTACTAATTCGGTGTTTGTGAATAGCTATAAAATTCAAATTCCAATGCAACTCTCTGGTGCCACAAACATTATGGATAATTGTCTTTTCTATGATGTAGGATTTCCTAAATTTATTAAGGGTGCAATCGATACTAATGTGCTGTACAAAAAGCCAAAGTGGTTAGATGAGAATTCATACATCCCAAATGAAAAATCACCATTATTAAAAGAAAAAAACGGTGTAGGGAATATAGGCCTGATTTATTAATTCTTATTACTCAAATAAAAAAAGCACCCTATATGGGTGCTTTTTTATGAAAGTATTGAAAAGTTTAGCGTTTGATTAATTTACTAGTCGTTGTGCTTCCTTCGTTTTCAATCTCAATCATGTAAAGGCCATTTCTTTGACTGCTTAAGTCAAGAGTGTTGGCGTTTGTTGCTTCCATGATAAGCTGACCGCTAATGTTAATTAGGCGAATAGCATCAACTGATTTTTTTCCAGAAATATGAATAATGCCTTCGGTTGGGTTAGGATACAGTAGAAAACTGTTAGGATTTTCCAATGTGGTAAAACTTAAAACATTATCAGGGTTTGGTGCTCCAAGGTGATCGAGATCATAACCTTCCCATTCCTCTGGCAAAGCTCTTACCCCAGTACCACTTGAACCAAAACGCCAATTATCAGAGTCAGCATTATTTGGATTATCACCAGAATTAATGGTTCCACCAACCCAATCGGGATTAGCTACTTCACCAGCTTTATATCCGGTCGAATTACCAATCCTAAAAAAGTAACGGAATTGCTGATTAGATGTATCAACAAGTGTAGCCGTTGTAGATTTTTTAACATTTGAATCTGATGTGTCTTTTGCAAAAATAACCTCAGCATAGCCAAATTCATCTGTATCATCATCATCAAGAATTGAAATCCCATCCATAAATGTCCAGGCATCAGTAAATTTTGTATCAATTATTCCATCATTATTTTCATCCAAATCATGGCTTGAATGTGGCGCATCCCTGGAAGTTCCACCATCATCAGTAACACTATTACCGTTTGTATTAATTAAAAAAAAGTTATTTGAAGGATCTTCTAAGTTTCCATCAGTAACGTCAAGAAGAACTGTTGTTTCAGAACTAACCGAGTAAGGATGGTCGGATGTAAGAATAACCAGTGTGCCATTTGAACCCAAAATTTTTCCTGAGAGATCAATAATACCACCCTGATCACCACCTGACTCAATATCTCCAGGGTCACTATCATCACCTTCAACTTGAATTAGGTAAGTGTTATCAGCAATTGTTGCCCCAGCTGCTCCACGTATTTCGATAAGTTCTTCATTATCTTGTTTAGGAGATGAGCCGGAACTAGGAGGATGTACCATTATTTCATTAATGTATAATTGTGCCGAAAGGGAAGTTCCAATTGACATAATTGTAAATGCGAGTAAAATTTTTTTCATAAATCTTAATTTTAAAAGTTAAAAGTAATTTATAAGACTGTATTTATAATATCAAAATAGGGTAAAATCGTACATATTTTAAATTTAATCATATACTTATCGATGTTAAAATTCATTTAATAGTTAAATAAGTACCTTTAAAATCTTGACTCAGTACCATAATTTTTAAAGGGATGTTTTTAGAAGTTCTCACCACTTCAATGGATGCCCTTCCGTTAGCCATTTCTATAACTTCACTCCCTATTGGAGTTCCCATTGCTTTTTGTGTTTCTCCGCCTGTTAAGCATTGAAAATATACTCGTTCCTCAAAATCTAATGCACGAAGACCATTTTTATCTAGCGCTGTTGCAGTAACTAGATATTTTCCATTTTTCAATTGCTTATGCTCAAGTGTAAGACTTTTCGCTTTTCCATTTTTTACGAATCTATAGTTCACATTTAATTCGTCTTCTACAACATCACCAGTTTTTGTTTTTCCCAGAGCTAAAAGTGTATTTTTACCATCCTTAAAATCAACATCCCAGTTTAATCCTGCTGCTGGGAACTCCTTAGTATTTCGTTTTTTTACGCCCACACTTTTTCCATTTAGAAACAATTCAACTTCTGAGCAGTTACTGTATACACTCACTGAACGTTTTAAACCTTTAGGACCTTGACGTTCATTCCATGTGTGCGATTCAATATATGCAAAAGGATTAGTGTCATTCCAGTAGCTCTTAAATACATAGAAAGCGTCTTTGGGATTGTTATTTCTGTCAACTAGACCCTTTTGATTCATGTAAGGTATCGGATTCTCAGGCCGCAGTGGTGTACCAAAATCTTTGAATGCCCACTGAGCATTTCCAACAAAAGCAGTATCATTTTCACTGATACGTAAATGCCAGTCAAATAGATCAACAATATAGTTTTCACTCCAATCACCAAACTTTGCTACACTAGGAACATCAGATTGTACAATTGCTTCTTCCCAACCATCAGCTTGGATTTTGCCCTCTCCTGTAATGGGGTTTTCTGTATGCCTTCCCACATGGCTAGAACCCCCATACTCGGTGTGTAAAAAATGTTTATACTCTTTCTTGTATGTGTCAACTGCTTTTTGGTAACTCTTGTAACTTCCAGAATACCAGCCAGACCAAATTGAAGGGGAAAAAACATCCACAATGTCTGAGCCCTCATAAAACTTTCTGATGGCTGTTTTTCGACTAGGATCAAGCTTGTGTGCATAGTCGTTTAGTTCTGATAGATATTCTTTGAGCTGATCAATATTATCTCCCCCTTCAAAATCGGGTAACCAATAAATTTCATTGCCTAAAGACCAAATAATTATACTGGGATGATTGTAATTTTGATAAATCATTTCTTTGAGCATAATTTTCGTGTTTTTTTTCCAAGTATCGTTACCCATACCGCCACGACACCATGGCAATTCGTCCCACACAAGTATACCCAATTCATCACAAGCCTTATAGATTTCAGGGTCTTGAGGATAATGAGCTAAGCGAATGAAATTAGCACCCATCTCCTTGATGAGCTCTATGTCTGCCCTGTGTTGTGAGTTACTCATTGCTGAGCCAACCCCTGCGTGTTCCTCATGCCTGTGAGTACCTCTAAGCTTTAAACGTTTTCCGTTAAGGTAAAATGCTCCATAGTCTTTAAACTCATACCAACGGAAACCAACGTTTTCATTTACCTGATCAATGACTTTCTCATTTTCCATAAGCTTGATAGTTAGTCTATATAGATATGGGTTTTTTGTATCCCAAAGAATGGGATTTGTGATGGAGTTAAAGTTTATATCGGCAGTATTATCAACAAAATCAAATATTTCTGTTTTAACAACATTGTTGTCACTATCAGAGAGCACTGCCTGAATCGAAATATTTCCTTCAATGGGCTTAGCGATTGATACTTTTGCATTTAACTTTGCATTACTATTTGTCACTTCTGGAGTGGAAATTTTTATATCCTCTATGTGCTGAGCGGGAAGTTTTTTTAACCAAACATCCCTTGTAATACCGCCATAAATAAAAAAATCACTCTTTTGAGAAGGGATTACTTCAGGATTATATCCATTATTGACATAAACTAAAATTTCATTTTTACCTTCGCTAATAGCATTTGAAATATCAACATTAAATCCAATATATCCTCCGATGTGTTCACCAACATTTTTTCGATTTACATAAACTTTAGACGTAATATTAACTCCTTCAAAATAAAGTTGATAAACCTCATCAACATTAATGCTGGAGATTTTAATTTCTTTACGATACCAACTTCCATCTCTTCTGTAACCGGGAGTTAAATCTGTAGCATCCTTAGCGTTCCATGTATGGGGGAGATCAATCTCCTGCCATCCTGAATGAGATAATGCTTCATCAACTGTTCTTGCATTATGCTCGAGGTACTGCCATCCATTGTTAATATTAACTTTTTGTCGCAATACTGGTTCAGAAACCAGATTACATGAAACAGTAATAATTACAAGTAACAGGCCAAATACAAAATTTAATTTGAAACAACTATAATTCATAATTTTAGATTTTTTAGTCTAATTAGGGTTTCAAGGAAATAATAGTCCCCATATACAATGGGCTCGTCTATCTCATCGTTTTTTGGCCAGTTCCCAGTACTGTGGTCCAGGATAAAAGGAGCCTCAAAATCCGAATCTAAAATATAGTCTTTTGTTTGTAAGCTAGCAATTACTTTTTTACTGTAATCTAAATATTTTTCATCTAGTGTATGTCCATAAATTTCGATCATTGCAGAGGCAAGTATTGTTCCAGCGGAAACATCTCTTGGCGCATTTGGTATGGCCGGGTCATCAAAATCCCAATACGGTATTCCGTCATTTGGCAAATTACTATGATTTAAAAAATATTCAGCAGTGGAAATGGCACGATCTAGGTATCTAAAATTTTTGGTATATCGATATGCAAGTGTATATCCATAAATCGCCCAAGCATGACCGCGTGCCCATGAAGATTCATCATTAATCCCTTGATGGGTGACTTTCATTCTAGGTTGGTATGTCAGGGTGTCATAATCTACCACGTGATAGCAACTGTTGTTCGGTCTAAAATGGTGTGTAAGTGTAGTGTTTGCATGAGCTACTGCAAGCTTATAAAAGCTACTGTCGCCTGAAATTTTAGTTGCTTCAAAGAGCAATTCTAAATTCATCATATTGTCAATGATGACAGGAAATTGCCACACCCTCTTGTTAAAATCCCAAGAACGAATACTTTTGATATTTTCATTAAATCGAGTACTTAATGTTTTGGCACTTTCAACAATTATATCCTCATATTGTATATTTTCTTTTATTTTAATTCCATTGCCAAAGCTGTTGTACACCTTAAACCCCATGTCATGGGTGCGATTATTAAACTTTTCCTTTTCAATAAAAGCTGTCCATAGCTCAGCTTTTTTTATGTAAGCCTGATTTCCTGTTAAGTTATATAATTGCCAAAGATTACCTGCAAAAAAACCACTTGTCCAATCATTCGAAGGAACTTTTTTAACTAGCTTGTCTTTGTAAGAATAGCTTCTTGGGAAAGCTAGCGAATCAATCTCATAATTAAGTAACTTCTCATACCTTTTTTGCAAAAGTGTACTAATATTCAATTCTGAGTCATCTTTATTTCTTGAGCACCCTAAAAACATGATGACCACGAAAACCAAGATTGGATAATAATTTTTATAAGAGCAAGATAACATTATGGTCGTGATTGAATTAGTTTGAGTGCATATTTAATGTCACTAGATTAATATCTATTTGATCGTATATTTTTTTTGAAATTGACTAGGGGTTAAGCCAAATTTTTGATTGAAACACTTGCTAAAGTATTTTGGGTTTTTATAGCCGACATGATAACTTACTTCTGAAACAATCATCTTGCCTTTTTCAAGTAATTGTAAAGCGCGACTCATACGATAATGTTTTATTAGCTCGTTTGGAGTAAAGTTTGACCATGATTTAATTTTCGAGAACAATAATGTACGACTTACACCTAGTTCGGAACAAAATATAGAGATGTTAAAACGTTCGTTACTGATATTATCTTCTATAATTTGAAGTGCTTTTTGAAATAGTTTTTCATCATATGAGGGGATAGATATTTCATTTGGCTGAAAAACATCTTGTTTGTCATTTTCCTTTGTTAATCGCTTCTTGTTTTCCCTTTCTAGAAATTCAATTCTTGACCTTAGTATAACTACTTCTTTGAATAGCTTTCGCACTTGATCTTTAAGTGATTCATTTCTGTGTCCAGATTGGGCTATTAAGTATTCTAAGTTTTGCCCTCTAATTTTTAGTTCTTCTCCAGTGTACATATCATCATTATTAACTTATTTATGTTTGATTCTATTAAATCTGCCCTATTAGTTATTTCAATAACTAACGAGTTTAATTTTTTTGCGTTTTGTTAATTGATAATCATAAAGTGATGGGAATTTTTCAAAAACTTTGTTAACGTCTTTTACCATTGCCTTGGGTTGGTATTCAACTTTAAAATTTCGATTGCCATTGATTCCTATTAAACGACTAAAAGGACCATCTTTCATTCCAAATAACTTTATATTTTTTGACGAACCGATGTCATTCAATACGTTAATTTTAGTGTTCCAAAAAGTGCTAAATGCACCATGCGAAGGTTTCCAATAACCGGCACCCCCACCTTTGAACAATGGATAACTCATTTCTTCATCTGCTGAAATATGTACAGTGGTATTGTCAAATAAGTTTTGATGATTTGCACCTGAGTGTTGATCTAAAATTGGATCTTTAAAAACTTCGCAATTCAAGTAAACGCATTTTGTTGCTAGTGTGTTAAAACTTAAAGGATGGACAGCTTTGTTATACACCTTGATTCCCTTTGCCAACACATTATAAGTGCCAGACATTGCAACTGTGTAGTGAGCAATATTTTCGCCTTTTGTAATTACGTTTTCAATTGTAACGTTGGCAATATTTTCAGTAAGAACACCACTATCTGCATTTTCAATTGAGATATTTTTTACCCAACTATCATAGACACGTGTAAGATAGATGCCATTATAACCTTGCTCAACGTGGTGAGCAATCCTAGGTGACTTAGGGAACCGAATACTAAAGTCTTGAATACCAACTTCTTTTAAGTGTCTCCATCGTACTAGTTGAGCTTTATATTCAGGTTTAACATCAATTGTTAATGGACAGTTGATAGTTGCACTATTATCAGTAAGAGAAAGAATTTTTACCTGTTGCCTCACCAATGGTAAGTCAGGAAAGTTCCAGTGATGACCACCAATTTTTAGATTTTGTTCTTTGTAAAGGTCTTTTAAAATCCTACCCTCTTTTCCGTTTTTGTTGAAGAGTTGTAACTCAACAACATCCCCGACAGCTAGATTTTGTACTTTTGAAATTTTTAGAGTTTTACCACCCCTTTTCCCCTCAAAAACATTAGCTAATACCTCGTGAGGGCGATCATATTTTTTCAAATATGGCTTCACACGTTCTCCGGGAACTCGCGTCCATATAAAACCTCCTGACCAAGCATATTGAGAAAAAGGTAAGTCTATGTTGTTTTCTTTTTCCTTTTGTCGTTTATCAAATTCAATTAGATATTCTCTTAGTTCTTTAAGATCTTCCGGGTCTTTACAATACATTAAAGGTCTAGGGAAATATATTTCTGTACCAGACTCATCTGTACCATGTCCACGCAATACAAAGTTGTCTCGTTCAATATATAATATACCACTAACGATCAACTTTCCTGGTGGAAGTTGCAGCGTGACAGGACCCTTTAATTTACTAACTTCATCTATGGCTTCTTGTATAGCTGATGTATCATCAAGATTATCGTTTGCTAAAACATTGAGAGTTGATGCTTGAACGACAGTTCCGTGTATTTCAGGGATTTTTTTTATTCCATTGTGATAACCAGCATAACTAAAATCAGGAATAAATATTGAATCATCAACATCTACACCTGAACTGATAAAAGACATATCTTGTGACCAACTCATTGGAGATGAGCAGAATAGTCCTAAAACAAATATCAGAGAACTGTGTTTTAAGTTATTCATAATAAATTTATGCAATGGATTGCACAAATTACATGTTTTCGATTAAAATTCAAAACATTTTTAATAATTTTGTGCAACTTTCAATAATTTGAAAAAAAAAGCCACCATTTACGACATTGCCTCTAAGCTTAATATTACAGCTGCTACGGTATCACGTGCTTTAAATGATAGTGAGCTCATAAGTAAAAAAACCAAGAAAATGGTTTTGGAATCTGCTCATGAATTAAAATATTTTAAGAATCGGCATGCTTTGGCCTTAAAAAGCGGGAGAACAAATCAGATTGGTTTGGTTGTACCGTTTATTAATCGTCATTTTTTCTCAAATATTATCATGGGTGTTGAGGAAGAGTTATATCCCAAGGGTTATCAAGTCATGATTTTTCAATCAAATGAATCTGAAAAAAAAGAACAAGATATTATAGATGCGCTTTTAAAGAATCAAGTTGACGGAGTGCTTATTTCTGTTTCTAAAACAACTCGCACAAAAAATCATTTCAACAAAATTATTGATAATAATTTACCACTTATTTTCTTTGACAGAAAGGCTGACGTTGATAACTCAAGTAGTGTAGAGACAGATGACGAGTTTGGTGGAAAAATTGCTACGCAACACTTAATTGATCAAGGCTGTAGTCATATAGCTCATGTTTCTGTTGATCTAAATCTAAGTATTTATAAAAATCGTTTTAAAGGCTATAAAGTAGCCCTAGAAGCCAACAATATTGACTTTGATTCTGACCTTGTTTTCCAAGCCAATAGCGATGTCATTTCAGGGAGGAAAGCAGCACGTCAAATATTGTCCAGCGATATCAAAATTGATGCTATTTTTTGCTCCAGTGATTATATAGCACTTGGTGTTATACATGAGCTTAAAGACAATAATGTTAATATTCCTGAAGATATATCAGTTGTTGGATTTAGTAATGAACCTTTTACTGAGCTATTGGACTTGACATTGACTTCAATTGAGCAAAATCCATATGAAATGGGTAAAAGTGCTGCACGTGTTTTCTTGGACCAAGTCAATGCAAATAATGCTATTATTGAGCACGCTATTAAGCTAAAGCCTAAACTTTATGTTAGGGATTCATCATTGAAGAGTTTCCAAAAAACGTAATCGTTACTCAAAATTATAATTTAAAATAACTTATCATTTTATTTATATTTGTAATCCATTACAATTTTAAATGAAAGCAAATAATATTTATCTAGCGACAAGCCCAACAGAAGCAAAAAATTTCAACACAGAACAGCTGAGAAATCGTTTTTTAATAGAGACAATCTTCATCTCTGATCAAATTACTTCGTATTATACGACTTATGATCGGTACCTTGTTGGTGGCGCAAAGCCTGAAGCTAAATCACTTAGCCTAAAGTCAATAAATGAACTAAGAGCCGATTATTTTCTAGAGCGCAGGGAATTGGGAATCGTTAATGTTGGTGAAACTGGTGTTGTTACTGTAGATGGAATTGCATATACACTTGAAAATCATGAGGCATTATATGTTGGAAGAGGTACAAAAAATGTTGTTTTTGAGAGTACTTCGGGTAAATCCCCTTTGTTTTACTTTAATTCAACCCCTGCACACAAGAGCTACTCTACTGAAAAAATTTCATCTGAACGTGCACAATATGTTGAGCTGGGAGACGATAAAAATGCTAATAAAAGACGCATAAAAAAACTCATTGTTCAAGAAATTATTCCTACTTGCCAACTGCAGATGGGCCTTACAATGTTGTATGAGGGTAACGTGTGGAACACCATGCCTGCACATACGCACCTTAGAAGAATGGAGGTTTATTTTTATTTCGACATTGATGTTAATAATTCCATTTCCCATTTCATGGGCGAACATCAGGAAACAAGACATATCTTTATGCAAAACCAACAAGCGGTAATTTCACCGCCCTGGTCTATCCACAGTGGATGTGGCACCTCAAATTATAGCTTTATTTGGGGAATGGCAGGAGAGAATTTAGACTATGGAGATATGGATGGTGTAGACATCAATGAACTTCGTTAATATGAATTTATTTGATTTAAAAGGGAAAACTGCATTTATTTCTGGCGCAACCCACGGACTTGGGATGGCAATGGCCGTAGGGCTTGCGGAGGCAGGAGCACAACTGATTATATCAAGTAGAAGCAAACAAAAGTTAGAAGATGCATTAAATGAATACAAAAAAATGGGTTTTGAAATTTCTGGTTATGTATTGGATGTCACCAATGATGAACAGGTCAAAACAGTGACTACTGAAATTCTCAAAAAACAACGAGTTGATATTCTAGTCAACAATGCAGGTATAATAAAAAGAACTCTTGCAATTGAAATGACACCAGAGGACTTTAGATCTGTAACGGATGTGCACCTTACAGGTTCATTTCATTTGGCACAACGTTTTGCTGCACCTATGATCACACGAAAGTCAGGAAAGATTATCAATATCTGCTCGATGATGAGTGAGCTGGGGCGTAGCACTGTTAGTGCTTATGCAGCTGCAAAAGGTGGTCTAAAAATGCTCACAAGAAATCTAGCTACTGAATGGTCTAAATACAACATACAAGTTAATGGTATAGGTCCTGGCTATTTTGAGACTTCTCAAACGGCTCCAATTAGAGTGGATGGACACCCATTTAATGATTTTATTATCAATAGAACACCAGCTGGCCGTTGGGGTAAAACTGAAGACCTTAAAGGGACTGCAGTATTCCTTGCATCAAAAGCAAGTGATTTTGTAAACGGACAAATTATTTATGTTGATGGAGGCATTTTGGCAACAATTGGAAAACCAAACAATGAGCAATGATAAGAGAATCCAAATCTTTTATTGATCAGGGGTTTTTACTCGATAGCGCATTTGCGCTTGAACTTTATGTGAACTACGCTGCTAAGCAGCCAATTATTGATTATCATTGCCACCTATCACCAAATCAAATATCCAATGATTATCAGTTTAAAAATATAACCGAAATATGGATTGAGGGTGATCATTATAAGTGGCGTGCAATGCGAACTTTGGGTGTTGACGAGCGATTCATTACAGGTGATGCCTCGCCAAAAGAAAAATTCATTACTTGGGCTTCTTGCGTACCAAAACTTATTCGTAATCCACTCTACCATTGGACACATCTCGAACTTAAAAGATACTTTGGTATTGATGAATTACTCAACGCTGACAATGCAGCATCTATTTATGAACAAACTAGTGCCTTACTTAAACAAACAGATTATAGTTGTTTGAATCTTATTAAAAAATTTGGTGTCGAGATAATTTGTACTACTGATGATCCTAACGATAGTTTAGAACATCATAAAGCATTTGGTGTAAATGATAATCTTATTCTCTTACCATCCTTTCGGCCAGATAAATTCATTGAAATACAGCAAGAAGAATTTACCCCCCATTTAGCTGAATTGGGTATGATTGTTGGTTACAAGATAGATACATTTTCAAAGCTAAAAAAAGCTTTAAATAATCGAATGGATTATTTTGCAGCTCATGGTTGTAAA
The DNA here is from genome assembly GCA_902586905.1 of uncultured Bacteroidota bacterium. Classification (GTDB taxonomy): domain Bacteria; phylum Bacteroidota; class Bacteroidia; order Flavobacteriales; family Flavobacteriaceae; genus UBA724. Next base: position 16,506 of record CACIJH010000007.1, on the reverse strand, counting down.
ATATCAGACCACGGGCTGGAGCAGATTCCATATTTAGAAACCTCAGAAGAAATAGCCAATGTTGTGATTCAAAAAAAAGCACAAGGAAAGGTCTTGAATCCTACTGATATTGAAAAGTATAAAACAGCTGTTTTACTGTTTTTAGCAAATAGTTATCATGAGCGCGGATGGGTACAACAATACCATCTTGGCGCATTACGCAACAATAATAGCCGTATGCTTAATAGCTATGGTCATGATATGGGTTGTGACTCTATTGGTGATTTTCGTCAGGCACAAAGCATGTCAAGGTTTTTAGATACACTTGACAGTAAAAATAAATTGGCCAAAACCATTTTATATAATTTAGATCCAGCTCAAAATGCAATCTTTGCAACCATGGCTGGAAACTTTAACGATGGTAGCATGAGTGGCAAGATTCAATTTGGTGCAAGCTGGTGGTTTTTAGATCAATTAGATGGAATTCGTAATCAAATTAACACTTTGTCAAACATGAGTGTTTTGAGCACTTTTATAGGTATGCTTACAGATTCACGAAGTTTCATGTCTTATCCAAGACATGAGTATTTTAGAAGGGTGTTATGTAATATTTTTGGAGAAGATGTTGAAAAGGGGTTGTTACCTCGCGATTTGGATACCATTGGAACCATAGTATCAGACATATGCTATCATAATGCTAAATCTTATTTTAATTTTTATTCAAGCCAGTGAAAAGAGTAATATTATTATTTTCAATGCTTTTGTTTATTGCCTGTCAACAAGCTAATAATAATCTTGTTATTCGCTTAGGCCATGGACTTGACACCAATCATTCTGTACACAAGGCAATGTTGAAAATGGGAGAGGAACTGTACCGTATTTCATCTGGAACTATGAAAATTAAAATATATCCCAACCAACAGTTGGGTTCTGAACGTGAATGCCTAGAATTGTTGCAAATTGGAAGTCTTGACATCACCAAAGTATCAACGGGTGTTCTTGAAAATTTTTCTCCAAACATGAAAGTCTTTGGGTTACCATATTTATTCCGAGATAGAGCACATGCGTTTTCAGTTTTAGATGGACCAATTGGTAAAGAGTTACTTTACCAAACTTCTTCTTTCAGAATCAAAGGTTTGGCTTATTACGATGCTGGTAGCCGAAGCTTTTATACGAAGTCTAAGCCCATCAACTCTCCCTCAGACCTAAAGGGGTTAAAAATAAGAGTTATGGAAAGTGTTACAGCTATGAAAATGGTTGAAAGCATGGGTGGTTCCCCTACGCCAATTTCATGGGGTGAACTGTATACCTCGCTTCAACAAGAAGTAGTGGATGGTGCAGAGAACAACCCACCAAGCTTTTTCCTATCCAAACAGTTTGAGGTTTGTAAATACTACACCTTAGATGAGCATACAACCTTACCTGATGTTTTGGTAAGTGGATCTTATTTTTGGGAAAGTTTAAATGAGAATCAAAAAATGTGGCTTGAGGAGGCTGTTGCAATTTCTGTAGTTCATCAGCGAAAATTATGGGCTAAATCCGAAGCGAATTCGCTGCGTGAACTAAAAAAAGCTGGTGTAGAAATTGTTTATCCTGACAAGAAAATGTTTGAGGACATGGTTAAGCCTGTTTACGATTATTACCGCACAAATGGGGAAATGGATGTGTTGATTAATCAAATAAAAAATCAATAGGAATGAAAGGCATACAAGATAAATTAAATCGTATTTTGGAGATTATTTTGGTAGCTTTGTTGGGCATCATGGTTCTTAATGTAAGCTGGCAAGTTTTTTCAAGGTATGTCATGTCTAACCCAAGCTCATTTACAGACGAATTGGCTCGCTATCTCATGATATGGTTGGGTGTTATGGGTACCGCCTATGTTTCTGGAAAACGACTTCATGTTGCCATAGACATTCTTCCCAGTCAATTGAGTTCGTCTCAACAAAAAGCCATGCAAAAAATTATATTTTCGATTATCATTTTGGCTACCGTTTTGATTTTTATCATTGGTGGCTCAAGACTTGTATATTTAAGTTATGTACTAGGTCAAAAATCTGCTGCATTACAAATTCCCCTATATCTTGTTTACATGTGCATACCACTAAGCGGGACATGTATTGTTTTTTACAAGCTCTGTGATCTAACATCAAGTAAATCATAATGGAAGTCTTTTCAATAGCCATACTATTATTTAGTTTTTTATTATTGCTTTCAATAGGAACACCAGTTGCATGGAGTATAATCATATCATCTCTTTTCACTCTATTTGTTAGTATTCCTTTTTTACCAGCCTTGACTACAATATCCCAGCGTATGGCTACTGGAATCGATAGCTTTGCCTTATTGGCTATACCATTCTTTATATTGTCGGGAGAATTGATGAATAGTGGAGGAGTAGCACAGAGATTAGTTGCATTCGCTAAAGCATTAGTAGGTTTTTTACCTGGAGGATTAGCCCTCATTAATATTATTTCCGCAATGTTAATGGGTTCAGTTGCAGGCTCAGCTATGGCATCAGCTTCTGCAATGGGAAGTATTTTGGGTCCTGAAATGGAGAAAGAAGGATACTCTAGGGGTTTTGGAGTAGCAATAAATATAACTTCTGCAACTACTGGACTTGTTATTCCACCAAGTAATATCCTAATTGTATATTCATTGGCTAGCGGCGGCGCCTCCATTGCTGCTTTGTTTTTAGCTGGCTATATTCCTGGAATACTAACGGGTTTGTTTCTGATGATTGTTGCTATGTCGTGGGCTAAGAAAAAAAACCTCAAAACAGGAAAGCGTGAGCCGTTAAAAAAAGTTTTAAACTCTTTCGTTCAAGCCTTTCCAAGCTTGATGTTACTTTTTGTAGTGATTGGTGGGATAGTTTCAGGAGTTTTTACAGCTACCGAAGCATCTGCAATTGCCGTTATTTATACACTTGTTTTGGGATTTTTCTATAAAGAAATTACGCTAAAGTCTCTACCTAATATTTTGCTAAAATCTTCTATAACAACATCTGTTGTAATGTTCTTGATAGGAGCGTCTATGAGTATGTCGTGGGTACTTTCTTTTGAGAATATTCCAGAAATGATTAGTAGTGGTATTTTATCGCTGAGCGACAATAAAATTGTGATTTTATTGTTGATTAATTTAACCTTATTATTTGTTGGTATTTTCATGGATATGACTCCAGCAGTATTAATATTTACTCCCATTTTTCTACCCATTGTAACCCAGTTAGGAATTGATCCGGTTCATTTTGGAATTATTATGATTTTAAATTTATGTATAGGCTTGTGTACACCCCCTGTAGGAAGTGTTTTGTTTGTCGGAGTTGGTGTTGCAAATACGTCCATACAGAAAGTCATTAAGCCATTAATCCCTTTGTTTCTAGCTATGATAGTTTCCCTTTTATTAGTCACTTATATTCCTGCACTATCCCTTTGGCTTCCATCAATTTTTGACCTTTAGTTTTAAAAAAATCAAATTATTAAAATCTATATTAATCCCAGCTTAGTGTTTTATTATATAAATTCAAGAAGGGTTGCTTCTTTAATACTTTTATTTTTTGTACATCATCTGTCATGGTCACAGAATGTTATTGAAGCAAACGGCCCTGGAAATACCTATGAAGAACTAACAGCTTTTTTAGCACCCGGTCACAATCCAATTGAGGTGCCAGATTGTAATCATTCTAGTTTTGGTAATCATATAGATGAGGTATATGACACCAGTATTGGCGGCTATGCATATCGTTTTTTTATTCATGTTACACCTGATAATGATCGTTGTATTGACGAAATCGATGATCGCCAGCGCAATGAAATTAAAACCTACCATCCATCTCCGTCAAATTTAAAGGGAACCCAAGGGGAGAATGTCATATATAAATGGGCATTTAAACTCCCTGCCGGCTTTCAATCTTCTCCTAAGTTTACTCATATACATCAACTTAAATCAGTCGGAGGAGATTTTCAAAGTATGCCGATGTATACATTAACAACTAGAAAAGGCTCTCCTGACAAACTACAGCTTCGTTATGCTGAAACAACTTCTCAAATCACACTATTCGAAACTCCACTAAGTTCATTTTTAAACAATTGGGTCGAGGTTACTGAAAAAATTAACTATTCATCTTCAGGTTTTTATTCCATTTCAATTGTTGACATGGATACTGAAAATGAATTGTTTTATTATGACAATACATCAGCTGACGCGCCTAAAGTCAATTGGCGACCAGGAGGGGAATTTGTACGACCCAAGTGGGGGATATACAGAAGTTTGGTTTACTCTGAAGACCTTAGAGATGAAGAAGTTTTATTCTCCTATTTTAGTTTTGAAGAAGTGAGCAGTTTGAGTGCCAATGACGTCAACATTAGACCAGTAGTCCTTTACCCAAATCCAACATCTGGAACAATAACTATAAGTTCTCAATACTATAATTACGCTAAGGTATATGACCTAAATGGCAAGCTTATATTGATGACTTATAATGATGAAATCAATCTTGGTCATTTTACAGAGGGTTTGTATGTGGTTAAGTTGTTTGATAATGTAGATAAATTGATGTCTATTCAGAAAGTGATAAAGACAAACTGAAAAAAATATCTATATTTGGGTAACCAAACTGGTTAACCAATTAAAAAAACATTTGATAAATGATAATCAAAAATGCGGCTTTTCGTCTATTCACTATAATTTTTGCTTTCCAATTGCAAGGCTGTATTCAGAACGCTACGCCAACTCAAATAGCTAATGAGGTCATACCTTTTTTTCAACATTGGAATCTAATTTTAGGAGATGGTTCAAATGTTGGAAAAGCAATTGATTATGAAAACAAGGACTTTTTTTACGTTACAATTGATAATGAGGGAGAATGGGTTGTTTTCAAAACGCCCAACGCTGGGAACACCCATGGTACTTCGAACAATACAAGAACTGAGCTAGCGCAGCTAAAAAAGTGGCCACCCCTAACAAACGCAAAATTAGATGCGACACTAAAAGTAATGAATGTAGCGACTACAGGTGATGCGCGGGTGGCAGCAACTTACTCAGTAGTGGTTGGCCAGATTCACAGTGCAGATGGGCATGAGAATGAACCTCTTAAGATATTTTATAAAAAATTTCCTGGGCACACAAAAGGATCGGTTTTTTGGAATTATGAAATCAATACAGTTGGTGAAGACAATTCAAAAAGATGGGATTATTCCTATCCTGTTTGGGGTTACGACTTTTCTGTTGTTGGAACAGACGAAAATGTATTTCCAAAAGAACCAGCAGAGGGTATCGCTTTGGGAGAAGAGTTTAGCTACCAAGTGGAAGTGAAAGAAGGGATGATGTACCTCACCTTTTCAAGTGAAGGGCACCCAACAAAAACCTTTACTAAAAATCTGATTGATTCTGAATACAAGACAGAGGCAGATATTCCAAGGCAGGTACAGGAATTATTTTTTCCTATTGGTCAAGATGGTGTTGAATGCAAAAACGCTTACGCTGAAGAAGGTTTGTTCTTTAAATTGGGGAGTTATAATCAAACCAATGGAGAAAGTCCACAAGTGAACAGAGTGTGGTGTTCTGGTGCAGAAACCCATGGCGGGGATCTTCAAAAACAATATGCAGATGGAAATTATGCAGAAGTCTGGTTTAAATCAGCTCGTCTTGAAATCAGCGATCAAGCCATTTCAAACGAGGGCTATTTTTCAGCAAATGATGGGTTGAGTGAAAAGATCGTTTACCCCAGTGAAGTCATTCCTTTTATGGACAAGTTTAAAATTTTAATGGGAGATGGATCAAGAGAAAACAATCTAGTGGATTTTGAAAACAAAGACTTTTTCTATACAGTGATTGACGGAACAAGACGCTGGGTTGCATACAAAACTCCTAATTCTGGTGTTACTTCCCCCAACTCCAGTAACACTAGAACAGAGCTCCACGAAAAAAGAGAATGGATTCCAGAAGAGGGTGGAAAGCTAACAGGCATCTGTAAAGTAATGCATGTTTCAAACACTGGCGATGCCAGAGTTGCTGCTTCATTCTCAACTGTAATAGGACAAATACACAGTGGAGAGGGCCATGAAAATGAGCCCTTTAAATTGTTCTATAAAAAATTCCCAGGGCATACAAAAGGGTCGGTTTTTTGGAACTATGAAATCAATACTGCTGGAGAGGATAATTCAGGAAGATGGGACTTCTCAACTGCTGTTTGGGGTCATGATATGTCTGTTATCGGAACAACAAAAGACGCGTATCCTGCCGAGCCAGAAGATGGTATTAAATTAGGAGAAGAGTTTAGTTATGAGGTAAATGTTTATAAAGGAATCATGTACTTGACCTTTTCAAGCCCAAACCATAAAACAAAAACTTTTACAAAGAATTTAATTTCCTCTGAATATGTAAATGAATCAGATTTGCCTCAGCAAGTAAAGAAACTATTTGTGCCCATAGGGCAGGACGGTACAGAACGTGCCACTGCTTATAGTGGGGAGTTAAATTATTTTAAACAGGGGGCCTATAACCAGACAAATGGAAAAAACCCTGAAATAAATATGGTATGGTGTACAGGTGCTGAAACCTATGGAGGGGATATTGCTAAACAATATGAAAATGGAAGTTATACAGAGGTTTGGTTTAGAGAAGCAACAGTAGGTCCAGGAACACCACTAAAATAAAGTAATCTTAAAAACTATATAATCAGAAAAAAATGAAATCATTCGGATCAAGTAAGGAATTTAATTTTGGAAAAGACATCCAATGGGATGAAGTAGGTGAAGGCGTGCGCAGACAAATCATGGCATACGACGACACCATCATGTTGGTAAATGTTGAATTCAAAAAAGGAGGCATTGGTCAAATGCACAAGCACTATCACGCACAAGTAACCCAAGTGGTCAGTGGCTCTTTTGAGGTAACAATTGGTGATGAAACAAAGGTTTTAAATGGTGGAGATGCCTTTTATATTCCACCCAATGTTATGCACGGGGCTATTTGTTTAGAGGATGGTGTTCTTATCGATGTTTTCAGTCCAATACGCGAAGATTTCATGGAATGAATTTTTTACTCAATAAAAATGAATTTAAAATCTATGAGTGTGTTCATATGGAAAAGAGGAGCGTTTTTGAAAATTGCTTTAAAGCAGGTAATTATTTTCAATCGCGTGATGAAGGATCGTTTGCAAAAGTTAGTTTTTTCGAATTAGAGGTATCAAATTAAAATCTTATGAAATTGAGAAAATATTACATTCTTTGTTCCGTAGTCTTTTTGTCGCTACAATTTTTTAGTTGTAGTGAAAATAAAAAGGGTTTTGACTTTGCTATATATGGTGCAGATGGTGCAAATGAAAATTCTGATGATTCAGAAACGAATACGTCTTATTCGCTTCCAGATATTGATTTAACAAATTGGAAAGTGACTTTGCCGATTGGTAATCCAACTTCTGTAGGACCCCCCGAAATTCTTGATTATGCAACCAATGATGTATTAAAACCCTACATGTACAATGACTCAATTGAAGGGGCACTTGTTTTTTTTACAAAACCAGGTTCTAGCACCCCCAATTCCAAATACTCTAGAACTGAACTTCGTGAACAAATGGTTTCAGGTTCCAATGATACAAACTGGACCTTTTCTCAAGGTGGCACAATAAAAGGTAGATTGAGGATGGATGAAATTTCTTCAGACAGTAATGGCAATCCACATCGCACAATCGTCATGCAAATTCATGGAAGGCTCACAGACGAGCAACGAGACTTGATTGGGGAAGATGACAATAACGCACCCCCAATTATGAAAATATCATGGGTAAATGGCTATGTCCGTTTAAACAGCAAAGAATTAAAAAATCCCAATGCTGAAGTACCAGAAATATTGCATACAGATGCATGGGACAATGACAGTGGTTATACATTTCCAACTTACGTTGGATATGAACCTTTCACCTTGGAGATTCGTGCAGGTGATGGATTGATGGAGGTTGTTTTAAACGATAACGAAACCAAAACCTATACAGGAAACAGTATTGAAAAATGGGGCATATTTGAAAATTATTTTAAAGCTGGTAATTATTTAGGGACAATAAATGAAAATGCCTTTGCGAGAGTAAAATATTATTCATTAAAAGTAATTCATTGAAACAGTTAAGTATTAATATTTTTTTTAAATTTACTGATGTAAATCTGGTTAACCAGTCTATTTTATGAAAACAAATGTTAAGGTAGTTAATGGTCTTGAGTCAAAGGAAAAAATGATTATTTCTGAGATCAAAACTCTTATTAATACAAAGAATTTAGAGCCTGGCGAAAAACTTCCCTCAGAACGACTACTTGCTGAAAGAATAGATGTTACTAGAGGAAGTATTCGAAATGCGATACAAAAATTAGAGTCTTATGGCTTGTTAAAATCGATGCCACAAAGCGGAACTTTTATTTCAAACTTAGGACGAACGGCTTTGAATGGTATGATTGACCAGATTCTGAACCTACCTGACCCCGATTTTAAATCTTTGGTTGAAACAAGAATTTTTCTTGAAATAAAATCTGTTCGTTTTGCTGCAATACGTCACACAGCTGAAGATTTAGAACGTATCGAGCAAGCACTTGAAGATTATCGAACCAAAACTCTTTCGGGTAAGGAGTCTGTAGAGGAAGACCTATTGTTTCATTTGGCAATTGCGCAAGCCAGTCACAATCCATCTCTAAACCAATTGATGTTGTCGATAACACCCCAAATTATCACTGACTTTGAAAAATATCACGTTTGTAAAAGTGACATGGCACTTAGTGCGATAAAAGAACATGAAGCGATTGTAGAGGCGATTCGAACAAAGGACCCTGATCAGGCTGAATTGATGATAAAAGATCATTTTAGCGTTTTATATCAATACTGTTATAAAACCTAAAAAACAGATTATTAAAGAGGGAAATAATTGAATAGCAAAACAAGATAACGCACATTAGCTTGTTTGCATTTTTCTCACAACATTTTGATTATGAAAATAAAAGGTTTACGCTGGTGGGTAATTGCCTTAATTGCTTTAGCGACAGTAATAAATTATATCGATCGACAGTCTTTGAGTGTCTTGTGGCCAGAGATTGCTCCTGAACTTTTCCCAGATAAATCTGTTGATGAACGCAAAGAAATCTATGCATGGATCTCTGTCATTTTTGTGTTTTCATACGCTTTTGGACAGGCCATCTTTGGAAAGATTTTTGATTGGGTAGGTACTCGTATTGGCTTTGCCCTTTCTATAGGAATTTGGTCAATTGCAACAGCCTTACACGCATTAGCTAAAGGGTTTGCAAGCTTTGCTGTTTTTCGATCGATACTAGGGGTTGCCGAAGCAGGAAACTGGCCTGGTGCTACCAAAGCCAATGCAGAGTGGTTTCCCACAAAAGAACGTGCCTTTGCTCAAGGGCTATTTAACTCAGGTGCCTCGATAGGTGGAATTGTAGCCTATCCTGTGATAGCAGGTCTTGCTTTGATTTTTAAATGGCAATACATCTTTGTTTTGGTTGGTCTAATTGGACTGCTGTGGTTAATTCCATGGATGTATCTGATGAAAGCTCCTCCCAAGCGACACCCATGGCTAACTGACCAAGAGAAGGATTACATATTGTCAGGTCAAAAATCACAATCCAGCGCAGAGGAAGATAATGACAACGAATATGCCCCAACGACAAAAGAATTGTTATCTCATAAACAAAGTTGGGGGGTTATCATATCCTCAGCAGCTATCGATCCAATTTGGTGGTTATTTGTATTCTGGATACCGATTTACTTATCAGAAGTATATGGGATGGACGTCAAAGGTATTGGGATTTATGGATGGGTTCCTTATGTAGGAGCTATGGTTGGAGCATGGTTTGGTGGGCTTCTTGCACAAAATCTTATGAAACGAGGATGGTCGACAAACCATACTCGAAAATTTGTCATCGCGTTGGGGTGTTTCATCATGCTTCCATCTCTTTTGGCAATGTCTAATCCTGGGTCACCTGTTAATGCAGTAATGATCATGGCTGTGATTTTATTTGGTTTTCAAACAGCCATTGGAAATGTACAAACCTTACCAAGCGATATGTTTAGTGGAAAAACAGTCGGAACATTAGCAGGTTTTTCAGGTATGGCAGCAAAATTAGCAGCGGTTGGTTTAACTTCTTTGGTTCCATGGTTAACTACAGGGGGCAACTACTATCCAGCATTTATTATTGGAGCCGCTTTAGCACTGACAGCCATTGTAAGTATATGGGTTTTATGTCCTCAAATCGAACCATTAAAAAAGAAAGTATAAATATTAAATGAATATAATGAGTTCACAAGAAAATAGAATTGCAGTGATAACAGGAGCAACCAGTGGTATCGGCTTTGAAGTTGCAAAACGACTGGGAAAAGATGGTTATACTGTTGTATTAAATGGTATTGACGACGATGCGGGTGCTGAAAAAGTAGCAATGCTCAAATCTGAGGGAATTACTGCTGAGTATTTTGGCTTTGATGTTACGAATGAAGAAGCTGTAAATCAAAATGTCAAACAAATTGGAGAGAAGTATGGCAAAATTGATGTTGTCGTCAATAATGCTGGTGGTCTTGGTGGTCGTTCAAGATTTGAAGAAATGACAACTGATTTTTATCGCTTTGTAATGGCTTTAAATTTGGACTCAACTTTCTTTGTTTCTAGAGCAGCTATTCCATATTTGAAGAAAGGAAAAAATGCAACAATCATTAACTACACATCAAACGCAGGTTGGAATGCTGGTGGTCCTGGTGCCGGAATTTATGGCACATCAAAAGCTGCTGTACATGCCATAACCAGAGCTTTGGCCAAAGATTTAGCAGAGTATAACATTCGTGTTAATGCAGTATCACCTGGTACAATCGACACACCTTTTCATGCCCAAATCAAGTCCACCAAACCAGAAGTATTTGCATCATGGAAAAATAATATTATGCTAGGACGTTTGGGACAACCAGATGAAGTTGCAGCGGTAGTGTCTTTTTTGGCAAGTGATGACGCTTCATTTATGACAGCTGAAACGGTTCAAATTGGTGGTGGGCAAGCACTAGGTATTTAATCAAAACAAACTAAAACAAATCAATGAAAAAAGTAGTTACCTTTGGTGAGATCATGTTGCGCTTAGCGCCTCCGGGCTATTTGCGCTTTTCACAAACAAATTCTTTCGATGTTATATATGGAGGTGGCGAGTCCAATGTAGCAGTGTCCCTTGCCAACTATGGCGTTCCTGTTCGCTTTGTCTCCCGTATTCCCAATAATGACATAGGAGAATGCGCACTTATGGAAATGCGCAAACGAGGTGTGGAGACCGATTTTATGCTTCGTGGTGGTGACCGTTTGGGGATTTACTTCCTTGAGACAGGGGCTGTCAGTCGAGGCAGTAAAGTGGTTTATGACAGAGCCCACTCGGCCATGTCTGAGATTGAGCCTGGTATGCTGGATTGGGACAAAGCCTTTGAGGGCGTGGAATGGTTCCACTGGACGGGGATTACCCCAGCTATTTCACAATCGGCAGCAGATGCATGCCTAGAAGCAGTAAAGATCGCCAGTAATAAAGGCATTACGATTTCAACAGACCTAAACTACAGAGCCAAGCTTTGGAAATATTGTGATGATGCGCATCGCGAGAAAATCATGACTGAACTTACATCGTATTGCGACATTGTACTCGGCAACGAAGAAGATGCTGAAATGCACTTTGGTATCAAGCCTGAGGGAATAAGTGTACAAACCCAAGGGCATGATGTAAAGGCCGAAGCCTTTTTATCTGTGTGTAAACAGATGATGGAGAAGTTCCCAAAGGCTAAAAAAGTGATAACAACCCTTAGAGGTTCGATTTCAGCTTCACACAATACATGGGCTGGCGTGTTATATGATGGGAAGACCATGTATGACACTACCCAATATCAAATCACAGATATTGTAGATCGTGTAGGAGGTGGAGACTCGTTTATGGGTGGACTTATTTATGGATTACTAAAATATCCAGACAACGACCAACATGCACTAGACTTTGCTGTTGCGGCGTCATGCCTTAAACACACCATAAAAGGCGATGCCAACTTAGTAACCGTAGCCGAAGTAGAAAAACTCATGGGTGGCGACGCATCAGGACGTGTAGCCCGATAAACATTACATTTGCTCAATGGCACAATTTACAAGAATAGAAGTAGCACAAACAATGAGAGAAAGTGGTATGGTACCGCTTTTCTTCCACAGCGATGTAGCAGTAGCAAAAAAGGTACTCAAATCCTGCTATGACGGCGGCGCACGACTTATGGAGTTTACCAACCGAGGTGACTTTGCTCTTGAAGTATTTACAGAACTCACCAAATACGCCATCAAAGAACTCCCTGGGATGATTATGGGCGTAGGCTCTGTAACAGACGCAGGGGCTGCATCGGCCTATATGCTAAATGGGGCAAACTTTGTGGTAACACCCGTACTAAGAGAAGATATTGCCACGGTGTGCAATCGCAGAAAAGTATTGTGGTCACCAGGTTGTGGTTCACTAACCGAGATTGCTAAGGCGGAAGAGTTAGGTGCAGAAATTGTCAAGCTATTTCCAGGAAGCACCTATGGACCTGGCTTTGTAAAAGGGGTACTAGCTCCACAACCATGGACCAGTATTATGCCTACTGGAGGCGTATCGCCAACAGAAGAAAACCTCAAGGGATGGTTTGATGCAGGAGTTACTTGCGTAGGCATGGGCTCTAAGCTGATGGCAAAACAGACAGATGGGTCGTTTGATTATGATAAAATAAAAGAGCAGACTAAACATGCACTTCAAATAATATCTGATTTGCGCAAATAAGAAAATATATCTTATTTCAAGTTTTAGTAATCACATAACCAAAATCGATAAACTATTTATAAACTAATCATTTAGTTTGTTCAAAAAATCAATTGTTGGTTTCGAAAATAGGGTAATTAGACGTACTTGAAAACCTTCATTTTTTAAGGGTTTTTTATTGTTTGTTTTATTCCATAATTTTAAGAAATTTACAAATCGACTTTCCATCTGAAACGAACACCTAATCATGGCTAACGTAATGCATACCAAAAAATCTCTTGCAGTACTTGTTTTATCACAGCTTAAGCAACAACAGCAACAAGCCAAACAACAGTATGATGCAACAAAAAGTGGAATAGGCTATTTTTTTGTAGATGATTTACTACCCATCGATATCGTCAAAGAGATTCATCGTGCTTTTCCACTTCCAGTCGAGATGAAACGCAATAAAAGTTTACGCGAGCACAAGCATATCGCAGCACAAATGGATCAGCATGATCCTTTGTTAGAGCAAGCGATCTATGCCTTTCAGGATGCCGATGTTGTTTCACTTATCCAGTCCATCTGTGGGATTGATAAGCTAGAGCCAGATACAAATCTTTACGCAGGTGGAATTTCAACAATGGAAAAAGGACAGTTTTTAAACCCACATCTTGACAACTCCCATGATAAAGATCGCAATCGTTGGCGTGTTTTAAACTTGCTTTATTACGTCAACCCAAATTGGAAAGACCACTATGGGGGCGATTTGGAGCTTTGGCCTGATGGCTTGAAAGGAGAACCAATTGTAATTCCTTCAAAATTCAACCGCCTTGTTGTAATGGCGACCCATCAAGGGTCATGGCATGCTGTTCGTCCTGTGCAGGTAGATCAAGCAAGAAACTGTGTTTCCAACTATTACTTCTCACCAGATCCACTTCGTGAAACGGATCGATTTCATGTCACAACTTTCAGGGGTTGGCCACATCAAAGAATTAAAAATGAAATCTTAAAAATAGATTCTACACTGCGAATGGGATTGCGAAAATTATTTAAAAAAGGAGTGATAGAAAACCCACACGTGTACAAAAAGAAGAAAAAATAATTGGTCTTACTCAAACACTGTTTTGAGTGAAAAAAGAAGATGTCTTCCAGCAGCTGGTTCGTAAAACCGACCCCCAAATGCATTGATTCGAATATTGTCAAAATAGTGTGTGTCTGTTAGGTTGAAGACAGAACAGCCAAGCTCGACAAAAGCACTTCCCAAATAAAACTGTTTGTGTATCTCCAAATGAGCAAGACCATAAGGGTCAATACCAACAGTATTGGAATTATCTGCAAAATACTCTCCCACAAAACGCCCATCAATCAGTACTTTCCAACCATTATTCTTGTAGGTCCATCCCAAGTTTGCAATGCTTGAAGGTACGCCTGGAAGGGTTTTTTCTGTTCCCCCATCATCAAATCGATAGGAAGCGATAGACAAACCAGCTTGAAGCAAATGATTTTTATGAGCGTAGAGCGAAGCATCCACTTCAATTCCATAGCGAGTTGATTCGCCAAGATTTCTGTAAAAATTCTGACCAGGATAGTCCTCCAACTCATAGCGAATCAATTCGTTGCTTGCTGTTGTGTAAAAGGCAACTGCTTCCCAACGGAAAGGGGCTTTCTTATATCTAAACCCAAAATCCAAACCATTAAAAACCATCGGTTTTAAACCTGGATTAAATCCATTGCCATAAGGGTTGGCTGATAGTTCACTCAGCGCAGGCAGCTCAAACCCAGAACCCAACGACAGAAACCATGTTGACGATTGATTCATTTTCCATAAAAAACCTATATGAGGAGACCAACGACTAAATTGACGATGATATGTTTCTTCACTACTCTCAAAACTATCGTTCAAAGCAACCAAATTACTATCATATCGAAGACCAAAATCAAACATAGATTTCCCAACTGATATGGACCAAATCCCAAATGCGCTTGCTGCATTAAAACGCTCAATCTGATTCATTGTCTGATTGCCTTTTGTTCCCAAAAGATTGACATATCGTTTCCGATGATCTCTCTGATTTTGAAACTCAAGACCTATAATTCCTTTACCATAACGACTATCTGATGAGGAACGATAAAGGATGGTACCACCATAAAAGTCTCGATTTAAGTTGACCAAGCCACCGTTTTCAAATGGCAGTTTCCCATCGAAGAGCCTTGGGCTATAGTGAAGGGTTGATTCCAGTTCTCCTCCTAGAAATGGGGTTTTGTATTTCCATGCCATTTGAGATTGACGAACGCTTTCCCCTGCTGCATAGGTTTCATTTTTTTTGCGTGCTTGTGATCTGCTCACACTGACCTCATCCATGGTAAGACCACCAGGGTCAAAAGCATAAGGGCTGTCAAAATGAAGTATAGATATGGCATGTGCTGCTTTGTTTTTTTGTAGATTGAATTTGACAAAAGCACTTTTGTTTTCAAAGCCAGCATGGTTGCGAAATCCATCCATTTTTTGATAATTCAACGATCCAATTATGGAAGAATGATCCGATAGATTTTGATTGATCGTAGCGTCTGAATTCAACAAACCAAAGCTGCCGTGCTGTATGCGGATGCTTGACTTATCGGAGTTATTGTCTATCGTAAAAAATGAAAGTACGCCACCAGCAGCATTTCCGTGTCGAGAACCTGCAGGACCACGAACCACCTCACTTTGTCGAATGAGATGCAATGGTAAGTGATCGATTTGGCTCTGACCATCGGGGGTTGTTTGGGGTATGCCATCCAGCAAAATTCGAATTCCTCTCACACCAAAGGAAGCACGAGAGCCAAAGCCTCGTATGGCAATCCGATAATCTTGCGCTGCATTGCTCGTGTTTGTAAGCCACACACCTGGCACAGTGTTGAGCTCTTGTTCGATAGAACGAAAATGCCCATTGGTAGACCAGGAGTTTATCGATAATGGTAGAGAACTTTCTTCAGACAAGAGTAAAGGAGATTTGATGACAACCTCTTTCAGATTCAGGGTATCTTGCGCATGACTAGTGGTCACAAAAATCAAAACAAAAAACAGCTTTCTCATCATCCTCTAGGAGTCTAAGTTAAGAAGACCGTCGGGAATAGATAGGTGGAGCTGTTTTTTTTCTTTGTCGATTTTATGGATTAGTTCATCGACCAAAGGGATTAATATTTTTTTGTTCATATGATCGACCTCTAACAATACTTGTGAATTGGCATCATTGACATTTATAATTGTTCCCACCGAACCGAGTGTGGCATCAACGATTTCAAAACCAATGATTTCATGGAAATAAAACTGGTCGTCATTCAAGGACGGCAATTGATCGAGTGGCAAGTATACTGATTTGCCAATCAATTCATTGGCCTGTTGTTCAGTATTTATCTCTTCAATCGATACGCGTAGGAGCTGTGTTTTATGTAGCTTAACAGCTGTTGTGAAGTAGGGTACCAACCCTGTCTTTTGTTCTAAAAGAAAAGATGTTAATGATAAATATTGTTGCGGTTCGTCTGTGTCGAGTTTGATCAACACTTCGCCCTTAAAACTGTATTTGGCGACAACTGTTCCTAAAAAGAAGCAGTTTTCTTTACGCATGAATTTATACTGTCTTTGCTATTCAGATTTGCTGTCATCAGCAGCTTCTTCTTCAGCAGCTGGTTCAGCAGTTTCAGCTTCTTCAGCTGGTGCTTCTTCTTTTTGTTCCTCTGCTGCAGGGGTTGCTTCCTCAGCAGGCGTTTCCTCAGCAGG